>NVUQ01000036.1 GCA_002401955.1 Flavobacteriales bacterium | reverse complement strand
TATCAATTATCAATTATCAATTATCAATTATCAATTATCAATTATCAATTATCAATTATCAATTATCAATTATCAATTATCAATTATCAATGTTTTGCTTTAACCAGAGGAAATTTCATTCGGTAATTTACCTTAATATTTCCTTTGGCAATATCGTTTAATTTTCCTTTAATTAATCGTTTTTTTAATGGGTTTATTTTATCGGTAAATAAAGTAGCCTCAATGTGATCATATTCGTGTTGAACGATACGAGCAGCAATTCCATCTAGTGTTTCTTCAATCAATTCAAAGTTCTCATTGTAATACTCAATTACAATATTTGGTTGGCGGCTAACATCTTCTCTAATTCCAGGAATACTCAAACAACCTTCCTCAAACTTCCACTCCTTACCAGACTCTTCTACAATGATGGGGTTGATGTAAATACGCTTAAAATCAGCTAATTCAGGATGCTCTCCTTCGTCATTAAATCCAGAAGCATCTACAATAAAAACACGGATGGCTCTACCAATTTGTGGAGCAGCCAAACCAACACCTTTAGCAGCATACATGGTTTCAAACATATCCTCTAATAACAAATCTAAATCAGGATAGTTTTTGTCTATTTCTTCAGTTTCTTTTCTTAAAACGGCATCACCGTATGCTACTATAGGTAAAATCATAGTGCAAAATTAACAATAAATGATTAAATGTAAGATTGCTTAACTACTTTTGCTAAACTTATGAAGAAAGTAATTTATTCGGCATTTATATTGCTGTTATTCGGTTGTGGAGAATCTGCTCCTTCCAAACAAAAAATAGTTGTAGATGGTTTTGCCCAAGGGACTACTTACAGTGTAGTTTATATCAGTAAAGATGGTGTTAATTACCAAAGAGCGATAGACTCTACTTTAATAGCAATTGATAATTCTATGTCGACTTATCAAAAAAAATCTTTGATATCAAAATTTAATCAATCGGATTCAACAGGGGTAATTGATCAGCTATTTGCTGATGTTTTTATGATATCTGAAGAGGTTTACGAAGCAACGAATGGTGCTTTTGATCCGACAGTTGCTCCATTAGTAAATGCTTGGGGATTTGGTTTTGAAAACTTGAATTCGACAGATAGCTCTACAATAGATAGTTTATTACACTTTGTTGATTTTAAACAGGTTCAATCAGATGATAAAGGGCTTTCAAAAAGTAAAAAAGAAATAATGCTTGATTTTAATGCAGTAGCACAAGGTTATACGGTTGATGTATTGGCGGATTTATTAGAAGTAAGAGGTATCCAAAATTATTTGGTTGAAGTAGGGGGTGAGTTGAAAGCAAAAGGATTAAATATGAATGACACCTTATGGCGAATAGGAATAGATAGACCTTTGCCAAATTTAAAAGAAAGAGAAATTGAAGCAATTGTTAGTTTAGATAACAAAGCTTTGGCAACTTCGGGTAATTACCGAAAGTTTTATGAAAAAGATGGAATGAAGTATTCTCATACCATTAATCCAAAAACGGGTTATCCTGTTGAGCATAATTTGTTGAGTGTTACTGTTATAACTGATAATTGTGGTTATGCAGATGCTTATGCTACTGCTTTTATGGTAATGGGCTTGCAAGATTCTAAAGATTTTTTATCTACACATAAAGAGTTGGAAGCTCTGTTAATTTATAGTGATAAAAATGGTGATTTACAGACCTTTATCACAGATGAGTTGAAAAATTATATTGAGTTAAATCCCGATAAAAAATAGATGTAACTATTAAAAGTGTCGTTGAACTTGTTTTTTAAAGAATTAATCGGAAGATTTGTATGACTTTAAAATTAATAAAACTTAAAAGATAAGGAAGATGGAAGGAACAGAAAAAAATAATCAGGATGACCACAGAAGGGATGAGGTATTTTCTAAAGCGGTAAGAGCTGGGAAAAGAACTTATTTTTTCGATGTGAAAGCTACGCGTGCTGAGGATTATTACTTAACTATTACTGAGAGTAAGAGAAGATTTAACAATGACAATCAAAAGTTTTACTTTGAAAAGCATAAACTATTCTTGTACAAAGAAGATTTTGAGAAATTTTCAGGAGGTTTAGAAGAGGCAATTGCTAAGATTAAAGAGTTAAAAGCAGAACAAGGTGAAGAAATTGTAGAAAAAGTAGCTACAGAATTTTCTGATGTAAGTTTTGATGATTTAGGAAGCGATAAAGCAGAATAAACTAAAATAGATATAAAAAAAGCCTCAACATTGTTGAGGCTTTTTTTGCACTTTATTTTTTTATAAATTTCTGAATGGTAGTATTTTTTTCTCCAATTATTTTTATAAAATAAATACCACTGTTTAAATCAGAAACATTTATTGAATTTCTTAAAGGAAATATGGTTGTTACAATATTTCCAGTAATATTAATAATTTTAATTTTCTCTATTTTTTCTTTGAAATTTATTGTAAGTTCACTTGATGTTGGATTGGGAAAAATATTTGTACCATAGAAAGAGTTGTGCCCATCTAATCCAATATTAACAAAGTTATAACAAGCTGAGGTGTCTGTGCAATTGGTCCCGTCTTCAATTAATATTACTCCATAGCTGCCATTTGTATTTGGAGAAAAGGTCTGATTTGTTTCTCCAATAATTGGTTGTAAAGTAGTGCAATCAAACCATTGGTAAGTAGCACTATCAGAATTTGATATTAAAGAGGACGCGGTTATGCTTAAAGAAGTATCAACATTTGCAAAAGTTAAAGTAATGGTATTGACACTATCACATCCCCAGAATGTGGCATTAACTATTGTGTCGTTATAGATCCCATTGGAAGTCCATATATATTTACCACTAGGAGAAATGTAGGTGCTATCGCAAGTTTTATCGCTGTATGTTTCAGTAGTGCCGTTACAAATTCCAATTTTTGTTACAAATATATCTAAGTTGCCTTCCACAGTACGGATATCAAGTCCAGTACCATAATTAAAATCTGATGTACCCTTATAATAACCAGTTGTGAGGACGTTGCCTTGTCCATCTATAGTTATCGACTTACCTTCATCTATAGAAAGTCCTCCAAAATTTCTGGCCCAAATTAAATTTCCTGCACCATCAATTTTTTGAATAAATACATCATTCCAGGATGAACCAAGTGAAGTTAAATTGTAAATATTAGGACTTGGATCAAAATCTACTGTTTGTTGAAATGAACCAGTTAGGAAACAATTTCCTAAGCTATCCGCTTTTACAGATCGACAAACTTCATTGCCAATACTTCCAATAGAGTTTGCCCAAATTAAGTTACCATTAGTATCTAACTTTTCAATAAAAATATCATCATTTCCAGCATTGATTAAGGTCACTACTCCTGGTCCTGGGTCAAAATCTCCAGAAGATTTATATAAACCTGATATAAATAAGTTTCCTGTTGGATCATAGGAGATAGCATAGGCTTCATCTGAACTTATTCCTCCAACTGATTTAGCCCAAACATAATCTCCGTTAACATTTAATTTAGAAATAAAAACATCGCTTCCTGCAACTGCATTAAGATTAAATGTATTGGCTCCTGGATCAAAATCGGCTGAACTACTAGCGTACCAACCTGTTGAATATACATTGCCATTTTGGTCTGAAGTAATAGAAAAACCTTCCTCATTATCATTTCCTCCCATTGACTTGGACCATATGTAGTTTCCGTTAGAATTAAGTTTTTGAACAAAGATATCTCTAACTGAAATTGTAGTCATATTGGCAACAGTAGTAGCACTAGGATCAAAATCAACAGTTCCAATGTAGGATCCAGTTACAAGAATATTTCCAGAAATATCTACATGTATACAATTTGGACGATCAGTATCTGACCCACCAAAGGTTTTCACCCAAATAAAGTTGCCAGAATTATCTAATTTTAAAATAAAGCAATCAAAGCTATTTGCTATAGACATTTTGTTGTGAACACCCAATCCTGGATCAAAATCAATTAATCCCTTAAAATTTCCTGTTACATAAATATTACCTGACAAATCCATATCAATAGAATAACCATTTGCTATATGACTATTAGTTAGGCCGCCAACTGTTTTAATCCATTCGATATCTCCCAAAGGATTAACTTTCTTTACAAATAAATCGGCTTGACCAAGGCTTGGAATTATATGGAGACCGCTACCTTGATCGAAGTCTATTGTATCAGAAAGGAAACTTCCTGTGATGTACGAATTACCAGAATTGTCAGCAACAATGCCATATCCATATTCATAATCTGTTCCGCCAAAAGTTCGAGACCACTCATATTTTTGAGAATACGAGTTGGTGAAAAGTAGAGATGTAAGAAATATGCTTAAAAATTTGATAACGGTCATAGTTTTATTTCTTCTTAAAAGCGTTAATAGCATTCTTTGTAAAGTCAGATAATACTAATTTACCACTCATTGCAGCTCTTTCGGCCAATAAAGTGTCCCAGTTATCTGTTCCTGTCCAAAAAACAGTTTTAAGCATGCTCATTGCCTCAGGGTTAGAGTTAGCTAGTTTATTCGCTAAGGTTTCAATAGCGGCATCCATTTGAGCTACATCATCAAAAGTTTCAGCGTATAAACCCTTTTCTCTTGCCCATTCGGCAGAATACCATTCTGTAGCGTTAATAGCCATCATGCTCATTGCAGAAGTACCTACTTTACGCTCAACAGCAGGGCCAACCACAAATGGCCCGATTCCTACAGCTAACTCACTTAATTTAACAGAAGCAAATTTAGTGGCATAACAAAAATCTACAGCACTTGCCATACCAACGCCACCACCTACAGCTTTTCCTTGTACTCGTCCAATAATTAATTTCGGACATTTACGTGCTGCATTAATTACGTTTGCAAAACCAGAAAAGAATATTCTTCCAGTTTCTAAATCGTTAATAGAAATTAACTCATCAAAACTTGCTCCGGCACAAAATGCTCGCTCACCAGCAGATTTTAAGATAATCACTTTAACGTTATCGTTTTTACCTGCTTCTGTAATCGTATCTGCTAATTTGTTTAATATTTTCCCTGGTAATGAATTACTTAAAGGATGAAAGAATTCTATTGTTGCAATTCCTTTTTCGTTAATTACTATTTTTACTGTTCCTTGTTCTATTGCTGCTTGCATTTAGTGTTTGGTTTATGGTGTTTGGTTTGTTGTGTTTGGAATTCTCCAAAAACTAAAAACGATACACCAGTTACTAATTCTCTTGTTCTTCTGAAAATGTTAAAATATATCCATTAATATCGGCTATTGAAAACTCAATAGTGTTGTAAAATGTACTTTCTAAATCCGAAACTATTTCAACTTCATTGTGATATAATTCTTCATGAACTTCAGTAATTCTATCTACTTTAATGTAAAAAGTTATCCCTCCACCAGGTTTCTGACCAGCCATTCTTGGCAGTTCTGAGGTTAAACTTTTTTTAGTTTGAAACATGATTACAACGTCATTACGCTTAACCATTGCCCAATCTAACTGACCAGTTTCTGGTACAGTCATTAATAAAGTAAATCCTAAAACATCTGTATAGTATTCGATTGTTTCTTCAACATCGTTTACCATTAGGTTTGGGGTAAGTGAGTTTAATGCCATAGTTTATTGTTTTGTTTTCTGATAATCTTCTTTTTGCCAGAAGTAATTATCGATTTCAAATATATCAAATAGATTTTTGGTAAAGAGAGCTTCATAAAGATTAAAGTTAACTTGCTCTTTTATTAGTATTTCTTTTACTTCATTATAGTCTAACCAAATAGTTCTTAAAGGTTCATTTTTATTGTGTAAGTAGCTAATTCCGACAGCATTGTACGTAAAAGTTGCTACTAGTAATTCTGAAGGAGGGTCGTATTTAAAGAAATTTTTCTCTAAATAATTTTTTATAACTGTTGAGTCAGAAACAGATTGGAAGCTAATAATTTCTGATAATGAAATAGAAGTAGGGTAAAGGCCAAACCAAACTGTATCAGCAAACCCTGTCATAATCCGTCCATACTCATCAAATTGTTCGTGAGTTTCAGCTTGCTTAAGGTATTTTCTGTCAAGTTCGTATTTGGATAAGTTGTGTTTAAGAGAATCGTTTTTGTAGCCTTTAATAGTGCCTTCATATAGGGATTGTTTAATTATATATTCAATTAGCTTAAGAGATGTTTGTGGGAAAATGTCTTTAGATTCAATATCCAAATGATGTTTAACTTTAATGCTTGAATTATTAAGGTTTACATAATTACTGTCAATCTTTTTTCCAATATTTGTTTTGATCGTCTGATGAATTAAGTGAATCTCATCTTCTTTCAAAAACTGATTGTAATTACTTAAAGGAAGTTTAATTCGTGGTAAAATATGTTTTCTTGTCCCATAATACTCTTTCATGGAAACATTGTAATTTTTGGAAAAACCTGTAATAGAAAAACTTCTGTAATTAGGTAGCCAGTTTATGTCAAATAGATAACTTGTTAAAGTATCTTTTTTATATAAAGAAGTATATTTTTGTGACTCTTTATGTGTTAAGGGAATTGCAAATCCACTATTTTTATAATCGCCAGCATAGAAAATAGTAGAATAAGAGGTGTTATTAATTACTTTAATGAAAGTGTTTTCAACAAACTGTAGTTTGTCAGAGTCTTCTTTTTCTAATTCTAAAACAAAACTATCTCCATGAGGAGAAAATCTTTGTCCTTTTGATATTTGAGAAAACCCAAATACCAAAAGGAGCAAGATTAAATATTTGGTTACTATCTGCTTCATAAATTACTTAACTCCTTTTCTTCTTGGAGAGGTAAGGAAGTTGATTTAGATTCATCACTTCGATTTGGATGACTCTTCGACTTCGCTCAGAGTGACAAATCTTTGTTCAGAATGATACACCTAAAACTATTGTTCCTTAAATTTTATCATTGTTAATATAGTTGCCAATGCTACTGTTTCTCCAGTTTCATCATAAACATCTACTAAGAATTTTACAATTCCTTTTTTTATATCAGCACCTTTTGGGATTTCTTCGCCTGCTTCAAATGTTTTCTTTTCCTGAGAAATTTTTTCTTTAGCAGTAAATTTTACTCCTAAAGTCATTCCTGGGTAAACTGGTTTAGTAAATCGACATTCATCTAAGCCATAGTTTAATAATACAGGACCTTTTTTACCATCAACAAATAAACCTGCAGCTTTAGATAATACCCAATAACCATGAGCAACATTTTGTTCAAAAATTGTTTCATCTAAAGATGTAGCATCAACGTGAGCGTAGAAATTATCTCCACTTACGTTTGCAAAATTTACGATATCAGCATCAGTAACAGTATGTTTTCTAGTGATAACAGTATCTCCAATTTCAATTTCTTCAAAATACTTTTGGAAAACGTGTTTGTCATGCTCTATCTGTTCAGCACCATATTGATACTGTTTAGTTACTTTAGTTAACATGGTTGGAGAACCTTGTATTGCAGTACGTTGCAAGTAATGCAAAATGCCACGTTTTCCACCCATTTCTTCACCACCACCAGCTCTACCTGGACCTCCATGAGTCATTAGTGGCATAGGAGAACCATGTCCTGTGCTTTCTTTAGCACAAGCTCTGTTTAAAATTAATATTCTACCGTGCATAGGTGCAGCACCCATTACAAATTCTTGAGCTATTTTATCATCATTGGTAATAATTGAACAAACCAATGAACCTTTACCCATATTAGCTAACTCAATGGCTTGGTTTAAATCTTTGTATGGCATTATGGTAGAAACAGGTCCAAATGCTTCAACGTTATGACAATCAGTATTTTTAAAAGGATCTGTATTTAAAAATAGAATAGGAGATAAGAATGCTCCTTTATTTTTATCAGCTCCTGTAACTTCAAAATTTTCTAAATCACCAAAAACAATTTCTTGTGTTTTAGCCAGTTGTTCTACTTTTTCTCTTACTTCAGTTACTTGCTCTAGTCCAGCCAAAGAACCCATTCTAACCCCTTCTACAGCAGGATCACCAACGGTAGTTTTTGCTAAACGTTGTCCTAAAGCAATTTGCACATCTTCAACTAATTTTTCTGGAACAATAATTCTACGAACAGCAGTACATTTCTGACCCGCTTTAACAGTCATTTCTCGTTGTACTTCTTTTATGAATAAGTCAAATTCTTCGGTTCCTGGAACAGCATCTTCACCTAAAATAGATGCGTTTAATGAATCTGCTTCCATATTAAAAGGTACAGCCTCTTCAATTAAGCGAGGTGTTGCTTTTAGCATCATTCCTGTAGATGCAGAACCAGTAAAAGTAACTACATCTTGACTGGTTACATGGTCTATAATTCCACGAGCAGAACCACAAATTAATTGTAAAGATCCTTCAGGTAAAATACCAGAATCTACAATTTCTTTAACCATTAATTCTGTTAGGTAGGAGGTAAGTGCAGCAGGTTTTACAATTGCAGGCACACCTGCCATTAAGTTAACAGCTATCTTTTCTAACATCCCCCAAACAGGGAAATTAAAAGCGTTTATATGAATAGCAACTCCTTGCTTTGGTACCATTATGTGATGCCCTATAAAAGTTCCTTCCTTAGAAAGTGGGGCAGTTTCTCCATCAACATAAAAAGGCTGATCTCCAAACTGTCTTCTTAAACTAGCATTGGCAAATAAATTTCCAATTCCACCTTCAATATCTATCCAACTATCTACTTTAGTAGCACCAGTTTGAGCACTAACTGCGTAAAATTTCTTTTTAATACTCATGAGGTGTAAGGCTAATGCCTTTAACATTAATCCTCTTTCTTGGAAAGTCATTTTTGCTAATTTCGGTCCTCCAGTTTTCCTAGCATAATCCATCATGGCAGGAAAATCTAATCCTTTACTAGATACTGTTCCTATCGTTTCACCTGTAATGGCGTTAAATAAAGATTGACCATCTCCGTCTCCTTCTATCCATTTTCCTTGAGCGTAATTTTTAACTTTCATCTGTCTAATTTAGGGCAACTAAATTAGGTGTTTATTGGGACTTAAACAATAGAAAAAGTTAACAAATAAAGGATTAAATGGAAGTGATTAATCTAAAACAATATAATCTCCAAACAACATGAGTTCTTTATCTTTTATTGAAACTTTTTCTTTGGTTTTCCAACCAATTAAGTATTGGGTAATAGGAGTTATTTCTAAACTATCTAATACTTCTAGATTAATGTTTTTCATAATGGCATTAGGGTGTTCTCTTAAAATGTATGTCTTGTTGTTAGATCCTGCACCAACAGAAGCATGTTTTCTGCCATATTTTTTTCTTAATTTTTTATCAATTTTAATATGTTGGTAATTCACATTGTAAAAATCCATAGCACCAAATAAATGTAAAAACTCATGGGCAAATACTGCTGGTTTTTTTGATTGAGAAATAATAGTGTATTCACTAGAATTATTGTTGCTAAAAGTATTTTGATTATGGAAAGTAACTGAACTTTCTTCGCGAATAGGGTTGTTTAAAACAAACATTAAAGCAATGTTATCTGTTTTATATATTTTTCTCAGATTATAAATAAGGTCATCTCTTCCTTTAATTTCTTTAGGTATATTTTGATGGGTTTTTCTTAAGTCGTAATTTACTTTTTTTGATATTTTATTGGACCATTTATGAATTTTTTCTATTCCTTTTTCTGCATAAAAAAGATGATGGTTAACCGATTTATAAGTGAGGTTGGCTACGATTGGTTTTATAGAGTCTTCTGCCGAATGATGCACCACTTTTAAATTTAAAGAAACATCATTTTTATTAGCCTCTTTATTAATCCACTTCTCAGATTTTGCAATAGCATTTTTAGATTGTTCTAAATCAAAATTATTCCAATGTTTAGAACTTTTATCATTAACATAAATCAAATATAAGATAGTATTTCCTTTAAGTTCTTTACACACATTTGCTGATTTTCCTTGGATAGAAATTGGGCGATTATCATGTGATTTTGTTTCGTAAGGGTGATAGATGTAGCATGAACTTAGTAATATAACAATAGAAATTGTAATTAGATTTTTCATTGCAAGAAGATTTAGAAGTTATTATATAACGCAATCAGAATACAATTAGTCTGCCAAATTGTTTAAAAGAATATGTGGGAGATTGGTATTACTCTTTTCTAAGCGTTTCCATCAACTCTTCAATGGAGATATTATAACTGATCCGACCTTCTTTAGCGATCGATATTTTTCCAGTTTCTTCGGAAATAATAATAGCAATAGAACGAGATGTTTCTGTAATTCCTGCAGCAGCTCTGTGTCTTAAACCAAAATGAGCAGGAAAATCTGGATTTTCTGAAACAGGTAATATACAACGGGCAGCAACAATGATATTGTTTTCAATAATTGCTCCACCATCATGTAGGGGGCTGTTTTTAAAGAAGATAGATTCTAACATTGCAGAAGATAGTGATGCGTTAATTTTTTCTCCTGTGCTTGAATAATATCTAAGTTCAGATTTTGAATCGATAATTATTAATGCTCCAGTTTTGGTACTAGATAGGTTTTTAGAAGCAGTAATAATTTGATTTACATATAATTTTTCTTTCTTGGTTTCATTATAACTTAACAGTTTTAGCAATTTACTTCTTCTTTTGCCCGAAAAGATGCTGTTATTTCCAATTAATAGCAAAAAACGTCTTATTTCTTGTTGAAAAACGATAATTAGTGCCAAAACTCCAACTCCAATAAATTGGCCCAAAATTTCACTTAACAATTCCATTTGTAGTGCTTCTACAATTTTCCAGAAAAGGTAAATAGCTAATATTCCTAAAAAAATACGAATAGCAACGGTTCCCTTTACCAACTTGTAAAGTTGAAACATAATGATGGCAACCAATAAAATATCGATTACATCTAGCCATCTAAATGTTATGAAAAGGAGGTTACTCAACATTTTCCAAAAGTACTGTTTTTATAACTCTTCATACTTAGTATTCGCAATATCTAAGAGAACATCATAATAATTTAGTTTCATCATTTTTGCTTTAAGCCAAGCATAAAAAGCCATAGCTTGCAAATCTTCCTGTTCAGAATCTTGGCGAACTAAGGTTTCTTTAACATTTTCAATAAACACTTGGCTTTGCATAATATCAGGAGTATCTATGGTTGTTTTTATGGTTTGAACAAACAGATTAACCCTTTTGTAAAGAGGATGATTAAATAAATTAGAGAAGTTTAATTCAAACGACCTTATTCGGTTTAATACAATATCAATATTGCCTAATTCAAACTGAAGAATAATTTCTATTAAGTTCTTTTTTAAAACCCATTCTACACCCATTTTCTTTTCTAACCAATTATCAGAATGGTTAAGCGTTTGTATAATGGTGTTGGCTTTTTTATACTCTGCCTGATTAAAGTAATACACTACTAAATTGATTTTAATATTGAACTGCTCAACAGTAGTCATCTTTTTCAATTCATTTTCTTTAACATTACTTAAAAGTGTAATCGATTTCTCATTTTTATTAAGGTAAGTAAAGTTGGCAGCTTGCAACATAATATATTTAGGATAAAATTGCTGGTAGTAGCTTTTGTTGTATTCATTCATTCCACTCAACATCTCTTTCAGATATTTATTTGATTCCTCAAATCTTCTATTTCTATACAAAATATGAGAAATCATGTATAGAATATTGATTTTGTAGAAATGATTTCTTTTAGAAAATCCGAAACTGCTTTCTAGTTTTTCATATGTTTTTATAATGTAGGGTTCAAAATTGTAAAAATCCTTTTTAGAGAGCATTACTCTTCTTGTAAGATCCAGTACTTTATATAAAATGTGCGGTCGTTGGTAAACTAAATCGTTAATTCCATATTTCTTTAATAATTTGGTAATGATTTTTTCAAGGTCTTTATCCTCTCCTTTAATACGGATATTGTTCAACTCTTTTTTTATGAAATTATAAGCAATATTTGCTTTTTCGTTTTCATCAACTAGTTGCTTATTGTTTTTCCACTTTTCGTAAATAGTATTAATATCAGGAGAAAATTCACTATTTGATTCATCTATTTGTAAATGATAGATGTTATTGAGTAATTCATAATGCTCATTTTCAATTGCTATTTGTTCAGCCTTTTCTAGTGTTCGCCATCCGAAATCTTCACTTTTTTGTTTAAATAAATAAGTAGCTAAAGAAACTAATCCTGCAATGGAAGATGTGGCGGTGGTATCACTATCTATTTGTTTAAGAACTATAAAGTCAGTTAAGTGTTTTAAAAGCCTTTTTCTTAACGTATGATAAGCAACTTTGTTAGGTGTTTTGTAAAGTTTTTCTTGGATGATTTTTACAGGGGTTTGATTGTTAATCAATTCAAATAAATCTAAATCTTTTCGTTGCTTTTTACTTTTCTGTCTATTAATAAAAATTCTAAATTCTCTTTTGTCATCTTCAGAAAGAGTATTAACTAATTCTTGTAGTTTGTCCATAATAAAAGTCAGTAATATAATTGGTAAAACTATTATAAATAAAGGATTAAACCTAATATTTTTATTTTATAAAAAGTCAGTAAAATGGCGATTTGTGTTTGTGAGAGAATGAAATCAGATCTATTTTTGCTTAGAATTTAAACATTAATAAAAACTAAAAACGATGAAAAAAATAATTTTAATAGCGAGTTTAATAGCGATATCAAATACTGGATTTTGTCAGAGAAATACAATGATAAATACGAAGGATATTTCTCCTTTTTCTATTGGGGCAATGCCAATAATGTTTGCATCAGAAAATAGAGGTCCAGGATTTGGCTTGGAATTAAACACAAGGTATGCTGCATCTAAAAATATTGGAGTTAGTTTGTTTGCCAGAATGAAATCTATTATGGAGGAAGATTCTTATTATAATGAATATGGACCATCAGAAAATACTGTAGTTGGTAGAAATGTATTTGCTGTTGGAACAGCTTTAGATTATCATCTTTTTAGAGCGGTTAATCTCCAATTAAGAGCTGGGTATGAGGTTGAGGCTGATCCACAAAAAAGAGAAATGAAACCAAGATTTATATATGGAGGTGGTTTGTTATTTAAATTAAGTAACTCACAAAATCACAAAATAGGTCATAGTTTAAGAGTGGGAATAGATTTTGAAAGTGATAGAACAATTGTTGCAGATTACCCTACTGTTGATTTAGCTGATTTCCCTTATTCGCAAAATTTTAGTACTAATAGTGCTACAATAAATTCATTTTCACTTCAGGTAGGTTGGAATTTTCAGTTTCATAGTATTAAAAGAGGAAGGTAGTTGTCAATTAATCTTAAATTAATTGTTATGAAACAGATTGTTTTAATAATTATTGTTGCTATTTCATTAAAAGCTTTGAATGCTCAAAATGAAATTCAGGGAAAAAGATTTTTCAAAACTTGGATATACTTGAAAGATGAACCTAAAAATGTTTATGGATTTATTTATGATGTCAGTGACTCTGCAATAGTTGTTTCAGATTCAGATCTCAGAAAAGATTATTTTAAAGGAAATATTGCTTTTAAAACTATCAATTTTAAAAAGATTAGATTGTTTACCTGTAGGCGAAACAATGTTATAGCTAGATCGTTATTGATTGGTGCGTTAATTGGAATAGGATCAGGAGTTGCAGGAGCCTATATTTCTGGTGATGACCCTCCGTGTTATAATAGTGGGTGGTTTGCTCCTTGTTTTCGATATACAGCAAAACAAAAAGCAGAATTTTCAGCTCCAGTTTTAGGTTTTGTAGGAGCTGCTTTTGGGGTTTTAGGTGCTGTAAAACTAAGAATCAAGATTAATGGTGATTATAGCAAGTTTAGCAGGGTCAAAAAGAGGATTAAAAGGAGAGCAGTTAAATGAAATTAACTACTTTAGTTTTCTGTACTCAAAATAAATGAAAAATACTTTTAATAAGATACTCGGCTTCTTCCTTTTGATCCAAACTCTATCTTCTTGTATGCCATCTAGAATTGTTAGGCCTTTAGATAAAGGAGAAAAAGCTGTGAATTTACATGTTGGAGGTCCATTAATTGGTTTTGCAGGAAAAACTATACCAGTACCGTTTACATCATTAATGTATGCACAAGGAGTAACAGATAAAACAACTGTTTTTGGGAGTTTGCATACTACTTCTTTATTGTTTGGTGTGGTACAAACTGATATTGGAGCTTGTCAGAATATTTATTATAACGATAGTTTAAAATTGGGGTTTAGTGTAGCTCCCGCAATTAACATGGCTTATGACACTTGGGAGGGTAATTTTAAGTTGTGGCCACAGTTAGATGTAAATGCTTATTGGGATATTAAACCACAAAAAAGCTTTGTTTATGTAGGTGTAGATAATTGGTTTGAATTATCAGGAACAAAAGCACATAATCAATCTCAAAAAAATAGATGGATAATTAACCCACAAATCGGCTTTACACATGTCCGTAATAAATGGAATTATAATATAGAAGGGAAATGGTTGACTCCATATTTAAAGAATACCCCCAATGTAGTAGATTACAAAGGAATTAGTGGGAAAGGTGCCGTAGGAATTTACATCAGTTTTACAAGGAAATTTTAGAGCTATGAAAAATGTTATACTGTTAATAATTATTGCGTCTTTGCTTACGAGTTGTTTTAAATTAGATGATAATCTTTTTAACCCTGATAGTGAAATCGTAGAATATAAGTTAGATAATTACACAGGAGAACAAGATTTTGTGTTAGATGCCTCATATGCGATACCAAGCAATTTAATTAATGTATTTACATTAAATTCTCAAGCACCATCAGAGTCAGTTTCTACAACTATTTATGCTATTTATATAGGTGATGTTGCCACTATTAATACCGATACAGTAATTATGTATTGCCATGGTAATAAATGGCACATGGATTTTTATTGGCAACGAGCAAAGCTTTTAGCCCATTCTGGAGGAAAAAACAATTATGGTGTAATGATGGTTGATTATAGAGGTTATGGTTTAAGTGAGGGAAAACCTTCCGAAGATGGAATGTATGCAGATGTTGATGCTGCATTAAATTGGTTGAAACAAAATGGATTAAGCAATGATAGACTCATAATGTATGGTTTTAGTTTAGGAACGGCACCTGTATGCGAACTAACAGCAAAGCCAAGATCTTTAACACCATCTAAACTCATTTTAGAGGCTCCTTATGCCTCAGTGGCTGTGATGGTGCAAGATGCAGCGGTGCTCGGCATGCCCTCATCCTTTGTTACTGGATTATCCATAGATAATGCAGAGGAAATTAAAAGTGTGAACCAGCCACTTATGTGGATACATGGTGAAGATGATTCTTTTTTAAACATTAATACTCATGGACAAGTAGTCTATGATAATCATCAAGGAGTATATAAAGAGGCTCATAAAATAAATGGAGCAGATCATAGTGAAGTTCCATTGATGTTTGGTTTCCAAAATTACTGTAGTGCACTTGATTTGTTTATTAAGAAATGAAAAATAATACGTAACTTAACATGTAGTTAGTTTATTGATTTTTAAAATTTATTTTATGAAAACGATGAGGGGTTGGTTAGATGCCTATGGCGTAAATCACCAAAATAGCACGAATGAACTTATTCATTGGTTCTGTGTTCCTATTATATTTTTTAGTGTAATTGGTTTGTTGGCGAGTATTCCTCATGATATATTACTTAATTTATTTGGAGGAATTTCAGTTGGTTTGGAACCTTATGTTCATTTCGGAACAATTGTTATTCTTTTAGCATTGGTGTTTTATATCCGCTTATCAATTTCTATGGCAATTGGTATTTTAGTTTGGTGTTTATTTTGTTTGTGGGGTAATGCTCAGCTTGAAATGATAGAGCCTTTTGGCTTAGTTTTGTGGCAGGTTTCTTTAATTTTATTTGCCCTTGGTTGGATAGGTCAGTTTATAGGGCATAAAATTGAAGGCGCTAAACCTTCTTTTTTAGAAGATATCCAATTTTTACTCATCGGACCAGCCTGGTTAATGGGATTTATCTATAAAAAGATCGGTATAAAGTTTTAGTTAGGTTCAGTTTTAACACTCTTTAACTTTTCATTATAAAGTCAGTAATTTATTGCAAATATTCCTTTTAGATAAAGAGATGTTTGATAAATAAATCTAGTTTAAAAGTCAGCAATTATCTCTAAATTGTTTGATTGACTTCCCATTGCTCTCTATGTTTGTTAAGAATTTAAAACTTACACTATGGAAGGCATTGTCATTTTTTTATTACTCGCAATTTTAGCATTACCTGTTATCTTACTTGTTTGGGTAAAAACAACAAGTAGTTTAATAAGAGAAGTCTTAAATAAGTTGAATGCTTTAATTATTAAAGTAGATAACCTAGAAATAAAAGAAAAGGAATCTGGAATTATTGTTGAAGAAGAACCAATAGTGATTAATGAAAATTTGTTGACATTAATGGACCCGTTGCCTGAAGAAAAGGATTTAATAATTAAGGAGGAAGAAGTTGATGAAGAAAAAAATAATCTTACCCCTTCATTCCAGGAAGAGTTAAACCCTTCGTCTTCGCTCGATATAAACTCTGATCAGGAATCTATTAAGAAAAAGAAAGAAGAGAAAATAGAACTTATGAAAGAGGAGATTGCGGACAAAACATGCAATGATGAAGAACAACAACCTAAACAAGTAGCTATGGATCAACCTCAAAAGAAAGAAAGAGATCTTGAAAAATTTATTGGAGAAAATTTAATCAATAAAATTGGTATTGGAATATTGGTTTTAGGGATTGCTTATTTTGTTCGTTACGCCATCGATAAAAATTGGATAAGTGAGGTTGGTAGGGTTGCTATCGGAATATTATCAGGTGGAATACTAACATTTATAGCACACAAAATAAGGAAATCATATACTGCATTTAGCTCAGTATTAGTAGGTGGTGCAATGGCTATATTTTATTATTCAATTTCTATCGCTTTTCATGAATACCAATTGTTTAGTCAACCAGTTGCTTTTAGTTTGATGGTTTTAATAACAGCATTTTCAGTTTTATTATCCATTAGTTATGATAAAAAGGAACTCGCAATTTTAGGTTTAATAGGTGCTTTTTCTACCCCTATGATGGTAAGTAATGGAGGAGGAAACTATCAAGTACTGTTTAGTTATTTGGCTATTGTAAATGTTGGCATGTTGGTATTGGCATATTTTAAAAAATGGAATGTAGTCAATATTCTATCTTTCGCCTTTACAGTATTATGGTTTGGGGGTTGGTTTGTCTCTAAAGTTGTAGGTGTAGTAGAACCTCCATACAAAGGAGCAATGTTATTTGCTGGTTTATTTTACCTTATTTTTTTTATAATGCACATCATTAATAATGTGAAAGAAAAAAGAAAGTTTAAAGGGTATGAGTTCGGATTGCTAATATCTACTACAGCATTGTTTTACAGCGTAGGAATGTCAATACTTTATTTATCAGGATATAAAGAGTATCAAGGCTTATTTACGGTACTACTAGGAGTGTTTAATTTACTATTTGCATTTCCATTATTTAAGCGAAATAGCGTGGATAAATCATTAATATTTTTATTAATTGGAATGGTATTAACCTTTGTAAGTTTAGCTGCTCCAGTTCAATTGTCGGGTAATTACATTACACTGTTTTGGGCAACAGAAATGGTGTTGTTGCTTTGGTTAGGGCAAAAATCTAGTATTAAATTTATGAAATTGAGTTCATTGGTAATATTATGTTTAATGCTAGTAAGCCTAGTAATGGATTGGCAACAGCTTTATTTTTTACAGTTAGAAAATTCGCCTTTAACAGTTATCCTAAATAAAGGATTTATAACAACGCTATTTAGTATCCTAGGAGTAGTAGTTTATTCAAGGTTATTGAATAACGAAAAAGAAGTAAATATTTTTAAAGGTGTTGAAGTTCAATTTATGAAGAACATGAGTAAGATTGTTATTGCTTCATTAATTTATTTATTAGGTGTTTTAGAGATCGGATATCAAGTAGGAGATGTTTTGAATAATACAACTCTAGCAACTATAAGTATAATCGGTTATACTTACTTATTTCTACTAGGATTGTGGGAATATGCTAGAAAAGTGAGTAATGAAGTATTAGAAAAAGGAATTGCATTTGTTGCTATCATTATGTTGGCAATCTATCCATTATTTAATGGTTTAGAGACTTCAATTAGAGAAGATTATTTAATAGGTGAAGCTCATATAGGTTCATTTTTAATGCAATACGTCAACCTAACTTTTATTGTTTTACTTGGATACAAGTTGTTTAAAGGTGTGAGAAAATGGATAGGGTTACGAACAGAAATTGGTAAAATGATGATTGTTGGGTTCTCCCTATTAGGGTTAATCGTTGCAAGTGCACAATTAAATCATATGACTCTAATGCTGTTTTTTGATCAATTTCAAGAAAATGCTCAATTCATTAATAAGCAAACAGTAAAAATTGGTTACCCAATAATATGGGGGTTAGGCTCATTTTTATTGATGTTGGTTGGAATGAAATACAAATACAGAACCTTAAGAATTGTTTCACTATCAATATTTAGTGTAATACTCATTAAACTATTTTTGTTTGATATTAAAGGAGCATCAGAAGCAGGAAAAATAGTAGCTTTTATATTGCTAGGCGTATTGTTATTAGTGATTTCATTTATGTACCAAAAACTAAAGAACCTCATTTTAGATGGAGATTCAGATAAAAAATAGAAAAGCTATGAGAAAACTTTTAATAATTGTGATAAGCTTGTTAATTACTGATAGCCTTTTTGGTCAAGGTTACCAGTGGCAAGCTGAAGTAGAAAAAAATGATTCATCAGGGTTTTATAAAGTAGATTTAAACCCTTCAATTGTATCAAAGCTTAATTCTCAATTTTATGATATTAGAATTAAAGATGAAAAAGGGACAGCCATTCCTTATTTTTTAGAAAAGGAACCCTTTTCTGTAACCAAAAGGGTCTTTAAGGAATATCAAATTATAGAAAAAATAAAATGGAGAAATGGTGCAACAGTTTTGGTGGTGGAGAATCAACATAAAGATACCATTAACAATATTCAACTTCAGATTAAAAATTTTGATGTAAGAAAACGATTAGAATTAGCTGGGAGCGATGATTACAAAAATTGGTATACCATTAAAGAAAACTATACCTTTCGAGTAGCAGATGGACAGCATACTACATCGGAAGTGAAAAGTTTAAATTTTCCTTATACCGATTATAAATACTATAGAATTGTTATTTACGACTGGTTCAGTTTACCTATTAATGTGATGAAGATTGGTTATTACGACAGCTATAAAGAAGAGGGTAAATTTACAAAGTTAGAGCACTCAACTATAGAGCGATTTGATAGTGTTAAAACAAAAGAGACTTACATTAAAGTTAACTTTCAGGAAAAACCTTACTTTGATAAGCTCGTAATTAAAGCTGATGAGCCAACTTATTATTATCGAAATGCTAAAATATGTATTCAACGCAAAGACAAAAAAGGAAAAACGCATTATGATGTAATCGATTATATTACCTTGAATTCTAATAGTGATTTTACAAGCTATTTTTCTGATTTCAAATATGAAGATTTTTACATTATAATAGAAAATGAGGATAATCCTCCTTTAGAAAAGGTAAGCATAGAAGCCTATCAATTAAATAGATATTTAATCACACATTTGGAACTTGCAAAAAAATATAAATTGGTTTTTAGCAATGAAGAGATTCAGGTTAGACCGAATTATGACATCACTCATTTTAAAAACAAGATAAGAGATGATATACCTTTGTTAACTACAGATAATATTTCTACAATTCGGTACAAAGAAAAAAAGAAGAAAACAACATCTACTTTATGGATGTGGAGTGCAATAGGTGTTGTAGCTTTGTTATTAGCCTATATGTCTTATAAAATGATTTCAGAAATGGAAAAAGATAAATAATATGGATTTGATAAAGAAAATATTAAACTGGGTAACAAAGTTATTATCTATTGCAATTTTAGGAATCGTTTTATTTATTGTTGGAGCTCATTTGATTGAGGGGCTTGCTCCTGTAAAATTTCTTCTTTCTACTAAAGAAATAGAATTGTCGGTAGCAATGGTAGTTCTGTTTTTAGGAACTTTAGTCGGTTTGAAATGGCGTTTGCTAGGTGGGTTGTTAACTATTGTTGGTTATATATCTTTTGCTTGTTATGAAGAGAGTATAATGTTAGGAATGCTGTTTAACCTATTTTTAATTACAGGTGTATTTAATTTAACTTTATATTGGTGGAGTAAAAAATAACATGAAACAGATTAAGAAAATATTAAAAATTAGTATTAAGTTTTTACTTGGCTTTACAGTTTTTGTAGGAGTGTATTTATTGTCTTCAGTTGCATGTAAATATATAACTGTAAATAATAACTATAAGGCTCCACAAGAAGGAGTAGAAGTGTTTATTGTTTCTAATGGAGTGCATGCTGATATTTGTTTGCCTTTAATTAAAGAAGATTATTTGTGGAGTAATTACTTTGGAGTAGAAAGCTTTAAAACACTTACAAAACAACCTAAATATATTTCATTTGGCTGGGGAGATAAAGGCTTTTTTCTTGATACACCAACTTGGGCTGATCTAACTATAAGTACTGCACTTAAAGCAGCTTTTGTACCATCAGAAACAGCTATACATGTTTCTTATTTAGAATATAAACCCAAACTATCAGAAAAAATAAAATCGTTTATGGTTACTAAAGCAACGTTTAAAAAACTTCAAGACTATATTGTTTCTTACATTAAAGTTAAAGAAGGTAAGTCTCAATTAATTGATTGTTGTCGGTATCCCAATGTTCATGATAATTTTTATGAAGCAAACGGCAGCTATCATTTATTTAGAACATGCAACGTATGGACCAACCAAGTGTTAATAAATGCAGGAATTAAAACAGCTATATGGACACCTTTTGATTCAGGAATATTAGCTCAATTGGAATAAAAATAAATGACAATGGTAAATAGATATTATAAAGGATTTGTGTTAATAGCAGTATTTGTTATTACAGCAATAGCATTATATTTTTTAGATCCCATTGCACAAGATTTAGCTTACCATCGTTTTTCCGATTGCAGAACTTATTTGGGAGTACCTCATTTTATGGATGTAATGAGTAATATCCCTTTTTTAATTATTGGTTTTATGGGGATTAGATTGGCTCGTAAGGCTTTCAAAAAAGAAACAATGGCATATTTCTTAATGCTCTTTGTTTTGTTTGTAGGTGTTTTATTTACAGGATTAGGTTCAGCGTTTTACCACTATGAACCCAATAATTTTACATTAATATTCGATCGTTTACCAATGACCTTGGTTTTCACCTCCTTTTTTGGAACAATCATATATGATTATGTAGACAAACGAGCAGGAGCATGGTCTTTTTACACTTTATTTACGGTGGGTGTTTACAGTATATTCTATTGGTACTACACTGAAATAATAGGAGCAGGAGATTTACGTTTGTATGCTTTTATTCAATTTTTTCCAGTATTGGCAGTACCGTTAATATTAATTTTTTATAAAAACCATCAATTATACACCAAGCAATTGTTGTATGTTATTGCAGCTTATACATTGGCTAAAATATGTGAGCATTTCGATACTCAAATCTTTGAATTTTTAAGTGTTGTTAGTGGTCATACCATTAAGCATTTATTTAGTGCTTTGGCTGTATATTTTATTTATCAGATTTATAAGGAAAGAATAGTAGGATGAAAACATCATTATTTAAAAAGGGATATTTATGTAATATGGTATTACCATTTATATTTTTTGAATGGTGGTATGTTTTATTGTCATTTATATTTGTTGTTCTATTAGAGTCATATGTAATCAAACTATTTTTAAAAAAATCATTTAAAGATTTGTTTAAAATATTGTTTTATGCAAACTTAGTTACAACACTTGCAGGCTACTTATTTCAAGGGTTATTTAGAATTATACTTTCTATAATTATATGGTTAGTAACAGGCCAAGATTTTAGTTCTTATCCAATAACTAGAGCTATGCTGGGAGGAACTGAAATTCCTAAAGGAGTTGATCCTCAATTATCAATTGAGGTTTTAGTAACTATTATTACAAGTATTATAATAGCATTTACATTGTCAGTAATTATTGAAAGAAAATTCTTAGTTAATAAAATTGGTAAATCAATAGATAAATCACTCATAACTAAAAGTATAATTGTAGCAAATTTAATTTCATATACATTACTAACATTCTGGTTATTTTATAATTTTTTAAAATTATAGCCAAAACAACTATTAAGATGAAAAAACGAATTACCATTTTATTGGTCACTTTACTTGTATTGTTAACGAGCATGGTAATGGCTTTAACTAATCCTGTTTTAATTAAAACCAATAAATCTGATGTTATTGAAGTTGATCCAGAACGAATTAAAAACGATGTAACAACATTGTGTTCTACAACAAAACCCAGAAACGCTAAAAATATTGAATCTTTAAATGAAGCTGCAAGTTACATTGCAGATGAATGGATTAAACTAGGATTAGAAGTTGATACTCAAAAGTACATTGCAGATGGCAACGAGTATAAAAACTTGATATGCTCCTTTGGTCGAACAGATGGTGAACGAATTATTGTGGGGGCACATTATGATGTTTGTGAGGAGCAAGCTGGAGCCGATGATAATGCCAGTGGAACAGCAGGTTTATTAGAATTAGCTCGGTTGTTAAAAAAGCATCAACCAAATTTGAATTATCGAGTAGATTTAGTTGCTTACACATTAGAAGAACCACCATATTTTAGAACTAAATTTATGGGTAGTGCAGTTCATGCAACATATTTAAAAGACAATAAAATTCCAATAAAGGCAATGATTTGTTCAGAAATGATTGGCTATTTTTCAGATGAAAAAGGCTCACAAGATTATCCAATAGGTTTGTTAAAGTTGTTTTATCCCAATACTGGAGATTATATTAGTGTGGTAAGTAAGTTTGGAAACGGTAATAGTAAATTGACTAGAAAAGTGAAAAAAGGAATAAAAAGAGGAGCTAATATTGATGTAACCTCAGTGAATGCTCCAGCTAGTCTTCCTGGAATAGATTTTTCCGATCATTTAAATTATTGGAAATATGATTACCCTGCAGTGATGATTACGAATACAGCTTTTTATAGAAATAAGAATTATCATGAACCAACCGATTTACCAGAAACATTGGATTATGAGAGGATGGCTGAGGTAATAAAAGGAATTTATAATGTACTTGTTGAGTTCAAATAGAATAATTTTACAAGTTAATTAACAAACAAATTATGCACGTAAGTTTTTGGGAACAACAATCGTTTTATAATAATATAGATTATGCTATTGTTGGTAGTGGAATTGTAGGCTTATCTTCAGCCATAGAATTGAAGAATAAATATCCTAATGCTAAAGTAGTAATCTTAGAAAAAGGTTTTTTACCAAGTGGAGCAAGTACTAAAAATGCTGGGTTTGCATGTTTTGGATCACCAACCGAAATTTTAGACGATTTATCCATAATGTCGGAAGCGGAAGTTTTTGCAATGGTTGAAAAACGTTGGAAAGGCTTATTGAATTTAAAAAGTTTGTTGGGAGAAGAGAATTTAGGATACGAAGCTTTAGGAAGCTGTGAATTGTTTACCAAAGACGATGTAGATATTTATAATAGAACGATTGAGAAGCTTGATTACTTAAATGAGTTTCTAAACCCAATATTTGGAGATGCTGTTTTTGAAGTAAAAGATGAATTAATAAATGAATTTGGTTTCGAGAATATTGATCATATTATTACTAATAAATACGAAGGTCAAATTGATACAGGAAAAACAATGCAATCTTTATTAAAATTAGCACAACAAAAAGGCGTAATAATTTTAAATGGAGTAGAAATAAAAAAGATCAATCAAGGAAATGATAAAGTAATTTTAACCCTAGAACATTTTGATATACAAGCAGGAAATATAATTATAGCTACCAATGGATTTGCAAAGCAGCTATTACCAGAACTTAATGTAGAACCAGCAAGAGCCCAAGTGTTAATTACAGAACCAATAGAAGGGTTAAAACTAAAAGGAACTTTTCATTACGAACAAGGCTATTATTATTTCAGAAATGTAGGAAACAGAGTGTTGTTTGGTGGTGGAAGAAACTTAGCAAAAGAAGAAGAAAATACGACAAACATTAGTTTAACAATGCTTATCCAGAATAAGCTTGATGAATTGTTAAAAACAGTTATTCTTCCTTATAAAAATAATGTAAATGTAGAAATGCGTTGGGCAGGTATAATGGGAGTTGGTGATACAAAAACTACTATAGTAAAACAATTAGATAATAATATTTATTGTGCTGTACGTATGGGAGGAATGGGAGTTGCAATAGGTTCTCTAATTGGCAAAGAAGTAGCAGAACTTATTTAGATTTTTTCTTTTTAAAATCCTGTATCTTTTCTTGGTTTTCGAATTATAAGAATGAAAGAAAGCAATAAATAACTGTTTATTGCTGTTCTTTTAATTAAGTTCTTATAAATCCTTAAACACTTATCGCTATGAAAAAACTAATTTACACATTGGTTGTAGCTCTTTGCTTTAGCTCTTTTTTGCAAGCAAAAACAACCACCGAAAAAACGACTATACTCTTTAACACAGCAAAGCACGAACTAACAAAAAAAGCATCTAAAAAGCTAGATCAATTCCTTAAACAGCACCAAACTAAACTTGATTATGAGGTTACTATTGAAGGTCATACCGATAGTAGAGGAGGTATTCAGTATAATAAACAATTATCGCTTAATAGAGCAGAAGAAGTAAAACAGTTCTTAATTAAAAAAGGAATTGACGAAAAACGTATTGTTTTTAATTATAAAGGAGAACTCGATCCTGAAAAACCAAATGTAAGTGATAAAAATATGGAAGTCAATAGAAGAGTAGAAGTAACCATAACTACCTACAAATTTGACAATATAGAAGAGTTAGAATTGGCTCTTAATCCAAATAAAACAAACAGTTATATTATTAATCCTAAAGAAGAAAATTTGATAAAAGGAAGAAAGGGAGTTAGAATACTAATACCTAAAAATTCTTTTGCTTACGAAAATGGAACTTTAGTAACGGAAGATGTAAAATTTGAATTAACAGAATCTTTGGAGTTTAAAGATTTTATTTCTTCAGGGCTTTTAACTAAAAGTGCTAACAATTTGTTAGAAACAGGAGGGATGATAAAAATTGATGCAGCAACCGTTAGTGGAAAACCCGTTAAAATACAACCAGGTAAAGATATGGTTGTTGCAATTCCTAATAAAAATAGAAAAGACAATATGGAGGTGTTTACTTCTAATGTAGGAGATGATTGGGCTGCCACGAATCAACCCATTACTAGAAAAATAACGTATAGTGGATATGCTGCTTTTCCGATAATGGAAAACAAAAACATAAAGTTGCCAGAATTTAAGTACACTAAAAAAAAGCCAGAAACTCCAGTTCGTCCAAAAATGGTTAGAGAGCCTCATAAACCTAAAGAAGAAAGTTATATTAGAAAAATTCCTTGGTATAAATTTAATAAAGAAGGGAAAAGAGCATCTCAACAAAAACAGTATGAAAAAGCCGTAGAACGATATGATAAACGTGTAGATCGTTATGAAGAAAATGTGGAGAAGTACAAAGCGAAAATGAAATTGTACAAAAACACCCAAAACGAATTCCTAGTAGCTACCGATTGTTGGAAAGAAAAAAAAGTAGTAGCTCATAAAGAATTTAAAAAAAGTCCGCCATATCAAAAAGCGTTTAAACAGTACCAGGCTATCTATGCTGTTAATTTAGCTAAACATAAAAAAAGAGTTGATAAATGGCGGGATGGACTGGCTGAAAGAGCTGATGAAAGAGGACAAGAGATGGATAGGTTAGGATTGACTAATAAGCAAGAAATGAATAATTATGTATTTGCTTTTAATAAATTAAGTTGGATTAATGTAGACCGTTTTTATCATATGGAAGAAAAAGAGAAGCAAGTGATTGTAATGAAAACAGATGCAATAAAAGAAGAGAGAGTGTTGATTATGTTTAAGAATATTGGGAGTATTTTAGAAATGAATCCAAATATAGAAACCAATGAATATGTTCAAACAGGATTTCCTAAAAAAGAAGAGGCTGTGATATTTGCATACAAAGTAGAAAACGGTAAACCTATGATTTGTTATCGAGAAATAGATGGGTCCAATAATTATCATTTAGATTATATAGAAACTACATTTTCTGAAATTAAAGGAATACTGAGTCAGTTTGATGGAGAAAAGAGAGGGTAGCGTTGCAGTAGAATACTTTTTGTATTCAAAGGCGAGCCCAAGTTGTGAAAACAGCTTGGGTTTTTTTTATTATCTAAGGACATTTATGAAACTTTGATAATGATTTTAAACTGTAACCAGTTTGTGTTGTATACATAAAACATAAATTTGCTAGACCGGTAAGGTTTATCCATATGTTTAAATTAATAGAAGAATTAAAAAAAAATGACAAAGAAGCGATAGCTCTTCTTTATACCAAATATGGAGAAAAACTGTACGGCTATGCTATTACAAAGTGGAAGGTTAGTGATGATGTGGCTTGGGAGTTGGTGTATAAAACATTGTATAAAGTGATTGATTCTCTAGATAATTATACGTTTAAAGATGAAAACAGGTTTGTAGGATTTGTATTTAAAGTATTTACCAATTACCTAAGGAATCATTTAAGAGATACCAAAAATAAGCTTGTGGTTGCTGAGGAGTTGTTTGAGGGAATGAACATAAGTTTGCCAGAGAGTGATGGAGAGGAAGATAATGAAAGCGAATCTTCATTGATGAAGTGTTTAAAGAAAGTGTTGGGAGCTTTAGAGGATTGGCAACGGGTTTTACTATTAATGAAGGCGCAAGATTTTTCATATAAAGAAATTTCACCTTATGTGGATAAACCTGCAAAGCAATTAAAAGTTTATAATCTGAGGTTAAGAACCGTAGTAAGTAAGAACACCAATTTTTGTGTTGAGAACAATGAATATGAAGGATAAGAAATATATCAAGGAAGATGACCTCGATAGGTTCTTGAACACTTATTCTCTGAATAAACTTTCGGGAGCAGAAGATGTCGATATGGCTAATGCTGTTTTTGATCAGGATTATGGTGTAAAAATGAGTGAAGCTAAACGAAATAAATTATTGAATAAATTAGGAGGAGGGAGTGGCAATGGTAAGTGGACTTGGATAGGTGTGGTATTACTAATTGTGATAGTTTCTATTGTATTGGTGTTTCAGTTAGAAGATAAAAAAGAAGGGCAGGTAGCTGGCTCATTGGAAGATCAACTAAAAACAGAATCTACTCCGCATTCATCAGAATTAACTTCAGTGTTGGAACTAAATGAAATAGTTACAGATACTGGTTTTATGAAAACCTTCGCCAATATTAAAGACTCAATATCAGATAGGGCTACTGTGATAAGTTCACCAGTTTATGCAGAAGATACGTTAAATGTGAAACAACCTCTTGCGGTTAAAGCACTATTTACTGATCAAGAAATCAAGTATTATGAAAAAATAAAGAAAGAGCTAGTTTCTCAATTGATTGTTCACGATAAAAAAATGTATACCCAAGTACGAGAGACTTTTATTTATTATAAGCAACCTAAAGTTGGGGTAGATGCTTTTGTATTGCGGAATTTTTCTGTAACCAATATGGAGTACAAGGCATTTTTAATAGATTTAATAAAATTGAAAAATCATGAAGCGTTAAAAATCGCGATGGTAAAACAAACAACTTGGTCCAATTACAATTGTAATCAACTGGCTGATAACTATTTTAAATCGAAAGCTTACGATGGTTTTCCTGTTGTAAACATTAGTCCACAGGCTGTGTTGTTGTTTTGTCAGTGGCTAGAGCAAGCAACCAATAAACAATTACTATTAGACGACCCTAAAGCTAAAGCCATCAAAATTCGTTTGCCGTTTGATGCAGAATGGATTAGTTCGGCTAAAATTGGTTTCGCACAAACACCAAAATGCGAAGGATATCAAACTATTTTCGAGCTGAGCGAAGGATTGGTGAATAAAGCTTTCTTAAAAAGACAAGAGAAGGTACAGAAACACGATTTAAAGAAGAGAACGGTTTACGATAACTTCTTTGAGTTGAATCGATATGGAATGTCAGAGATTGAGATTTTAGATATCTACAAAAGTGCAGATACCATTCAGGTATTTTATCCTGATGGTCTAAAGAATATTGGGAAAGTAGCACATGTTTCCGAATTCATTCAAAACGGATCCAGTAAAGTAATTGTATTTGGTTCCTGCTGGAAATCAAAAAAAGAATATGCCAAGATGTTAAGCGAGTTTAAAAATCAATCAGCTTCTCCATTTATTGGTTTCCGATATGTCGTAGAAAATGAGCAGTTAGAAACCTACAAAAACCCTTTCTGGTAAACAGATTTTGGTTAACCTGTAACCTCTTTGTGTTGTATTAATAAATGCAGCACAAAATGTTAAAAAAGGAATTAATAATTTTCATGTTCTCGATGTGGTTTCCTCATCTTGGAAATTCGCAAGTTTACAACTACGAAGCAATTAGTTTTTACAATGTAGAAACTAACCCGTCAGTTTTAACGTCTGATAAAAAGGATAATATTTTTAAACTTGTTCAAAAAAACAGTCTTTCAAAAAATCAGCCATTTTCTTATACTAAAGCTTCTTATTCATCTCACCTTAATTCTGATTTTTTTGGCGTAGGTATTACATTAAATAATACAGATCAAGGAAAAGGAGCATCGTATCGTTATGCAGGAATAGGTGTAGGGTATAGAAACGTTATTTTGAGTAAAGTTTTACTTAAAGTAGGTGCTACTTATAAAACAATCCATTCCTCTAAGGGAGGTGATTTTGGATATTATGAAGTAGATAATATTCAAACGACTAAAGGATCAATGTTAAGTGATCAATTAAACCTTTCAATTTCATTTACCGAAAATGCAGAACGGTATTATATCACATTAAGTTCTCTTAATTTAGAATTACCATGGAATAAGTCTTCTAAAGGACTCAGTTTTTCAAGATATTACCTAGTTAATATTGGGGGTTTAGGAGCACTTATTGATGCAATTCCTTTTAGAGGAATATCGTATGATGGAATGAGTAGGTACGATATAAAAGATGATAAATGGGTGTTAAGTCATTATATCAATTTTAGGTATCAAGTACCTATTACAAGGAAAATGTCTGCGTTTTTCGGTTTAAAAGCAGGTTACTTAGAATCTATAGATTTTCATTTTATGCCTTTTATTACACTTTTTAAGGAGGCTTGGTCTCTCAATGTGATGTACAACTTTCATTTAGATGATAGAAATTTTAATGTTTCAAATATTTCAACAATACAAACTTCAATATTCTTTAAATTATGAAAACAATATTATTAACAACAGTGTTAAGCCTTTTAACAATATTGGCTTTTGGTGAAAGCCGAACAATAGAAGTAACAGCTAAAATTAAAAATGTAACCGTATACAACTCTTCGGCAGAGGTGAATTACGAAAAGGAAATAAATCTCCCTAAAGGGAAAAGTACCATTGTGTTTAGTGGTCTGACTCCTTTTATAGTAGAAAATACGATTAATGTGAGTGTGCTAAACCCTGATGTATCTATTGTTATGGTTACTGAAAAGATTAATTACTTAAAACACCATAAATCCAATGGCAATAAAATATCGGTATTAAACGATAGTATTGCGACTATAACAGAAGCAATAAGCCTGTTGGAATCCTTAACGGAAGCTTATACTGTAGAAAAGGGATTGTTATTTAAGGATGAATCCATAGGAGGCGTCTCAGATGGAGTTCTGGTAGCTGAAATAGAAAAGGCTTCTCGTTTTTTTCATCAACGTTACACGGCTATCAATATTGAATTGTATAGAGCAGCTAAAAGAAAAAAACAATTGAATTATCGTTTGGATCAGTTTAGAAATCAGATAAAACAGTTTAGCAAGAATACCTCTAAATCGGGTTCAGAAATTAGCGTAACAGTAATGAATAACTCATCGGAAAAAGCAACATTTGTATTTCGTTTTTTAACACCTAAAGCGGGTTGGGCACCAATTTATGATTGCAAATTTAAAGGTGCAGAAAATCCAATAGAGTTTATTTTTAGAGCCAATGTCTTTAACGCTTCAGGAGTTTCTTGGAACGATGTAGAACTAAAGCTTTCTACAGCAAGTCCAACCACAGGATTTGATGCTCCTACTTTAAATGGAACTTCAAGTAAAGAAGAGAAACCAAAAACGGGTAACGTAAAGTTTAGAGAAGTCCAAGTAAGAAATACCATATCAGAATATGCCATTAATCATAAATACTCGATACCATCAGATGCAAAACCCTATTTAATTGATGTAGATGCTTATCAAATGAAAGCAGATTATCACTACTTATTAATTCCTAAAGTAGATCCTTTTGGGTTTTTGATGGCAGACATTCCCAATTGGAATAAGTATGATTTAATACCTGGAACTACAAATGTTTATAACAAAGGTTCGTATATGGGTAAAACCTTTTTAAATACCTATACTGAGAACGATACATTAAGCTTGTATTTAGGGAAGGATAAAAATGTTATAGCAATTAAGAAAGAATCGAACACCAACAAAGAACAACAATTAATTGGGAATTATTATGTGGATAAGTCGGAGATTAACATTGTTGTTAAGAACAACTCTTCCGAGACTCTAAGCATTCATGTGTTGGATCAAATTCCAGTATTCGAAATTGGCGACAAAACCAAGTTTAACTTGAATGGGATTGAGCAAGCTATATATAGTAATAAGGAGGGGTCTTTATTATGGAAGTTTAGTTTGTCTGCTAATGAAAGTCAAATAATCGATTATAAGTATGATATCAAAATCCCAAAAAATGATATAGGTAATTATAAACCGAGAAGACGAAGGTTTAGAACTATTTCCTGTCCATCGTTCTGATTTTAATATAAAAAGGTAATTTAAATCGTTTAGTTTGAGATTAATCCAAATATAGAAACCAATGAATATGTTCAAACAGGATTTCCTAAAAAAGAAGAGGCTGTGATATTTGCATACAAAGTAGAAAACGGTAAACCTATG
>NVUQ01000035.1 GCA_002401955.1 Flavobacteriales bacterium | reverse complement strand
CCGACCACCATGGCGCCCAGGCCGATCAGCGTGGGCAGGATGCCGCCCTGGTCGATCTGGTTGGCGGCCACGGCGGTGCGTACCGTCTCGGCGGCGTCGGGGCCGATGGTTTCCTGCAGCTGGGTCATGATCCGCGCCATGGCGGCGTCGGTGCTCATCACCAGGCCGATCACCTGCACCGCCAGGATCACCACCGGGGCGATCGAGAACAGGGTGAAAAACGCCAGCGCGCCGGCGTAGCTGACCGCGTTGGCTTCCAGCCAGAAGCCCACCGCGTTCCTGGCCACGCGGTACACATATTCGGCCGCCTGAATGAGGGGGTTAGGCAGGTTCATGGGCTCCAGTGTAGCGGTTGGGGGCGCCCCGGCCTATCGCCGCGAGGAGCTCGGTTGTTGACGTATTCCGCGCCGAGGCGGAATCTGCAAGGGCAGGTCACCGGCATCAAGGAGGAAGGCCATGACACTACTTCTAGTATTTGAGCTAAAGAAACAATTTTAGGGTTATAAACCACTTGGCACACTTCTGCATGTCCAGTTCTGCCTGTACAAACCTCTTTGTATGCTGGATTTTTTATAGACCCATTAGAATATCCAGAAACTACACTTTCAACCCCTTTAATGTCTTGAAAAATTGCTTCTACACACCAAAAACAACCTGCACCTAATGTTATCGTATCCATACCTAAATAATTTATTTCTGCTTTTACGTTTATCTTTTCTGCCTTATAATTGCTACACGACATTAAAACAAACCCTGTGATAATTGTTATTATTATTTGCTTCATCTGTAATTTAGTTTTTCTTTCTAAAAACTAAATTACAGCAATATTATTATTTAGTAGGTTGCCATTAGCTCTTTTATCTTATTGTTTGTCTTTTCGCTGACATTTACCAACGGTAAACGAACTGTATTTCCTGTAATACCTAATTCTTTTAAAGCTGCTTTTACTCCTGCAGGATTTCCTTCAACAAACAAATAATGAATCATTTCAAAATATTTGTAATGCAAACTTTTTGCATCTTCCATCTCAGTTTTTAAAGCAGCATTTACCATATCAGAAAAACCTTTTGGAAAAGCATTTGCAATAACAGAAATAACTCCATCGCCACCACATGCTATCATAGGTAATGTTAAGGCATCATCTCCTGAAATCACAAAAAAGTTAAATGGTTTATTATTGATGATTTCCATACATTGTTCTAAACTTCCTGATGCTTCTTTAACTCCAATAATGTTATCAAAATCATTTGCTAAACGTAATGTTGTTTCTGGCAAAATATTTGAACTTGTTCTGCCAGGTACATTGTACAATATAATTGGTAATGTAGCTACTTCAGCCACAGCTTTATAGTGTTGGTAAATTCCTTCTTGTGTTGGTTTATTGTAATATGGACTAACAGATAAAATAGCATCAACACCAGTTAAATTAGTTGATTGTAAATCTTCTACAACAGTAGCTGTACAATTCCCTCCTATCCCTAAAACGATAGGTAATTTTCCATTATTTATTTTAATAATAAAAGCTAATGTTTCTTCTTTTTCCTGTTTACTTAAAGTTACAGATTCGCCAGTTGTACCTTGCACTACAAGATAATCTATGCCATTTGAAATTAAATGTTCTACCAACTTCTCTAAAGAATTGTAATCAACACTTTTATCTTCATTAAATGGAGTTACAATAGCTACTCCTGTTCCTTTAAAATTATTCATGGTTTATTTTTTTGACAAATGATCATGAAATTATTTTCATTTTAATTTGCCCTTACAAAAATGAAAATAATTCATGAGAAATCGAAGTGGTTACTTCTTATAAAATAAAATTTGTTATTTTTTGAACACATCTTGGTTTTTTAAGAAAAAAATATGAGCTTATTTGTGAAATATGGAAGAATTTTAAAAAAATTAATTTACTATCATTTCTTTTTAAAATAAACGATAATCTTAACTAATTTAGACCTCATTAAAATACACCTATGAAATCGAAAAAAGAAATAGTAGATAACTGGCTCCCTCGTTATACGGGAACAGAATTAAAAGAATTTGGCAAGTATATTTTACTAACCAATTTTAACAACTATGTTGAATTTTTTGCGGAACAACATGGTGTTGAAGTAAAAGGTACAGACAAAGCAATGCCAAATGCAACTGCCAACGGAATTACTATTATCAACTTTAGTATGGGAAGTGCAAATGCTGCTACCATTATGGATTTATTAAGTGCTATAAACCCTAAAGCTTGTCTATTTTTAGGAAAATGCGGTGGGTTAAAAAAGAAAAATGAAATAGGAGATTTTATTTTACCATTAGCCGCTATAAGAGGTGAAGGTACATCTGATGATTACCTGCCACCTGAAGTGCCAGCATTACCAGCTTTTACTTTACAGAGGGCAGTTTCTTCTACTATTAGAGGAATGGGAAAGGATTATTGGACAGGTACAGTTTATACTACCAATCGTAGAGTCTGGGAACACGATGAACATTTTAAAGACTATTTAAGAGAGATTAGAGCAATGGCAATTGACATGGAAACTGCCACTCTTTTTATTACAGGTTTTGCAAATAGTATTCCTGTTGGGGCATTATTATTGGTTTCTGATCAGCCAATGATTGCTGAAGGTGTTAAAACCGATATAAGTGATGAATCGGTTACCAAAAACTATGTAAAAAGCCATATAGAAATTGGAATAAAATCTTTAAAAGAAATTAAAAATAACGGATCAAGTGTTAAGCACCTAAAATACTCTTATTCTGAGGATTAATGGATCATATTCAAATTATAAAAGACATAAAAAACAAAGTTTATCATCCGGTTTATTTTTTAACTGGTGATGAAACTTATTATATTGATTTAATTTCGGATTACATTGAAAACAATGTTTTAGATGAAACTGAAAAAGACTTTAACCAAACCATTTTATATGGTAAGGAAAGTGATATTACAACCATAATTTCAGAAGCTAAACGCTATCCAATGATGGCGAATAACAATGTGGTAATTATTAAAGAAGCACAACATTTAGGGACTCAATTAGATAAGTTAGAGGGTTATTTAGAAAACCCTACACCTTCAACTTTATTGGTGTTTTGCTACAAGTACAAAAAGGTAGATGGTAGAAAAGCAATTGGGAAACTCTTAAAAAAGAAAACAGTTTATTTCGAATCTAAAAAACTTTACGATAACCAAGTTCCTGATTGGATAACTGGCTATTTAAAAAAGAAGCGTTATACCATTACTCCATCTGCAGCAATGCTCATTGCTGATTCTTTAGGGAATGATTTAAGTAACGTTGTTAATGAGCTAGAGAAGTTAACAATTAACGTTTTAGAAGGAAATGAAATTACTCCCGATACTGTAGAAAAAAACATTGGTATTAGCAAAGACTTTAACAATTTTGAGTTAAACAAAGCTTTAGGCTCTAAAGATGTTTTAAAAGCCAATAAAATTATTTTCCATTTTTCTAAAAATGAAAGGGATCATCCTTTGGTAGTAACTATAGGTTTAATGTATAGCTTCTTTAGTAATATTTTAAAAGTACATTACACTAAAGATAAATCGAAAAACAACCTTGCCTCTGTATTGCGGGTTAGTCCTTTTTTTGTTGGAGAATACGAAACTGCTACACGTAACTACCCTATTCGTAAATCAGTTAAAATAATTGAATACTTACGTGATTATGATTTAAAATCTAAAGGTGTAAATAATACTTCTGCATCTAATAGTGAGTTATTAAAAGAGCTAGTTTTTAAGATTTTACATTGATATAAATTACTTACTGAGCTAACGTATACTAATATATTCTCTTTTAATATAAAATAGAATCTATAAGTTAATTAAGCAGTTTCATCCATACTGTGATATACATTTTGAGTATCTTCATCTTCTTCAAGCATTTCTAAAAGTTTATCTACCTCTTCTTTTTGTTCTGTAGTTAGTGCTGTTAAAACTTGAGGAATACGTTCAAATCCTGAAGAAAGAATTTCTTTATCATTATCCTCAAAATACTTTTGGATAGATCCAAAACTTTCAAATGGTGCATAAACAACTATGCCATCATCATCTGTAAAAACTTCTTCTGCTCCGTAATCAATTAATTCTAATTCTAACTCTTCTGGGTCTGTACCATCATTAGTAATTCTAAAATTACAAGTACGATCAAACATAAATTCTACTGAACCAGCTGTTCCTAAAGCTCCATCTCGCTTACTAAAGCAATGTCTGATGTTGGCTACGGTTCTATTGTTATTATCGGTTGCACATTCAACCAACACCGCAATACCATGTGGTGCTCTACCTTCAAATATTACTTCCTTATAGTTACTTGTATCCTTGTCTTTGGCTTTTTTAATGGCCCTTTCAACATTCTCTTTCGGCATGTTGGCAGCCTTCGCATTTTGCATTACAGCTCTTAAACGAGAATTACTCTCAGGGTCTGGTCCACCGTCTTTAATTGCCATTACAATATCTTTACCTATCCTAGAAAACGTTTTGGCCATTTTTCCCCAACGTTTCATTTTTCTGGCTTTCCTAAATTCAAATGCTCTTCCCATGTATTTTTTTGATAAAAGAAAATAGAAACAAGAGAAAAGGCTATTGTTTCTATTTTGTAACTATTATTTTTTAACGTTATTACTTCTCATTTTTGCACTATATAACACTCGCAAAGACAAATTCTCTTAAACTATTTGCCCATTTTAAGCGAATGTCCCATTTTATCTCGCTTAGTTTCCAAATATGATTTATTGTGTTCGTTAGATTCTATTTCAATTGCAACATTTTCTACAATTTCTAATCCATAACTAATTAAACCAGTACGTTTTTTAGGGTTATTACTCATCAATAAAATCTTAGAAACTCCTAAATCTCTTAATATTTGAGCACCAACTCCATAATCTCGCTGATCTGGTTTAAACCCTAATTCTTCATTCGCTTCAACAGTATCTCTACCTTCCTCTTGTAATTTATATGCCTTTAACTTGTTAATCAAACCAATACCTCTTCCTTCTTGATTCATATAAACAATAACACCTTTACCCTCTTTCTCTATCATTTCCATTGCTTTTTGCAATTGCGGGCCACAGTCACATCTACAAGATCCAAATATATCTCCCGTCATACAAGAAGAATGCATCCTAACTAATACGGGTTCATCTTCATCCCAAGATCCTTTAACCAGTGCTAAGTGATCCATTTTATTGGTGGTTTGTTGGTAAGCTACCAAATCGAAAACACCTATTTCAGTAGGCAATTTAACACTAACCTCACGTTTAATTAAGGTTTCATTTTTTAAACGATAAGCAATTAAATCTTTAATAGAAACAATTTTTAAATCGAATTTCTTAGCAATCTTTAACAGTTCTGGTAAACGAGCCATCGTTCCGTCCTCGTTCATAATTTCAACGATAACTCCTGCAGGCTCAAATCCTGCCAATCGTGCAAAATCTATGGCTGCCTCAGTATGTCCTGCTCTACGTAAAACCCCTCCCCTACGAGCTTTTAATGGAAATATATGACCTGGCTTTCCTAACTCTTCATTTCTAATTTCAGGATCTACTAGTGCCAAAACAGTTTTAGCTCTATCACTAACAGAAATACCTGTAGTACAACCGTGTCCAATTAAATCTACTGAAACTGTAAAAGGCGTTTCATAAGCTGCATTGTTAGATTGCACCATTAAATCTAGCCCTAACTCTTCACATCTATCTTCAACTAAAGGGGCACAAATTAAACCTCTTCCGTGCGTAGCCATAAAGTTTATCATCTCAGGAGTTGCCGATCTTGCTGCAGCCAAAAAATCGCCTTCATTCTCTCTATCCTCATCATCTACAACAATAATTACCTTCCCTGCTTTGATATCTTCTATCGCTTCTTCTATTTTATTTAACTTTGCGTCCATTATAAGTGTATTTAATGCAAATTTAAACATTAGAAAAGACATGGCAAGAGTAATAGCTATAGATTATGGGAGCAAACGTGTTGGTATTGCCGTTACCGATGAACTACAAATAATTGCAAGTGGTTTAACAACTGTTCACTCTACCGAAATTATTGCTTTTTTAGAAGATTATTTCAGCAAACATGAGGTAGAATGTATTGTTGTTGGAGAAGCCAAAGACTTACAAAACAATCCTGCAGAATCAGCAAAAGTGATTGAGCCTTTTGTAAAACATTTAAGTAGAAAGTTTAAAGACAAAAAAATTGCTCGAATTGATGAACGATTCACTTCTAAAATGGCTTTCCAAACTATGATAGATAGTGGATTAAAAAAGAAAGCTCGACAAAACAAAGCATTAATTGATGAAATAAGTGCTACTATTATTTTGCAAAGCTACCTAGAGCAGCAATAAGAGTTTCTTCACTAATTTTAATTATATTCGTGTTTTACTAACTATTAATTATGAAATTTAATATTACTCCCAACACCATTAATTACGAAGAGCTTCAAGAAAAATTAGCAACAAAATTTCCGGAGTATACTTTTGCTATGAGAAATAAGCAATTTTTAGTGGCTAAAAAAAGTAATACTGAAGGTGCAAACATTATCCTCAGAAAAAAGAAAATGATGATCATTGGAAGTTTTCCTACAGTAAGTGGAACCATGTTATTTGGTGTTTGCATTGTTTTATTAGGAGTAATTATTCCGCTAATAATTTACCTTTCTGTATATCATAAAAAACTAAAAACAATGGAAAATAAAATTGGGGATTATTTACAAAAAGAATACGAAATGAAAGTATAAAAGCCTATTTCTTTATGCATCCTCCTAAAAAATATCTCATTCTTATTCTCATTTCTTATCTTATAATTGGATTTTTTACATCTTGTTCTAAAACCACCACCACTACTACTACTTCTCCGACAAATTACTACAAAACAGAAAACGTTATTATTATAGTTATGGATGGTGCTCGCTATTCTGAAACTTGGGGGGAACCCACTCACTCACTAATCCCCAGCATAGCAAATAATATAGCTCCTAAAGGTGTTATCAATAATAATTTCCGAAATAATGGAACAACTTCTACTTCTCCTGGTCATTTAGCTATATGCAGTGGCCAATACTACAACTTAAATAATGGAGGTGGTCAACTACCTCCTTTCCCAACGATGTTCCAATATTTTAATGAAAAATATCCAACAAAAAACAGTTGGATAATTACTAGTAAAGATAAATTAGAAGTTTTGGCTAACACCTCTCATACCAGTTATAACAATCTACATTTACCCAATACCAATTGCGGAATAAATGGCATGGGATCTGGTTACAGAGCAGACGATATTACATTAAATGTTGTGCTTAATGTTTTTAACACTCAACACCCGAACTTAACCCTAATTAATTTTAGAGAACCTGATTTTACTGCTCACTCAAATGATTCAATTGGTTACATTAAACAAATAAGTAATGTTGACTCTTTGATAAATATCATTTTTAATTTTGTAGAAAATGACTCTATTTATAACGGAACCACCTCTATTTTTATTACCAATGACCATGGCAGGCATGACAATTTAAATGGTGGATTTGCTGGGCATGGTGACAGTTGCGAAGGTTGTAGACATCTATTGTTCTGTGCTTATGGGCCTGACTTTAAAGAAAATGTTGTAATTAATACTCCTAGAGAACAAATAGATATTGCAGTAACTATTGCTGAAATTTTATCTTTTAACCTCCCAAATACGAATGGACAAATAATGCAAGAATTGTTTAAGTAAACTTTTGCTTTTTGTTTTGCATAAAAATTCTTACTTTTCTTCTTGTTAGTTTCATCTAATAACGATAGATAATAAGATGATCGAAAAAAAAAATAAACTTTTCAATTGGATATTAATTCTTTCTGTATTAACCATAGTATACAATATCATAGAAGGTCTGGTTGCTATTTCTTTCGGAATAAAAGATGAGACCTTAACTCTTTTTGGCTTTGGTGCAGACAGTTTTGTTGAAACAGTTTCTGCCATTGGAGTAACCCAAATGATTATACGGATTAAAAAGAACCCTCAATCTGATAAAGGAGAATTTGAGACTTTAGCACTTAAAATAACAGCTTGGTGCTTTTATGTACTTGCACTTATTCTTACTGTTTCGGCAATTTACAATGTTGCTGAAGGCAATCAACCATCATCAGCTATAGCAGGAGTAGTTATTTCTTCCATTTCCATAATAGCAATGTGGGTTTTAATACGTGCTAAAATATCGTTGGGCACAAAATTAAATTCCCCAGCAATTATTGCAGATGCTAAGTGTAATCAAATTTGCATGTACATGTCTTTAATTTTATTAGCAACTACTGGTCTTTGGTGGCTTTGGAAAATTCCGTATATAGACGCAATAGGTGCTGCTGGAATTGTTTATTTCTCAATAAAAGAAGGAAAGGAAGCATTTAATAAAGCCAAAGGAATTGAATGCGGTCATTGTGATCATGATTGATGATTTCAACTCCGTTTAACATAAAAAAAGGCTACCAAATGGTAGCCTTTAATTATTTTATCTAATAAGTATTACTCATTTTTATAATCAGAAGGGGCCACTTTTAAAGTCTCTAATTCTGTCATTTCTTTTTCTGTAACAGCAGTATCATCAAATTTAATTTTGGGTGTATTAGCCTTTAATTCTTTTTCTAACTCTAGATCAGCAATTGTTTCTCCAACTAACAATTTTTCTTCTTTATTCAATTCATAAGTTCTATCTAGCGTTCCTTTATTAGTTCTAATCGCAACAAAAGCATGTTTCCTAGCTAACCTACTATGTTGCATTGCTCTATGGGTTTTGTTATTTCGCAATAACTTTTTAGCATATTGTTGATGATGTACTGCTTTAGATAAATTACCTGAATGTATCTTGTATTTTTGAACCGATTTATAAGCATTAACTATTACATGATTTGTTCTTTTAATCACTTTCATAGATTGTCCTACATTATTCTTTCGAACTGTTGTATTTCCTGCCTTAGCCTTATGATGCTTAGCAACTATTTTTTTTTCATGAGGATGCTTATGATTATGTTGAGCCTGCGTATTAGATCCTAAGAACACAATTGATAAAGCAAAAACACTACTCAACAATAATTTACATTTTAATTTCATAATATTGATTTTTTAATTTATTTCGTTTATTATTCAATAATCAGTCCAAATATAACTTTAAAAATTAATAAATAAAAGTAAATGGTCTCTAGCCTGAAAACAATATTTTGGAAATGTTTCACTAACATTGATGGTGTGCTTAAATTCCCTCAACTTAAAAATGAAGAAATAGGCGTACAATTAGGTTTTGATATGACCTCTGCTATTACTTCTGATCTGTTTACAATGCACCAAAGAGTTCAACCAAAAGGTTATATTATTGGAATAGATCCTGACCCTTTTAATCATAAAGAGGCTCAAAAAATTATTGAAGAAAAAGAATTTAATATTAATCTTATTCAAAAAGCAACTTATTCTAAAAAAGACACTACTCAATTTTTGTTTGGAGAAAAAAGCAGTTGGAATCAATTAAATATTATTCCTATTGACTCTACCGTTAATTTTTCTGGAAAAGAAATTACAGTAGAACTAGAGACGTTGGATGATATTATTGAAAATCTAACTATTGATATTCAAAAACTTGGTCACATTAATATTACCATTAATGGGGCTGAATATCATACCTTATTAGGTATGGAAAATATTCTTAGTAAAAGTAAAAACCTATCGCTCACTATTATTGCAGGAAGGCATGATGAAAGTGGAACAATTAATGGCAAAAAGGATTATGAATTAATACTGCCACTACTCCATTCTTATGGTTTTACAACTAAGTTTAAACGAATTAATGAGTTATTTTGGTGGGGATTTATCGTAAAAACATTAGTGAACAGAAAATGGATTTACAACCAACCTAACTTTGGAGTTATTATGGCAGGAAAGGGAAATAAGAAACCCAAATGGTATCAATCCTTCTCTTAATCTTTTATCTTACTAATCAATTCTTTTACTTCTGCTTCAATAATATCTCTTACCTGATTAAACTCTTCAGGGTTCATATGCTTAGGATCTGGTAAAGCCCAATCTTCTTTATTCACAGCATCAATCATTGGGCATTCATCTCCACAACCCATTGTAATTGCATATTCAAATTCTACTTGAGGAATTTGATCTAAGCCAATAGAAATATGTTTTCCTAAATCATATCCAACTTCTTTCATTGCTTCTATTGCTTTCGGATTAACAATGCCAGAAGGTTTTGATCCTGAACTATAAACTTCAACAACACCTTCTCCATGCATTTTAGCAAATCCTTCTGCCATTTGGCTTCTACAAGAATTCTCTACACAAACAAATAGTACTTTTTTCATAACTATGATACTTCTTTTCTAGTAAATTTAAACACTAAAACTGCTAACAGGGCTCCTAATATTGTTGCCACAATATAAGCCCATAAATATTCTGTATGACCAGAGGCTATTGCTGGTCCTATTGATCTTGCTGGATTCATTGATGCTCCACATATTGGCCCTGCAAACATTGCTTCCATCCCTACAGTAGCACCAATAGCTATACCAGCTGTAATGCCTTTTTCTTTAGCCCCTGTAGATACATTAAGTATCACAAACATGAGTAAAAAAGTAAGAATCGTTTCAAAAATAAATGATTGTTGCCAAGTTCCGGCAGGCAAGCTAGAACCCAAAAATTCATCTAATGGAAATAGAGCCTTTAAACTAAACCCCGCCACTAAGGCACCTAATATTTGAACTATTACATAAGGAAACACTTCTTTTAAAGGAAACCTTTTACATATCCAAAAACCTATTGTAACTGCAGGGTTTATATGGGCACCAGAAATATCTCCAATACTATAGATTAATACCATCACAATTAAACCCCAACACATTGCTACACCAACATGGCTTATCGCTCCACCCACATGGTTATTGATAACCATTGCTCCACAGCCAACAAACACTAAAAAAAATGTTCCTATAAATTCTGTTATATATTTTCTCATATTTTTAATTTAACTATTCCTTGTATTACTCATCATTAACAGCCCGATTTGCGGGTTAGCAGCAACCAGTTTTAGGATCACAACAAGAATTATTTTGTAAATCAACTAAACTCACTTTCTTTTTAATTACAGGGATTCCGCAATTATCTTCAGCCAAGCAAGCTGTATTTTTATTGGTTAAAACAAACTCAAACCCGTTAAATTCTACCCCATATTTTCCAATCGTTTCAGACTGGTATTCCACCTCTATTTCTTCATCTAAAATGTTTAACTTTTCTTCTGAAAGTTTTATAATCGTTAATAATTTTTCTGGAGACAATCGGTGATCTGGATCATCATCTGTTTTCCATAATTGAAATCCAACAAAAGACTCTTTCCTTATTGTTCCGCCACAATCAATAAAATTTTTTACTACGCTTCCTATTTCTGTAATGTGAAAATGACTAGGAATAAACCCTCCAGTGGGTGTTCTGAAGCTTATTTTTTCTAAGCTAGTTAAGCTATTTTTAAATTCTGACAGTTTCATAATTCAAAATGTTTTTCTAAGGTTTTAATAAAGTCTGCTGGAGCCGAACATGGTTTCATTGTTTTTTTATTTATAAAAACTAAAGAAGTTTTTGCTTCATTCAATAAAACCCCTTCTGTATTAAATGTTTTATAGGTAAAATGAATCCGTGCTTTCGGAACTTCTGTAATAGTAGTTTCTATCATTAACTCATCATCATAAAAAGCTGGTTTAAAATATTTAATAGCAAACTCTAAAACTGGCAAAGCAATTCCATCATCTTCCATTTGCCGATAACTAAAACCAAGCTGTCTGATTGCTTCTACTCTTGCCACTTCAAAATAAGTAGCATAATTACCGTAATAGCAATATCCCATCATATCCGTTTCAGAATATCTAACTCTTACTTTTGTTGTAGATGTGTACATTTTTATTTCCTAATTTAGTCAACGAAAATAATCATATTCTTTTGAGAATAAACATTAAATACCTATTCGTTTTTAGCCTAGTTTTCAACTTAATTGGTTGTCAGCCTCCTATTTATGAAAAAACGGCAAACAATTCTATTCAAATCAATTCAGGTACTCCCGAAAGTGTTGAGGCAATGTTAATGATACAACCTTACAAAGAAAAGCTAGATGCTGAAATGAACGAAGTGCTCATTATTTCTGCTGATGAATTCCCTAAAGAAAGAGGAAAACCCGAAACCAAGCTTGGCAACTTAGTGGCCGATTTAAGTTTAGATATAGCCAATAAAATCTACAAACCAACCGATAATCAGTTTATTGATTTTTGTTTATTAAATAATGGCGGACTAAGAACTTCTCTCCCGAAAGGAGAAATTACAAGGGGTAAAATATTTGAGTTAATGCCTTTTGAAAATGAGTTAGTTGTTGTAACAATTTCGAAAACAAAAGCTATCGAATTAATTCACTATTTACATAAATCAGGAGGACATCCGATTTCTGGAGATTTTTCTTTTGATTTTAAAAAGGAAGTTACTGACTATAAAGAATCAAAAGAAGAATTCAATAAAATATTTAATGATTATGACATCAAACAGTTTAAAATCTTAACCTCAGACTATCTTGCCAACGGTGGAGATAAAATGAACTTCTTTTTAAACCCTATTAAAATTGAGTTTGTAGGAATTAAATTAAGAGATGCTATAATTCAATACTGTAAAGAGCAAAATAAAAAAGGAAAACAATTGGTTGGCAAATTAGATGGGAGGATAACTTTTGAGTAGAAGAAAATTTATAAAACAATCTTTATTAAGTGGCTTTGGTTTAGCTAGTCTTAATCTTATCCCTTTTAGCTCTTTTGCGGCTAAAAAGAAAAGCTACACTAAAATAACCATACTCCACACCAATGATGTACACAGTCATATAGAACCTTTTCCGGATAATGACCCTAAATACCCTGGTATGGGAGGAGCGGCCCGTAGAGCAGTCTTAATAAAACAAATAAGAAGTGAAGAAGAGAATGTTTTACTGTTAGATGCTGGAGATATATTTCAAGGAACACCTTACTTTAATATGTATGGTGGTGAACTTGATTTTAAATTGATGAGTTTAATGCAATACGATTGCGCTACAATTGGTAACCATGATTTTGACAATGGTATAGATGGAATAACCAAAATGCTTCCACACGCTAATTTTCCTTTTATTAATGCCAATTATGACTTTAACGATACTATTCTGAAAGGGAAAATTGAACCCTACAAGATTTTTATAAAAGATGGTGTTAAGATTGGAATTTTCGGTTTAGGTGTAGAATTAGATGGCTTGGTTGAAAAAAAACTCTATAAAGAAACAAAATACTTAGAACCAGTAGGTATTGCCAATAAAATTGCAGAAAAACTCAAAACAAAAGAACAATGTGATCTTATTATTTGTCTTTCGCATTTAGGTTATCAATATAAATCTGATAAAATATCAGATTTGAAATTAGCTAAAAAAACCAAAAACATAGATCTAATTATTGGAGGACATACGCATACTTCCCTTGAAAAACCTACAAAAATCAGAAACTTATCCCATAAAAATACGTTAATAATACAAGTAGGATGGGCTGGTATAAATTTAGGCAGATTAGATTTTTATATTCTTAAAGATAAAAATTATTCTGTTAGTTATCAGAATCTTAGAATACAGAACAAAAGTTTTTAAAAAAACAATAGCTGAAAAGTTTTTTTTTTCACTTATTTATTCAAATATTTGTTAAGGCAAAACAAGGATGCTACTTTTATTTGAAAAGTATTGATTTATAGAAAGTTAAAGCTCGCGAAAAAGGCAATTTATTTTTCAACAATTAACTCTTAAAATCATTCGTTGTATTTTGAAAAAAAACATTATTTTTAACTTTTAACATGGGAGCTTTATAAAATGAAAAAAGACTTTAATTTAGTTTGGGAAAATTGCCTACAGGTGATCAAGGATAACGTTAGTTTACAAAGTTATAAAACTTGGTTCGAACCTATAAACCCCATAAAGCTCAAAAGCAAAGTTCTAACAATACAAGTTCCTAGTCAATTCTTTTACGAATGGCTAGAAGAACATTACGTTAGTATTCTTAAAAAAACAATCAAAAAAGAATTAGGTACAGAAGGAAGGCTGGAATACAGCATTATTATGGAAAACAGCCAAAATGGAACAAAACCATATACTGTTAAAATTCCTGCAACTAACAGGCAAGCAATTAAAAACTCGCCTGTTTCTATGCCAATAGATTTAAACAAAGATAAATCTATTCGTAATCCTTTTATTATCCCTGGTCTTAAAAAGATAAATGTTGACTCTCAATTAAATCCAAATTACTCTTTTAGCAATTTTGTTGAAGGTGATTGTAATAGATTGGCTCGATCGGCAGGTTTTGCAGTAGCAAAAAACCCTGGAGGAACAGCTTTTAATCCATTATTGATTTATGGAGGAGTTGGTTTAGGAAAAACTCACTTAGCTCATGCCATTGGTATTGATGTTAAGAATAGATTCCCAAACAAAACAGTATTGTATGTTTCTTCTGAGAAATTTACAACGCAGTTTATTGATGCTGTAAGAAACAACGAACAAAATGATTTCATTCACTTCTATCAAATGATAGATGTATTGATTATTGATGATGTTCAATTTTTTGGTGGAAAACCAAAAACTCAAGATGTATTTTTCCACATTTTTAACCATTTACACCAATCAGGAAAACAAATTATTTTAACTGCCGACAAAGCTCCTGTTGAGATAATTGGCATGGAACAACGTTTACTTTCTCGTTTTAAATGGGGATTAGCGGCTGATTTACAAGCTCCTGAATTGGAAACAAGAATTGCTATTCTTGAAAAGAAAATGTATCAAGAAGGGTTAGAATTACCTAAAGATGTTGTTGAGTATATTGGTTACAGCATTACAACTAATGTAAGAGAGTTAGAGGGTGCTTTAATCTCTATTTTAGCACAATCATCACTAAATAAAAAAGCAGTTAACTTAGATTTAGCTCGCCAGATGGTTGACAAGTTTGTTAAGAATACTGCTAAAGAAGTTTCTATCGATTACATACAGAAAGTTGTTTGTGACTATTTTGATATGGCAATTGATACTTTAAAATCAAAAACAAGAAAAAGAGAAGTTGTACAAGCAAGACAAATTGCAATGTATTTCTCTAAACAAATGACTAAATCTAGCTTAGCAACAATTGGAATGCACTGCGGAGGAAAAGACCACGCAACTGTATTACACGCTTGTAAAACAGTAAACAACTTAATGGATACTGATAAGAGATTTAGAGGTTATATTGACGATTTAAAAAAGAAAATAAGCCTACAATAAGCATTTAAGAAGCAAGCTTAATGATTCTCATTATATTGCACTAACTAAGCAGGAACGTTAATATGTTCCTGTTTTTTATTACATGGGATTTTTAGATAGAAAATATAAAACACCACAACATTACAAACCTATCAGTAAAGATGGTCAAAAAGCATTGTTTTACGGAACTTTAGCTATCATCTTAGGTACACTACTTTACATTTTATCATTTTACATCTTATGAAAAAAGTTTTATTTGTTTGTTTAGGAAATATTTGTCGATCTGCTATGGCTGAAGGTATTTTAAGCGATAAAATTGCTTCACAAGGGTTAGATATTATTGTTGATTCTGCAGGAACATCAAATTACCACATTGGAGAATCTCCTGACAAAAGAATGCAAAAAAAAGCTATTGAACATGGTTTAGATATCTCTAAACAAAGAGGAAGACAGTTTATTGTTGAAGATTTTGATGAATTTGATTACATCTTTGCTATGGATAATCCCAATAAAAACAACATCTTAGCCCTCAGCAGAAATAAAGAAGACAAAAATAAAGTAGAATTATTTTTAAATCTAAGCCATCCAAATAAAAATATAAATGTTCCTGATCCTTATTATGGAGGAGAGGAAGGTTTTGAGGATGTATACCAAATGTTAAATTTTGCTTGTGATATTTTCTTAAACAACCTAAAGAATGAATAACAAAGGCACCCTCTATATGATTCCGATTACATTAGGAGAAACACCTATTAACCAAGTAATTCCAGAATTTAATAATAACATTATTAATGAAATTGATGTTTATATAGTAGAAAATATAAAAACAGCACGTAGATTTTTAAAAAGAGCTGGCATTTTAAAACCAATAAATGAGCTAAGCTTTTTTGAACTTAACAAAAAAACTAAGATAACGGAATTACCTACATTTTTAAACCCTATAGCAGAAGGAAAAAATATAGGGGTTTTATCTGAAGCCGGTTGCCCTGGCATTGCAGATCCTGGAGCAGATATAGTTGCTTTAGCTCAACAACAAAAAATAAAAGTTGTTCCATTAATTGGCCCCTCCTCTATCCTACTCGCTTTAATGGCTAGCGGATTTAACGGTCAAAGTTTTTGCTTTAATGGATATTTACCAAAAGATCAAAAAGACAGAACTAGAAAACTAAAAGAATTAGAAAAAACTGCTAAAAACAGACAACAGACACAGCTTTTTATAGAAACTCCTTATAGAAATACACATGTTCTTGAAGATCTTTTAAAGAACTGCTTTAGCTCAACCAAACTTTGCATTGCTATTGATATCACTTTACCTAGTGAACAGATTTACACCAAAACCATTGAAGAATGGAAAAAAACTAAAATAAACTTACAAAAAAGACCTTGTATATTTCTGATAGGATAATTTAACTATTACTCATTAAATAAAACTTCATAATCTAAAGCATCTTCACCAAAAGATTTCACAACATCATTTGCAACTAAATATGTACTCTTATTTCCAGTTTCTTTAGAAAAGTACAAATCATACTCAGACCCATCATTTTCTGCAACCATATGTATCATTGCATAGTCAATATTCTGATTAGAAGTTAAATCCGATTGACAAATAGGACACTCAAAATCTACTTTTTCGCCATTATTTAATACAAAATTATTGTGATGAACATACTCATAATTTCCTACTAAGGGACTCATCATTAACAATCCTTTATGTTTTCTTTGTGTTCTAGTTGCAAAAACTAAATAATCGCCAACATTTAAATGTCCCTTGCAATTTGGACATATATAATCATTATCTTTCATACTCATAGCCTTATGTTTTTAATGTTAATTTATACAAATAAATATAATGAAATAAATCTAAATAACAATACGGGTTTCTACTCATTATTTTTGTTATATATAGTCAATTGATTTTAACTAAATTTGCACTTTAATCTTTAATTTATGAAAGAGTTTTTAGCAAGAGAATTATACCACAATTCAATAGGTGATTGGGGAATATCACTTTTAATTATTTTAGGTGCAATTGTAGCTGGAAAAATTTTGTATTGGTTTTTTGGAAACATAATTAAAAAAATTACTGACAAAACTAAAACCAAAATTGACGATATTATTGTTGACATGATTGAAGAACCTATTGTTCTTGCACTTGCTATTATTGGTATGTGGTATGGCCTGCATCGCTTAGAGTTTTCCGAAGAATGGCATCAATTTATGAGAAATGTTTACCATATACTTATTGCAATTAATGTTACCTGGCTTATTGCCCGATTAGTAGACGCTGTAATTCAAGAATACATAGTGCCGTTAGCCGAAAAGACAGAAAGCAGCTTAGATGATCAGATTATACCTGTAGTTAGAAAAGTTTTACGCTCTGTTATATGGATTTTAGGAATTATTCTAGCTTTAAACAATGCTGGTTACGATGTGGGTGCATTAATTGCTGGTTTAGGTATTGGAGGTTTAGCTCTTGCAATGGCAGCAAAAGACTCTGTTGCCAACATCTTTGGAGGCATTATGATATTTACCGACAAACCATTTAAAGTAGGTGATAGAATTAAAATTAATGGTTTTGATGGAACGATATCTGAGGTTGGAATTCGTACTAGTAGAATGATAACATTAGAAGGAAGGCTGGTTACTATTCCTAACTCCCTATTTACTGGAGATATGGTAGAAAACGTATCTGCAGAACCTTGTAGGAAAGTGGTTTTAAATTTAGGCTTAACCTACGATATGAAGGCTGAACAAATGGAAAAAGGAATTGAGCTTCTAAAAGAAATTGCAAAAACTAATAATAACGTTAACGATGATTACCTGGTTTCATTTAATAGTTTTGGTGATTTCTCGTTAGGAATTCTCTTTGTCTATTATATCAAAAGCGGAAGTGACAACCTGGATACTCAGACAGCTATAAATCTTGAAATATTAAAACAGTTTGGTGCAAACGATTTAGATATGGCATTCCCTACTCAGACTATTTACAGTATTGGAGAAAAGTAAATCTTACTTTCTTTTCAAAGATTCTGAATCGAATTCAGAGTGACATAACTCTATATAGGCTCACATCGTTATTCCGAATTTATTTCGGAATTAATTCCCAAATTACTTTAAAGGAATCAACTGCTTGTGCCAGCTATCTTTCATAGGGACTTCCCAATGGTTTTCGAAATCAATTTTGGTGGTAATCATATTGTTGTACACAATAGTATTTTCGTCAATCTCTTTACTTTCAATCAATGCTTCATAATCAGCCATTCTAACCACTTCTACTTTTTCACCTTTTTTATACGATTGAACCATTCTATCTAAAAAGGTAACTTCTAATTCTTCTTCTAATTTTTTCATTAAATGAACTGAAGCATCTTGTGCTCTACCACACATAGTATCGCCTTCTTCATCTACAAAAAAGACGACAAACAAACCATAAAACACTTCTGATGTTGCAGTAAGCATTTTACCATGAGATTCCCAAGTAGTAAGAAAATCATCTAACTGCACTTTTAAATAAGTTATTTCATCAGCATCTAAATGCTTATTACTTTGGTAAATCCAAACTTTAGCGTTATCAGGGTATTCTAAGTATTCCATATCTTCTTTTTTGTCATACCGACCGAAGCGGAGGTATCTTTTGACTTTTTAGCAAACAAGAAAAAAGATTCCTCGGTTCCGTTGCTCTCCACTCGGAATGATATTCGTAATATTTATAAATCGTTTGCTTCAGCAATCATTTCTGCCAAATCATAAACTTTAACTTCAGTTTCTTTTTCTTTTATTTTAACACCATCCGTCATCATAGTCATACAAAAAGGACAACCAGTTGCAATAATATCTGGCTTTGTTTCCATCGCTTCTTCAGTACGCTCAACGTTAATTTCTTTATCTCCTTTTTCTGCCTCTTTAAACATTTGAGCTCCTCCGGCACCACAACATAAACCTTTAGATTTACATCGTTTCATCTCTACCAATTCTGCATCTAATTTTTCAATTAATATTCTTGGTGCTTCATAAACATCATTTGCTCTACCTAAATAGCAAGGGTCATGAAAAGTAATTTTCTTTCCTTTAAAAGAACCGCCTTCCACAGTAAGCTTTCCATCGTTAATTAACTCTTGTAAAAACTGAGAATGATGTTTTACCTCGTAATCTCCACCTAGTTCTGGATACTCATTTTTTAAGGTATTAAAACAGTGAGGGCAAGTAGTTACAATCTTTTTTATTTCATAGGCATTTAAAATCTGAATGTTTCCCATCGCTTGCATCTGAAACAAAAATTCGTTTCCAGCTCGTTTTGCAGGATCTCCAGTACAACTTTCTTCAGTACCTAAAACAGCAAAATTAATTCCTGCTTTATTTAAAATCTTAACAAAAGCACGAGTGATTTTTTTAGCTCTATCATCAAAACTTCCAGCACAACCTACCCAAAATAAAACATCTGGCTGTTGACCCGAAGCCATCATCTCTGCCATTGTTGGTACTTTTAATTCACTCATTTTAATAGTTTATAAAGTTAAAAAGTTGAAAGTTTATAAAGTCAAAATAAATTCTTTTCACTTTAGACTTTCTCACTTTAATCTCAATCTTCGTCTTTCCACTTTAATCGGTCAGCCTGAGCAAATTGCCAAGGAGCACCATTATTTTCAATATTCGTTAACATTCCAGTCCATTCTGCAGGAGCTTTAGACTCTTCCATTATCAAATACCTTCTTAAATCTACAATAACTGATAAAGGGTCATTATTAACCGGACAAGCTTCTGTACACGCATTACAACTTGTACAAGCTAGTAATTCTTCTTCTTTAATGTAATCTCTCAATAATGATTTACCATCATCATAATCTTTACCATTTTTATCAATTCCTTTACCAACCTCTACCAATCGATCTCTTGTATCCATTAATATCTTACGAGGAGATAATTCTTTACCTGTGATATTAGCCGGACAAACATCTGTACACCTTCCACACTCAGTACAGGTGTATGCATCCATTAACTGTTTCCATGTTAAGTCTTGCACATCTTTAGCTCCAAATCGTTCTGGTTCACCAACTGGCTCTGGTGGTGCAGCATAAGGGTCTGCATTAGGATCAAACATTAACTCCACCTCTTTTTTAACAGCTTCCATGTTGGTAAACTGACCTTGTGGTGTTAATTTAGAATAAAACACATTAGGAAAAGCCAATAGAATATGGAAATGTTTAGAGTAAGGTAAATAGTTTAAGAAAGCGAAAATACCTACAATATGAAACCACCATGTTGATCTTTCAATTATTATTAAAGAATGTTCTGAAATTCCTTGAAAAACACCTATTAACAAGCCACTTATTGGAAAAGAACCTACTTGAGTATAATGTTCGCTCCCTAAATTTTGAAGTTGAGAATCTACTGCATTCATCAATAGAAAAGCACCCATTAAAAGCACCTCTGTAATCAAAATAAGGTTAGCGTCAGTTTTTGGCCAAGAAGTCATTTCTTTTCCGAAAAAACGTTTAATTCTTAATACATTTCTTCTTATTAAGAAAATAACACAGGCAACCAAAACTAGTAAAGCGAGTACTTCAAACGTAGAAATAAGAAAGGTGTATAGACTTCCTAATGGCGAAAATAACCGATGAGTTCCTAACAAACCATCCAATACAATTTCTAAAACTTCTATGTTAATGATAATAAACCCGGCATAAACAACAAAGTGTAAAATACCTACAACTGGGCGGGCCTGCATTTTTGATTGTCCTAAAGCTACTTTAGCCATCAAACTAAAACGTCCAGACATATTATCATTTCGATCTATATCTTTCCCTAATTTAATATTACGAATGATTGTCTTTACATTTTTAGCAAATAATCCTATAGAAACAAGAACTAAAGCGATAAATGAGATGATAGAAATATTCATGAATTAATCTGGTTTTTGATAAGGTATTTCTTTTTTTGATAGAATTCTAAAATAACGTTTTGGATGTAATTTAATGTCTTCTAGCAACTCTTCCATTTGTAGACTAGCTCCATTTAGATTATTATAAAGAGAATCATTATTCAACAGTTTCGCCATTGTTCCTTCTCCCTTATTCATTTTCTCCATTACTGCAGCCATTCCATCCAATGCAGATTGAGCTTTAGCCAATGTTTCGTTTAACTCTAAGGCTTTTAACGAATCAGCCAACTCTCCAAACTTTTTCATGGCTGGATTAACTTTAGTTTTAACTGTTGAATTAAGTGTTTTTGATAATTCTTCAAAGCCTTCGAGTGTATTTTTTAAATTACTTAATGCTAGTGTCAAATTCCTCTTATTTTGAGTACTAAACATATCATTTAGATTATCTAAGGTTTCCGTTAATTTAACAACAGCAGTATCCATCGTTAACATTAAATTTTCAGCTTTATCTTTTATCGGAAGCATTTGCTCACTAAAATCTTCTAACATAGATTTTTCAAAGTGAGATTGAATCGTATCTCCATTTTCTAGTTCTGCCTCAGAATTACCTAACTTCAACCCTATGGCCTTTCCTCCCATAAAATCAGTACTAATTAAATCTGCAACAGAATTTTTAGAAATCTTAATTCCCCCTTCAGTAATGTTCAATTTTACAATTACTCTACTCGATTTATCTGGATGAAAATAAATATCATCTACTACTCCGCTTTGAACCCCATTAATAATAATTGACGAAGAAACTGCTAATCCAGGAACTTTAGGATAAATAGCATAAACAGTTTTACTTTGAACAAATATGTTGGTTCCTTTAAGGTAGTTAAAACCCCAAACCATCATTGCAATAGCAAAAATAGCAACAAACCCAACTTTAATTTCTTTAGATATTTTCATCTATTTATGATTAATGTACAAATATCGCTAAAGTGATTTGATATAACAAGTTAAAAAGAACACCGTTTTATTATCGTTGTTGTTGAATTGCTTCACTAATCGCTATTCTTTTACCGTCAGAAAATGCAACAATAAACGCATCTTTAAAGCCTTTAGACCTTAATCTAACCTGAAGAATGTTTGCGTCATTCATATTTTTTTCTTTTCCAACAGTATAACGGTATAAACCTCCAGCCTTATAAATACTTACACCTTCAATTCCATTAAAATTCTCGGGTTTCAACTCAAGCTCTTTTGATGATGTTGCAATTTGAACCTTAAACACAATGCCTTTTTCAACAACTGCTCCCTTCTTTTTTTTCTTCTGTTTTTTAGGCTTTTCTTTTGTTTTAACAAGCTCTTTTGGTTCTGTTTTTGGCTCTATTTTTTCTACACTTTCTTGTGTGTCTTCTATTTTTTGTTTCGATTCTATTTCCGATTTATACTCTTTAAAAGCTCTAAAAACTGCAGAAGCTAAATAATCCTGCCCTGTTTTAGAAACTAAGAATTTTTCTTCATCTAAATTGGTTAAAAAACCTGTTTCTATTAACACACTTGGCATATTAGTTTGATGTAACACTAAAAAACCAGCTTGTTTCACTCCCCTATTTTTTCTGCCAACTCTTTCAGTAAATTGTTTCTGAACTTTAGCTGCAAAATTTAAACTCTGATCTAAAAAAGCATTTTGACGCATAGTTAAAACAATGTATGATTCGGGTGAATTAGGGTCAAAATCACTATATTTTGCCTTATAATCTTCTTCTAATAAAATGGAGGAATTTTCTCTTTTTGCAACGTTAAGGTTTGATTCTGACTTGTGTAAACCCATCACATAAGTTTCTGTACCATAAGCTAATTTATTATCATTAGCATTGGCATGTACGCAAATAAATAAATCTGCTTTAGCTTTATTTGCAATAGCAGCTCTTTCCCATAATTTTAAGTAAACATCTGTTTTACGTGTATAAACCACTTCAACTTCAGGAAAATTATCTTCAATGTATTTTCCTAATTGTAGTGCAATGGATAATGCCACATGCTTTTCTTGCGACCCCTTACCTAAACAGCCACTATCATGACCGCCATGACCAGCATCTATACATATAGTTTTAATTCCAAAAAAGTCTGTTTTATTTTGTGCAAAGCTTGTATTATAAAGCCCACTTCCTAACAACACAAGAAAACCACATATTATCCGTTTTATCATACCTAAATTATAATAATGTTAAAAACATTCTTTTTACTATTACAAATGTTATTTTTTTTAGTTTTGACAACGCTTAAAAAACAGTTAATTATCACAACTTTAATGTTAATAATTCTTATCTGAAAACGACTTAAATTGCGTTAAATGATAAGAAATTAGCTTTTCATGAATTACAACTTCTATACCAAGTACTTTACAGCTTATAAAACTATAGCCTTTAGCTTGTTATTGTTATGTACTGCTAGTGTTTATGCACAAGATATAGATTTAAAAATACCTTTACCCCCTAATGATTCTTTAGTTATTGATTCGTTAACTACAGATTCTTTACAGACTGATACTATAACAACTGTAATTGATATTGACACTTTAACTTCTCCAGATGCACTTGAATCGCCCGTTAAATACATTGCTAAAGATTCAATTCGTATTGATATGAAGAGTAAAATGGTTTACTTATTTGGTCAATCGGAAGTTTATTATGAAGAAATTGATTTAAAAGCTGAAGAAATTGAGATTGACATGGATTCCAATACCGTAACTGCAAAAGGTAAACAAGATTCTACAGGTAAATATTTTGGAGAACCCGTTTTTACAGAAAAGGGGTCTGTGGTTAATTCGCATGAAATGAAATATAATTTTAACACTGAAAAAGGGTTAATACATGATGCTGTTACACATGAAGGTGAAAATTACATACACGGTAAAAAAATATACAAAACTCCTGATGATATCTTATACATCAAAAACGGAAAATACACTACATGTAATTTAAAAACACCTCATTACCATTTTGGAGCGAGAAGATTAAAAATTATACCTAATGATAAAATTATTACAGGACCTGCAAATTTAGTTATTGAAGGGGCTCCTACTCCAATTGCTATTCCTTTTGGATTTTTTCCGAACTCCAACAAACAAAAATCAGGAATTATTATACCTACACCTGGAGAAAGTGGTCAATATGGTTTTTTCTTATTGCATGGTGGGTACTACTTAGCTTTAAATAAAAATGTGAGCTCTCAAATAACTGGCGACTACTACACTAAAGGAAGTTGGGCATCTAATTGGTTAACTAATTATAAAAAACGATACAAATTTACTGGATCATTTAACATCAACTATTCTGTATTTAAAAATGGATTTAAAGAGTTTCCTGATTATTCTCAAAACTCTAACTTTTTTGTAAAATGGAATCATAGTCAAGACCCAAAAGCAAGACCAAACAGTATTTTTTCTGCCAATGTTAATTTTGGTAATAGCGAAAATTATTCGAACAACTTTAACAGTACAGGAACAGAATATTTGAGTACTACTTTTAACTCTAGTGTTTCTTACAAAAAATCGTGGACAGGAAAGCCGTTTAATCTGTCTATTAATGGAACTCATAGCCAAAACACACTAAACAAAACCGTTACTGTAAGATTGCCCGAAGTTGCTTTTAATGTTTCTAGGCTTTATCCTTTTAAAAGGAAAACAGCAGTTGGAAAACAAAAAATATATGAGAAAATTGGTATAAGTTACTCTATGAATACCAAAAACGAAGTAACTACTCAAGACTCTTTATTTGCTACTAGAAACTTAGACTTATTGGCAGACCAATTTAAAAACGGGATGAGACATACCATTCCTTTAAGTACTTCTTTTAAAGTATTAAAAAACTTTACAGTTAATCCTTCTTTAAGTTATTCTGAAATATGGTATTTAGAATCGATAAACAAAAACTATAATATAGATAGTAACAGGCTAGAAACGGATACTTTAAACAACTTTGTTAGAGGCAACTCATACAGTATGGGAGTTAGCATGTCTACCAAAGTTTTTGGCATGTACCAATACCGTGGAAAAATGATTAAAGCATTACGCCATGTAATTACTCCTAGTATTGGTTTCTCTTATGTTCCAGAAAATAATAGCGGATTAAGAAGCTATACTGATGCCAACAACAAAGAGGTTGATTATTCTATTTTTGAAAATGGAATTTATGGTAGTTCTAATCAAATTAAAGCTGGTAACATCAACCTTGGTTTAATGAATAACTTTGAATTAAAAGTTAGAAATAGAAAAGACAGCTTAGGAAAGGATAAAAAGATAAAACTATTAGAAAGCTTAAACTTTACATCTAGCTACAATACTATTGCCGATTCGTTAAATTGGAGTAACATTCAAATAAGTGCAAGAACAAATATTTTTAAGAAAATTAATTTAAACTTTACAGGTACTCTTGATCCTTATGCTTTAGACTCTAATGAAACTACTAGTTCTATTACAAAAGTTAACACTTCTGAATACGATAGAAGTGGTAATTTAGGGAGGTTAACCTCTGCTAATTTGGCTGCAGGATTTTCTATTAGAAGTAAAAACACTAACAAAGAAAAAGACAGTAATTATGGCACAGAAAATGAGCTTGAATACATAAGAGCTAACCCAGAAGCATTTATTGATTTTAATGTGCCTTGGACTTTAAATATGAATTACAACATTCGCTACTCTAAGCCCCAATTTCAAAGCAGCATTATACAAACCTTAAATTTTTCTGGTGATTTTAGTTTAACAAAACGCTGGAAACTAGGTTTTCGTTCTGGATATGACTTTGAACTAAAAGATCTTTCTTATACTTCTGTAGATATTTATAGAGACCTACACTGCTGGGAAATGTCTTTCCATTGGATACCTTTAGGACCAAGACAAAGTTATTTGTTTACCATAAAAGTAAAATCTGCTCTATTACAAGATTTAAAATTAACCAGAAGAAATATTGCTAATGTATTTTAACCTAATTAGTAGTAGACTTTCTTCTTAAAATCTTAAAATTATTAAATGCAAACCTAAGTCGTTTAGTACTCTAAGCCGCATTGAAATTCGACCAACAAGATTGTAATACCAATTTAATTACAAAACACCCAACAATGGTTTTTTTGTATAATGCCGATAGAGATTCAGAGCCTAAGAATGAGTGTAACGAAATTATCGGGCATTTTTATTACAAATCGGTATAATACTATTATCCAGTAAAAATTAAGTGTTTTTAATTGTTATTGTAAATTTCTACGTATTATTGCAACATATTTGTTACTATTGTATTTAACTATAAATATGGAGCCAGAATTAAAAATGTTTTTGGTTTTAAAGAGAGGAAGGAATAACTGAGTTATGAAGACAGGTAAAATTTATAACAAGGAGCAACAACAATTCTTAATTAATAATTTACCTAATATAAATGTGTAACACAAAAACACTATAAATACAAGGGGTTGAGGAGCTGTGTTACACACTAGTGTGTTTTAGCCCAATTGTTGTGTTTAATGATGTGGGTGGCAAACGCTCAAAACAAAAAAGTACTTCGTACACATTTGTTTTTTTGCCACCACACACTAAATTATAAGAAAAACGGTTAAAGAAAAATGAATTTTATTGAACGTAAAAAAAGATTAGACTATCTCCTAGAAATGATAGAAAAAGGACAATGTATATCAACAAATCAACTAGCAGATAAATTTAATTGCAGCACGAGAACAATTGAGCGAATGGTTAATGAACTTAGAAACGAAGGAATTAATGTCAAATATTGCTCAACTTCTAAAAAATACAGAATCACTTCATCGAAATAAAAAAACTGCCCACCGACAAAAAATGTCGGTCTAACGGCTTTATTTTGTAGTGTCAAAAGTTCTCGAGAAACAATAGACAAAACAATAAAAACCCAATGAATGGGTTTTGTTAACATTAAAATTAGTAAAATGAAAAGCATTAAAAAATTTGAAGACAAAAAAATCAACAACATGGCTAATGTTGAAGGTGGTAGAAGAAAATTAACTAAGACTATGGGTTCAAGAGATAGATATAATTCCAATACGGGATTATACATATCGAACACAGGATTATTTGATGGTCCAAGAGACTAAGTATCTCACTTAGAAATGAGAGAGAGGTTAGCCTCTCTCTTTTTTTTACAAAAATTATTTAAATTAAGAAAAGATGAAAAGTATTAAAAAATTTGAAACCAAAAAGATCGAAAACATGTCTAACCTTGAAGGTGGTAAAAGATTGTTAACTCGCGCTTCGGGTACTAATGATAGAGATAGATATAATACCAGAACAGGATTATATACAACTAATACGGGATTATTTGATGGCCCAAGAGACTAAGAGTATCACTAAGAAATGAAAGAGAGAAGGACCTCCTCTCTTTCTATTACAAATATTATTTAAAAATTAAATGAACGTATTAATCTTTAGTGAACTTTCGGATGCTTCAACGAATGATGTCATTGATTGGCTAAAAGCATTTGACCATAATGTTTTTAGAATTAATGAAGAAGATGTTGTTGAAGATGTAAGGATTTGTATGGATGATCAGACAACAACAATTCGTATAAAGGTGAGAGGAGATGAAATCAATTTAAATGAGATGGACAGTATTTGGTACAGGCGAGGATATCTAAATTTAAATCGTAAAATGAATCTTCCAAAGCAGCTTGAAAAAGAAGTGTACAAAGCTGTTTCGAGACATCTTATTGAAGATGAGTTAATGACATTAGAAAAATTTATTGATTCTTATTTGTACGACAAACCTCATTTGGGAAATAATGTTCCGCTAAATTCTAATAAATTGATAGCCTTAAAGAAGGCTAAGGAAGCTGGCTTAAAAATACCGAGTTCAGAGATAAACACTAATAAAAAGGAGATGTTTAATTTCTTTAACAAACACAATCAGGATTGTATATCAAAAGGGGTTCAGGATATTTTATCTTTTACAGTAAAAAATAACGGTTATAATTATGCTACTTCAAAAATTGAACGAGCGGATTTAGATGAAATGGCTGATTCATTCTTTCCAAGTTTGCTCCAGAAAAATGTTATTAAAAAATACGAGTTAAGAATATTTTATTTAAATCAACGATTTTTTCCTATGGCTATCTTTTCTCAAAGTGACGAGCAAACAAGTATTGATTTTCGGAATTATAATTTTGAAAAACCAAATAGAAATATTCCCTTTATTTTACCAAAATCAATTGAAGAAAAATTAAAGGTGTTTATGCAATCTATGAATATGGATACAGGATCTATAGATATGATTGTATCATCTGAAAATGAGTATATCTTTTTAGAAGTAAACCCTAAAGGTCAATATGGTATGACATCAACTCCTTGTGGTTATAATTTGGATTATGAAATAGCACAAGAAATAACTAAAAACGTATGAGCAATAAACTACTACAAAAATTAGAAGATACAAAAAACAGGAAACTTCCTATAGTATTCAAACACGTTATGGAAACTGTAAGTGATAAAGAGCACGTAGGTATTGGTTCAGTATATTTATCACCTCAAAAAAACGCAAAAACACAATGTTTCGATTATTATAAACCTATATCAAAAATCATATAAATGCACTATTTTAAATTGTTCAATAGCTGTAGAGTAGTAAAGGGAGCTGAAAATTCTTTGATTTATGATTTAGAAAGAATGGATAATTCTAATTCCATTCCCAGTTCTGTCTATGAGATATTAACTGAGCACATTGATAAACCTGTTGAAGAAATAAAAACAGCTTACAATAATGAATATGATATCGTTATTGATGAATACTTTGAATTTTTAATAAAAAACGAGTACATTTTCTATTGTGATAAAGAAGAATTAGAACTCTTTCCGACTGTAGATTATGAATGGAAATCTCCTAAAAATATTACTAATTCAATTATTGACTATGATGGCACAATAACTATCTCAGATTATAAAGAATTTATTAAAGAACTCTCTGTTTTGGGATGTGTAGCAATTCAAATCAGAAGTTTTGTCTCACTAACATTGGTTGAGTTGAAAGAGTTTATGTTTTTATTTAATGAAACATCTATAATCAATATCGAGCTGATTTTAAAATTTAATGAAGATTTAATTGATAGTGAAATCATTGATCTTCAAAAACAATATCCTCGAATTAGAAAGATGAACATTTATAGTTCTCCGGAGGATAGAGATGAGTATTTTATAAATTATTTAAAGGAAGATATTAACCCTGAAAACGATTGTGGAAAGGTTGATAGCAAATTCTTTTCTATTGGATTTGACACTTTTGCTGAAGCACAATGTCATAATACCTGTTTAAACCAAAAGGTAAGTGTAGATAAAAATGGATTGATAAAAGGGTGTCCAAGCATGAGTCAATCTTGCGGTGATATTAAACAGAATACTATTAATGAAGTGCTTGAGCAGAAAATATTACAAAAACCATGGACAATCAATAAGGATGAAGTAGAAGTTTGCAAAGATTGTGAGTATAGATATTGTTGTACCGATTGCAGAGTGTTCACGGACGATAAAAACAATCCGTATTCAAGACCGTCAAAGTGTAATTATAATCCATATCAAGGATTGTGGAAAGGAGAAGAAAGATATGTTGATGTTGTAGAATATTTGGTTAACGAAAAATAATAAACGATGAAATTATACAAACAAATATTAATACTTTTTTGTCTCTTTCTTAGTGTAAATATAAAAGGACAATTTATTGATGGATTTTACGGTCAAATTAACTTAGCGATTGAGTTGACTAACGAAAACAAGATTGATAGTGCCATAATTATTTATGAAAGTGCTTTTGATAAGATAAATTATGTTCATACTAAGTTCCTTGAAAAAGTGGTAAAGCTAGCAAAGTTGAACAAGGATCAGGAACGAGTAAGCCGTTATGAAAAACAAATAAAAAAACAAATAAAAGGAACAAATCCCGAACTGATTAAAATATTAGATAGTCTTGATGTCGAAGATCAAAAAGTTCGTTCGGAAAAGTTTAGTAGAGCATATAGCTACTATTTAAAATGTAACAAGGATGTTAGTTGTTATAAAAAATCAAAAAAATATATACGATCAAAATTATTAGTTGATCGTTGGTCAAAAGTGGATTCGTTAAATATATACCATTTATTAAATCTATTTAAAGAATATGGATTCATTGGGGAAGAACTAGTTGGGTCAAAGAGTTCTCATAATGTAATTCTTTTATTGATACATTTTGATAAGGACACCAATAATAGTGTATTAGAACCAATTTTAAAAAAAGCAATTAATGAGGGGAAAGTTTTACCACTCCATGCAGCCCAATTTATTGACAGACACTTATTCAACCATAATGGGACACAAAAATATTGGACATGGAACTGGAACAGTAAAGGAAAAAAGTTCCCATTTTCAGAATCTGATCTTCCAAAAATTATTGAGTTAAGAGAAAGTATTGGTATTTATGGTTCTGAATTATGGCAAGAAAAAAAAGGAGAATATTGGGTTATTAGAAATAAATATAATTATTGAGTTAATTTATTGACATTATTCCTATGAAATTTCCTTTTTACAAGCAGCCCGATGAAATGGATTGCGGAGCAACCTGTATCCGTATGATAGCTAAAAATTATGGCAGAAGTATATCGTTACCAAAACTTCGTAGTTTGTCAGAAACTACAAGAGAAGGAGCATCATTAAAAAATAGGGCTGATGCAGCGGAGAAAATAGAAATATGTAAAGACTGTGAATACAGATATTGTTGTACTGACTGTAGGGTATTTACGGATGATAGGAATAATAATTAATCAAGACCGTCAAAATGTAACTACAATCCTTATTTAGGTTTATGGAAAGGGGAGGATGGATATATTGAAGTAAATGAATGGCTAGTCAACTCACCAAAAATATTATAAATATGTATAAACAAATAAGATTAGTTTTTCTACTCATTATTTTCTCATTGAGTATAAAAGCACAGAATATTAATGATTTTTATCTTGAAGCTAATACGGCACGCAAATTAGCTGAAAGTGGTAAAATAGATAGTGCTATAACTGCATATGAAAATGCGTTTAAAAAGATAGATTACGTAAATACGACTTATCTTAATAAGATATTAAAACTAGTTAATCTGAATAAGGATGAAAACCGAAGTTCAAAGTATAAAAAACAAATCAGTATTAAAAAAAAAGGAATAA
>NVUQ01000034.1 GCA_002401955.1 Flavobacteriales bacterium | reverse complement strand
GACCCCGTGCAGCTAGATCAGCGTGTGGAATGGTTGCTTGAGATGGTTAAGACAGGAACGGACGGCGACCCGAAAGTATTTATCGAACAAGGATTTAACCAAGGCGGCACATACAACCCAACGCCGCCAACTGATTGGTTTGTGATAGCTAACAAGTGTTTGACTACTGGCGAGTTTATCATTGACGATAGCCCGTACAGCATCGAGAGCCGCAACCTAAAGGGTAATTGGTTTAGAATGAGACTAGAGCCCAACGGAACAACAACAGGGACGCTAAACGCTTTATTTGCTTATAAAACATTTACATGAAGCGCATAGACTTAGACAACGACATTACAGCATGCGACCTTGAGGCGATACTCCAAGCGGGGGCAAACGTTACTATCACAAAGATAGACGATTGCACCCTTCAAATATCGGCAACGGGTGGCGGTGGTTCGGCTAATGGGGTTAAGTATCACTTTATTAGCGGTGAAACTTTGACGGTTCCAACACGGAACCAATACAACTTATATAGAAATTTAATCCTAGACGCAGGTTCTACCTTTACCGTAGACGTTGCGGGTCAGTTGGTTATACACAATGGGGCGTTAGTAAATAATGGTTCTTTGATTATTAACGGCGAATTAATAGTGGACTAATGGCAAATATTGAAATAGGCACGGCTGACGGTTCAACGCTAGGCAACCCACCAGCGGGCATGTTCTTCTGGTTCGTTGACTCTAACAATGCAAACAAATTTACGCAGCGCACCCCTGCGGGTGTAGATACTGTTTTCGGGGTTGGTACAATATCGAGCGTAAACGGTGACACTGGTCCAACGGTGGTACTAGATGCTGACGATATAGACGATACCACAACGGCGCACAAGTTCGTTAGTGCAGCAGACATTATACTAATAGCCAGCGCGTTACAGAGTGGTGACAATGTTAGCGAGCTTGTAAACGATGCGGGTTACATTACCAGCGCATCCACTAAGCCAGCCTTTAACGTAGACCTAGACAGCGCCGAGGCGTCAGTGACTAGAGCGTTCGCGGGTGGTCGTACTACGTTTACAGTCACCCACGGGCTAAATACTTTAGACATTAAGCCAGAGTGTTACCGTTTATCTGACGGAAGAACAATTGGCTTTAGAACTGCAAGAACAGGAGTTAATACTGTTGAAGTTTCAAGAAATGGCAACATTGCAGACGGTGATTTTAGAATGGTTATATAATGGAGATACAAGACATCATACAGGGGCTTACTCAAGCACAGATTACCGCGATAACGTCACCAGATGAACGCAGTTTAATTGTTAACACCACTTTAAATCAAGCGGTTATATTTGTAAACGGCACATTTAAGCAGGCTAGTTTCACAGATACTGACGACATACCAGAAGGGACGACAAACAAGTACATTACCACCTCTGACCTTGACCAAATCACAACGAACCAAACCGATATTACAAGCCTTCAAACAGGTAAAGAAGACGCATTTGGAAAAAATACAGCATTTAATAAAGACTTTGGAACCAGTGCAGGCGAAGTACTAGAAGGCGACACCACAACGATAACACCCACGCAGTCGGGAGACATTAGCACGAACAATGCAAAGGTATCATTTCCAGAAGCGCCGAGCGACGGAAAGCAGTACGCAAGGAAGGATGCAGCATGGGACGAGGTCACAGGGGGCGGCGGTTCTTCCCTTATAGCCTGCTGTCCTTTCGGGGCTAAGTCAGATAGCACAGGGAAATTTTTGATCGCTAATGGTAGGAGTACAGACGCTGACGACTCGACAAAGCCCAAGACGAGGCAACCGATAGCAGCGGCGGGAACGCTTACAAAACTAGCATACAAAACCAAGGACGGCAGCACCTCTACTAGAATGAAGATACACGTTAACGGGTCAGTGGAAGCAACGGTAGTGCTTAGTTCAATGAATGCGAACGATGGTGGGATAGAGACTATAAGCGTAAGCGTTGACGCGGGCGACTATGTGGAAATTGAATATGACGGAAGCCAGAAACCTGGTGAATGTACAATGTACTTTATACAGGAATTATCGTGATAGTAGGTATAGCAAAAATAGAAGCAGGGCTAACGGCCTTAGAAGAGTTTAGAAGCGCGACAGATGAAGCGGCGGCGGTTGTTGCGTTTTGTTCAGAGCATAGCCCAGCGTTAAACGTGGCGGACTATCTAGGCGTGAACGCTGACGGGGTAAACCTTACTAAGTCGTGGGGTTGGGACTTCTCAGAAGGAACGCCAGAGCTAAAGGAGATTGTGCTTATAGTTAATAATCCTATGCCTGTTGCTTTAAACGGATCTAAGGATTATTATCAATTTAGAGAATATCAAAGAACTATATTAGATACTAAAACATGGGCGAATCTTTCCTCAGAGGAAAGAGATTTCATGATAAAACTTTATCTAAAAGAGACGGCTTTAGATGACGCGACAGACGCTTTAAATAAAGTAACACATCTAATATCAACCGGCCAAGCAGGGGATGCTGAGTCAGCTAGGACGGTTTTAGTTGATAACTGGGCTAGTCATCACATCTTAGAAATAGAATCTTGCCAAGCTAGAGCAACGTCAAAAGCTTTGTATAATGTTATAGGAAAATATTTAACACTTTCCGATGCTACTGACTTTTTTATTACCGTAGAAAATTTATACCTTGCTTACAGAGACCAAGCCATAAAAGGCATTAATGATGGTCCTGAAGTAGGTCTATTTGATTATGTAGAAAGTACACCTGGTACAGTCTATGAGTTTGCAGGACTATCAACATCTAAGTTGTATGTAATGCAAAACGGAGATGCAGACATGACTAACTTCGTTATCGATTTAATGAATATTTTAAGAAACGGAATATATTAAAAAACATGAAAGCAGATTTCACACCTAAAGAGATGATTTACAATGTTGTATACAAAGATAAATCAGTCTGGGTACATAATGAAGATGGGTCAGAGGAGAAAAAGATAATTAATTATGTGAAATTAGTACCTAATTCGCCTATTATTATGGCTCATTTTTACGACGGAGATGTAATGGAAATGAATGAAAATAAGTGTTATTGTTTTGAGGTTAATAGAAAGCTAGTCTGGAAGAAAGCCACTAAGCGACAGATAAAACAATCCACATTAAACATTTAAGAAAATGGCAAAATTTACAGACGAACAGGCAGACGCTGCATACACCTCATGCAGCATAAAGAAAGTTACACTAGATGCTGACCCTGCAGTAGGGCACAGAACTATGGGCTTCACTGTAAACGGAGAAATCTATTCTCTAGAGGCCGATCATGATTCATTACCTATGTCATCCACATCAGACCAGGTAAAAACATACTTTGTTGATCTCTTAAAGAAATGGGTCGAATACACTCCGATTCCACCTTCTGCATCAGCAACGACCGAAGTCACAGAGACCAAGGCATAAACCTAACATTTACACCCCATGAGTAATGCGCCTTATTCATACTGGAACAAAACGGAGTTACACGAACATCTCCATCGTCAAGCCATTAAACTAGGAGCCCCTAAGTGGGTGTTCCCTTTGCTAGATGAAGCCCTTACAAGTGATCTATGGGATCCTGTCAAGGACTTTGATGGTTGTTCTGTTGTTCAGGATCAATTCCACCCTTGTTTAGCTTGTTTCATCCATGATTACTTATGGAAATGCGGAATGGGTGGTTTAGGATCAGACAAGATCTTTTATTTCTTGATGCTTCTAGACGGAACAAAGAAATTCAAAGCCCAGAGAAGGTGGCTAGCAGTCCGTATAGGATGGTTAGGATACTACAAATGGGGACACTTCAGAAAGCGCAATGTAAACAAATGTACGCAAGTCGTCACAGATGCTTTGGATGCGATCGGATAAACCTTATCTTTGGTGAAAACCAAGAAGATGAGTACAGAAAAGAAGACTATTGAATTTAAGATCGTTGAGTACACTATGCCTGCTATGGGTGTGGATAGGAACGGAAACACAGCAGACCTGGTAGACATATTAATGAGAGCTACTCCTAAGGGTGGGTTCTCTAACCAAGATCAGTTTGACATCCCACCACTACTAGTCAAGTTCAAGGACATGGAAGCAGGTAGCTCAGTAGATCTTACACAGAGAGAAGTAAACATCATCAAAGGCAAGCTAGACGGTATGTGCTGGTCTGTCATAGATGAAAGCATTGGAGAGTTTATTGATTACATAAATTCACTATAAAAACACTAAACACTAAACAATGAAGAACGAGACAATGGAATACACCTTAGCAGCTGTATTAGGAGGGGGACTGGCTACAGCTATGTTTCAAGCATTTTTACTTGGAATTATAGGTGCAGCAGGTGGATTGTTCTTTAAGTGGGTTATTTCTTCCATTCAGAAACACATTAAAAAAGGATAGCACATGATCAAGTACGTAAACATTGAAGCAGCCGATAATGGCTGGGTAGTAAGATGGATGGAACAAGGGACTCACATAGGCCCTGTACCAACATACGAGACACCTCCTATGGTATCTAAAGAGATGGTCTTTAAGGACAAGGAGACAGACAAAGCTTTCAAGCTCTTCCAAGAGAAGAAGATGGCAGCTAAGGAATCAAAAAAGGGTCAGCTATAAACTGACCCTTTTGTTATTTAGAATGGAGGATCATTGTCCTCTTCTTGTTTCATAAACTCTTCCGGTAGAGGATCTCCAACAGGAGCATCTACAGTGTAGAAGATCATAAGCTCATCTTTATCTCCATGAACTTCTAATCTCAATCCTCTGGCTAAGCAGAAGTTTGATAGGTTGGTAATAGAGGTAGTAGCTCTGCCTTTAACACCAGCATCCCTTTTCCCCTCTGTTATCTTGATCCCCATCTTCTCGCATACGATAAGGAGGATCTGTTCTCTGTCAAGCTTGTCGCTTGCTGTACATACCGATCTCATATCTAGAAAGGTAAATCATCTTCATCACTATTACCACTAGCCTCAGTAGCTGTTACTGCTGGCTCAGGAGACTCTGCTGGTTTAGAGAACTGCTCTCCTACGCTAATGACTTCAGCATTAGGATCCTTCATGATATCCCAAGAGTGATACTCTCTACCTGCTTTACTCTTTACTTTGCCTTCCCACTTGATTAGGATACACTCCCCTGGAGTGACGTTCTTGATCATACGATCATTGAGTACACCTGTACCCCAGATAGACACTGTATCGCCTTCTTCAGCCTCTCCAGAGAGATGCTTAACGTCGCCTACCTTAACTAGTTTGATCTTGTGGATCATAGATTTACCATCCTTACCTTGATCATGCATAGTCTCGAGGTAGTATCCTACGATGTAAGATGTCTTACCTGACTTTAATGCTTCTAGGTTCTTCTCTTTAGTTGATCCTTTTTGTTTAGGCTCCCAGTTCACACTGTTACCGCCTACGCTTGTGAAATTACTTAAATCCATACTTCTTGTTTTTATTTATTAGACATTGATTATTCTTCTTTCTTCTTTTCAAAGGGTACACCTCTAGGCTTAGCCTTAGGTTTCCTTTCGTGTGCTTCTAACACTTCTGATCTTATTTCATACATCAGTCTCTGTTTAAATGCTTTTAGCTTCGTCTCTATACCTCTTATATCTGATATGGCTCTACGTACTACTGTAGGCTCATCGTGTATCTCAATCTTTGATAGGTCTGGTACTAGATCAGCTAGGTCCATGATGATCTCATTTAGAGTCATCACCTCCTTGTACGGATCCTCTATCAGTATCCTTTTTCTTACTATTCCGTCTTTTCCGATCATTCCTATATGGTATCTTCTTTATTTCAGATGTATCTACATTATCGATAGGACTCAGTACCAGGGTCATCCTTACGTTGATACCTAATAGTTTAGCTATCTTGATTATGTTCTCTTGACGTATAGCAGGAGAGCTCCTAGGGTCGTCGCTCTGAAGGTAATGTTCTTTAAAGGTGGAGTAAGTCATATCAGCTGCTTCTGCTAGCTGATACATGCTTAAACCTAATTCCTTAGTTCTTGATTTTATTAGCTTCTTGAGTTCGGATGAGCTGACTACGATGTCTAGGTACCTTGAGTTGTGGAAGTACCTATCCTGATCGAATCTCTTATTCTCCATCCGCTAGTGTTGACCCTATCCTTTTGCCGAAGTCTCTAAAGTCTTCTTGGATCATGATCTGAGCTTCTCGTTTGTCTGGACCGGTCTTACCCATCATGTAGATGAGTGTGATAGCTCCAGGGATAGTCTCATTGTCGCTACGGTGCCATTCTCTAAAAGACTTGATCTCGTCTTTACGGATGAACTCGGTAACTACTTTGCTAGGTCCTGGTAATGGCTTCCCTGTTCTAGGGTCTTTTGGAGTCTCTCCGTTTTCCGTCTTCCTGGTCGAATTAGTGATCTTCTTAATTTCGATATGCATCTGGTCTTCTTTTAGTTGTATACTAGCAAATGTAGTTAATCCTAGTGGATTTCTAAAACTTCCGGCGGGAATACTCAGCCATTAGTAAGGCGTCTACTATCCCATCATGAGGCGTGGTAGCTCTCTCTGACTTACGAAAGTCCATACTAGGCCATAGCCTCTTAGCTGCCATTAGAGACATTGCTTTAGTATCTACAGCTCCTTGAGCCTTTGTACCGTCTTTCTTGCGCTTAGTGGTGCTCTTACGTATAGTATCGACACCCTGCCACATTTCCTTCTGCCATTCTTTAGGGGGGACAAGGGTGTACCTGCAGTTGTTACCGATTAGAATTCCTTCTATCAGTCCACAGTTCTTATATAGCTTAGCCATAGAGCTCTTACCTACTCCGAATATGATTCCGGGTTTCTCTAGGATGAAGTGTATGTAATCATCTTCTTCTAGTATTCTCTCTATACATATATTTAGTTGGTGAGCATCAAACTTACCTGATATTTTAGGAAACACAGTTGCTGTTGTTAAATGAGCATCTATGACTCCTATTGCCCCATCTGCTCCGGGGTCTATTCCTACGTGTATCATATCGATATTTAATATTTTGATTGTTCTAAAACTTGAATCGCTTTCTCAAGACTAATTCGCCTTTGTTTGAAAGTGATCTCATCTGTTGCGAATTTTGGCGAGTGCTGCATTTGGCAAAGTTCGTTTAGCTCGTCTGTAAGTATGTCTATTGCGTATTTCATTGGAAAGTTTTAAATCTGTCACGTAAGTATGCTACTTTAGTGACAAGTATCAATCAAATAAACTCCCATGACCACTCTTTCTCACTGTGATCAAGTTAGTAGCAAACTCCGACTTTCGGTGTCTGTATGCGCTATCCACTGCAGCTCCAGCTTCTTCTGGAGATAGGGATATGTATCTACTCATTATTAGGTGCATAGCATCTGCTTCTGCTATCCCTGCTCTATTTAGAGTACAGGACAATGAGTATACAAAGTTGTTTCTATTACCCTGACCGTAAGACCCTACGGCGCTCTTCTGAACCATCTTTATACAGGTCTTAAAGATCACTCCCATGTCATAGCAAGGCTCTAGGTTTCCGGGATTAAAGTTAGACTTCCTAACTCTCTTAGCTTCTCTCTCCGCCTTCATCTCTTCTATGTTCACCTTGAACACATTGTACTCAGGGTTGTAGTACATGTCAGGATCCGAGCTTACAAAGCATAGTCTCGACACATCCTTACCTGAAGGGTCAGCTACAATACCGTGGTACTCTAGCATATATTTCTCAAGAGCGGGGAAGGCGTACTCCTTGTGGTGATCTTTATCCGAATCTACATGGAACAATATCTTCAGCCCCTTTGTTGGGGATTCAAAGAATGCTGCTATGTTCCCATCGGTACGGAGTCGATCTTTAACTGCTGGTATCTGTTCTCTTCTGATCTCATCAACGTCTATTACCACTATTTGGGAGTACTCCTGTAAACCTTCCACCTTTCTCTTTTTGAAAACCCCTGAGAATGTTACGCAGGGGAGACCTATCTTCATTTCATCTCTCTTTTGAATATTTGTTTCGGCCCGTAACGCCAGGATCTTATTCTCCCATCGTCCTAACTGAATAGCTTCTAGTATCTGTAGAGAGTGAACCACGCTAGAGCAGTCCGTATCCCTAACGTTCTCAAATATGTTGCATTTAGCATGATCCATTTAACCTCCTTAGTTTAAGCTTATAGCACTAATCATCCACTCTTGCTTCACGGCACCGGTCTCCTCATTGTCGATTATAAACATAGGGGACTTGTCGTTCTTCATGTGCACTGTAACGTTCTCCGATTCTATCTTAGCCAAGGCTCTGGATATAAGAGAGGCGTCAAACCCTGCACTAAAAGTAGATAGGTTGTTAGATTCCACTTCTATCTCTTCGTTAGCAGACGTGCTTAGAGCCTTGTTCTCGGCACTGATTGATACAGAGCCCTCGGTAATGGTAATCTTCATCACCTTGCTCTCTTTGGATGAGTATAGCTGTATCCTTCTCATGGCGCCAATGAGGTCTTCTTTGTTGATCACCATGCTCTTGTCTTGCTGCAGTGTAGCATCCCTAATCTGTTTGAAGTTAGGGTATTTCTCGTCAACTACTGAGGATATGATCATAAATTGACCGGTGTTGATTACTGCTTTGTTCTCAAACATCCCTACTTGTATCTGATTAGGCACCGGTAAAGACTCTAGCACAGAGGTTGTGCCCCTCATTAAGATCATCTCAGGCACGTTCTCATCAGATCCTATACCTACAGTACAACAGCACATTTGAGTCCCTGAGGAGATCTCTATGGTGCCTCCTTCTTTTCTAATAGAGATTCCTGATAGTGATCTACGGATGTCATTGCTATTAGCTATGCCTATACACTTCTTAATCCCTTCGATAAAGGACTCTCCGTGTATCTTCACCTTGTCCATATTCTCTTTATCGATGGTGAGAGGGAAGAACTCTTCTGGGTCTACTCCAGGCATCTTGTATTTCTTCCTCTTTCCAGGGACCGATATGGTAGTAGTGAACTTCTCATCCTTCTCCGTGGTGCTGATCATGACCTCTTCGCTGGTTAGTAGTTTAATGGTGTTGTAAAACAGGTGGCCGGGAACGCAGAACTTAAATCCGTGATCATCGTCTGAATTTACTCTAATAAACCCCTTGACCTGGTACTCTGGATTCTTGGCGTATATATAGCACCTATCCCCTATTATCTCTAGCATCATCATCTGATTGATGGGTAGGTATGATCTACTAGGTATGGCTCTAGAAACTATGTCTAAGGAGCTTACAATGGTGTCTCGTTTAACTGTGATTTTCATATCGTATATGTTTTGTTGTTTAGTAATGTGTATCTATCATAAAAGTACAGGATTATATCGATAGCACTCCGGTGGTTGTTCCGGGGGTTAATCTACTTGTGCTTATATGCCTATGAGTATAATGCACCAACTTGCTCCGGTTTTATATGCTTAAGCGTATTCTAAGTATATTTCTTTAGGTGAGTTTGTTCTAATACAGTATTCAGACTTAAAGAAAACCTTATATTTAAGCAAGAAAGGCAGGTATACTTACAGATTTCTTTGTGTTAATGAAAGTTTTCTTTGATCCAATCAATCGCCTGATGAATAATAATTGTGCTATCTTCTCTGAGTTTCAATGATATACTCCAACCATCTGGCGCTCTATCTGCGGGAACCATAGTATATTCAACTAATACTTCATGAATACCACCGGCTTTACAATAAGCTTTGATAAATGATTCTGGTATTTGAGGTAATTTGTTATCGTATAGTACATCAACTCTGTCGTCAATAGGTGTATCCATTGTAAGGTCTGAATCAGTTGTAGCTACTACTTTTTTCGGGTTGAGAAATACTGCATTTTTATTCATAGCATATCTACCTGACGCCTCCGGCGCTCTTTTATCTAAATAATGTACATTTATAAACCAATCACCTTCTTTAATTTCATCATCCGATGTGATGTAGAGGTGTTGTGGATTAATCTTTTTAGAAGCTGATGAATTATATTCTAATTTACCTCCTCTTTTCCAAATATTACTTTCTTTTTCAGTGGATAGCATAACCACTTTACATAATTTATTCATTTGTTCTCGTTTTGAGTTAATAATTTAGCACCATCTTTCGATGGTCACGAAATAATTAGACTATATTATTAAGTCCCTACCTGTTACCAGGCGTTGTTTTAATAACCTACGTGAGGTTTATCTCTTTGCTGCCAACTCCTCAGTGTGCATCATACTTTTAGTTTCCGCTACAATCACTCCTCTCAAATGGCATATCGAGGGTACACTGGGTAAGGTTATATGTAATAGTGTTGCCTAGGCATCTCACAGTAAACTGCTGTGTTCCCCTACAAATCTTTTTACACTTTCCCTTACCTTCATTTAGTGGTACGCTGCTTTTCATTCACGTATCTCCTTTTCAGGATTCTTTCTTTAAACTAACCACTAGGTCGTAGGTTTGACCTTTACTTTTAAAAGGTTTATTTAGGGTCTTTAGCCAATAAGCGAACAATCGAAGGTTATTTCTTACTAGCCACTGGCTTTAGGTGAGTAAATCCAAGTTGCTTATTTAGGTCTACATTGTGTGCTTTCATAATCCTAAACATCTCTTCGCTTAATGTTTCTGTAATCCCAGTGCCTTGTTCATTGTCGTGAAGTTTCAGCGTGTCATATATTGAAAGTAAGCACGCGGCCATGTTATTAATCTTCTCATCTTTAGTCATAGTGTCTAAGGTTATTGTTTCTTGTTTCGCCAGTTGTAGAGCCTTTCATCTGTCACTGACTTAAAGGATTTACACTCTACACATTCGCCGTCGTGGAATGTCGCTATGTTACTCCTTTTCTTCTGTTCTTCGCTGAGGTACTTAACCCCGCACTCTATACAAATGTATGCCATAATTCCAAGGTTAATTTCTACTTTGTGCATCTGCTTTTATATCTCGTTTCAGGCTCTCCAAAATTTCAAGCCTCTTAGCTTTACCCTCTGGCGTATTTGGAAACCACCAAGCGCCGACCGGGTTGTCTGGTTTGTATGAATAGAAGGTCGGGAAATGAAAGCTATTCGCGTGGCCGATGTAAATGTCGAAGCCTTCATCTTCAAGCCCTCGTTGTATAGGCACACAAATAGAGGTCGAACGGTCGTTTGTTACCTCGCTGATAGCGTAGTCCAGGACTTTCAATTTCTTTTCCTTTGGTGTCATTGTATCGAACGATTTTTAATACTCTGAAAATTTCAGGTTATGATTTCTAATTATTCTGAATTTCCCGAAGGAGTGGATGGTTTGAAGCACCTCTTGCACTTGCCTACCTTTTGAGTCCCGGCCAATTACGCCCCCATGTACCCGCCATTTACCCCAATTCTTAACTTTTGTTTTCTCAAGTGTGATTTTCATAATGCTTTTGTTAGTCCCGAAAGGGAAGGTTATTTCTTAAGTAGTTTTCTAAATCTGTCGCGCCATTCTTTAGGCTGCTCACCCATCGCCTCGGAACAAAGTTCTTCCAGTTCCTTGATGCGCTTTTCCTTTTGTTTAACATATTCCTCAATCACACCTGCTTCCTCCCAGTCTAACAACTGGTACGCGTCTTTAAAATCTTCTTTTGATACCATATCAATTTTTTTCGTTTATATGCATTCATCTTGTAGCCATGTCCCCACCAAGTAGATAGCCACCAAGGAAATTAATAATAGTATTCCATCCATGATTCAAGATTATTAAAGGTAAAGCAGCCACTTAGCTACGGTACAGTGCTGACGTATCTCGCGTTAGGTTCTCACCTATCCCGTTGCGTAGTTGCTGACTGCTTTACCAAGGTTATTTTTTATCTAATACCAAGTCGTGTACAAACTTCCTATAGATTGGGATACCTAGAAAATAGACTCTAGTTAGTGTACCAACGTAGTGATCGTTCGGCTTACGTTTGTTGGTTAGTATCTGCGCTGTTACTTCTTTGTAAATCATAGCTGTTTTTTGTTTAACATTATCAATCATTTCGGCGAGTCCAATTCTCATTCATTAGAGTGTAATCTGTTTCGCTATCGAAGTACCAACCGCTTTCAATTTCCTCGTCAGTTAGCTTGTCACATTCACCGCTAACTAATTCCGTGTATCTAGTAAGACTCATTCCGTTTCCGTGTGGTTCATCCATCATTCGAAGGTTAAATTTTGTAGTGTTTATTTAATTAAGGGTTCTGCTATTTAAAGTAATGGCTTTAGATTTAACTAAGGTTTAAATAAAAGGCGGTAAGTATAGCCACGCCTCTACGTTGTCTATTTCTAAATCACTGTTACTGTCGTACCAGTTGTTAAATTTAGAGCCGTCTAACGTACCAGAATAAAGTCTAGCCGTCAGTTTTTCGTTGTCAGTAGTCCTAACAACTACGGATTCGCTTCTCAATCCGTCCCAATCTCCATCCTCAAATGTTATTGGTAAATCGTCTGTTATTCTTTTCCACTTCATATCCAACGATTTATTGTACTGTGAATATGCAGAAACCATCCTCTAGTCCAAACGCTGGGCCATGTAAAATGAATCCAATAGTCCTAACGAAGTTACTGCCGTTATACTCTTTTGTTTTGGGGTCGAAGTGTTTAAACCTAACTGTGTCACCCCATTTAAAATCTCGGTCGTTCTTTCTTATCTCCCAAGGCTTTGCTCCTGACCATACCGCATCGTAATACTCAGGCCATATTTTTAGTTCGTGGTCTACTTGACCTGTATTTGATTGTCCCATATCGAACGATTATTTTGACTGTGTAGGGTGGTCTGGTTCTGTTACGAATAAGTTTACGACCAACTTTTCTTTAGTTCCTTTTTCAAGAAAACTTTCAAACCACTTATCAAGTGCGTAATTTTCAAGGTCTGTTTCGGGTGTCAACATCATCTCCCCATTTCTTTTAATTTCTGCTATCATAATTTCTATTAGTTAATGAACGATTTAAAATACTGTCATTGCTTTATGTGAAACCTTGAACTCTTTCATTTGTTCGATCAAGTGGTCGGACTCGACAATGATAGTCCCCTTCTCGTGCGGATTTGATTCGGTGTATTCACTGCACAAATACTCCTCTAGCTCTACTAAAATCTCAAGCTTCACGTTGTTAACTATCTTGGCTAAATCTGTGTGTGTCATTTCTATCTTCATAATGTCTTTCTTTTGTCGCCCGTAGACGAAGGTTTTTATTCTGGGTACTCCCCAAATAGGTTGTAGTAAATAGACACGTTATCTATTCGCGTCCCTCTTAGTTTCGGCTTTGGCGTATTCTTTAAATCAGCAGCCTTTAATTCAAGAACTGTTAAGCCTTTCTTTCGGTGCTCGTCTGCAATTCGTTTTGCTTCGGCTGTCTTTCCTGCGTGTCTCATGGTTAACTAAGGTTTAGTAGTACCATTCTAATTTGGTACATAATTCTTTTAAGGCGTAATTAAATTCAAATCTAGTGCCCACTGCAAAAAAGTAGAATGATCCAGTTTCTCTTATAATCGCCCTGCCCTCTCCGTTAAAGTTGCAGCTATGCGGTGTTGTTTTCTTGCTCATAATTTCTAGTGTGTTAATGAACGGTTTATCGTACTCTTAATTTAACTTGCTCCCTTATATCGTCGTAGTCTACTACGTTATAGGAATCAAGATAGTCGAAGTAACCGTCAAAGGTTCTACCCACCGCCTGTTCCATCGTGTAAACATGTATTAATTTAATGTTTTTCCCAAAGTTGCCAGACCTTTCAAGATTGTTAAAGTCCTGTACTCTTGGTGTTATGATTGCTATCGTTGTCATAATTTCTATTGGTTAATGAACGTTTTAAAGTTCTGCTTCTAGGTCATCAGCTAAACACAGTCCGTCGCATTCAGCATCATCGAATGTAATAACGCCCTCACCCATAAAAGGGATGTCTCTTAGGTATGTTATCGCTACCCTAATTAGGTAGTCTTTACGGCTCTCACCTTCTTTCTGTATTACTGTTTTCATAGTCTTGTTTTTATCGAAGGTTTTAAACTACGGCGTTTGCTATTCGCCAAATGTTTTCATGTGTCGGGTTCTGGTTGTCGCACTCAGACTTAACGCCTTTCAATGCCTCTTCCAGTTCCTTGATGCGGTCATCTTTAGCTTGGTCGTACAAGAGTCTTTCTCGCTCTTCTTTTATTTGTTCTTCTGTATGTGTCATTGTATCGAACGTTTATTCTGTTTCCTCTTTCAGTTTGTTGAGCATATCAATAAAACTATTCATCATTGATTTCTCCGCTTCCCTGATTCTTAACTTGGTGTGTAGTTCCATTGTTTCGTTTTGAAGTTTAGACCTTTCGTTTTTTGCTTCGTTAATCATTTTATCAATCTTGTCTTGTCCCATAATTTCTAGTGTCTTAATTGAACGTTACTTTTTAAACTCTGTTATTATTGCTTGTTGACCGTCCCAGTAAGACTTATTTTTCAAATAGTCTTCCCTTTTCAATTCAACAACCCTGCCTCCGTTATATGTTATTCTAATCATATTCATTTTACGAACGTTAAATTTCAATGTCTAACATGTCGAAGTCCTCGACGTCTATCCCGTTAATCTCGCACCACTTGATTTTGAACATGTTATTAATGTCTTCATTCGTTAGTGCAGGGTCTGCGATTTCCCGCACAAATTTCTTTAGCACTCCGATAACCTCGGACATGTACGATGCGTAACATTCAGGACAAGCATAACCGTCCCCTGCTGTTGTTGCATACCTGTGGTGTGTGTAATTGCCACACTCACACTGCTCAAGGTTCTCAGGGTCTGATAGTTCTTTTGGTGTTATTGTTTCCATAATGCTTTGTTTGTGTCCTTAGACGAAGGTTAAATTTTAGGTTCAAATAATTTGCATCCGAAATCTTCATCTGTTTCGATGTAGTCAATAACACCACCAGACCAACCGCCGTTTATCTCTATTGTGATTTTATTATCACTTGCTAACGAACCACACAAACCCGTGTTTATTGCGTTGTCATATTCCCAATCAGAGTTTTGTGTCCAGTGCTTACAATTCTTACAGTCCATATCGAACGATTTAAGAAACCAACTCTTGGTTCTCGTGAATGTTTCCGACCACTTTGTAGTCTTCACCGCAGAACAACATTGAAGGCTCTGTTTTGAATGCGTGGATAATCTTTATGGTGGCTTTTCCTTTAATAACGTTGGGGTAATTGGACGTTGTGTCTTCCCACTCGATTACATCACCGTCATAAACATCTACCCCATGAAAATTAAGTCCTACGGATTGCCCAACAGAATCTTCATATACACACCAATGAGTCATGCCGTCGGTTATGTAGCTGTTTCCTATTTCGTCTATGTAGAAGTATCCGTAAACCCAAAACTCTTGACCGTCGTGTTGCTGAAACCAGCCTCTAAATTTTATTTCTCTTTTCATAGTGTCTTAATTGAAGGTTTAATCTTCTTTGAATACTGCTTCTACGTCAATATCATGGTACTCACAAATGTAAGTCATGTCTATCGCAATAGTGTCGTGTTGAAACCTAACTTCTATACCACCATCAGCTAATATGTTTTCGCCAATTAGTTTAGCAAATTCTTCAACGTTAAAGTGGTAAACCCACATTATAGCTTTGCCGTCAAAAAGTGAGGTAGACATTGCGCTCTCCTCAATAAATTTATATAAGTCTAAATCTGTCATTGTATCGAAGGTTATTTAAAGCCACCTCTTCTCTGGATCCACCAGGACCCAAAATATAGTAGGGAAGCTATGATTAGTACTATTAGTCCTATTGTTTTCATGTCTGGGTGTTGTTAAACGACGTATAATCATACAGACGCTGTTTGTTTGTTAGTTTAACCCCTGTGGACGGGTAAAAGTTACGGTCTCTAATACGATTCAGTGTAAACCATTACGTATAGACCGCGTACCAATTTCTCAGACCAGTTTCTTTTATTTCACCGACACAAACCCGCTCTGAGTGGACTGTAGACCAGCCTTCTTCTCATAATCCTGGACCAGCTTACTGAACATCATATTGCCTAATGCGTTATAGTGCACCACGCCCTTTCTGTCCTTATCCACTAGGTTGTTTATGTCCTGGGTCTTATTGACTATCATCTCAAAGATATGCTCATCTATAGTGTCCTTACCGATAGTATAGTACACATTCACATTCTCTGTCTGTCCGATCCTGTGAGCCCTCTTATAAGGCTGTTCTAATAGATCTGGAGTAAAGGGAAAGTTCATGAAGATAACGTCCTTAGCATTGACTAGGTTGATCCCTATCCCTGCCGCTCTGAAGTTCCCTATGAACACATGGCAGTTAGGATCAGTTTTAAACTTATCGATCATCTGCTGTCTCTTGTGAGCAGGGACACTACCATCGATCATGACACATTTGTCACCATATATCTGTTGTAGCTCATGTAAAGGAGCTTTATATCCGGCGAACACTATGGCCTTACGACCTTCGTTCCAGAGCTTATCTACTAAACCTGATATATGACTAACCTTAGCAGTCGCCGCCAGACGATTCAGAGTATGGATATTGGCTTTCATCTCAATACTTGCCTTACCTTTCTCGCTGGCTGACGCTAAATCATATCTCTTCTTACTGTTATAAAACTCTTCCAGGGCCTGATCATACTCCTGCTTAAACTCTCCTACTTCAAAGTAGTACTTGTTGATGATCAGTTTAGGTAGATCTAGACATTCCTCTGTCTTTTTACGGATCATAAAATTGCTCATCCGTAGTCTAAGGTCATCCAGGTTCTTAGATCCTATTACCTTGTTGCCTCTCATTCCAGAGGTGATTGTATATCTATCCTTGAACTTAGTAAAGTTCTTGCCTAAAGGGTGCTTAGTTAGCTTACAATAGGAGAATAGATCATTCACTCTATTTGTTACAGGGGTACCAGATAATAGTGTTACCCTAGCCTTAGGAAAAGCTTTCACCAGCTCATCGATAGGCTTGTATCTAGTCTTTGTCTTATGGTTCTTAATCATATGACACTCATCGATGATGATATGGCCTACCTCGTCCTTTGTAAGGTACTTTAAATGCTTCTGCACCATCTCGTAGTTAATCACCACGAAACGCTCTCTAAAGGCGTATATGGACTTAGACTTGTTAGCATCTATAATAGTCCAGTACAGCTCATTGAATCCCCAGTCTCCTGTCATATCATGAAACCAGTTCCATTTAACCAGTGAAGGGCAGATGATAATGGTTCTAGGTATGGAGAGTACTTTTGAGATTGTAGCGGCGGTAATAGTCTTGCCTAGCCCCTGTTCAAAAGATAGTAGGTTATACTGTTTGTGTAGCATGTAAGATAGGCTACGCTTCTGGTGAACATATAACTCCTTGGGGTAGTTAGTCTTAGAATAGTAGTTGTCTATGAACTCCCCGTAGGAGTCGTTGTACATCTTTCTAAGGTGCTTACCTAGTTGGGTTCTATACTGGATCATCCCCGGGCTAGTCATAGCCTTAGGGAAGATCTTTACCATGAAGCTGTGTAAAGCGTATGGCTCTACCTTTCTTATGTCTGCATAGAATAGATTCTGATCTCTCCTTAGCCATAAGCATTCGGCTATCTCTACTTCGTCTACTGTCCATAGGTGCTTATAGAAGCGTACAGTGTATCTGTCGATGATCTCGATGTTATTCATTAGCAGTGTGTTTTATGTTAGTTCTTCTCTAGCTCCTTGATCTTTTCATCCTGAAGAATCTGATCGCCTTTGTATTGGTTGATCAATGGGAGTATTCTGTTGTCAACAACTAAAAGATCTCCCGTTTCCATTAACTCTCTAAATCCTTCTGTGGATCCGTTTGCAAAAACCTTGAACTCCTTAATTGATCCATCTACGGCCATTATCTTTATTGATATGTATGCGTCTTTCATGACTTGTATAGTGTTAGTTAAAGATTAAAGTGCCTCAGACTCAGTGAACTGAACTTCTACGTCAGATTCTCCGTCGTAGTCTACTGTTTCTATTAGTACTTGGTACCCTTCTTTCTCACATAGTCCTAGAACGAACTTGAGGGTTTTCTTGTCTAGCAGTGATCCGTCTTTTATGATCAGTAGTCTTAGGTTTGGATTCATGGCCATACCTATCCTAACACCGATCCCTATAAGGACAGATGACGGGTGCTGGTCATCATGAAGAGGTAGCCCTTTGAAGAGGATTTGCTCCTGATCAAACTCGAGTCCTTTGACTGGTAACGGGTTCTTCGAGAAAATAGCTTTCTTTTCTTTGTCGATTTCACTGAGTCTATCTGTTTTTCCTTGCGAAAGTAGTTCTTTTTCTTCGATTAGAGAACGATCCTTGTCTAATACAGCTATCTCGTCGCATTTAGTATTGTGATCGTTGATGCTGTTAAGCTCCTCTGTTAGAGCTCCTACTGATGGTTTGTTAGGGTTCTTGGATAGCCAATTCTCAGTACCTACAAGCTTAGCTTCTATTAGTTCGTTTTCTAATTCGATCTTTTTTACCTCATCTAAGATTTCAGATATCCTTACGTTGTTTTTCTCAATCTTCTCGGTGTAACTCGTCTCAGCATTGTTAGCCCTATTCCACTTCTCTACTTCCTCGCCAATAGCATCAATCTTCTTTACTACAGCATCAGAGTCTTTCTTTTTAGAATAGGTGTCTATATCCTCCTGAGAGAAGTCATGACCCTCTAAACGGGCTTTCATGCTCTTTACATCCCTGTTTACATCTGCTCTATCCTCGTAAGCATTAGCCTTCTCCTGGTCCAGGATAGCTAGAGCCTCTAAAGTGTCTTGATCCATTAACCCTTTAAGGATCTCTATCTGATCTCTTACTCCAGATACAGAAACTCCTCCACTAGGGCTACGGCCCATTCTAAGGAAGTCAAACATATCAAACCCTATGTTGCCTACTAAATCACTTACAAAGCCTTTACCGCCATCTACTTTAGCTCCTTCCTCGTTGAGTATAGAGATACGACCCTTCTGTTCTTTAGGTGAGAAGTATAGCCCTATAGTGTACCTCATGTACTCTCCTAGGACGGTACCTGCTACCTCTAATTCTACCTGGGCTCTCTCTTCCCCTTTTTTAATAGGCTTGGCCGGAATAGTCTTAGCATTAAGAGGGGAGGTGATAGCCTGTATTAGACTAGACTTACCCTTACCGTTAGCTGCTACTATAATAGCTGATCTGCCATTGAACTCTACTACCTTGTGAGTTATGTTCTTGAAGTTCTGTACTTCTGCTTTTAGAATCTTTAATCCATCTTTATCCATCTTGTTCTGTTTAAATCTCGTTGTTCTCTGCGTTCTTAGCTATGATAGCTAGTCTTTCTTTTCTTTGTGGGCATACATGTGCTACGGAGCAGAAGCTAGCACAGCGTTTATCTTCTCCGGGCCGAAACTCTATAAACATGTCTAGATGCTTCTGGGAGTTCTGTCTAATAAAGTCCTGAGCTAAGACCTCCTTATCAAATAGCTTAATAGCCTTCTTAAGGGTAGGCTTCTTTACAGCATACTTATCAGCTGTAGCCCATCTATCTTTACCTGTGCACTCTGGAATGTTTCCGTTCTCAGCTTCCTTGTGCAAGAGTATCCTGTTTCTGAGGTAGTTCTCCATAAACTCATCATCATACATCTCGATAGGGATCTGCATAACGGGTGTCTTAGGATAGTCTCTGTTTCTCAGTAGAGCTGACCTGGACCAGTCTCTGAAGAATGCTAGTACATAGATCTCTTTAACCTCGTACCCTAGTGCTCTAAGCATGAAGGCATAGACATTCAACTGAGCCACCCACTTCTTTTTGGATTCGGTGAAGATGTATGAGTATACACTACAGTTCTTGTAATCAGATAGTGTCCCGGTCTTTGTATCGAATCTATCCATGGTACCAGATATAGTCCAGTCCAGGATCTCGTGGGTAAGGCTGGTCTCTAGTAGTATGGTCTCATCTATAGAGTCAGGATACTGATCCTTACACCATTTGATTAACCACTTAGCCCCCTTCTCTTCGCCTCTATCTGCTAGTAAAGCAGCAGCCTCAAAGAGCACCTTAGCCTCCTTGCCATCTATATCAGCCATCTCTAGTATAGAGTGCACTGCTGTCCCCATAATAGCCCATACCTTGTCCATTACATCCTCTTCGGTGTCGTTGTGCCGTCTTAAGATTCGGGGTTGTGGAGCATCTATTAGCTGGGTGACTGATATGTCACCTCTTACTCTATGCTTATCTACTCTAGATGCCCTTACAAAGGTCTCTGGTAGGTTGTGTTTGTTCGTTAGTTTTACTGCCATGTCTTCTGTTCTTGTTGTAAAGGTAATAGATTATTTGGGGTTGCGTACACTCCTAAACCCTTTCACTCCGTAGTACTCTCTATTCTTGTACTCCTCAGCGTCTGGGATATTCATTACATCTAGCTCTGACTCCAGAAAGAAGATACAGTCCGTAATGTACTTACGTAGTCTATCCTTGGTCATAGCTCCCTTGTCTTCTAGGTAAGGCTCTTCCTTGCCGTTCTTAACCATGGTAGAGGCTGCACACTGAACCTTTAATAGGTAGTCAGTCTTTAGCTTGTTCATCATCTCATAGCCAGCATCTTCAAAAGCCTGCATGGCTACAGATAACAGCGGTCCATGGTAGTAAGCATACATAAGCTGCTTCTCGCTTGTCTTGACAGCTGGGGACATCTGTATGAATATCTCTTGTCCCTCGCTGTGAGTCAAATAATCGAGGAAGTCAGGATTCTGCAGAAGCCCAAATAGCTTGTCCTTTATGTTGTACCCTGATTTAGGGGTGAATGTGAATTGTGCTTTCATATTATTCGTATCTGTGAAGTCTAATGTCGAAGTCTATGCATTCGCTGACTTTGAATCCGTATTCAGCCTCTATCTCTAATTGAGCTTTTCCTTTTCTCGCTCTCTTGGTTGTGTGATACTCGTGGTACTTATTACCATCTTTGTCTACAGCCCACCATTCAAAGGTTTTCTTCTTGCCGGAGGTCTTTCCGTGGATGTTCATTGGTGTCTTCATATCGAAAATGTTTAGGTTGTCTGCTTAATGAGCTTGTAGCTAACGCTGTCATGCTCAGCTACAGAGTACCCGTAGATCTTATCTATCGTGTCGTTAGTAAGGCGTCCAACATCCTTTAAGTGGAATACAATCTCTTCGATATCTTCAGAGAAAGCTCCTTTTTTAATGATAATACTATCCTTCATCTCACTGTGAGGGTTGAAATGATGGTTGTTATGTACTTCCTCGGAAAGAGCTTCCATACCGGCAAAGTACTGACGTACAAACTCAAACATGTTTTCATGTTTTACTAAAAATGTTGTGCTTTTCATATCGATTGTTTTAACTATTAATAATATCATCTAGACACTCCTTAATAGTGGAGTAGTACACTAGACCTGTCTGGTGAATCTTTAGAGACACCTTCTTTCTAAATTCTTCAGGATGCAGAGATCCTTTTAGCCCGTTGCACCCGGTACAACATGGTACCGTATTGTGAGGCAGAGCGTTAATATTGTTCTTCTTGAGTATATGTCTAGAGATCAGGTGATCCTTAGTACGACTAGAAACTAGGAGAGGCCGTAAGCAGAAGAAACAATGATCCTTCTGGAGGCTACGTCTACGAACCTCGTCCCAGTCAATTCTAAACTGATTATCACCCTCTAGTATCACCTCACCATTAGCCACCATAGATCTAAACTGATCTTCTAGCTTGGCCTTGTTCCATATCCATGTGGTTACAGAAACCTTTATCCAGGACTCTATAGTCCCGATGTGGGGAGCCTCCTTCTTGTAGGGTTCGAATGATACGATTTGTGATTTGGGGATGTGTGTCTTAGCTCCACGGCGTCTCTTTCTAGAGAATACCATGCTGGCACCTGATGAGTCAACTAGCCTTGACTCCCTTATGTGAAACACTTTTATCATCTAATTCAGCTCTGACGAAATTGATCAGTATCTTCATTTGCATTATAGCTTTAGCCCTCTGGCTATCTGATACTGAATTCACTAAGGTAACCATAAATTTCTCGCATTGAAAGATCACCTTAAAGATTTTATCATATTCAGACCTGTTCTCTAGGCACCAGCTAACACATGCTCTCATCCTTTCCTGAGCTTCTACCTCTAGCTTGTCTTGTAGGTTATCGCTGTTCTCAAAGCCTCTAACGAAGTGTTCTAGGTTTAGGGTCACAAGATCTACTTTAGACCCTCTAAGGTAAGCTCTAGCATGAGGAGCGTCCTCATGGGCCTGGAAGTCGTTTACATACCTATCTGTCTCAAACTGATGGAAGGTAAATCCTAGTTCTTTACCCTTGTGGTAGTATACGTTGATCATAGTTTATTTTAAGAATCCCCGCTCCCTAGCTTCTTTAGGGTTAGCATGAATCCAGTTATGGCATTTACGAGCCACTGCTAGCCATGTAGAGGTGTCATTGGTGTTCTTACCTCTATAAGCTGTATGGTGTATCTCTATAGCCTTTAAATGTCTTCTGTCTTGATCTGGATACATCTCTATGCAATGTTCGCATACTGGATGATCCTTTAGGTATTGCTTCCTAAGAACCGAGTAAGCAGTGTTTAACTTCTGCTGCTTACTCGATATCTTATTAAGTGGTTTCCTCTTAAGGAAACTGGTGCTCTTGAGCTTGGAAGGTTTCTTCCTTAGGAACTGATGGTTCTTACAGTATCCGCCTCCCCATACATTGTATGAGCACCCTGTGTCTTTACACTCTTTAGGCATTAAGACGTGAGGTGCTTCATGTTCTTACGAATAGAGCTCCATGGAACCCAGTGCCATCTAAACATCTGCTTTACAATAGTCTTAGAGCGCTCTCTCTGGTTCGTAGTGAATCCGAACTTACTCTGAACATACTTGTCTCCATCTCTGGTGAATGTAGCAGGCTTTAGCTTAGTGTAGATACTACCTACCACCATGGTCTTGCCTCCTTCTTTGTATAGCTTCCTAACATTAGAAGCGATGCTGTTACAGTGAGCAATGTTTAGTTCGTCAAACTTCTCTTTCTGTCTGTCTGTCAGCTTGTCTTGTTGGGCAATATACCGCCCCATCTCATTCGATGTTTTCCATCTTTTCATGATATCTGATTGTTTATTGGTTACTGATTGAAAATGTTATTGGCTGCGTGCACCTCTTCTTTATCTGCCTCTATCTTGTACTTGCACTTCTCAATTAGGATAGGATCATCTGATAGTATAGCCTTCTCCATCCTTTGTCTAGATACTTCTAGCATAGCTGACCTCTGAGCCATGTTAGCTCCTAGTCCTATTGCGTGGTCTCTCTCGGCCAGGGCCTTCTTAAGCTTCTTATTGAGCATGATCGATGACCCTGCTGATATGGCAGCTAACACCGCTAGTATTATAAAAGTTGGCTCCATGGTTCTGGGTTTAGTATTGATTCTACTTCACATTCTAATTCTAGCTTCCTGGAGATCTCTTCTCCAAAAGTCTCACCCTCGGAGCGGAAGTTCTTACTAGAGAAGGCCACTTCTATGCATTTAGGATTCCCAGGGTTTATGATCTCAGCTAACCTATAGCCTATCCTCCCTGTATTAGTCCTTAGAGCCTCTCTAATGGTGTAACTCTTCCCTTCCTTAGGAAATGTACAGTCAGGGTGTTTATGCCTATCCTCCCACTGATCAGTGATACATACTACTCTGGTGCCTATCATGACCCCTCCTCATCTTTAAGCCCCTTAGGCATAATATCCTCTACAGTCATGGTAGCCTCGTGAGCCTTAGCTGCTTTGTCCTCTTCGATTCTACGGTCCAGGCTATCTGTCAATGCACCTAGATCTCTATCGAACACCTCATCAGACTTACTGAATGCTTGTAGCATAACATCGAAAGCACCTTTAGCATGTAGTGCTAATACCTGAACAAACTCCTCAGGATTTTGAGCGGCTAAAGCGTACTGTGTGGCCTGCCTAGAGAGGTTGCACATACCCAAATAGATCTTGCTAGTCTTAGAGACCTTTGCAAGCGCTCTAAAGGCTTCTGCCTCCACTCTCATGGACTCTAGTATCTTGGTGTGATCGTTTCTAACGGCCTTGGTTATAATCTTAGCAGCCTTTAGTAGGTCTTTATGCCCTTCAGGCTTCTGTTCCTTGATTGTGTCGATGTACTCCTGATGTCTCTTTAGATCCTCATCTCGGTACACTTCATAGTAGTCTATCGCTAACTGCTTAGATACAAAGTGTTGCATCTTACATGCTATACCCATCTGTGATAAGTCTGGGATAGTTATTTCTTCTTTTTCTTCGCTCATTGTTTATTGTTTAGTGTAAAGGTACCCTATTACCCTTGCAATAGCATACAATTGTTTTTTAACTATGTGTTAACGTCCCTATTAGGCAATGGCTCCCTTGACGTAACATGAGTACGTTCGGATTGGATACCGATTTTTAGCTCTATCCTTGGTTTCGTTAGATTGCAAGTGCCCGTTGACTTATGGGTATGTCAGCGCGGGGCTTAGGATAGTCCTTCTAAGGTGCTTGGTGTTTATTATCTTTTTTGGTGAGGTTCCGAGTTGAACCGAGACCAAGCTGTATGTCCCAAGCTTGGTAAAGAAAAGCAGTGCGGAGCGTTCCAGCTTGGAAAAACATCACGAAGGTTCGAAATCCTCGCTATCCGCACTGCTAAGATACAAATATAATCAATAACTTTTAGTTCTGTTTTTAATTGTCAAACCAAAAAACTATTCTAACGTTTGTCGGGTCTCCTATTTTATTTAAGTCTTTTAAGCACCTAAAGAATCCTTCTCCAAGGTTTTCTCTGTATGACACCACATTTCCCTCTCCTTCTTCCGCTATTCCTGCACCTGTCCAGGAGTTTGGACCGGTTTGCTTTGAAATCCTCCTGTTCCAGAACTCCTTGTCGTAGTTGAAATCATTTAACTCTTTTATGGTTAAATGCGATGCGGAGTGAAGACCCCAGTCGTCGTCGTACTCATTACCTACTTCTAAGGAGTGGTCGTCAGGAACACCTCTAGGCTCAGATATCGGGTCACAATGATCGTAGTTTCTAACCCCTGCGAGGAAAGCGAATATTGAGTATGATCTCCAATCAAACGGAGAGTCTCCTTTCTCTTTTTTGTACCAATTCCTGTCGAACTCACCTAGAGTTATGCAATCGGAAACCTTCTCCCAGTCGCCTTTTTCGTTTTTCTTTTCTACAAAAGAATGAATATCACATCCCATAATTTCTGTTTTTAGTTCTTAAATACTTCATACGCTTCCGGCTCCCATTTAACTAGGCGCTTGCGCTTTGAGTTGACCAGAGCCTTTAGCTGTGCCTTCTCTATGTAGTACCTTGCAGCTATTATTTTGGGCAGGAACCATAGACTATCAGCCTCTAGCTTTCTTAGTTCGTCTTTCATCTCTTCCTGTTTTCTCTGATTAGATCTGTTAGATAGGCTAGGACTCTTTCCTTAGGCTCATCTATATCTCTATACTTCCTTAGCATAGCTTCATTCTTTTCGCTGTATGGGCCAATAGGTCTATCGTTGATCACTGATACCCATGGCACCTCGTTGTACATGTATTCGAACACTGACCCTTTAACATGATCAGCTTCCTTATCAACCTTAAATTTAAAAACATTCGGCCGGGAAGACTCCATTCTATACAAATGACCATAGGCATCACACTGATTAAACCCATTGGTAAACTCATTAGGATGTCCTCTAGCCTGCCATAAGCTCACGGGGACATCGCTAAGCATCCTTTTAGCTCTTCTGAGCATCTTTATGTCTAGCCTCATGGATATATCGTTAGAGGGGCTCCTAGCACTCTTGCTAGCATCTCTAGCCTTGCCTGTCCCATGTTACCGTCTTCACATTGATTCTCCCATCGGCAGTAGTGCGATGCTGAGACACCTATCATATGCGCTAGTTCCTTTTGGGTTAGCTTTCTCTCTTTTCTCCAGGCCCTGGCCTGTCTTCCTATGTGTAGTAACATATCTATTGTTTTAAATTTTAATTAGCTGACCTATAGTTCCTTCGATCTTCATCTCACACTTCTTTACTAGGTCATCGATTCGTTTGTCTGTCTCCATTAGGTTCTCTGTAGACGTTATGGAGTGGTATACAGAGGAGTGGTCTTTGCTTATATAGTCTCCTATTTCCTTGAGTATCTTGTCTGTGTATTTCTTACTAAGATAACAGAAAACATGGCGCGGAGTAACCAAGTCCCTTCTTCTAGAGTTGGTGTTAACTTCTGACTCTTCTCTTCCGAACACTAGGCATACGATCTCCATTATCTCTTTGAGCTCTATGCCGTTCTTTCCTTCTATCACTCCTGCTGCAACCCATTTGCTCATCTGTTTATCTTCCATATCTATTTGTTTATTTTCCTTTCGATCTCCTTGGCTTTCTTCACTATGGCTTTGCCTAGCATAGACTCCATGATCTTGGGATTGTCCTTTGCTGATTCTGTCAAGGTAGTGATTAGCTCATACATCTCATTGAATCCTTCTGTTAGCTTTACTGCTATTTCCCTCTCTCTTTTTCCTGACTGCAGGAAGGCGATGACTGTATGGTCTACCTTGATGTAGTCCATTTTGAATATGGAGTCCTCATCTACTTTAACTTGTGCGTTCATAGTTTCTTTTTTAGTAACATAAAAGAGGGTGCTCGGGGACTGATAACAAACTACAAACTAAACCCTACGTCTAGTTCCCTTCACACCCTCTCCATCAAACATATACGACTATGTTAATCGTTGAATTCTTTGTGGTCACCGTACTTTAGTTCAGTGATAATTCCGTTTCTTTCTTCTACCCACTCTTTAGGGATGGTGTAGTCGGCCGTTATGTATCTCTTAATAGCCGAATTGATTTCGTTAAGCCTGTCCTCTAGATGAAACACTCTAGGTGGTAGCCCTAGGGGCGGCTCTGGCAATAATTCTTCTGTGCTTATCTTCATAGCTATTGTTTTTCTGATTCGTCAGCACTATTTGTAATAGCCATGTGCTTTAAGGCTTTAGCGTGTAGATATGATCCGTTGAACATTCTGTCCGATACGAATTGGAACGCTTGGTCGTTAGTCTCAAAGATTTCTTTTCCCGGGGCGGGAATCACCTCTAGCTTACCTACTTGACGTTCTTCTATTTTGTATGCTAGTAGCCATCCTTCTGATATCCCTATCATCTTGTCTTCTGTAGTCCAGTCTTCCATATCTTGTTATTTAAAGTCTTCCGTTTCGTGTGATAATCTTATTCTAATCAAAGACATAATAAAGAATGCTAATCCCGTTAGGAAGTAGACCCAACCCCTATAATTCCAGTGACTATGAGCTGGTAAATCATGGTGTCCGTAATTGTGAGAGTAATTGCAGGAGCCTGCAGGTACTTCAAAATTGAAATACTCTAGCCAAATCTGCGACTCTGTAAAGAAGCTTATTAACATCATAGATGTAGACAGCACTGCTACCTGTAGAGTTAGCTTACTCCATCCTTTTAATTTCTTCATCATTTAAAGTTTTTCTCAATGTACTCTTTAAGCTGGTACATCTGGTTGATATTTCCTTGGAAGAACACTTTCCCGTCGATGAATACTGATACGAAGCCCTCTGTTTCTTCCTCTATATGTTCGAGGTTCCTTAGCTTAAATTCTGTGCTGGTTAGCTTTGAGTGCATGTCGTCCATTTTCTGATCAGCCTCCTTTACATCTTCATAGAAGTAATCCGCTTCTTCAGATAGAGCCTCCGCTTTACTTCGAAGCCTTGCTGCATTTTTATATAGTCCTGTCATAACTCTAGTATAGGTTTAAGTATTTCGTATTGTGTTCTGTATTTAGTTTCGGTAGGCTGCTCCTTGATCTTCCGGATGTTTCTAGCCTGGGCCATGATAGTTTTCTCTCTATCGTTTAGCTCTCCTCCCATGTCCTGTATCAGTAGGGCGGACTCTTGTATTTCTTTGTCGTTCATGTCTTTTGTGTTTTTGGTAAAATGTGGGACGGAAACCATATCCGTCCCACAACTCCTGCAACCCTTATGTGAGCTTAATCACTGGTTGTCGAGCAATTACCAATTATTACTTCTTAGTCTTAGTGTATCTAAACAGTCCCCACATGAAGACTACTTCTATTTTGGCTAGGGCAGAAACACTTTCAACCACCTTGCTTTTGGTTGTTTTATGTCTTAGCACTCTGCCTTTCTTCTGCACCTCTTTAGCTTTCACTTCAGGGATAGCAAAAACAGCATTTACTAAATCTTTCACTTCCTTACGCACTACCGGCTGAGTTTCTACAGCCTTGTTAGCCAACTCCTTTTGAGCCTCATCTTTCTCTTGTCTTCTATCGTAGGCACTCTTGTTGTGTCTCTTTATGGCTTCCTCAGCCATTTTAAACGATGGGTTTCCACCAGTCCACTCATATGTACTCTTGTGGCCATGTCTTTTTACAAGCTTAATAACCTTTCCCTCCATCAATAGAGTTCCCATGCTTGTATTTACTTTGTGTCTTTTAGCCACGCTAGATGTTGACAACGGAATCTCGTCGGCAATCATCTCATTCAACTCTTTGAGGAAGTCGTAATGCTTCTGTATGGTGTTGTGATCAACAGTTCCTCTCTTTTTGTGTGTCTTCTTCTTATTCGCAGTCATCATAATGTTATTTATTTTCGGCCGGGAAGTCTATTGTACGACTCCACATGCACTAAGGATTAATACTAGAGTAACAATACTAGCCCCAAACAGGACTGCATAGGCATTAGAACTCATTGATTTAGTTTCTGGAGTACTTACCTCCATGGCCTTCACTTCTTCGCTTACAGCCCTTGATTTGATGTTTTTCATGTCGTATGTGTTATTTGTTCGAATAGTATATTTCTAAGATCTTCTTTGATCTTCTCTAGCCTATCGCTGTGCTCAGGGGTAACATTTCCTGAGTCTGTTAGCATTAGACTATGAGCGTTTTCGAATAGATTGAATATGGTATCATCTACCATGGTGCTTATTTCTTCTTCCATGTCGTATGTTATATCTGATTAATAAATGCTGCAGCCTCTTCTATAGTGTCAAACTCTCCCGTTTGATCTTCGCTACTATACACTGCATAGGTATTGAACTTTTCCTGATCAGGCGCGGAAACCCTACTGTTAGGTATGAATAACCTCACATCATACTCAGAATTCCATATACTCTGACATGGATCGTTAGGAGAGGAGGCAGGTAAGAACCTCATAGTGCAAAGCTTGTTGATTTTCGATAGTGTGTTTTCCATGTCTATTCGTTTTGTGCTTGCACCTGTTCGATCAGGTCGATGAATCTATTGTGGGCCACAAACATTTCCAATCTATTGTGGGCTACAAACATTTCCTTGGTGCTGTCAGATCTGCTTGTTATAGTTCTAATGAAGTCCAAGGATGTTTTCTTAAACCCTTCTATGACTTTCTCTACGTCCTCCTCGTAGTCCTCTGTGTATTTAAAGTGTCTCATCATACTGTTTGTCACCTCTATAAACAAAGCGCCCTCTATAGCCCTTTCGGACTCCCAGTTCATAGCGTACACGACACCTTTTTCTCTAATGGTTTCGATGAACTCGGCGGTGGACTTGTTGGCGTCATCTCTGCGTTCTTCTAGAGCTTGTGTCATTTTATATCCTAGTGGTGGGTAAATCTTTTCTTCTGATTTTTTCATGTCTATTCGTTTTCGTTTATATACTCAATAGCTTCTACCACTGCGGCGTATACACCGTCAATACCTGACCCTGAGGCCATTTCCTCGCAGAACCTGTTGAAGAACCTACCTTCGTCTAGTTCGAGGTCTAAGATGTGCTCTACTACGGGCATTAGCTGGTTCCAATCATGATATCTGATTGTTTTGAATTCTTTATCAAACAAACTTATTCCATCAGTATGTACTTCGCGCCCCATAAACTCTGCTATGAGGATATTGTTTTTTTCTGTGCTCATGTCGTATGTGTTTTGTGTGTATTATATTACTTTCCCGAATAGCTCTATAGATAGCAGTTCTTCGTGTAGTCCTTCGATGAACCCTTCGACCCTCTTAAGTCTCCTAGCTTTGGACTCTCTCTCCTCGGTCATGCCTTCGTGCCTAGTGTTCTTGATTTCACGTTGCAAGGCGTCACACTCTGTATAGAAGTTTTCCAGTCTGTGGTTTATAGTTGCTTCTGTCTTTGTTCTTCTTCTGTAGTCTGTTATCGTTAGTGTCATTTTGTAGGGGTTTAATCGTTTTGTTTTTTAGTTATTAATTAACGCACTACAACACTCTGTATAAGTGCATATTCATTCCTCATACGTCACTATACAGTGGCGTTATGCACCATTAAGCAGTTCCGTTTACATGCTTCAAGTACATTTCATTTTTGAATATTTCGTGTTCAGCATCAAGTTGGTACACTAATTCCGCAACAAGCGGTTCAGTTATATTCATTGCGTATTGGTCATTTATCGCTCTACCAAGTTTTACAATTATGTTAGCCCTTACCTTGTTGCTAACTTCTGTCATTCTAAATACTTCTATCAAACTTTGCATTTTCGTTTATTTTAAATTAAAGGTGCACACACAACACCTAAAAATAATTTCGTTCCTCAACTCTTTTTAGCCAAACCGTTATAGCCAATTAAAAGAATAAGTCATCAATTTTAATATCAAACCCTTGAAGTCCATATATTAAGTCTACAAAGTTTTCATAAGTATTGCCTTCTCCTATTGTACCGTATGTAGTTATTTTACCATCTAATATTTCAATTCCACCAATTTCTTCTCCATTGGTTCTAATACTCATTAAGTGTTGGTCTTTTGTTAAATCTAAATCTTTCATTTTCGTTTATTTAATTGTTAATTAAAAGGCTATAACACTAGCTATATGCCATACTCGTTCCTCGTTCAGCACATAGCCAAACCGTTGTACGCAGTAAAAATTACTACGTTAGTAGTCCCAATCATCTTTTTCATTATATCCTTTTGGATCTTCTTCTGTTTCCCAATATCTATCTTCTTCGCTATTTGGTGCGTCTTTTGGTCTCGCAGAAGATGAATAGCACACTTGCCCGTAATCGGCAGTCATTACATTTCCATTCTTAGTTTCGTAAACTACATTTATAGCAGTTCTTGGTTCGCCATCCCACAAATGAAACACCCTCGCGTCTTGTGGTAATTCTTTTAGTTTTTCAATTAATTCTTTTACTGTCATAGCCTTGTTGTTTAATAAAGTTTTTTAACTCTGCGAATGAATTGAAATAAGTGTTAGACACTCTGTACTCTGCCTTTATCACTTTGCGGCCATACAAGTCCCAGTAAAATCCCTCTAACGCTTTCCACGTTCTAAATTTGTGAGTGTGTTCCTTTTGGTTTGCCTTGCTTGTTACTATTTCATAGTTTCCGCTTGATTTTCTGCGTAGGTATATAGTTTTCATTGTCGTATAGTTTATGTTAGTATTATAAAATCACCGGCGGAAATCTTCGAGAGGTCTCCTTTTATCTTGTCGTATAGCCAGTCTTTCACCTCAAGGTATAGCCATTCACCTTGATCGTCTTTAACTGTCTTAGAAGCGCTTATTTGGCTCTTAGGGATGGGAACAAACGTTCCCCCGTACCCACTAGTGAGTATCACAATAGCCTTTTCGGTTTCTTGGTAGACTCTCTTAGCTCTTACTTTGAATTTCGCCATGGTTATTTGTAGATAAAGAACAGGGACAAACCAACCAAGGCGATCCCGTTGATTTCCTGTTTGATGTCGTGAGTCCAGACTAGGACGCCGAGAGAATTAATTTGAAAGGCTCCGGGTGTATGTGTGTCTTCTGTGTCCATGTCGTATAGTGTTAAAGTTTGAATATTAGTATTGTAACCCCACGCAATACGGGGCGCACTCTTTGCCGTCTAACTCGAAACACTTTGTTTCTTCGTTGTATTTCCCGCCCTCGTTCTCCATTTCGTAGAACGTTTCAAACGGGTTGCCGTCTGGTTCGTTTGGGTTGTCGAATTGCACCTGCATACCTAGAAAGAAATAATCTGGTTCTT
>NVUQ01000033.1 GCA_002401955.1 Flavobacteriales bacterium | reverse complement strand
CTAAATTTACTCTTTATTTTGAAAATAACATTTACCATAATATCCTTAATAATTACTGCATCAACTTGCTTTTCACAATCTAATTTAGATTTTGAAAAATGGGGAATTAACTACAAAGGAATTGACAAAGCTAAAGACTGGATTAATACCTCAGATGCTACCAAATATAACGCTCCAACAACTTTATTTAAAGAAGTAGAAAACCCTGCTTCAGGATTAGCTTGTATAAAATTAACTACGGCTTATTGGGAGGGCGGAACAATTTTCCAGTTAGACACCCTTGTTGGTTCTTTAGTTCAACAATCAGTTTATACTAAAAGACCAAAAAGTTTTGAGTTTTCTTATAAAGCAAACCCTAAACAAGGTGATGAGCTTTTAGTTGGGGTTCAATTAACAAAAACGGTTAACGATACCATGATTGTTATTGGAGAAGGCTATTATACATCAAATCAACTCCAAGAAAACTGGATAAAACAAGAAATAGACATTGAATATTATTTTGGTTATACGCCTGATAACATTAACATTATTGCTATGTCGAGTGCAAATGCTGTAATAAGCAACGGAAAACATGGCTATGCTAAAGTAGGTTCTACCTTATTTTTAGATAATTTAAAACTACATCTTGAAGCCGAAAACAAGCTAGCATCAGCATACTTTATTAATGTTTTCCCTAACCCAGCAAAATCTCATATCAACGTAGAAACAAATTCGCCAGAGCATCAGCAAATTAAAATTTATAATTTAACGAGTAAACTAGTTATCAATTCTTCATTCAACCAACAAACTAGAATAGATATTTCTAACCTTCCTTCAGGAACTTACATTTACAAAGTATACAGTCTTATTTCTGGCGAGATAACAGCTACAAATAAATTTAACGTATTACGTTAACACTCCGTTAACTACTCTAAGTAATTACTTTTTAATAAAAGAGATTCGCATTGGAAATAATTCCCAAGCTAAGCTGAGAATGAGAAAAAGACTAGTACAACAACTGGTGCGGATAAATATCCATGTGAGTTTTTTTAATGTGTTCGTACAATACATCTTTTAACTCATTAGTGTTTATTTTTTTAACTGCAGAAATGTAAACAGTAGGATCATCTACTTTAGACATCCACATCTTTTTCAAATCTTCTAAAGAATAATTTTCTCTTGTTTTAGGAAGTAAATCATCTTCATCTTTTTTCTCATAAGTAAATGCATCTACTTTATTAAATACAATTATAGTTGGTTTATCTAAACCTCCAATATCTGTTAAAGTTTCATTTACAACACGAACATGGTCTTCAAAGTTTGGATGCGAGACATCTACCACATGAACTAACACATCGGCATCTCTTACCTCATCTAGCGTAGATTTAAATGATTCCACTAAATGGTGAGGTAATTTTCTAATAAACCCAACGGTATCGGTTAATAAAAATGGTAAGTTTTGAATTACCACTTTTCTAATAGTTGTATCTAACGTAGCAAACAACTTATTCTCGGCAAACACATCAGACTTACTCAACATGTTCATAATGGTAGATTTACCAACATTGGTATATCCAACCAAAGCCACCCTAACCAACTGCATTCTTTGCTTACGTTGAGTAGATTTTTGTTTGTCGATTTGCTTTAATTTTTCTTTTAATAAAGTTATTTTCTGAGTAATAATTCGCTTATCTGTTTCTATTTGTGTTTCCCCAGGACCTCTCATTCCTGCACCACCACCTTTCTGCCTGTCAAGGTGAGTCCACATACGTGTTAAACGTGGTAATAAATATTGATACTGAGCTAATTCTACTTGAGTTCTTGCATGAGCAGTTTGAGCTCTTGTGGCAAAAATATCAAGAATCAGATTACTTCTATCCAAAACCTTCACTTCTAAAATTCGCTCAATATTTCTCAGTTGAGAAGGTGTTAGCTCATCATCAAAAATAACCATATCCACACAATGCTCTTTAACATAGGCCTGAACATCTTCCATCTTTCCTTTTCCAACAAAGGTTTTAGGATGGGGTTTATCTAATTTTTGAGTAAATCGTTTTAAAGATTCTACGCCTGCTGTTTCGGCTAAAAAAGCCAATTCATCTAAATATTCAACTGTGGTAGTATCTTTTTGTCCACGAACTGTAACGCCAACCAATACTGCCGTTTCGTGTTTTGCTTCTGAAGTTTTATGTCCTTTATTTCCCATAACATTAAGCTCTCCCTTAGTGAAGGGAGGTAAAAGAGGGATTGACTCAAATTTTATATCAATTTCCCTAACCCTCTTCTCCAAGAGGGATTTTTTGTTAAAACCAACCTTTACCTAAAGCATACGGTTTAATTACTCCTGCCCAAAGGATTAATACTAAAGCAATGATGTAAAATATTGCTCCTTTTTTATGTTTCAATTCATCTGTTTCGGCTTTTTTAGATTTTGATCTTCCTATTGTAATTAAAACAACAACCAACAGCATCATAACAGCATGCTCAACAGTCCAAAATCTATGTGGGGCATTTTTCATTGTTGCTCCCATATCAGCTAAACCTGCTTTAACCATATCGCTCATAGCATAAACAACAATACCAACCAATGCTTGAGTATGAACAAGAGCTACTAATATTACTGCAACTAAATTGTCAGCCTTTTTAAATGGTTTTTTCCCTAACCAACCAGCTAATGATTTAACTATAGCGGTTAATAAAAAAAGTAAAATTAAATACCTTAATCCTGAATGTAGATGTAACATAGTTCTTTGTTTTAATGTTGAACAAAAGTAAGTAAAAGAAATTTTCAAGAAACACCAAATTCATTAATTGTCGTATTTTTGAAAACCTTAAACACTTTTATGGCCCTCAAAAGAAAAAGCTTTATAATATTCATATTACTATCTTGTTCTACACTTAGACTAAGCGCACAAACCAAAAATTTAGGTGGAATAGGGTTTTCTTTCCACAAAAGTGCTATTTCTAACTTAACGGTAAACAACTATCTTTCAGAACAGACTTCTGTCGGTTACAGTTCTCCAACTAATTTAAACACTCCCCAGTATAGCTATTCTCTTAGATACGGGAGAGTAATAAGCCCTGCTGTTATTTTTTTTACTGGTTTGGAAAAAATAGGTATGGGTCATAAGTTTAACCTTACTCTCATTGAATTCCATAACAATTACAATTCTCCACCTAACACTCCGCCTCCAACAAAAATATTCACAGAAATAAATACGGATATTGAACTCAAGCTTAACTATCTTAAAGTACCATTAACACTCTATTGGAAATGGATGAAAGATAAACCCTTTGGAATGTTTACTTCTTTTAGTATAGATTTAGGGGTTCTAACTTCGGCAACACTTATACAGGATGGAACAAAAACGGATTATAAAAAGAATCTAAACTCTACAGATATCAATTACAAATTCATTTTAGGTGCACGGTATGATACAGATAATTATTTATTCAATTTAGGTGTTGGTTTTGGAAATGGATTTTCAGATGTAGAGAAAAAGGAAAAATTTGGAGCTACTATTCAAAACCCATCTCATAATATTCTTGTTGGATGGTTTCTTTCTCTAAATAGAAAATTCTAACCTTACCACTCATCATTTACCAACCTTGTCTTTCACTTTAAAATATTATTTTTGAGCCTCATTAATTCAAAATTGATTTTATGAAGAATTTATTTCTTTTCATTTTTATTCTAGGCTCTCTTATTTCTTCTGCACAAGAAACGTTTAACGTAAACGGAGCTCACAATAAGATTCATAACTATTACGCATTTACAAATGCTGTAATTCACATTGATTATCAAACAAAAATTGAAAATGGTACACTCTTAATTAAAGATGGAAAAATTGTTGCGGCAGGAGAAAAAGTAGAAATCCCTGCAAATGCTGTAATTTACAATTTAAATAAGAAGCATATCTATCCATCACTAATTGATATTTATTCTGATTACGGAATTCCTTCCATAGACAAATCTAAAAAAAGGAGTTATAGTCGACAGGCTGAGACAAACAATAAAGGTGCTTTTAATTGGAATCAGGCCATTAAACCCGAAGTAGAAGCCGGGCAACTCTTTAAAGTTGACAATAAAAAGGCAGAAGAATTGAGAAAATTAGGGTTTGGAACTGTGTTAACTCATCAACAGGATGGAATAATGAGGGGAACTTCTGCTTTGGTAACCTTAGCAAATGACCATGCTCAAACTGTTATGTTAAAAGATAATGTTGCCAACCACTTAGCTTTTAACAAGGGTTCTTCTACACAAAGTTATCCGGGTTCTTTAATGGGTATGATTGCTTTAATTAGACAAACTTATTATGATGTTGATTGGCTTTTTAATAATAAAAAAGCAGACGAATTCAACATTTCATTAAATACGGTTATTGATAATTGGGAGCTTCCTCACATTTTTGAAGCAAATGATAAACTAAGTATTTTAAGAGCCGATAAAATGGGTGATGAGTTTGAATTGCAATACATTTTTAAAGGAAAAGGAGATGAATATCAACGAATAAAAGAGCTTAAAGCAACTGAAGGAAAATTGATTATTCCAGTAAACTTTCCTAAAGCTTATGAAGTTTCTGATCCTTATTCAGCAATGAATATTCATTATTCTGCTGTTAAAAATTGGGAACTCGCTCCTTATAATCTAGGAATTGTTTCTAAAAACGAAATTGAGTTTTCTATTACAACGGCTGATTTAAAAGACAAAAAAGTCTTCTTTAAAAACTTAAGAAAAGCTATTAAATCTGGACTTTCGGAAGAAAATGCTTTAAAAGCCCTAACTTATTCTCCTGCTAATTTTATTAATGAATATGATCAAATAGGAAGTTTAGCTGAAGGGAAACTAGCCAACTTTATTATCACTTCTAAAACATTGTTTGCAGAAAAAAACATCATTCATGAAAACTGGATAAAAGGAAAGCAGTACATTATCTCTGATTATAATATTCTTGATATAAGGGGAAATTACAGCTTAAATCTTGGTGAAAAAGTTTACGATTTAAAAGTAAAAGGTGAACCTAAGAAACTAAAGGGAAGTATTGAGATTGTTGGAACAAAAGATAACAAGCCTGATACCAACAAAATTTCTGTTTCTGTAAATGTTTCTGGAAATTTAATCTCATTAAGCTTTAACCCAAAAGATGATTTTGAAAAAGGAACAATTCGCTTAAGTGGAACCATAACTAAAAACACTATTTGGGATGGTAACGGTCAATTATCTAACGGTGATTGGATAAAATGGACCGCCATTAAAGGCACAGCTGATTTAGATAAAAAGAAGCAGAAAGAGACTAAAAAAGATTCTTTAGTAATTCCAAGAATTCAATATCCAAACATGGCGTATGGTTTTGATTCTTTACCAAAAGCCCAAACTATGCTTATTAAAGGGGCTACTGTTTGGACCAATGAAGCTGAAGGCATACTAAAAAATACGGATGTTGTAATTCATGATGGGAAAATTGCTGCTGTTGGTCAAAATTTATCGTTTGAAGGTGCAACAATTATTGATGGAAAAGGAAAGCATTTATCTTCAGGAATTATTGATGAGCATTCTCACATTGCAATTAGTAGGGGCGTAAATGAATGTACGCAGTCAGTTACTGCTGAGGTTAGTATTGCCGATGTTGTTAATTCTGATGATGTAAACATTTACCGTCAGTTAGCTGGTGGAGTTACTGCATCACAATTACTACATGGTTCTTGCAACCCTGTTGGAGGTCAATCAGCAATAATAAAATTAAGATGGGGAAGTACTCCTGAGGAAATGAAAATCAAAGAAATTGATGGGTTCATCAAATTTGCTTTAGGAGAAAATGTAAAACGTGCTGGCGGAAAAGCACGATTTCCACAAACAAGAATGGGGGTTGAACAGGTTTATTATGATGCTTTTATAAGAGCCAAAGAATACCAAGAAAAATGGGATAAATTCTCTGAAATTCCTGAAAAAGAAAGACTAAATACTCCTGCTCCAAGAATTGATTTAGAATTAGAATCGTTACTTGAAATTCTGAATAAAGAGCGTTTTATTTCTTGCCATTCTTACCAACAGGGAGAAATTAATATGTTAATGCATGTTGCAGATTCTATGGGTTTTACTATAAATACTTTCACACACATATTGGAAGGTTATAAGGTTGCTGATAAAATGAAAAAACATGGCGCTGGAGGTTCTACGTTTTCCGATTGGTGGGCTTACAAATTTGAAGTGAATGATGCCATTCCATACAACGGAGCAATTATGCATAAACAAGGGATTGTTACTGCTTTTAATTCTGATGATGCTGAAATGGGAAGAAGATTAAATCAAGAAGCCGCAAAAGCAGTTAAATATGGAGGGGTTAGTGAAGAAGAAGCATTGAAATTCGTAACATTAAACCCAGCTAAGCTATTGCACTTAGATCATAGAATGGGTAGTATTAAAGTTGGCAAAGATGCTGATGTTGTTTTGTGGTCTGACAACCCTTTATCGATTTACGCTAAAGTAGAAAAAACAATTATTGATGGTAAGGTATATTTTGATGCAGAAACTGATCTTGAAAATCAAAAGAAAAACAGAAAAGAAAAAGCTAGAATTATACAAAAAATGATTGCAGCCAAAAAAGGTGGAGCAAAAACTCAAGCTCCAAATAGCAAGAAACCAAAACTATATCACTGTGATACTGTTGGGGAGTAAATTGGTTGATAGTTTTTAGTGTTTTGTTTATAGAAAAAAATGATGATGAAAAATTTACATATAATATTAGGAGTAACTTTTTACTTTTTACTTTCCACTTTTTACTCTGTAGCTCAAATAGAAACTCCTGGTAAAAAACAGACTAAAAAAATTATGTTACTAAATGGCATTGCTCATTTGGGTAATGGAAAAGTAATAGAAAATTCAGCTATTGCTTTTGAAGATGGCAAAATAACTCTTGTAGCAAATGCTGCAGCAATAAAAATAGATTTTAATCAATTTGATACCGTTATAAATATTTCAAAAAAACACGTTTACCCAGGCTTTATTTCACCTAATTCTACTTTAGGATTAACCGAAATTGGTGCTGTACAAATGACTCACGATTATGCTGAATATGGCGTTTTTAAACCTCATGTGCGCTCTATTATTGCTTACAATACAGAATCTAAAATAACTACAACTGTTCGTTCTAATGGTGTTTTAATGGCTCAAGCTACTCCAAGAAATGGAATCATCTCAGGAACATCTTCTATTGTTCAATTTGATGCTTGGAATTGGGAAGATGCTGTTTATAAAAAAGATGAAGGTGTTCATTTAAATTGGGTAGGAATGTACAACAGATGGAAAGGTGAAAAAAACAAGAACTATGACAAGTCGATAGCTAAACTAAATACCTTTTTTGCAGATGCTTTAGCCTACTCTAAAGACAACAACTATCCTGAACAAAACATGCGTTTTGAAGCTATGAGAGGTGTTTTTAATGGTGAAAAGACACTATACATTCATGCTAATTTTGTTAAAGAAATTACTGAAGCCATTAATTTCTCTAAAAAACATAAGGTAACTAAAATGGTAATTGTTGGAGGCTATGATGCTTGGATGATAACTGATATGTTAAAGGAAAATAAAATAGCTGTTATTTTAAAAAGAGTACATAGTTTACCTAGTAGACAAGAAGAGGATGTTTACTTGCCTTACAAAATGCCTAAAATATTGCATGATGCTGGTGTTTTATTCTGTTTAGAAAACTCAGGTGATATGGAAGCAATGGGAACCCGTAATTTACCTTTTTATGCTGGTACCGCTGCTGCTTATGGCATGAATAAAGAAGATGCTTTAAGTTTAATTACCTTAAACACAGCCAAAATTTTAGGCATTGACAAAACTTGCGGGAGCTTAGAAATAGGCAAAGATGCTACTCTTTTTATCTCTACAGGAGATGCCTTAGACATGATGGGTAATGATGTTAAAGCAGCATTTATTCAAGGGCGAATGATTGATGTAGATAATCATCAAAAAAAGCTATATAGAAAATATAGTCAGAAATACGAGCAAAAGTAAAACCCGCTCCTATCTAAAAAATACACTTAACCACTTATAAATAAGCTATTAACAGCTATTTAACCCTGCTTAATCACTTTTAAATAATGCACCTGTAAATCATTAATTTTTAAAGCAATAAAATAATGTCCATTAGGAAGCAATGAATCTGGTTCCCATATCGCTTCATATTTTTCAGCCTGTAAAGTTCTTTCTTCTAGAGTGGCAACTAACTTACCTTCCAAATTGTAAACCGACAAGCTAACTTTAGAATTAGTAAATACACCGTATTCTATTTTTATTTGATTGGTAAAGGGATTAGGTCCTGCCTTATACAACATACCTTTGTCAAGGTGAACATCACTAGTTCCTGAAACAATACCATTTCCATCAATAACAATATCCCAAGTACCTTCTAAATTACCAGCGTTATTGGTAAGGGGGATTATACGATCAGTAGCATCATAAATACCACTGGTTATAGAGGCTGCGTAATCACTTGAAATATATGGATCTCCTATAAAATATAATTGAGTAGTTAATGTACTAAACCCTGGAGGCGTAATTTTAAAATGAATATGTGACGGACGATAGGTGGGACCATTCAAATACCATCCTGGTTTAATAGTTTCAAAAACATAAAACCCTTGACTATTTGAGGTTGTTTTTCCTCTTAAATTAAATCCAGAATTATCATAACCTCCATTATCATTAGCATGCCAAACATCTACTGTAGTATTTGGAACTACCATTGCACATCCTAAATCATAAACCCTACCACTTATCGTTAATTTTGTTCCTGGCTCAGCACCATTTGCAAGCTGATTGTTTTGAATTGTAGGAGCGCCTGCTGTGTAAAATGGGCCTTGTCCATAAGCATCTTGGGTTGTTTCATCACACGCTTTAAGACTTTCAGTACCACCTGCTGGTTGTGATACAGCCTTAGCAATACCTGGTAAAATTCCTAAGGATAAAGCTGCTAATGATGTGTTTTTTAAAAATTGCCTTCTACTATTTTCTTTTTTAGGTTTCATTTGGTCTATTTTTAGTTCGTATAATTTATAAACAATTATATCCTCGAAAGAATACATTATAAAAATAGACCATTCGTTACGAATAGTAATAGGACATTTTTGCTTTATTATGGTACTTTTGGGATGAAATAAAAGAATCTGTTTCTTAACGTTTTACTTATTATACTCCACAATATAATCCAACATTTTTTGGATTAAGTGGACTCTGTCTTTTCCCCTTACGTTATGCTCGTGCATTGGATAAGTAAAGAAATCGAGCTGTACTTTTTTCTCTACTGCTTCTTTTAATAAAGTCATACTGTGTTGTGGTACAACTGTTGGATCTACACTTCCGTGGATAACTAATAGTTTTCCTTCTAGATTCTCTAAGTATTTTCCAACTCTCGTGTTTTCATAACCTTCAGGGTTTTCTTGAGGTGTATCCATATAACGCTCACCATACATCACTTCATAATATTTCCAATCTGTAACTGGCCCACCACAAGCCCCAACCTTAAATACTCCTGGATTTCGTAACATTAAAGAAGTAGTCATATAACCACCATAACTCCATCCTTTTACTGCCATTCTTTTAGAATCAATATAACTCAATCCTTTTAAATATTCTACCCCTATCAATTGATCTTCTCTTGCTGCATCCCCAGAATGTCTATGTATAATACTTTCAAAAGCAAAACCTCTATTAGAAGTCCCTCTATTATCAAGAGTAAAAATGATATAGTCTTTTTGATTGGCCAACCAATGCATCCACATACTCGCTCCAGCCATCCATCTATTGGTAATTAATTGTACCATTGGTCCACCATAAACATAAACCAAAACAGGATATTTTTTAGTAGAGTCAAAATTAGCTGGCTTAATCATTCTGCAATGTAAATCAAATCCATCTTTAGATTTTAAAGTCATTAATTCTGTTGTTCCTATTTTGTAATCTGCCAAAGGGTTTTCGGCTTTAAAAATAGTGTTCGATTTTCTTGATTTTACATTTATTACATCAATTTCTCTTGGTACAGTTAAACTTGTAAAGTTGTCTAATAAGTAAGTTCCATCACTACTTAATTGAACGCTGTGAACTCCGCTCTTTTTTGTGATTTGAATATGTTTTCCTGACTTTAAGTTTACTTTAAAGAAGTGCTTCTCTCTTGCATCTTTTCCTGTTGCTGCAACAAATACATTTTGCCCTTTTTTATCAAACCCTACAATTTTAGTAACAGGAAAATTGAATGTTGTTAATTGCTTAATTAATTTTCCTGAAGTGTTGTATTTATAAAGGTTCATAAAGCCATTTCGTTCGCTCGCATAGATAAATTCAGTAGTACTATTTGGCAAGAAAACAGCATCTTGTTCTGGTTCTACCCACCTGTCATTTTTCTCTTCAAAGATGGTGTTCATTTTATTTCCAGTAGCAACATCATAACGATTAAATTGCAAATGGTTTTGACCTCTATTTAACTCTCCAACAAAAACATATTTTTCATCAGGGGTCCAAGATAAACTAGTTAAAAAGTGTTCATCTTTTGTGTCAATATTTAAATAGGATGTTTGGTTCGACCTCACATTGTAAATACCAATTTTAGCCATCTCACTTTTTTGGCCAGCCATCGGGTATTTAATATTATTTACTGATGCTGGATAAGTTGTAACATCTACAATTGGATATTCAGCAACATTCGTTTCATCTTTAACATAAAATGCTAAAAAATTCCCTTTCGGACTCCAAAAAGTTCCCTTATGAATTCCAAACTCATAACGATGAATCGCTTGACCCGAAACAATATTCTTGTCCTCATTCTTTGTTACAGATAATGATTGTGCTTCAAAAGCCTTCCCTTTCCTATTTGCTTTAGATATGTATAAATTATTATCAATCGTGTAAGCTAAAATTTTGTTGGTTTTATTGTAATCTTTATTCGCAGTCTTTTCGTTAAAAGGTGTATTACTTAGTTCTTTTCCGTTTACATAATCAAAATGGATCATTTGACTCTCATATTGAAAAACCAACTCATGTGTTGAAATACTCAAAATTATTGGAACAGCCTTTAAATCAGGGAAGGTTGAAATAAATTTATCCAATCCTATTTTAGAAACTTCTTTTCCCCCAGCAGTTTTTACAATGTATTGTTTATTTTCTTTATAGATATAATTGTTTGTGCCTTTAATCCATTTTAACCCACTCATGTTTTTAGGAGTTAACCCTTTCGATCTTGATAGAACTGCATCCTCTAAGGTTAATTCTTTCTCTTGTGCGAAAACATTAATAAAAGAGGTAATGGCGATAGCTAAAAATATATTTTTCATGTCTTTAATTATAATGTGTGTTTCAACTGTTTGCAATACTCATTCCGTTTTTAAGAAAATGAGTGTCAAAGTTATAAAAATGAATGTTACTTTTGCCTCATGGCGAATAAAGAAGATAATTTAAAGAAAATCATCTCTCACTCAAAAGAGTATGGTTTTGTATTCCAATCAAGTGAAATTTATGATGGTTTAAGTGCTGTTTACGACTATGGTCAGATGGGTGCTGAGTTAAAGAAAAACATCAAAGATTATTGGTGGAAAGCCATGGTAAACATGAATGAAAACATTGTTGGTTTAGATGCTTCAATATTTATGCACCCAACCACTTGGAAAGCTTCTGGGCATGTTGATGCTTTTAGTGATCCATTAATTGACAATAAAGACTCTAATAAAAGATATAGAGCTGATGTTCTTATTGAAGAATACGTTGAGAAAATTCGTTTAAAAACGGAAAAAGATGTTGCCAAAGGAATTAAACGTTTTGGTGATGATTTTGATGAGGAACAGTTTAGAGCAACCAATCCAAATGTTTTAAGAAATCAAACTAAAATTGATGATATTAATGCACGGTATAAAACGGCAATGGATGCTGATGATTTAGCAGCAGTTAAAACATTAATAGAGGATTTAGGAATTGCTTGCCCAATAAGCGGTTCTAAAAACTGGACAGATGTTAAACAGTTTAACCTAATGTTTTCTACAGAAATAGGTTCTGTTGCTGATGCTGCCAACACCATTTATTTACGACCAGAAACTGCTCAAGGTATTTTTGTAAACTACCTTAATGTTCAGAAAACAGGAAGAATGAAAATTCCTTTTGGGATAGCACAAATTGGTAAAGCGTTTAGAAACGAGATTGTTGCTCGTCAGTTCATTTTTAGAATGAGAGAGTTTGAGCAAATGGAAATGCAATTTTTCGTTCGTCCGGGCGAAGAAATGAAATGGTATGAGCACTGGAAAGCAGAACGTGTAAAATGGCATAAATCTTTAGGGATTGATGAAAAATATTACCGTTTTCATGATCATATTAAATTAGCCCATTATGCTAATGCTGCTTCTGATATTGAGTTTGATTTCCCTATGGGATTTAAAGAATTAGAAGGAATTCACTCTAGAACAGATTTTGATTTAAAACAGCATGAAAAACATTCAGGAAAGAAACTACAATATTTCGATCCAGAAATAAATGAAAGCTATGTCCCTTACGTTGTAGAAACTTCTGTTGGTTTAGATAGAACATTTTTAGCTATTCTATCAGCTGCTTTTACAGAAGAAAAACTAGAAAACGGTACCGAAAGAGTTGTATTAAAATTACCCGCATTTTTAGCTCCTGTTAAAGTTGCAATTATGCCATTAACTAAAAAAGATGGCTTACCAGAAAAAGCAAGAGAAATTTTAGACCTTTTAAAATACGATTACAATTGTAATTATGATGAAAAAGATTCTCCAGGAAAACGTTACCGAAGACAAGATGCTATCGGAACTCCTTTCTGTATTATGGTAGACCATCAAACTTTAGAAGATAACACTGTTACTATTAGAGATAGGGATTCAATGGAACAAGAACGTGTTGCTATTGATAAAATAGAAGGTATTTTAAGAGATAAATTGGATATTAGAAAGGCTTTAAGCTAATCTGAAAAGTTAATTCAATAAAAAATCCGCTATCAATTGATCGCTAAGTGTTGGGCGAAGTATATTCTTAGAAAATAGAATTAGATAAGTTCTCTAGCATCCGCTCAAATCTTTTTATGTTATTTGTAATTGTAGGTGGACTTTGTTGATTACAATAAACTACTTTTCGTTCAGCAATATCTACTATTGCATAGGTTGGTAGATGAGCGACTTCTTCTACCTGTAAATACAATAAATTCTTATCTCTAATAATGATAGTTTCTTGTAATTCCTTTTCGGTAACTATCTTTATTTCACCTTTATATATCGATTGTAAATGCGTGATTTGTAACAACTTTTTATTATCATTTTTCCGAGATATACTTTTCCTTTCAATTAATAATGTCTTATTTTTAATTTTATTTATGTTACCAGAAGTGTTATAAAAACCATTATCTTTTTTTGCACTTTTATAACGAAACTCTCCTGATTTAAATTGATCGGTTGTATTAAATAATAATTCAATTAAGAGGATAGTTCTTTCTAAAGTTGAACGGTTTAATATTTCAAGACCATAAGCATCGGTAGATGGTATTGAATTTGGGTTGTTTTTCTTTAAATCGCTTTTCCATTTTTTATATTCAATTTCATGGTCACTTTGAATGTTAACATATGCCCAACCAGTTTTATTATAAAAAAATGAGTGGGTAGGCTGAGCAAAACAAATAACAGGTGCACCAACATCAAACAAATCATCTACACATAAAATAATGGCATCTTTTCTTTTCTTTAGTACTTTATAATTTCTATTACTAGTGTAATCTAAAAATTCAATTTTATTATTATACCATCTCTCATTTACAACTGTTTTTACTGCAGCATTATAAATTTCGTATCCTGGATATTGCATTACAATTAATGTTTTATTCTTCCATAACTCTATTGTTTCGGGTGATCCGCCACCATATTGTCCAAAACCTAATAATATTGAAAAAGTAAGAGTAAGAAGTAATGTAATTTTTTTCATTTTAATTATTTTATGCGTTTGTATTTTGCCCAACGCCCAATCTATGTTTTTGTAGGGCGATTTAAAAGTACATATTTTCGTTTAACTAATTAGCCAAAGCTTTGGCTTTGATTATCTATCGGCATTATACAAAAACCATTGTTGGGTGTTTTGAAATTAAATTGGTATAAAAACAAACCTCCTTTAAAATGAATAGGAAAACACTTTTTATTGAGAATTATAGGGTTGTGCAACGACCACGATTGTTGGCAACTGTTTTTCAGGTTGGTTTCTGAAATTTTAAAGATTAATTTAGTGGGAACTGAAGTTTTTCAATATCCATAGAGGACAAAGACTTATGATAAGTTTTGTATTCTTTTTTTGATTTGTCATCATGGCTAAATTTAAGAGATAAACAGCCTTTAATTCCAGCTTTGTATTTAATAGTTAATTTTGTTTTCCAATGGTAAGTTGATAAATATGTGTTTTCATTAATTTGCTTAAACCCATAGTGCTTTAAGTAGCTTTTAAGTCTGTCAAAGTTTTTAATAGACCAATCTTCACAATCAAAAATGTATTCTTGATAATCACAATGATAGAGTTTTTTATCATCGGTCAAATTAAATGTCATTTTAAGAGTGAATTTGTAAAGTGTGCTTTTTACATGGTAAATTAGAGAATCCTCAGTTTCGTTTATTACAGAAGTAGTATCGTTAGAAAACCAGCCTTTATCTATTTCTTTTTGAATATAATCTTTTACGTATTCCTTTGTCCTTGTTCCAGTTGTGTATATAGCTCCAATATCTTGTCCATTTGAAATTAAGGAGGATAGAATAATTAAAATGAATATCAGTTTCTTCATTAAAATAGCAAATTATAGATTAAGAATAAATTTCAGTAATTCAACTGTATGTTGCGTTTTTACAGTTGTTTAATAGCACCAAAGTAATGAAATTTTGTAGAAGTTTCTATGAGCAATTAAAAATCAGATAACTAAATGGCTCATTGTCCGAAGCAAGGATGCAACTTGCAATAATTTTAGATAACCACCTACAAAATGAATGGCACTAACTCACAATATTTTCAAAAAGCTAAAACTGCTCGCAGCCAAATGCAATATAACAGCTTGTTACCAACTTTTACCTAACAGCTCTTGCAATATTTCTATACGTTTTCCATTTAGGGTCAAGATTTGTATTGTAGTCAATTTTTAGTTTGTTTTTTTTGGAATCTGATATATCGCTTAGTATGTTTTTGGCATTCTCTAAGTTGTCAACATAGTAATCCATTACTAATCCAGAGTCAGTAGAAACTCTTGATATAGGATGTGCAACACATTTTTCTCTTAAACTATCTGTAAGTAAGTCCTCAATAAAACCCATATCAATTGTTTGATCTTCATCAGATAATATGTCTATTGTCAAGTTAATATTTATTGGGCATTGTTTTTTGTATTCATATGGTTTGTACCCTAAATCAACCCAACCTGTAGTGGGATTACTGTTTTCAGTTTGTCCCATTAATAGTGAAATAGAATTTTTAGGATAGACAGTGTTTGGATCTTGACTTTTAATTAAATCCCAATCTATCTCTTTTTTATTTCGCTTAAAAAAATTAAACATTGATATAATTAATTGTTGGTAACGCTACTCTATGTTTTTGTAGGGCGATTTAAAAGTACAAATTTTCGTTTACCCAATTAGCCAAAATTTTGGCTTTGATTATCTATAGGTATTATACAAAAACCATTGTTGGGTGTTTTGAAATTAAATTGGTATAAGAAGTTAGCATTGATAGCAGTTTGCAATAAGCTTTTAAAACAGGCTTTTGCAATAGCTAAATCAGGGTTAGTTTATGATAATGAGTATAGAAGTGTAAACCCAGCTTTAAATTAAAAATAAGTTAAATTTTAGCACAGTTCTTTGTTGGTAAACGTATTATAGTTTCAATTCAGTACCTTTCCTTTTAGCGCCATTATATACTGGAAAGTTGCATGGAGACATAAAATGACGTATTATTTCATATATATCAGATTTGATTCCTCGATATAATAGTGATTTCATATTGTCTTTCTTGGAAACTATGAAAAGTCCTAAATATTTTTCTTTATAAATTCCTTCGGTTATTGAAGCACCAGCAATACCTTGTGCAACCTTTTTAATCCAAGTGCCTTGTTGTAGAATGGCATATTTGTAATTCTCAAGTGATTTTTCTTTACCATGGCTAAACTTCCCAATTCCTATCCTAATTTTAAATATCCCTTTTTCGGCATCAATTATTTCAAGATATTTTTTAGAAAATAGAAAATACGCACCTATTAAAAAGCATATGTACAATGCCGGCATAGTTATAGCTTCTGAGTACGAATCTCCAACAAAAACTGCTACGAATAACCAAAACAACAGACCTACACCCCTTCCAGGTGCAGTGAAAGCCCATCCAACTCCAATTAATTTCCCAGGTTTAATCGTCAAGATATTTAGTAATTAAATGTTTACCAATACTAAGTCTATGTTTAAGCGTTAAGCGTGTTTTGATAAAAAAGTGCTAGCTAGCTTAAATTTTAAGAACGAAGTTAGCTAAACTTTTTTATCAAAATTAAATATAGATAATGTGTGTGCTCAGCATGGGCGTCCAAATATTTACTAGGTAGTCCAGATACTTAAAAAATATTTATATAGCCCTTAGAGATACTTCATGAAATAGCCGTATAATTAATTCTACGGCTAAGTTCATTTTAAACTTTAATAAGCTCGTTTATCTATTCCCTCAACGTAATAAATAAATGCTCTGTTAATTACTTGGTTGCCTCCTGGGGTAGGGTAGTTACCCGTAAAATACCAATCTCCTGTATGGTCTGGGCAGGCTTCGTGTAAACCTTCTATACTTTGGTAAACAATGTTTACCTCAGCATTTATGCCTTTTGGCGTTAAGAGTTCAGAAATCTTTTTAGAAATCTCTTCAGCTGTAAAAGGAGCATAAATGTCTTTTACGTTATTTACGATTTGTTCTTTTGGTAAACTTTCTTGAGCTTTACATTTTTGGTAGGTTTCCTCAATAATATTTTCTTTTCCTTGGTCTTTTAATAAGGCAATTGCTGCTTGGAAAGCAATAAAATCGCCCATTTTAGCCATGTCAATTCCGTAACAATCTAAGTAACGAATTTGCGGAGCAGATGATACAACAACAATTTTTTTAGGATTTAAACGATCCAAAATTCTTAGAATACTTTTCTTTAAAGTAGTTCCTCTAACAATAGAATCATCAATAATTACTAAATTATCAGTTGGGTAAACACTGCCGTAAGTAATGTCGTAAACGTGAGTTACTAAATCATCTCGGCTATCATCTTGGGTAATAAATGTTCTCAGTTTAGCATCTTTAATGGCAATTTTTTCCATTCTATTTCTCAATGCTAAAATTTCAGCCAATGCTTCATCAGAAGGATTGTTGCCTAAAGCTTTAATTTTTTTAAGCTTGATTTCGTTTAATTTTTCTTGCATCCCCTTCATCATCCCATAAAAAGAAGTTTCGGCAGTATTCGGAATAAAAGAAAAAACAGAATTTTTTAAATCATTATCAATAGATTTTAAAACTTGTGGAATAACATTTTTCCCTAATTGTTTTCGCTCTTTATAAATATCTTGATCACTTCCTCTAGAAAAATAAATTCGCTCAAAAGAACAAGCAGTTTTTTCTAATGGTTCGCGAACTTGTTTCATTGAAACATCCCCATCTTTTTTAATGATTAAGGCATGTCCAGGATCAATTTCTTTAATTGTTTCTATAGATACGTTAAATGCAGTTTGTATCACTGGTCTTTCAGATGCTACAACAACAACTTCGTCATCTTGGTAATAAAAAGCTGGTCTAATTCCTGAAGGATCTCTTAAAACAAAAGCATCTCCATGGCCTAATAATCCCGCCATAGCATAACCACCATCCCAATCTGCAGCAGATTTTTGCAAGATGTTCTGAATATCTAACTCTTTGCCAATCAGTTTCGAAATTTCTTGTCTGGAATGACCTTCAGCTTTATACTTATCGTATAATTCTTGATTTTCTTCATCTAAATAATGCCCTATTTTTTCCATTACCGTAACGGTATCAGATTTTTGTTTGGGATGTTGACCGATCTCAACTAATATTTTAAAAAGCTCATCAACATTGGTTAGGTTAAAGTTTCCTGCAACAACTAAGTTTTTAGTCATCCAATTGTTTTGTCTTAAAAACGGGTGACAAAGTTCAATACTATTACCTCCAAAAGTTCCGTATCTAAGATGTCCTAAAGATAATTCGCCAGTAAAAGCAACATTTTTCTTTAACCAATCTGCATCTTTTAAGTTTTCTGGATTTTCATCGTGTACTGCTTGAAATTTTGCATTTATTTTCCCGAAAATATCTTTAATTGGTTGAGAGTCATTAGAACGGTAACGGCTAATGTAGCGTTCACCCGGTTCCACATCAAATTTTATGTTTGCTATCCCTGCACCATCTTGTCCACGGTTGTGCTGTTTTTCCATTAACAAGTACATTTTGTCTAAACCGTAAGTGGCTGTTCCGTACTTTTTTATGTAGTAATCTATTGGTTTTAAAAGTCTTACTAATGCGATACCACATTCGTGCTTAATAGCGTCACTCATAATTTAATTTTAGCCGTGAAATGAAATTACTTAAATGAAAATTCTTCTTTAAGAACTTTTCTTTAAGAAATGCCCTGCAAAGTTAGTTATATTTTCAATGTTTTAATGTAAAATAAAAGGCACTAAAAATTAATTTTAAACAGCTATTTAACAACGTCTTTTTTGGCACCTTTCCACGCATCAAAACCACCTAATAAATTAAAAACATGGTATCCTTTTTCTTTTAATTGATTGGCTGCTGTTGCACTTCTTCCACCTTTTTTACAATAAACATAGATTACTTTATTCTTAGGCAATTTAGATGCTTCTGAAAGAAAGTTTTCATCATAAAAATTAATTTTTATTGCACCTTCAATAATTCCTTCACTCCATTCTTCAGGAGTTCTAACATCTAAAATAGTTCCTTTACGAGAGTTAATAAGTTCACTAAATGTTGTTACATCAATGTCTTTAACTTTTCCTGCTTTTTCTTCTTGAATTGTTTCTTGAACCCCAATATTATTCGATTCCCCTTTAAAAGAAATTGAAAATACCAATACCGCTACTAATATTATTCTTCTCATAATCTTTCATTTACTTCTCCCCAAGAACCTCCGTTGTATAAATCTTCTAATCCGTTCGCTTCTAAAAACTGAACTGCTTGTCCGCTTCTGTTACCAGATTTACAACATAATACCAAAGGTCTTTTCATGGCTTTAAATTCTTCAATTTTATTAGGAACATCTCCCAGAGGAATATTAATAGACCCTTCAATCATTCCTTCTTCGCATTCAAAAGGTTCTCTTACATCAACAATTGTTGCTTCTTTTACATTTATGTTTTCGTAACTCATAATTAGTTTTTTATAGTTCTGTCGGACAAATAAATTCCGTTAAATTAATGTTTTGTTGTTCTCTAATTTCTTCAAATCCGCCTTCAATATTTATTGGATTTTTAAAGCCTTTTTGCTTTAAAATAGAGGCGAAAATAACCGAACGATAACCACCTCTACAGTGAATATAAAAATCATCTGTTTTGTTTAGTTTAGTATGATTGGAAACTATTTCAGCTAAAGGTAAATTAGAAATGTTATTGTGTTCTATGTGTTCAGAATCATACTCAGAAACTTTTCTTACATCTAAAATAGTAATGTCTTTCGGATAATAATTTTCAACAAAGTCTTTAGGAGAGATACTTTCTAAATGGGCAGTTTCTTTTCCTGCATCCGCCCAAGTTTTGTATCCACCTTTTAAATAGCCTTTAACATTATCATAACCAACTCTTGTGAGTCGAGTAATTGTTTCATGTTCTCTTCCTTCAGGACAAACCAATAAAATAGGGGTGTTAATGTCTTCGATTAAAGTTCCTACCCAAGGAGCAAAAGTTCCGTCAATACCAAAAAATAAAGCACCTTTAATAAACCCTTTTACAAAATCATCTTGATGCCTAACATCCATAATTAAGGTGTTTGGTTCTTTGGATACCTGGATAAACTCATCTAATGATAACGCTTTGTTTGCATCGTTTAATATCACCTCATAAGGCTTGTTTACTCCTTTATTCATTCCCACATTTTTAGGGAAGTATTGTGGGGGAGTAACTAACCCTGTTGTTACTTCTTTAACAAACTCTTCCTTAGTCATATCAGCTCTCAACGCATAGTTGGTTTGTTTTTGATTTCCTAAAGTATCGAAAGTCTCAGAACTCATGTTTTTACCGCAAGAAGACCCTGCCCCGTGAGCGGGATAAACAATGATATCATCTGGTAAAGGCATAATTTTATTTCTGAGCGAGTCAAATAAATGGCCAGCAAGATCCTCTTCTGTTAAATCCGATTTCACGGCCAAATCGGGCCTTCCAACATCTCCAATAAACAAAGCATCGCCAGTAAAAATGTAAGGCGTATTTCCTTTTTCGTCAATTAATAGATAGGAAGAAGATTCCATGGTATGCCCTGGAGTGTGGATTAACTTTAAAGTAATGTCACCAACTTTAAATTCCTCTCCATCTGTTCCAGAATGAAAATCGAATTTAGTTGTAGCGTTGGGCCCAAAAACTATTGTTGCCCCTGCTTTTTTTGCTAAATCAACATGTCCAGAAACAAAATCGGCATGAAAATGTGTTAGAAAGACATATTTAATTTTTGCATTTCTACTTTTAGCTAATTCTAAATATGGAGTTGTCTCTCTTAGGGGGTCGATAATTATGGCCTCACCATTTGATTCAATGTAATAGGCCATTTCGGCTAAACACTCTGTAAATAGTTGTTCTACGTACATAACTTTATATTAATGTTTCTTTAATTATTATAATTATCCCCATTACCAATACAAAAAATCCAAAACCTTTTTTAAGCTTTGTTCCGTCAATTTTGTGCGATAGTTGGTGTCCTACAAAAATTCCAAGAACAGCCAAAGATGTAAAGCCTATTAATAATTTCCAATCGATAGCTATTACCGATAAATCTCCTAAAAATCCTAACAATGATTTTGCTGCAATTATTGCCAAGGAAGTTCCTATCGCTTTTTTCATAGGTAAGTTGCTTAACATTACTAAGGCAGGAATAATGATAAACCCTCCTCCAGCACCAACCAAGCCTGTTAATACACCTACAACAATTCCTTCTATTAAAATAAGAGGATAATTAAACTTTTTTTCTTGAGTTTGTACCACTTCTTTTCGGCCCTTTATCATAGATACCGATGCTAAAATCATCAAAATAGCAAAAAGACCCATCACAAAAAATCGTTTCGTAAAAATGAAATTTTCTATTGTAAAGATTTCATCTGGAATAGCAGGAACTATAAACCTTCTTGTAACATATACAGCTATAATTGCAGGCGCTCCAAAAATAGCAGCCGTTTTAAGGTCTACATAATTTTGCTTGTATTTGATAATGGCCCCGATTAAACTTGCTGTACCTACAACAAATAAAGAATATGCTGGTGCAGTATCTGCAGCTTCAATTCCTAACAAGTAAACCAAAATAGGAACTGTTAAGATAGAGCCACCACCACCTATTAATCCTAAAGAAAGACCAATTAAAATTGCTGATATAAATCCTAACACCTCCATTTAGTAGTCTTGGCATTTATTTACACACTCAATTATTTGTGATAATCGTTCGTGTTTTAATGAGTAATAACAATGTTTTCCTTCGCGTTCCACATTTAAAACTCCTTTGTTCTTTAAAATACTTAAATGGTGAGAGGCAACCGCCTGTTCAATGTTTAACGCTTTGTGTATTTCGGTAACACATAATTTTTTCCCAGCTTCTAGTTTTCCTACTATCGAAATTCGAATAGGATGCGCTATGGCTTTTAGCATTTCTGCTGCATTTTCTAATTTTTGTATCTCTACCATAATTTAGAAACGCAAAATTATATATAAAAAACTATATATGTTAAAGATGAGAATTATATTTTCATTGAATTCTATTTAAAATAAATACTTTTATGTTTCAATTTTGAATTATGGAAAAAATTAAAAATTACATTAATGGAGAAATGGTTGAGCCCATCTCTAAATCTTATATAGATAACTACAATCCTTCAATAGGGGAAGTGTATTCTTTAATTCCTGATTCGGATGAAAAAGATATTGATATTGCTACCAAAGCAGCACAAGCAGCTTTTCCTGGATGGAGCAAAACCCCGAAAGAGAAAAGAGCAAGAATTCTACAAAAATTAGCACAACTAATTGAAGATAATTTAGATCGTTTTGCTGAAGCAGAATCTAGAGATAACGGGAAGCCATTGAGTTTGGCGAAGCGGGTTGATATCCCTAGAGCCGCTGCTAATTTTAATTTTTATGCCACAGGCGTTTTACATTATGCTTCGGAAGCACACCAAATGGAGGGGACTGCAATTAATTATACCACCAGAGAGCCAATAGGTGTATGCGGGTGTATTTCTCCTTGGAATTTGCCCTTGTATTTATTTAGTTGGAAAATTGCTCCAGCTTTGGCTATCGGAAATACTGTGGTTGCAAAGCCATCGGAGGTAACTCCTTACACAGCTTATTTATTATCGGAATTATGTATTGAAGCAGGGTTGCCAAAAGGAGTGTTAAATATAGTACACGGATTAGGACATAAGGTTGGTGCTGCAATTACTAAACATGCTGATATTCCTGTAATTTCATTTACTGGAGGAACAATTACAGGCGCGGAAATAGCAAGAACTGCTGGTCCGATGTTTAAGAAGTTATCGTTAGAATTGGGAGGAAAAAATCCTAATATCATATTTGATGATTGTGATTTTGAGAAAGCTTTAGGGACAACAATGCATTCTTCTTTTGCGAATCAAGGTCAGATTTGTTTATGCGGTTCAAGAATATTTGTGCAACGTGGCATTTATGAGAAATTTAGAGATGCTTTTGTAGAAAAAACCAAAAAATTGAAAGTAGGGAACCCTTTTGATGAAGACAGTAATCTAGGTGCTGTTGTTTCTCAACCTCATATGGAAAAAGTATTGTCATATGTAGATTTAGCTCAAGAAGAAGGAGGGACTGTTTTAACTGGTGGGCATCAGGTTAAATTAGAAGGAGAACAAGAAAATGGATGGTACATTGCACCAACAATTATTGAGGGATTATCTTTTGATTGTAGAACGAACCAGGAAGAAATTTTTGGGCCTGTTGTTACCATTATGCCTTTTGATACTGTTGAAGAAGTATTGCCAATGGCAAATAGCACCAAATATGGTTTAGCTGCTACTGTTTGGAGTCAAGATATTACTAAAGCACACAACGTTGCTGCTCAACTACATTCAGGCATTGTTTGGATAAACACATGGTTGTTGCGAGATTTAAGAACCCCTTTCGGGGGAGTTAAGGCATCTGGTGTTGGGCGAGAAGGTGGATTTAATGCTTTTGAGTTTTTTACAGAGCCTAAGAACATCTGTGTTAAGTTATAATGGCACAAAAAATAGACAATCAAACGTATTTTAATCAGAATAGAACTGTTAGTTGGAATAATCCTCCAATAGTTGTTGCTTGGAAATTTTCTTCAGCAGAAAACTTAGGTGCCTTATTACGTGTTTGTGATAATTTTGGGGTTAAACAAGTTTTTTTTGTTGGGAATGAAGTTGATTATAAGTCTTCAAAAATTAAAAGAAATGCAACTACATCTTTTAATAAAGTAGAATGGTGTTTTGTATCTGAAAATGATATTTGGGATGCTCTTCCTAAGATGAAAATTGCTGTAGATACTACTTCTGAATCTATTGCTTTAAATGAATACAGTTTTAATGAGGTGAATCATCCTTTTTGTTTGTTTTTTGGAAATGAAACAATAGGGTTAGAAGATGAGGTAATTAAACAATGTGATAAATCTATTCATATTACTATGATAGGAAATAGTTTTTCTATGAATGTGGTTCAATCTGCAGCAGTTACATTATATGAGGCTGCTAAACAGTGTTGTAATTAAGTGTTTAACTCATCATTTTGTTTTCTGCCATTAATAAAGAACCAACCAAAGTTGTTGTTAAACCATTTTTCAGATTTTTCGAGTATTTCTAAGATTTGCGTCATATCAGATTGTTTTCTTTTATTAACGCAAAAAGAATAGTTTTTAGTATAAAAAAAGGAGTCCGTCAATTGACGGACTCCTTTTATATTCGGCAGCTATTTTTAATTTACTCTACGAGTAGTTTCCTTGTTGTAGTTTTATTGTTAATGTTCAAATTAACAAAATACATTCCTTTACTTAAGTCGGAAAGTTCAATGTTCATTTTATTGTTTCCTTTTGGAAGACTACCATTAAAAACAGTTTTTACAGTTTGTCCTAAACTATTTAAAAGAGCAACTTTAACATTAGCTTGATTTTCTAAATCAAAAGATAATTTAGTAATATCGTTATTTGTTGGGTTTGGGAATATATTTATGCTAATATTTTCGTTTATTTCGTTTACTCCAACAGTATTTAAAGGGTATTGACAAATAACACCCATACTAGAATCCAATTGATTATTGTCTTGAGTATAAGAACCATTAATTATTGAAAGTAAAGGGTATTTACTAACACTTGGTTTGTAATAGTTAATGCTTTCCCCACTAATTACTATAGGTAGAATAGTAGTACTAAAAGGGAAGGGTAGAAAAATAGTATCTGTTTCTAAATATTCTACAATTCTTACTCTTAGTACAGAATCTATAGATACTCCCATAGGTAGTTGAAGTGTACCCCATGCATCAGCTGTAACAGTATTATTTCCTGTACCATTTGTGGTTACTCCAGTTGTTATCATTGTAAATGAACCTGCGTAATCGTCAGCAAAGCTATCGCCATAATTAAATGGAAATTTCATTGTTGTTTCTGGGTTTAAATTGTATTTGCCTACAATTTCACCATAAGTAGGAACATCTCCAACAATACCCATCTGAGTAATACTGTCCGTTCCATTAAGTTTTAAATAATTTTTGTTAACAGGTAAGCCTCCAGTTGTGTCCGCATACGTTGCAGAAGAAAAATCTAACGCATGAGTCGTTGTTGCTGGATCGATAATATACCTTGTTTCTGTTTGTCCATAACCCTGCATATTGGCATAGTTAAAGATTACGTTTGCACCAATCGTATTGTCTATAATTGTATTGGTATCAGCAGCATAATAGAGCTGGGTTTCACCAACAGCTGGAGTAAAATTAGCTGATGTTAGAGTAGGTTGTGCTATTGCTATTGTTGCAAAGCTTAAAATAGTAAATAAAGCTAAGTAATTTTTTTTCATAAGTAATTTGTTATTGTGAATAAACAAAGGTAAAAATTAAATGATTAAGTTACATATTATTTGATGAACGGTAAAATAGTTTAAGGAGGGTAAGTTTCTTTTAATAATTTAGGACAAGGTCTTAGCCAATTTATTGGTCAACTACCTATTTGACTAACGGCAAAATAGTTTAAGAAAAATAGACTTCCTTTAAGAACTCTTCAAAAGGGCTTAGGTTTGCCATAACTTGAAGTTGCATGTATTTATTATGAAATTTATCTTTTGAAACTTGCTTGTTTAACTCAGTAATTCGAAACCTGTCATAATTTTTTAATGCCAATCGCTCGTTAGGAAGTAAATCAATATTTTGATAATCTTTTTCTCTTAAATCGTTGATAGAAAAGAAAGCTTTAATACCAGAATTGCTAGTATTTGTTGAGTTATTTTTAATTTGGTCTGACATATTACTTTATGAAACAAAAGTAATTTATTTTATTGGTTGGTAACTTAAAAACAAATTAAGTGTTAACACTTAAATGTTAATCAACAATAAAACGGATTTTATGAATTGAAAGTTGAACGCAAAAAAGACCTTTAAAATTAAAGAGACTTTTTTAAATATGTTTATCTAACAATACTAACAAGCCCTACTTTAGAATGATTTTCTCCGTTAATGTCTTTAAATTTTAATCTCCAAACATAAACTCCATTTTGAACTATTTTTCCTTTATATGACCCATCCCAAGAGTTAAACCTAGTATGTGTTTCATAAATTAGTTCTCCCCAGCGATCGAAGATAAAGAAGGAATATTCCTCATTATTAACACCAAAGCCTTGAGGATGGAAACCATCATTAAGTCCATCGTTATCTGGTGTAAATGCATTTGGAACAAAAATACCATAAACACCTGTTACAATAGCTGTTTTTGTGATGGTGCTTCTACACTCATTAGCATCTATTATTGACAAAGTAATTTGGTAGTGTCCTGTATCTTCAGGGAAAGTATAGGTATGGATTTGTAAAGTGCTAGTATTTAGTCCTGCAATATTCCAATCCCAATTATTTATTCCTTGAGCAACAGTTGTAGAGGCATCAAAAAAACCAATAGTTGGATCTAACATTGAGGTTGGGTTAGGGTTCATGGTGAAATCTGCAATAGGATCATCATAAATGGTAATATATCCAAGTTTTGTTAGGGTGTCAGAGCACTGACCTGCAGCAGAAGTAGTGGTTACAATAAGAGAAACATCATAAACTCCTGGACTTGGAGGGTAAGGATGAGTAACTGTATCTACATTAGGATTAAACATGCTGCCCAACCCTGAAATGCTAGCTCCATCACCAAAACTCCAAGTTAAAATACTATCTGTTGTTCCCGGAATATTATGGAAAGTAAACAATTGTCCGTCACTTTCACACGCAGTTGGATCATCAACAAGAAAATCAATAACAGGTAAAGGGTTTACCGTTACAGTAATAGAATCTTTGGTAGGAGCAGTACAACCATCATCTAAAGTAACGGTATATGTTGTAGTAGTTGAAGGAGAAACATTTAATGTTGAGGTTGTTGGTAATCCAGGGCCCCAAGAATAAGAATAAGGCCCCCCATTTCCAAAAGTACCATATGCGGAGAATGTGGTGCTCTCGCCAATGCAGATAGCTCTATCTGCATCAATGTTTACAATTAACGCAGGAGAAACTACAACATCTACATTAAAAGGCAAAGAAGGACATCCAATAGCATCCATAGCAGTTACATTATAAGTTGTAGTTGCTGTTGGAGATGGATTAAATGGATTTCCAGTAAAATTTACAGGATTCCAATTGTAGGTATAAGCTCCACCATTTCCATTTGCTCCGATAGCAGTTAAACTAGCCATTTGTCCTAAACAAATAGTATCAGGAGTTGAACTAACAATAACTTCTGTTGGATGATCAATAAGAACGGCAACGGTATCAACACAGCCAGTGTTAGGATCTGTAACTTCTACATGATATGTATTTGAATCTAAACCAGTAGCAGTTTGTGTAACTTGGTTGCTTGCATCGTACCAATTGTAAGTATAGGCTACTAATGGGTTAGAACCACTTGCTGTTGCAGTACCATCATTATAACCATTACATGTTGCATCAAAGGAGTTAGTAATACTTGCTGTAAACCCAACGTTATTACCAACAGTAATATTAAAAGTGGTATCACAACCAACAGGAAGGACTGCATCTGTAATTGTTACAGTATAAATTCCAGGAATTAAATTAAATAAGGTGTCATTAGGTGTTGGACCTGCTCCCCAATCGTAAGTATATGGGCCCGTACCACCAGAAAAATTAATAACAGTAGCCCATCCGTCAGGCATATTACAATTAGAGTTAGATACAGCTGTTGTATATGTAAAAGCTGGAGGTTCAGTTAAAGTAAATGTTGAATCTGTAAAACAACCTGAAGCATCAGTAACTGTTATGTTAAATGTTCCTGCAGGTAAATTTGTTGCAGGGTTGGCAACTTGGTTGTTAGCTGCTGCATCCCATGCATAAGTATATGTTCCTACACCTCCTTGTGGAGCTAATATAATTTGCCCGTTATTACTTCCAAAACACGTAGGGTTAGTAGGTGTTTGAGGAATTGTGATAGCTGTAGGTTCCGTAATGATGACAGAATCACTAACCAAACAATTATTAGCATCTCTTACAACAATGTAATAAGTGTTAGGGCTTAGATTGTTTGTTGAATCAATAGTAGAGAATGTTCCTCCATTATCAAAACTATATTCTAACGTACCTGTTCCTCCTTGTGCGTAAACAGTAATTGTTCCATCTCCAGCAGCATTACAGCTTACATTTACAGGAACGATAGAGTCAATAATTATTTGAGGAGGGTTAATTAAGATGGTATCTTTAGTAACAATACAAAGATTAAAATCCTGCACTGTTACCGTGTAAGTTAATGCTCCACAAAGGTTTGTTAAAGTGTTAGATGCCTGAAAATTAATTCCATCAATACTATAAGTTAAAGGGTTAGTTCCTCCTGATGCATAAACAGTAATAGAACCATTACAATCATTAAAACAAAGTGGATCAATAGTAGTTAAAGAATCTATTATAGGCGCTCCAGAATTGGTTACTTGTTCAGTTGCTATAATTTGACAGTTTGCATCATCAATCACCACTAAATTATAAGTATTAGCAGTTAACCCGTTAAAAATGTTAGATGCTTGGAAACTTGTTCCTCCATTATTACTGTATTGGAAAGGAGCAATTCCTCCTGTTACATTTACTGTAATAGAACCATTAGCCTGCCCACATATTGATTGCGTTGAATCTGCTGTAAATGTTAAATCAGAGAATGTAATGTTAACATCATCAAAATCAGTACAACCACCGCCATTATCTTCTGTCCAAGTAAACGTATATGTTCCTGAAGTAGCAACAGTTACTGATGAGGTGGTAGAATTTGGGTTGCCAAAAACAACTCCAACTGCTAAGGTTGACCAAGTTCCTGGTACGATACCTATTGTTGCGTTTAAATTATAAGTAAGCACACAAACGGTATCGTCAGCTCCCGCATCAGCATCAGGCAAACCAACAAAAGGGCCTCCATTAATTGTAATTGGGCAACCATTTACATCAACAACATCAAAAGAATACATGTCTCCATTAAGTAAGCCATTAATAATTATGTTTCCTCCATTTAATGCAGTTGTATTTACAAAACTTGCTGTAGCTGGAGTTAAATTTGATGCTGTAAAAGCAGACGCATTTACAGAAGGATCTCCTCCTGTTAGTGTAACAGTTACTGTGCTGTCTTGACAATTAGGAACAATTACACTTACAATAGGTGTTGGAGCCATAAAATTTGTGGTTATGGTGCAAAGAGCATCAGCACTAAAAACAGCTGTAAAAGCACAGTTTGTTGCATTTTGAGGTAGTCCTGTAAAATTAAAATTAGTAGGATTAGTAAAAGGCGCGTTAAAAACTTGAGGATTTCCTAAACAATCGGTAACTGTCAAGGTCCCTGTTGTTGGAACTCCTGTAAAATACAAAGAACCTGAAACATCATACATAGCCGCTGGAGTATTATAACAATTGACCAGTGTGATAGGCATACTATCTATTGCACAACAAGCTGCAGCAACGGGGACAACAACTGGTTCAATTATAGGTCCACAGACAGCATCAGTAACCGTAACAGAGTAATTACCATCACATAAACCTGTAATTACTGGGGTTGTTAGTCCAACAGGAGGGTTCCAAGCATAAGTATAATTACCACTACCACCTGTTGTCGCTAATGAAATAGATCCATCACAAGCTCCTGGACAACTTTCTGCTATTGGAGTTGCAACAGTTACAACAGGACCAAATAATTCTACAAACTCAGTATGAAAACTTGGGCAAGCTCCAGCAATAGTCGCAGTAATTGCATAAGTACCAGGATTTGAATAGTTATGTACAGGTGGATTATTCCCTGTATAGGTTGGGCTTCCATCTCCAAAATCATAAGTTGGAACACCAAGACTATTATCTGTAATTGTAACATTTAAATTAGTTGCACAGGTAGGTCCAATGGGATTAATTGTAAAATCAGTAAGTGGTGCAATTTGGGCGGTCATTCCAGGTAAAAAATTAAAATCCATAAATCCTACTCCACCACCTGTAAAGTAATCCATTACAATTACATATGTTTGACCAGCAGTAATAACCATTGGTGCACAAAACTCTGCACATGCTCCAGTTAAAAAAGCTGTTGTAGGACATGCTCCACATGAAGCAGGCCCCATTCCAGAAGGGTTACCAGCGCCACCATCATAAGCATAATTGCAAGCGAATGTTGGTGTTCCAGCTCCTGGGCAACCTCCAACTGTCACATCCCACATAGCCCAATCTAACTCGACTGTTCCAGCTCCAGCTCCAGTAGGTACTACTTGAAATTCTAAGGTCCCAGTTTGGGTACAAGTAAAAGTAAACCAAACATCTGCCTGCACTGCTGATAAGAAACAATCAGGCTGAATACCAGAAGAAGTAATAGTTGCCATGTCAATGGTTGTTGTAACAGCTTTGTCACATAATGGAATTGCTCCGGCACAACCATTTCCACCACCAGGAGGAGGAGTTGTTGAATTAATACAAAAATCAAACCCACCTTCAGTCCCTTGATTTGACATAATTCCTATCCAAACTTGAGTTCCTGGAGGAATTCCCCAGGTAGTATTTAAATTTCCGGTTCCAGCACTATTGTTACAGGTTTCTAAAGTAGCACCACATCCTCCTGTATAAATTACTATTTCGGGGTTTGTCATTCCATTAGGAGTAACATCAAAAACATTATTTGTACCACTTGTAACAAAGGTGTACCAAACCTCATTATTTGAAAAAGTAGGGTTGCAAGCTCCGTATAAAGTGAGTGAAGAGGTTGCGTTTACTGTTGTTCCTGGAATACAAATATTTCCAGCAGCATTTAATGTTAAAACAGTTGCTGTTGCACAATTATCTGATTGTGCAACTAAAAATTGAGTCGCAACAACAAAAACGGTTGATAGTAAAAGCTTTAATTTCATATTATATATCGTTAGAGGAAATGGAGATTATTCTTTCTAGAGGGATAAAGTTGGGTTTACTTATCATTTCTTTAGAAAGTATTTTAATTCTTATGTTCTGTTTGTATTGAAAATAAATAACTTTAGAGTCATCTCGTTTAGCTTCAATAGTTTTAATTAATGAAAGAGGGATTGTTGGAAGACTTCTAGTATCAATCATTTGTATTTGATAAGTCCCCTCAGCAAGTTGAACCATCTCTGAGTATTTAGCAATATCATGTTGGCTAATTTTTGTTTGAGAAAAAAGTTGTGTTGTATATAATAAACTTAAAACTAAACTTAAAAATAAGGGGGCTTTAATGTTTTTCATTTGGTTGAATTTTAAGTTGTTGTGTTTGTGATTTACTTAAAGACTCTTGGGTAACAATCTTTAACCCTTCTTTTTTAAAGGTTTGAGCTATAATATTAATTGCTAAAAAGATAGCTATGAATACAATAAATGCTTTCATCATTTTGTGGTAGTTTAATATGTAGCAAGGTGTTAAAAACAATAATTTATAGTTTAATTGTTGTTTTTAGCACATGACTTTTGGTTTTAAGACGATTAAACAAAGAAATAGTTGCCTAACTATAAATTTGATAAAATTTTGTCTATTACCAGAAGTGTTAGTAAAAGTGTAATTATCGAACCACATTAACATTACCAACTTTGGAATGTTCTTTTCCGTTAATATCTTTGAATTTTAATTTCCAAACATATACATCATTTGGAACAGATTTTCCTTTAAATTTCCCATCCCATGGAGCAAATTTTGTATGAGTTTCATAAATTAGTTCCCCCCAACGATCAAAAATGAAAAAACTAAACTCTTCGTTTCCGATACCAAAACCAGAAGGAAAAAAGTTGTCATTAAGACCATCTCCGTCTGGGGTAAATGAATTAGGAACGAAAATTCCGAATTCACCAGTTACAATAGCCGTATGGGTAATGGTGTTAGTACAACCATTAGCATCTATTATTGTTAAGGTAATTAAATAATGCCCCGTATCTTCAGGGAAAGTATAGGTATGGATTTGTAAAGTGCTAGTATTTAGTCCTGCAATATTCCAATCCCAATTATTTATTCCTTGAGCAACAGTTGTA
>NVUQ01000032.1 GCA_002401955.1 Flavobacteriales bacterium | reverse complement strand
TTTGACTAAATAGTTTACTACTGCTTTTGCTCGTTGTTTTGAGAGTGTAATATTATGTTCTTCATCTCCACTAATATCAGTGTGACCAAGAATTTCAATGTTAACATGATTGCTATCTTTAAGTAATTCGGTTAATTCAGTTAGTTCTTGGTTAGATTCTTTATTTAAAATGTATTTGTTGTGTTCGAAGTAAATCGTTTTTAAAATTTTTGTTTTTCCTTTTGGAGGAAGTTGAAGTTTCGGACGTTTTATAAGAACTGTACTAACATTGTCTATAAATATGTAAGTATGTTTTAATTTTGGTTTCTTTCCAGAAATGTTTATGAAATTCATTTTTTCTTTAAAATAACCAATAATTAAAAATTGCTCATTTCCTTGAGCAATAAATTCCCCACTAATTTTTATCCAATTTTCTGAAGGGATTATTTGATTTTTGGTGTTTTCTATTTGAGGGTTTACTTCAATAAATTTGGACCCGGTCCTATCAAAATAACTATTGTTAGTGAAGTAGAGTCCGATGCCAGAGGAAGTGTAGTCGGAGTTGTTAGATGTACTAGCAAACATAGTTACTTTGTAAGTCCTCCCTTTTTTAAGGGGGGAACTCAACTGAGACATTGTGTATTCTCTATAATTATCATTATTGGCTATGCCTATGTAAGCATTACCTTGATAAGGATCCTTAGTGTCATATGTGTTCTTAGGGGTTTGATAGTACCAGTCACCACAGGAGTGAAAATAATCAGGAGTTCCGTTTGTTGGGCTAGTCCAGTCTTTGACTAAAGTTAACCCATGAAATCTTACTGTCGGGCAACTATCTTGAGCTTCAAAACTTGGATTGGGTATTAAATTTTGAGCAATTAATTGGTTTGAAATGAAAGTCAAAACAATTAAAGTAAACAGAAAGAACCTTTTCATAAACGAATAAATATCTTTAACGAAAATACATGATAGATTATTGGATTCAAAAAAAGCGAGATGAAATTTCATCTCGCTTTTTTATGTCATTCTGAACAAAATTTTCTGTTTGCTTAAGCAAACAGGAAAATGATGTGATGAATCTTTTGAGTTATAAGAACTATTTAGAAAATTAGCTAAAAGATTCTTCGGCTGCAATTTGTTGACCAAATAAATTTGCTCCAAATTATTGCTCAGTAAGACAGCAATGTTAATATTAGTTGAAATAATCTTTCATTCTATCAAAGAAACCTTTATCCGTACTTTTTGGATTTGGTTTAAAGTTCTCAGAATCTCTTAATTTCTCTAAAGTTTTTCTTTCTTCTTTAGAAAGATCTTGAGGAGTCCAAACATTTACATAGATTAAGAAATCTCCTTTTCCATAACCTTGAATGTTCGCAAGACCTTTTCCTTTTAAACGAAGTACTTTTCCGCTTTGCGTTCCTGCTTCAATTTTTATTTTTACCTTTCCTGATATAGTAGGGATTTCAATAGAAGTTCCCATTGCTGCATCAACAAAGTTGAGGTATAAATCATATAAAAGATTTGTTCCATCGCGTTTAATAGTCTTATGAGGAACCTCTTCAATCAAAACAATTAAATCTCCTGCAATCCCATCTTTTGGTCCAGCATTTCCTTTTCCAGAAACTGAAAGCTGCATTCCATCTTCAACCCCACCAGGGATATCGATAGTAATAACTTCTTCTTTTTTGATTAAACCGTCAGCATTAGCACCATCAGGTTTTTGGTCAATCATTTTACCATCACCACCACAAGTAGGGCAAGGTGAGGATGTTTGCATTTGACCTAAAATAGTATTGGCAATTCTGGTAACTTGTCCAGCCCCATTACAAGTTGCACAAGTTTTGGTTGTAACACCTTCGGCATTAACTAACTTGGTAACTTTAATTTTTTTCTCAACTCCGTTGGCGATATCTTCTAAAGTCATTTTTACACGAACCCTAAGGTTACTCCCTTTACGAACACGCTGCCTTCTACCACCTCCGCCTCCAAATCCACCGAAGCCTCCGCCTCCGCCAAAAATGTCACCAAATTGAGAGAATATGTCATCCATATTCATACCTCCACCACCGAATCCGCCTCCAGCTGCTCCACCAACACCAGCATGACCATATTGATCGTAACGCTGTTTTTTCTCAGCATTACTCAATACTTCGTATGCTTCTGCAGCTTCTTTAAACTTATCTTCAGCTCCTTTATCATCAGGGTTCTTGTCCGGATGGTATTGAACAGCTTTTTTACGGTAAGCTTTTTTTATTTCTGTTTCTGAAGCACTTTTAGAAACGCCTAACGTTTCGTAATAATCTCTTTTGCTCATATCAATTAGTTTGTCAAGTTGAAAGTGAAAAGGTTATAAAGTTTTGATTAAACCAGAGAGAATTTTAGAAATTTCCTCTGCTAACTTATACTTTTCATTAAAACTTTGTTCTGATAATTTTTCTAAATCTTTTGCTAAATGTAACATCGAACGAACCTCTCCACATGAACCTTTAGCAACAAATAGAAAGTATTTAAATTCTTTATTTGATTTCCGCTCAAACCCCTCGGCAATATTATTCATTATAGAGACACTCGCTCGTTGAATTTGGTCTTTATATCCGAAATCTTTGCTGTCTTCTAATTCTTTATAAATTAAATAAGTAAGCTCTTTTGCTTTTTGCCATGCGATAATATCTTCAAATCGTTCTATTTTCATTTCATGACAACTTTTTACTTTATAAACTTTTCACTTTAATACTGAGTTTTACTGTCCTATAACAACTTTAGTAAATCGTATTACTTTTCCATTCAATTCGTATCCTTTCTCCACAACATCCAACACTTTTCCTTTTTCTTTTTTTGAAGGTGCAGGAATTTGGGTAATCGCTTCATGAAACTCAACATTAAAATCTTTTCCAACTGGAGATTCAACAGCTTCTAACCCTTTTGTTTTTAAAGTGTTAGTTAGTTTGTCTTGAATTAATTTAAAACCATCTTTTATTACTTGAGCATCATCAGATTCTTGATTTGCTTTTTCAGCTCTTTCAAAATCATCTAACACTGGTAATATGGCGGTAATAACTCCTTCACCAGCAGTTTTATATAGTTCTATTTTTTCTTTTTGAGTTCTTTTTCTGAAATTGTCAAATTCAGAATACAATCTTAAATACTTATCCGTTGCTTCTTTAACTTGTATTTCAAGCTCTTCTTCTTTAGATAATTCAACAACCTCTTCTTGAGTTTCTTCTTTTGAATCTTCAGCCTGTTGCTCTTCTACATTTTCTATTTCTTCTTTTTTTACTTTATCTTTCTTACTCATAACAATATGATTTTATATTCTCGAAAAATGAGTTGGCAAAAATACTACCATTGTCCTAATTAAAGCCATAATGACAGTAAATAAATAGATTGTGATAAAAAGTCAGTTAATCCCTGTATTTATTGGCTTAAACCCTTTTTGCTTTGATGATTTCTTCTACTGTGTTGTCAGTTAATTTACTTTCTAACCAAGATATGATATCTAAATAAAGGGTCGGCCTTCTTTCGTATTTATCCTCTAATATTTTTTCTAAATTATTTTTAAGATCTATAAAATAAGGTTGTAGGTCATTTCTATTCATGTGAACAGATTTTTTTAAGAAGTTAAATACCACTTTTTGCACCTTTTGCATTTCCTCTAATTTGAGCAAGAATTTGTAGGTAGTTTTAATTTGATACTCTATTAAATCATCGTTACCTAACTCATAATGAGCTATTAAGTTTAATATTCGCGCAAAGCTTTGTATGTCTTCCCTTAAACTTAAACTTGGATGATTAATGATGAAATTTAAATGCTTAATACTACCTTTATAATCATCACTACCAAACTTCAGACAAGCAATTTTATAATGAAATATTAGTATTCGGTGAACATCAATTTGTGATTGATATCTGGTTATTTTTTTTTCAAAATCTATGGTGTAAACTGCTCCTTTGGTAAATTCTCCAGTTAAAAAGAAAAGGTTAAGCTTAGCAGTTTCTAAATATATAAATGCTAAAATAGATTGGTTTTCGTTAAACGAAGAACTATTATTTTGAATGAATTTTTCTAAAACATCTAATTGTGCTTTAAATCGAATTTTTTCAGCACAATAAAACAATGCAGATAAACAATTGTGTAATCCTTTCATGTAAAGAACGGAATCGTTTAATTTCATTTCAGGAAATTGCTCAAAATATTCAACCCAATTTAAGGCATTTTTATAACAAGACGCAAAATTTTGAGTAATATAATTGAACCAAACATAACTTTGTAGTTTGTAAATATGTTCGTAAAAGGAAAGATTACCAACTGTAGTATTAGGTAAATTAGCATTAAAAATGATTGATATTTTATTGAAATCACTTTCGTTTTTAATATGACCAAGTTTTAAATAATGATCGTACATATTTAGAGCTAAATCAGACCATAAACCTTCGTTTTTAATTTTGGTCCTTAACTGTTTCGATTCATCAATTAATTCTAACGCTCTTTTTTGATGACTTCTAGTAATATATCGTGATTCAATACCCTTTTCTAAAACTAATATTTCTAAGTGTAAAATATTAGCATGATGTGTTTTAGCAAGTTCTTTCGCTTTGTATAATTGATTTAAGCTTTGTTTGTACAGTCCTTTTTGTAGGAGCACATCAGAAAAGCTTATCAATTCCTTAATTCTTACTGTTGGCGTTTTATGATGAAGTAGCCGTAAACTTGTTAATAATTGTTCATAAAGATTAGCCTTGTGATTAGATAATAAACTTCCTTTTAGATGCGGAAATTTTTTAATTATTTTTTTCTCATCATACCTTTCCATTTTATCAATGGTATCAAAAAGTTGGATAAAAGTGAGTTGTTTATCCGTTAAATTTCTTTGAGAATAGAGTTTAAAGTTTCTTTTTTCGGACTTGGATAAAGTCTTAATAAGTTCAAAAAGTTGATATGTTAATTGATTGGGCAGATGAATTGAGTTTTACGTAATATTCTTATATTCAGTTGTTTAAAATTTTTATTTCTTGTTTGGAAACAAGGACTAATTAGTTTAATAATTTCTAAAATATCCGTGTTTGTTGGACTTTTGAATCTCCAAATAACGAACTTTTAAATAAGATGAGCAAGCGTTTATATTTTTTTGATACTACTTTAAGAGATGGAGAGCAAGTTCCAGGATGTCAATTAGACATTCCAGAAAAATTATTAATAGCTAAAGAATTAGAACTTTTAGGAGTAGATATCATTGAGTCGGGTTTTCCTGTTTCAAGCCCTGGTGATTTTAAAGCAGTTCAATTAATTTCTAATATGATTAAAAAGACTACTGTTTGTGGGTTAACTAGGGCGGTAGAAAATGATATTATTGTTGCTGCCCAAGCGTTAAAAAATGCAGTAAATGGGAGAATACATACAGGAATTGGCACTTCAGAAAGTCATATTAAATTTAAATTAAAATCGACTCAAGAAGAAATTATAGAAAGAGGAGTGAAGGCTGTTAAATTTGCGAGAAACTTAGTACCTGAAGTTGAGTTTTATGCCGAAGATGCAGGAAGAACTGATAATGAGTTTTTGGCAAGAGTAACAGAATCTATGATTGATGCAGGAGCTACTATCATCAATATACCCGATACAACAGGTTATTGTTTGCCTCACCAATACGGAGAAAAAATAGCCTATCTAATGAATAATGTACCTAATATAGATAAAGCAATATTATCTACTCATTGTCATAATGATTTAGGAATGGCTACGGCTAATAGTGTAGCAGGTATTATGGCTGGAGCACGACAAGTAGAATGTACGATTAATGGAATTGGTGAAAGAGCAGGAAATACATCATTAGAGGAAGTGGCTATGATTTTATCTCAGCACAAACATATTGGATTGTCGCATAAAATTGATTCTACGATGCTAACCTCTATGAGTAAATTAATTGAAGAAAAAATGAATATGCCAGTTCAACCAAATAAAGCAATTGTTGGAGGAAATGCTTTTTCACATTCTTCAGGAATTCATCAAGATGGAGTAATTAAAAATAGAGAGACTTATGAAATTATTGATCCAGCAGATGTTGGTGCCAAAGGCTCAGAAATTATTTTAACTGCAAGAAGCGGTAGAGCAGCATTGCATTATCATGCTAAGAAATTAGGATATACATTGTCGGTAAATGAATTAAATGATTCTTACGAATCGTTTTTAGAATTGGCAGATAATGAGAGAAATATTGAAGACAAGCATTTGGTTGAGTTATTTGAACAAGTAGAAGCATAAAATATGAAGACATTATTTGATAAAATTTGGGATAAACACGTTGTTAAGAGCATAACAGAAGGTGTTGATGTTGTTTTTATAGATCAACATTTTATCCATGAAGTAACAAGCCCTCAGGCATTTAATGGGTTGAGAGAGAAAGGTCAGAAAGTTTTTCGTCCAGAAAGAACTTTGGCTACAGCAGATCACAATGTGCCGACAATAAATCAGCACCTACCAATAAAGGATAAAGCCTCTTTTCATCAAGTAGAATCGTTAACAAATAACTGTAAGGAATTTGGTGTTGAACTATTTGGTATAGGGCATAAAAACCAAGGAATTGTCCATGTTATTGGTCCTGACTTAGGTAAAACGCAACCTGGAATGACCATTGTTTGTGGAGATAGTCACACTTCTACACATGGAGCCTTTGGTGCCATTGCTTTTGGAATTGGAACATCTCAGGTTGAACAGGTGTTGGCATCACAATGTTTGGTGTTAAACAGACCGAAATCAATGAAAATTGAGGTGAATGGAACATTAAATAAAGGAGTAACCGCTAAGGATGTTGTTCTTTATATCATATCAAAACTGGGAACAGAAGGAGGAACAGGTTTTTTTGTTGAATATGTTGGAAATGTATTTTCTGAAATGTCGATGGAAGAACGAATGACCGTTTGTAATATGAGTATTGAAATGGGAGCTCGTGGTGGAATGGTTGGGATTGATGAGGTAACCATAAACTATGTTCAATCGAGAGTACATCTTTCGGAAGATAAAATTGAAGGTTGGAAAGCATTGAATACAGATGATGGGGCTGAATTTGATAAATCGGTTCGTTTTAATGCTACAGATATTTATCCGATGATTACTGTGGGGACTGCCCCCGATACAGGAATTACTATAAGTAAAACAGTAGATGATGCCGCTTTTATCACTGAAAAGGCCAAGAAATATATGGGGTTTAATGGTGAGGATAAAATCAATCAACAAGAAATAGATTTTGTATTTATTGGAAGTTGTACCAATGGTAGAATTGAAGATTTAAGAGCAGCTGCAGAAATAATTAAAGGACATAAAAAGGCTGAAAAAGTAGAAGCTTGGGTTGTTCCAGGATCAATGAAAGTTCGTGAAGAAGCAATTGAAGAAGGATTGGATAAAATTTTTATTGATGCAGGATTTGAGTTTCGAGAACCTGGGTGTTCTGCTTGTTTAGCGATGAATGATGATAAAATTCCATCTGGAGCAATTTGTGTTTCTACTTCAAACCGAAATTTTGAAGGACGACAAGGGGAGGGAGCAAGAACTTTATTGTCAAGTCCAATTACAGCAGCGGCCTCGGCATTAACAGGAAGAGTTACGGATCCAACTAAATATTTGAATTAGTGACCTCAGTTTGATTTAGGAAATCATTGTCAGTTCGAGTGACCCCGATTTTCTCGGGATTGTATCGAGAACAATATTTTTTCGAACTACGGAATCTAAATAATAAAAAATAACATTAATGAAATTATCGAGCAAAGTAATACCTTTAAACATAGAGAACATTGATACGGATCAGTTGATTCCTGCTCAGTTTTTAAAATTGACTACTAAAAAAGGCTATGGTAAAAACCTATTTTATAATTGGAGGTATTTTCATGATTATGAACCAAACCCTCAATTTGAGTTGAACAACCCCTTAAGAGAAGGTGCCCAAGTAATTATTGGAGGTAATAATTTTGGATGCGGATCTTCAAGAGAACATGCTGCTTGGGCAATTGCTGATTATGGAATTAAAGCAGTTATAACTTCTCAATTTGCAGATATTCATAAAGGGAATTTATACAATAACAATGTTTTACCTATAGAAATTAAACCTGATGAACTAAGTGTTTTGATGAATTATTTTTTAGAAAATTCGAGTGCAATTATTGATGTTGATCTAGAAAATCAAACAGTAAAAGTTGAAGAAAGTGGTTTTAATGTAAAATTTGAAATAGCTCCTTTTAAAAAGAAGTGCTTATTGGAAGGTGTAGATGAAATTCAATACTTGATTAATATGAAAGAAGAAATTGCTGAATTTGAATTGAACAATTATTAAGATTAGAAAAGATGAATAAAAATATTTTTGTATTACCCGGAGATGGAATAGGTCCTGAAATAGTTTTACAAGCGGTAAAAGTGATTAAAGCAATTGATAGCGCCTTTGATCATAAGTTTGAATTAAGCAATGGGTTGATTGGAGCATCAAGCATTCGGGATAATGGAGAGCCAATTACAGATAAAGTTATTAAGAAAGGTAAAAATGCCGATGCGGTACTTTTGGGAGCTATTGGTGAGCCTGAGTATGATAATGACCCAAGTATTAAAGTGAGACCTGAACAAGGGTTGTTGAAATTGAGAAAATCATTGAGTTTATACTCTAACATACGCCCAGTTAGTATGTATGATATTCTGAAAGATATTTCGCCTTTAAAGAATAAAAACCTTAAAAATGTAGACTTGGTAGTTTATCGTGAATTAACTGGTGGAATTTATTTTGGAGAAAAAACCCTCTCGGAAGATGGGAGAAGTGCCTCGGATTTATGTAGTTATTCAGTAGAAGAAATTACACGCATAGCAAAAATGGCTTTTGAGGCTGCAACTAATAGAAGAAATAAATTAACGCTAGTTGATAAAGCGAATGTGTTGGAAACTTCAAGGTTATGGAGGAAAGTAGTGCAAGAAATGGCTCAAAAATTCCCATCAGTTGAGGTAGATTATTTATACGTAGATAATGCAGCAATGCAAATGGTAATTAATCCAGCTCAGTTTGATGTGATTTTAACAGAGAACATGTTTGGGGATATTATTTCTGACTTGTCAAGTGTTTTAACGGGCTCTTTAGGAATGTTGCCTTCGGCATCTATTGGGAAATCTGCCGCAATGTTTGAGCCTTGTCATGGTTCATATCCTCAGGCGGCAGGAAAAGACATTGCAAATCCTATGGCAACTATTCTATCCGTAGCTATGATGTATGATCATTTTGAAATGTTTAAAGAAGCTCAAGCAATTCGTAATGCAGTTAATTGGGCATTAAAAGAAAATGTGGTAACAGAAGATATAACAACAGAGAACCCCACAAGATGTTCTGTAGTAGGAGATTTAATCGCTCATTATATCGAAGAAAAAGGGGAAGTAAGTTTAAATAAAAGGTACATGACCGAGGCATTGAATACGGTAATTTAGAAAGGCCAATTAATAAAAAAGCTAGAAGAAATATTTCTTCTAGCTTTTTATGGTTTAGGTTTTTTTAAGTGTTTTTCTAATTCAGCATCTAATGCTGCACCTCTTAAATTTTTAGCTAAGATATTTCCTTTACCATCAATTAAGTAGCTGGTTGGAATAGAACTTACACCATAAAGTTTAGAGCCTTCAGAAGTCCAACCTTTTAAATCGCTAACATGATATTTCCATGTTAAATTATCTTTTAAGATAGCAGCTTTCCATTTATTTACATCCTTATCTAAAGAGTAACTAAAAACAGTAAACCCTTTTCCGTTTACAAACTTTTTATCTTTGTATTTTTCATAAGCTCTAACTACTGCAGGGTTTTCCCTTCTGCATGGTCCGCACCAAGAAGCCCAAAAGTCAATTAACACTACTTTACCTTTTAAAGAAGAAAGTTTCATTATTTTTCCTTCAGGGTTTTTAAAAGCTAATTCTGGAGCTTTAGATCCAACTGCAAAACCAGCAGGTTTAAATATAAAACCTGCAGTAATTAAGATGATTGCTGCAAGAACAATACTTCCTTTAAATTTCTTTATTGTATTCATAGTTTTAAATTATTTTGAAGCATAAAATTAACAAATTTTAAGCCAGAGATTACATCCGAGTAATATCTGCGCCTATTGCATTCAGCCTATCATCAATGTATTGGTAACCTCTATCTATTTGTTCAATGTTGTTTATAGTACTCTCTCCATCAGCCGAAAGCGCTGCAATTAATAACGAAACTCCAGCTCTAATATCTGGCGAAGACATGGTTGTTCCTCTTAGATTGTGATCTTTGTTAAGTCCTATTACCGTTGCTCTGTGCGGATCACACAAAATAATTTGTGCACCCATATCTTTTAATCTATCAATAAAGAATAAACGACTGTCAAACATTTTTTGGTGAATTAAAACTGTTCCTTTTGCCTGAGTAGCTGTTACCAAAATAACACTTAATAAATCGGGTGTAAACCCTGGCCAAACAGCATCGTAAATTGTTGGTATAGAACCATCAATCATTCTTTTTATTTCGTAATTAGATTGAGAAGGAATGTAAATGTCATCGCCTTTTATTTCTAATTTTATTCCTAACCTTCTAAAGGTATCAGGAATTCTTCCCAACATATCAACTCTACAATCTTTAATGGTAATTTCTGATTCAGTCATGGCAGCTAAACCTATAAAAGAACCAATTTCAATAAAGTCAGGTAATAACCTGTGCTCACATCCGCCTAACACATCAACACCTTCAATGCGTAGTAAATTTGAACCTACTCCAGTAATTTTTGCCCCCATACTGTTTAGCATAGAACATAATTGTTGTAAATAAGGTTCGCATGCAGCGTTATAAATTGTTGTATTCCCTTTTGCTAAAACTGCTGTCATTAAAATGTTGGCAGTTCCTGTTACAGAAGGCTCATCTAACAAAATATATTGACCAGCTAAATTACGGGCTTCTAAAGAATAAAAACAAGTGCTAGAATCGTAGGTGTAGGTCGCCCCTAATTTTGTAAAACCTAAAAAGTGAGTATCTAATGGTCTTGCACCAATTTTATCCCCACCAGGTTTTGGCATGTATGCTTTCTTGAATCGTGCCAATAAAGGACCAACAATCATAATAGAACCTCTTAAAGATTCTGCTCTGATTTTAAAATCTTCAGAATTTAAATAATCAATATTTACGTTATTGGCTTGGAAATGAACAGTTCCATTCCCTTCTCTCTCAATCTGAACACCTAAGGCCTCTAACAAATCAATTAAGAAGTTAACATCTCTAATAAAAGGAAGATTGGTAAGAGTTACTTTTTCTGAAGTTAGTAGAACGGCACATACCACTTGTAATGCTTCGTTTTTCGCTCCTTGAGGAGTCAGTTCTCCTTTTAACTTGTTTCCACCTTTTATTTTAAATGTTGCCATTAATACCTGCGTTTTTTATAGTTGCTTTGTTTGTTATTCTTGTGGTTTTTATGATTTTTGTTTGAATGAGTATTCTTTTTCTTAGTCATCGCTAAAACTTCATTCGTAGAAATCATTTGGAATCCTTCTGGAGAGCTTAACTGATCTTTAGATATGATTTTTAAATCAGTTACAATTTGGTTGTCATCAACAGAATCTTGGTTGAATGTAAGGTAAGTTTTCTTCATTAAATTAAGAATAACACCTGTTAACGCTTTTTGCTCGTCTTTATCTTCTATTGCTACTGCAGCATCTATTAAGTTCTTCACAGATTTACCATAATGTTTAAACCTATTTTCAGTTTCTGGATAGGCCATAGCTTTAGGCTTCTCAAAAAGTACAGTTTTATCAGGTAGCGGATATGGAGAATCTACATCTAATTTAAAATCAGAAATAATGAACAAGTGATCCCATAATTTATGTTTGAAATCAGCGATATCTCTTAAATGAGGGTTTAATTGTCCCATTACACTTATGATTGCTCCAGCGATAATGTTTCTTTCTTCTCGATTTTCTATAGAAATGGCATGTTCAACCATTTTTTGAATGTTTCTTCCGTATTCAGGGATTACCATTTCTGGTCTATTGGTATTGTAGTCTTTATCTTCTATGTTTTCCATCTAATTGGTTTCTATTTTAACAAATTCAAAAGTAAATATATTATTTGACTATTGATAGTTTGGCAAATTTTAATAATAATTGCTTGTTGCCTATATTTTGGAAGTTAATGGTTGCTTTTCCATTATCTAAATTTTCAATAATACCATTGCCAAATTTTTGATGATTTACCATCATCCCTCTTTCAAGGCTTAAGCTTGCGGCACTATTTGTAGTGGTTGTTGAAGTGCTAGAAACTTTAGTTAAATTTTTAGGTGTGGTATGTATTGTTTTTGACGGAGCATTCTTTTTGGGAGGCATTGAGCTCTTTTTCTTATAGTTGTTGGTGTTGTAATTGTTTTTAGGAGAAAATGTTTCGTCAAAATTTGATGAGGAATCTTGTCGATTAGCACTTCCTTTATCAAAAGTAAATTCTAAAAATTCTTCATCAATTTCTTCGATAAAACGACTTGGCTCGCAAAATATTAGAGAACCCCATTTGTATCTGCTTGTTGCAAATGAAATATGTATTTCCTTTTCGGCTCTTGTAACGGCAACATAAAACAATCTTCGTTCTTCCTCTAAATCTGCTCTAGATGTTAATGACATCTGAGAAGGAAATAGGTTTTCTTCTAATCCAACACAATAAACATAAGGGAATTCTAATCCTTTAGCAGAGTGAATAGTCATTAAGGTTACTTTATCTCTATCTTCTTCTGATTCGTTGTCAGCATTCGTTAGTAAAGCAACATCTTGTAAGAATTCTGCTAAACCTCTTGGGGTTACATCTCCATCTTCTTCGTTTTCTGTTTCTGTAAACTCTTTTAAACCATTTAATAATTCTTGGATGTTTTCATATCTACTAATTCCTTCGGGAGTTTTGTCACTGTAAAGGTCTTTAAGAATTCCAGAAGTAGAAGCAATTTCATTTGCTAAATCAAAAGCATTTTTACTATTGATTTGAGAAGCAAAGCTTTTCATCATTTCAAGAAACCCATGAATTTTAGTGTGAGCCCCAGTATTTATGCCTGTATTAAACTGATTAAGATGAGTAATTACATTCCAAATACTTGTGTCGTTATTAGTGGCAGCAATTCCAATTTTATCCATTGATGTTTTACCAATTCCTCTTGCTGGGTAATTTATGATTCGTTTTAAAGCTTCCTCATCATTAGGGTTAATAATCATTCTAAAGTAGGATAGTAAATCTTTAATTTCCTTACGTTGATAAAAAGATTGACCGCCATAAATTTTATAAGCAATGTTTTTTCTTCGCAAGGCTTCTTCCATTGCTCTCGATTGAGCGTTGGTTCTATATAGGATGGCAAAATCTTTAGGTCTTGCTTGGGCAGAAAACTGAGTATCATAAATAAGGTTAGCAACCATCTTACCTTCTTCGTTATCTGTTGCAGCACGATGTACTTTTATTTTATTCCCCTCAACATTAGAGGTGAAAACATTTTTTTCGATTTGCTCCGTATTGTGTTTAATAATACTATTAGCTGCATTTACAATGTTCTGAGTAGAGCGGTAATTCTCTTCCAACTTAAATGTTTTAGATTCAGGATAATCTGTTTTAAAGTTTAAAATGTTTTGAATGTTTGCCCCTCTAAAAGCATAAATACTTTGAGCATCATCACCAACCACACAAATATTTTCAAAAGCTGCTGCCAATTTTTTCACAATAATGTATTGTGAGAAATTCGTATCTTGATACTCGTCTACCAAAATGTATTTAAAACGGTGCTGGTATTTATTTAAAACATCAGGATAATCTCTTAATAAAATATTAGTTTTAAATAACAAGTCATCAAAATCCATAGCTCCAGACTTAAAACAGCGGCTTTCGTAGATTTTATAAACTTCTCCAATTTTTGGTTTGGCTGATTGTCTGTCTTCAGATTGTATTGTTGTGTTCTTGAGGTATGCTGCTGCAGATAATAAGTTGTTTTTTGCTGCAGAAATTCTATTGTAAACTAATGCCGGTTTATAAACCTTTTCATCAAGGCCTTGTTCTTTTAAAATGGTTTTAATTAGATTTTTAGCATCTTGAGTATCGTAAATGGTGAAATTTTGAGGGTAACCAATTTTTTCTGCTTCACTTCTTAAAATTCTAGAGAAAACAGAGTGAAATGTACCCATCCAAATGTTTCGTGCCTCAGAACCACCAATAATTTTTCCGATACGCTCTTTCATCTCTTGAGCGGCTTTATTGGTAAATGTTAACGATAGAATATTAAAAGGGTCTACACCTTTATTTATAAGGTGAGCAATTCGGTAGGTTAAAACTCTGGTTTTTCCTGATCCGGCACCAGCAATAACCATTACTGGTCCTTCTGTTGTTTCTACAGCTTCTTTTTGCGCACCGTTTAATTCTTTTAAATAATCCATCAAACAAAAATAAGATTATAGCCTAGGAAATTTAGGGTTGTGGATAAATAATTTTGATTGAAATAGTGTTGTCTTTTAGTAAATGATTTATTTAAAATAATTTCTAGTATATATTTTTTTTGAATTGTTATGTAATATTGAATATAATAATTATGAATGATTAAGATAGGTTAAGACGAATTAATTTTTATATTTGAAAATACTAAATGATAGTATGCCTAATATTAAATTAATAGCTATTGTTTATAAAAGGGTAGTTTAATTATAAGTTGTTTAACCATTCGTGGGTGGTGTTTTCTTATATCATTAAAATAGAAGTTTCAAAATAAAAGGTGTGGGAAGTTATGAGTAAAATTGGATAATTAAAAAACATGTACATTTTTTAAAAATCTTGGAGAAATTATTCGGATTTAAATTTGTTACATATAATAGAATCTGGAACCCTCATAGTGTTGTCTAAAAAAGAAAGGTGAAAAAAAATTAAAGGAACAGTTAGCTAAGATGGCTAAATTAAAGTGAAGGCATACATAAAACATATAAGTGAATTTTATCCAGAAAAATCTTACACCAATGATGATTTTTATAAGGAGTTTCCAGAAGTGGAAGCTCAAAAAGAAATTTTGTCAAGGGTGGGTGTTTCTAATAGGTATGTTGTAGATGAAAAAACAACATCTTCAGATATTGCAGTACAAGCTGCAGAAAAAATGTTTGAAGAACACGATGTAAATCCTAAAGATATTGAATTTGTTATTTTTTGCTCAGGAGAGTTTGATTATATTACACCTACATCTTCAGCAATTATTCAAAATAGCTTAGGTTTATCAAATAATGTGGGAGCAATAGATTTAGTGTCTAGTTGCACAGGATTTGTACAATCATTAAGTATTGCAAAGGGAATGATAGAAGGTTGTGGACTTAAAAATGTTTTGTTGCTATGTGTTTCGACAATTACGAAAGAATTCCATAAAAAAGATTTTAATTCTAAATATTTGTTTGGAGATGCAGCAACGGCAACGTTGGTTGGCTCCCGAGAAGAGTTTGGTATTGGTAATTTCGTGTTTGGAACAGATGGGAGTAGAAGTGATTATATAATAATTCGTGATGGAGGAGGAAGAAATCCTATAGATGAAAATTCATTTACAGAGGAAATAAATGAATACGGGAATGTTACTTGTAAAGCAAATTTTTATATGAATGGAGCAGGAGTTTTTCTTTTTGGAATGAAAACAGTACCTAAATTAATTGAAAATATTTTAGAAAAAAATAAAGCTGCTTTTGATGAAATTGATTATTTTGTATTTCATCAAGCAAATCATCTTTTACTAGAAATTCTTAGGAAAAAAATAAAAATCCCAGCAAATAAATTTATTATACATTTGGAAAATACTGGAAATACAGTTGCTGCTACCATTCCGATAGCATTAAATAGTATTCTTAAAAATGGTGTTGCAAAAAGTGGAGATACGATTTTATTTGCAGCTTTTGGAACTGGTTTAACTTGGGGAGGAACTGTTGTCAGGTTATAGAAAGATTGTACTTTTATTGTTTTTTTTTGAATGTAAATTATATAAAGATGGGATTAGATGAATTTGTAGGGAAAATTAAAGAAGAGTTTAGTGAAGATTATAATGTTGGAGATCTTGACCCAGATACACATATTAAAGATATGGAATGGTGGAGCTCTATGCATATGCTTGTTGTTATTGCTCTAGTTGATGCTGAGTATGATGTCATGTTATCACCAGAAGAAGTTAGAGAAGCAACTTCTATTAAAAGTTTATTTGAAATAATTAAGACAAAAAAATAATGGCTCAGTTGAATGTAGATAATTGGAAGATTTCTGGAATTGCTTCTGCTGTTCCTTCAACTGTTGTCGAAAATTCAGAATACAAGCATCTTAATTCATTGGAAAAAAAATTATTAATTAAAACAACAGGTATAGAAAGAAAACATATCGCAGATAAAACAACAACAACTTCAGATCTTTGTGAAGTAGCAGCAAATCGACTATTAGATAAATTAGATTGGGATAAATCTGAAATTGATGTATTAGTTTTTGTTAGCCAATCACCAGATTATTATTTGCCAGCTACAGCAATTATTCTTCAGAATAAATTAGGGTTAAAATCCTCTTGTATGGCTTTTGATGTAGGTTTAGGATGTTCAGGCTATATTTATGGGCTCTCAATTGTTGCCAGTTTAGTTAATTCTGGCAACCTTCGAAAAGCCTTGTTGTTAGTTGGAGATGTATCTTCATCTACCGTTTCTGAAAAAGATAAAAGTACTTACCCTTTATTTGGTGATGCAGGAACTGCTACAGCTATTGAATGGTCAGAAGGATGTGGAGGCTCTTTTAACTTAAAAAGTGATGGGGCAGGATTTGAAACAATTATTATTAGAGACGGTGGAATTCGAAATAAAGTAACGCCATCATCTTTTGATGTAAAAGAAATAAGTGCCGGAATTAATCGATGTGATTTAGATTTAGAATTAGATGGTTTAGAAGTGTTTAATTTTTCGGTTACGAAAGTTCCGAAACTAATAGAAGAAACATTAGAAGAAACAAAGTCTACTTCAGAAGATTATGACTATTTTGTGATGCATCAAGCCAATTTGTTAATGAATGAAACGATTCGAAGAAAGTTGAAATTTAGCAAAGAACAAACGCCATATTCATTAAAAGACTATGGTAATACGTCTTCCGCTTCAATTCCTTTAACCATTTGTGCTCAATTAAATAAAGAAATGGAACAGAAAGAAAACAAGGTGTTGATGTGTGGTTTTGGAGTAGGATTATCATGGGCAACATTGTCAATTAAGTGCTCTCCAATGGTTTGTTTACCCATAATAACTGTTTAATGGATTTTTTAGAGTTAAAAAATAAAAACATAATAATTACAGGAGCATCTTCTGGAATAGGAAGAGAAACAGCTATTCTTTTAGATGATTTAGGAGCAGATTTAATACTAACAGGAAGAAATCTTGAAAAATTAGAAGAAACAAAAGCTCAATTAAAAAGAGAACCGAATATATTTCAAGCAGACCTAACAATAGAGGAAGAGCGAACGGCATTAATTGCTAGTTTACCAAAATTAGAGGGTGTTGTTAATGCTGCAGGAATAATATATCCATTTCCTTTAAAGTTTATTACGGAAAAACATATTAAAACCGTTTTTGACATTAATTTTAAGGCACAAGCTTTATTGAATTCAGCTTTATTGAAACAAAAAAAGATTGCAGAAGGGTGCTCTTTTGTTTTTATATCTTCTATTTCTAGTCAATTCCCTTATCAAGGAGGGGCTTTATATACCAGTGCAAAAGCCGCATTAGAAGCTTATGCTAGAACACTTGCCTTAGAGCATTCAGCCAAGAAAGTTCGATCTAATTGCATTTCTCCAGGATTAGTAAAAACCAATATATTTGAAGAGACCTTAAAGGCCTCCAGTGCAGAAGAATTAGAAAAATATGAAAAAAATTATCCATTGGGTTTTGGAGAGCCAATAGATGTTGCCAATACAATTGCGTTTTTATTATCCAATAGAAGCAGGTGGGTTACAGGGCAAAATATTGTGTTAGATGGAGGATTAACCCTAGGTAGTAAATGAATCAAGAAGTAGCCATATCAATAGTAATACCTATTTTTAATGCAGAAGAAACACTTGTTGAGTTAAATCATCAGATTGTTAGCTTCATGAATCAAAAAGAATATACTTATGAAGTAATCTATGTGGATGATAGATCTATAGACAATTCATGGGAAATTTTAAGTGAGTTGCAAAAAAATACTCCCAAAAAAATTAAAATAATTCGGTTCACTAAAAATTTTGGACAACATGAGGCCACTATGTGTGGAATGTTGCATGCAATTGGACAAAATATCATTACAATGGATGATGATTTAGAGCATGATGTGGCTGATATTGAAAAGCTGTTAACTTTTAAAAAGGAAACAAATGCTAAGGTTATTTACGGGGTATATCCAAATGATGAATATCAAATAATTAGAAAAACTTTAACACGATTTTATCGGTTTTTATCTAAAAATGAAGGTGAAGATAAAGCCAAAGGTTCTAGTTTTAGATTGTTGGGAACTGATGTTGTCCAACACCTTAAAAAGCATAAGTATAGTTTTGTTTGGTTAGATGAGATTTTTCTATGGTATGCACCTACTCCTGAGTTTATAAATTTAAAATTGAATGAGAATAAACAAAGTAGGAAATCACGATATAGTCTTTTTCGCTTAATCAGAATGACTTTCCATGTTGGACTTTATACCTCTACAAGGCCTCTTCAATGGTTTATTACTTTAGGATTTTCTATGTCGTTATTGAATTTCATCATTGGGACATACTATTTATTGAAAAAAATATTTTTAGGAGCAGAATTAGGGTTTACTTCTGTAATAGTATCTGTACTTTTTAGCACGGGGATCATTCTTATAGGAATAGGAGTTTTAGGTATTTATATTTCAAGAATTAATAGTATTGTAAATAAAAAACCACATTATTCTGTTGATGATAAAAAATGTTAACCTTATCTCAATACGGAGTAACCTTAAAACGTTTAACAATAGAAGATATTGAAGAGGTAAGGCTATGGAGGAATGAGCATTTTATCCAGAATAAAATGCTTTTTACAGATGAAATAACTCCAGAAATGCAAAACAAATGGTTCAATTCAATCAATAATAAGTTAAATTATTATTTTATAATAATTGATGAAAGAGGTAAAAGAGTTGGACTCATTAATTCAAAAAATGTAAGTATTGAAAAGAACGTAGGAGAAGGAGGAATTTTTATTTCTGATGTAGATGTTTGGTATACTCCAACTCCTGTTATTGCGAGTATGATACTTATTAACTTTTCAATTTTATTGTTAAAATCTTTTGATCGATCAATTGTTAGGATGTTAAAATCCAATAAATCTGCAATAGAATATAATAAGAGGTTAGGTTATAGTAAACTATCTGAAGATGAGGAGACAATTGTTATGGAGTTAACGAAAAAATCTTATTTAACTGCGATTCAGCCTTATTCAGATATATTGGATAGACTTCATCCTGATGGTAAAGAGTTGGTTTATACTGGGACAGTATCGCAAAACAACCTTGATGAAATTAATAATATGCTGAAATAAAAACAGAAATAGTTTAAAGCTATTCTACTAAAACATTATCTGGGAATTCACCTTTTTCTAACCACGCTAACCAATTTTTTTTATCTGCAATACTTAACAAAAAGGGGTCGTCTAGGTTTTCTATCTTATACTGGTTAATTTGCTTGGCAGTGTATTTACTTTCAGGATTGGCAACATCAATCATTAGTACAATTCTTCTTTTGTCAGATAAATTCCAGGCTTCGTGCATTTTTGAATCATCAAATGTTATGATATCCCCTTCAACCCAAGAAGCCTCTTCGTTTTCTACTTTTATTTTACATAATTCTTGAGAAGGAATTTCTAACGCTAAATGGTTTCGTAAAACCATTGTGGTGTAACCTTTATGAGGCTCAATTTTAGTGTGAGGATTTAATACAGAAAATTGAGCAGTAACTAACTCTGGAATTTGCTGTAATAGCTCGTAAGTTTTAGGGCAATTGAGGCAGTGGTTCAATTGTTTAATTCCAAAAAAATAAAACTCATAAGTTTTCCACCCTTCTTTAGAATTAGATTTTACATAATGCGGGTGTGCTAGAAACCATCTGTTTTTATGCTTTACATTTTTCGGATAATCTAAAATAAGTTGCATTTCTCCCTGAATAGATTTCCAATTATCTTCCAAAAGCTTTGTCCATGGAAAAACATTTTTTCTAAAATGAGAAATGATATTGTTCGATAATTCTTTTGATTTCATAGGTTTTATATGGAATACAGGGCTTGAAAAACAGTTGGTTTTCTTATGCTATAATTTAATTGTATGGTCGTTTCGTTAGTCGAAAATTAAATATTTAAAACTTTGTTTAGAACAATAATCTTGTTTCTAAACAAAAATTGAATAGTGTAAATTTAATTAACTTTGGATTTAAATAAAAGGATTTTGAAACATAAGCTAAAAATGTGGTTTGCCTATTTTACGTCTAGTAATTATCTAGATGAACCCAATTTTTATACTGAAGAAGAATTATCTTGGAGTACGCAAATCACATCAAAATCGGCATTATTAAAATTAGAAGTAGAAAAGCTTGTAAAGCGTCCTGATTTTGCACTCAAGCCTTATTTTATAGATAGTCTTGCAGAACATGATGGGTGGAAAACGTATAGTTTTAAGACTTGGGGAATTGAAGTGAATGGCACTTTTAGTCATGTACCTATTCTGCATTCTATTATTAAAAATAATTCAAACATTGTTTCAGTTTCAATAAATACACTTAAATCAGGTGCTGAAATTAAGCCACACCATGGAGATTCAAATACGTTTTATCGTACACATTTAGGGATAAAAATCCCTGAGGGGCTTCCGAATTGTGGTTTTAAAGTAAATGAAGAAGCTCAACCTTGGAAAGAAAATGAACTACTAACATTTGTTGATGGTAATCTTCATTCAGCTTGGAATTACAGCAGTACTGAACGTATTATTCTAGTTTTTGATGTGATTAAAGATGAATATCAATCACAAAGAAGATACATTTGTTTTAGAGTTCGATCTTTTTTGGTTTTACAATTGTTGTTTGAAAAATCAAAACAAATTAAAAACTTACCAAAATGGATGCATCGAGTTATCATTTTTAATATTTTCTGTTTGTTGGTACTCTTATACCCATATCAGAAATTATTTGGAACTATTAAAAAACATAATTGAAAGATCAAACAGATAAAATATGGTTTTCGTTTGATTCTGATGGGACATATTCAGGAAACGAACCTGCTTATTTTGATATATCAAATTATCCATGGTACGAGTTGATTAGAAAAAGTACTCCAATTTTTCAAGCAGAGATTACAAATAGAAAAGAAGATCTTTTTGTTCCGTATTCAAATACAACCTTTGCTAATAAACCAACTAAATGGAAGTTTATATCACTTATATCATGGTTAAAAATAAATAGAAACAACCTTAAACAATTTCCTAAAACCAATCAGGTTTTAGATAAAATTCCATTTTTAGTGTCGGCTGGTTATAGCCTATTAGATGATAGCTCGAATATAAAACCACATATTGGAGATTCTAATGTGATGTTTAGAATTCATATTCCATTATTGATACCAGGTGGATTGCCGAATTGCGGCTTTGAAGTGTTGAACATAAAACGAGAATGGAAAGTTGGAGAACCTTTTGCTTTTTGTGATGCCCATCAACATTATGCATGGAATAATACTGATGAAAGAAGGATTATATTAGTTTTAGATATCATTAGACCTGAATTTCAGAGTGAGGCAAAGTGGATATGTGCAAAAATTCGTACAACATTAGCATTACAATTTTTATTTCAAAAGACTAATATTTTAGATAAATTACCACGATTTTTAAACTCATTTATCATGAGTTTTGGCGCTATTTTTATCTATCCTGTAGTTTTTTTTTATAGACTAAGAAAGTAGATCGAAAAATGCTACAATTTTTTTGCATCCTTAGCATGCATCTCATTAATGTCTCGATATGCTTGAAAAGCTTTTATCCAAATTTTAGAGAAAAAATCAAGCATGAAATAAAGTTTTGATACTTTAAAAATTGACTTAGGAGCTATCCATCTAAATCCCATGCCAATTGATTCTGAATTATTTTTAATGGCGTGCCAATAATAAGGTGGATTAAAAAAAATATCCCCAGGCTTTAATACCATATGGTAAATATCAATGTATTTATATATGTGGTATGGATTATTAAAATTTGGTTCGAACGGATTAAAAGGCCCTTCTTTAGTTCTGATAGGTGCACCCCTGCTCATACCATCGGTTGGTGAAGGGTCGATAATGGGAGAATAGTAAACGGGGTAGAGGTACCATTCTTTTTCTCCCATAATTTGTGTGAAAAAATTAGAAGCATTAGCAGTATGAAAATTTGTAATTGATCCTTTACCTCCAAAAAAAACTTGATATGCTTTAAAGGTTGAAAACCATTCTATTCTTGCTTTAAAAAAAGACTCATCAATATCTTTTAAATGCTCAGGGTGTCTATTCATTACCGGGTAAAAACGATAATAGTTTCCTTTACCTTCTTTTATGTTATTTAACTCTGATTTGAGGTTAGAAGTGTAAAAGGATCGTTCTACCTCTCCTGTAGCATTCATTTGGATGTCATCTACAACTTTGATACTATCACTACCATGCTTTTCTATAAAATAATCGAAGTCCCATTCTCTTACACATTTCCAGTTTTTAGCCGCACCATCAAGTATTACGGGTATGTTGAGGTTTAAATATTTCTCTTTAAACTCCTTTTCAGAAATGTTTTTTACTCTTTCTACTTCTATTGTTTTTCCTTCCCCTTTACTTTTTAACTCTTCGTATAATCTTTCGTAAAATTTTTTGCGAGTTTTTTTTGTGATTTTAAATCCGATTGCTCTACCTAGAAAATGGTCCAGTACTTGGAAGTACGCAAATTGAAATCGTTGATTAGGACTAATATTTTTTTTATACTGTAACATTGTAGATTCTCATATTAGCTAAAACTTAATAGTTGTTAAATTTTTCTTGAATTAGGTGAGAGCAATTAGTTCCTCCTTTTTTATTGAGGTGGTGTGCATCAAAGAAATATTCATCATGTTTGATAAATGCCTTGGATAGGTCAATTATTTTATGTTTGGATTTAATTATTAGACTGTCCGATTTATGATTATAATTGCCAAAAGCATCTATTTCTAGATTCATTTCATTGGATAAAGGGTAATTAATAAAGATAGCCTTTTTATTATATTTTTTAAGTAGTTGAAGTGTCATTTCTAGATATACAATAGAAAGAGGATTGTAAATGTCATTCACATGATTAATTTTATGTCCTTTGTAAATGTAGTCGTGTGCAATTTTTTGGCGGGTTTTAATGTTCTTTAATGAAAAATCTTTATTCCCTTTTGTAGCCCTTTCTGTTTTAGATTTTAACATTTTTCTTAGTTGAGTATAAGGAAAATAATTGAGTAGGAATTCTTCTTTTTTACTTTGGTAATATGAATTATTTAATTTCCCATATTCATCATAATCGAAAAAATGATTGTAAAAAAACATGTTATTTAAATTACATAAAGCTTGTTTAGAGTAGTAATCAAAGTCATTTGGTAAACAGATGTATTCGAAATTATTGGAATAATTTTCTAATAAGTATTTTAATAAATAATAGGCATTAATATTATTTTGACCATAATATGCCATTGAGTATGATGAGTCTACAATAGTTATATTGACACCTCTTTTAACATGAGAAGTCCCTAGAAATAAAAATTTATAATGTTTCGGGTTTTTGTCATAATGATCAAACACTTGTACGATTTCATTCTTTTGTTTAACTGTTTTAAAAAGCATTAATAAAGAGATGTGAAATACTGATAATAAGAGTAATGAAAAAATGATATGTCTGGTTCTTTTTTCCATTTTAAAACTGATAATAGATAAAAGGGACTTCATTATGATTACTATAAAGAACAACTAAAACCAGCAATATTGTATAAATTGTTACTCTCCCGTAATTATATTTTATTATTTCGATAGGGGTAGATTGGTAATGTTTTCTATAGGTTTCAAGCCACACGCCTAAAATCATTAAAAACAAAACATACAGAACATTAACGATTGCTGTATTGTTAAAATTAAATTTTAAAAAATTACTAATTATTTGAATTGCGTCATTATTCGTAATTGTTTTAAACCATATGGAGGTGAAAGAAAAGAAAGATAAAGTATATATGATAAGAAGAAATTTTAAAGGTTTACTAACTTTGTTTTTCTTGGAGAGTTGCTGAATTTTTTTAACAAATTTAGTTTGTCGTTCTATAATTACTATTAATCCATTTAATATTCCAAAAGTGACAAAATTCCAACTTGCGCCATGCCATAATCCACTAATAAAAAACACTACAAATATAGCTCCAACACCCCATTTGTGAAATAGATTTCTAGAGGTAACTAGGGGGCGGAAAATGTAAGTATTTAAAAACGTCATTAAGGAGATGTGCCATTTACTCCATAATTCAGTAATGTTTTTAGATGCAAGAGGATTATTAAAATTCATGCTTAAATTAATTCCAAACATTTTTGCCGAACCTATAGCTATATTTGAATAACCAGAAAAATCATAATAAACTTGAAAAGCAAAAGCGTAAACAGCAAGAGCAATTTCAATAGAGTTGTACTCGTTAGAATTAGAATATATATTATCAGCGTATGTGCCAATGGTATCTGCAATAACTATTTTTTTAAAAAGTCCCCATAATATTAATTTACTACCCTGCATAAAATGATCGAGATTTGGTTTTACTTTTTCTTTTAGCTGAGGAATTAAATATTGTGAACGTTCAATTGGTCCAGCTATTAATTGTGGAAAAAAGGAAATATATAATGCGTAATAGCCAAAATGTGTTTCAGGAGCTCTTTTTTTTCTGTAAACATCAATAGTATAACTCAGTGATTGAAAGGTGTAAAAAGAAATTCCGATTGGTAAAATGATATTTTTGGCAATAGAATATCCTGTATCGAATTCTGTTCCGAACAAAAAATTTACATTTTCTAAAAAAAAACCAAGATACTTGAAAAAAAAGAGCAGTGATAAATCGGTTAAAATGCCAATTAGAAAAAAGAAAACTCTTCCTTTTTTTGCCTTAGACATCATAATTGCAGAAAAGTAGGCAACTATGGTTGAGGCGAGCATAACAATAGAGTATTCAATGTGTATACTCGCATAAAAGATGTAACTCGCAATAGTTAATATTAACCAATTATATTTTTTTCCTGATATGTAGATTAACCATACAATCAAAATCAAAAAAATATAATATTCTATAGTAATAAAGCTCACTTACTAAAAATATTAACCCTAATGGATAATGGTAATTTGTAGTATTTTAAATCTTTTAATATTAAATAGCTGTAGTATAAAATTTTAAAAGGGATGCTAATCATAGAAATATAAAATTGATATAGTTTGCTATATTCTTTTGGTTCAGTATAGCCAAGTTTCTCTGCGTTTTTGTGGCAAATTACATCACAAACGTATCGTTGTCTTTTTGTTAATTGCTGCTCCCAAACTCCCACTCTTTTATTAGAAACAGGTTTCTCTAAATTGCCATGCATTTCTTTAACAGTCAATTGTTGTGCTTCAGATAATTGAGAATTTTCAATTTTACTATTTAAATCAATGTCTTTATAATAGTTTAATACATCGTTTTCATAAGGGATTTCAATGAAATTAAATAACCTTTTTAAGTTAGTAACAGGTTCTTCTACAAGGTCTTCATAACGAATATGGAAGATCTTTTCCTTGCCAAGCATGCGAATTATCTTTTTATTGTAATAATTCCATGAAATTGCCAACATGTATATAGAAACCCAATCGTTATGAGTTAATCGCTTTTTTGTTTTATTGCGAAACTTCTTTCGTGAAGCAATATTATCAAGATAATTTCTGGTAATAGCTATATATTTTGCTTCAGGTAAAATGGTTTTTAGCATATTAGTATAAAGGGTGTATTCAGGATTTTTGTCATAAATAACTTTTACTTTTTTACCTTTTTTTTGAATGGACGAACTCATATATACTTTATCAATTATCTGCTCCTTAGTTAGAGGATAATCATCTGTTTCTATTTTGCCTTTCCATACCGTTAGGGTGGTGTTTGTATTTAATTTTAATATTTGATTGATGTATTCAATGTCATTTTTATTGAAGTCTTTTTTAGAATTTAGGTAATTAGCAAGAAATAAAAGAAAATTGTTTTCGGGATTAGCGTAAATCTGAGAGTGGGAGTTAAGTATACTTGTTAATAAAGAGGTTCCTGATCTTCCCATTCCTATTATGAAATTGACAGAAGCTAATTTTGTATTGATATTTCTATTCAATTAGTAAATTTTTTAGAGGTTACTTTCTTTACAATTTGTTTTAATCGTTTCAGTTTTATCCCATAAGGCACACGGAACAAAACCTGCTGTTTTATAATGGATAAATACCCTTGGATAAAAGGTAAGGAAAACTTTATTAACTGATCAGATGGAATGGAATTATTATATTCTAAGTAGTTAAATTTGCTACCAAATTTTGAGCATATTACATCACAGTGTTTAATTTCATTAATGGGAAGTCCTGTTTTCCATTTGTCAATTCTACCTTTATATAAAGGCATATTTATCGAATCAATTTTTGAATTTAATATCCCTTGATGTTTTTCATTTAAGTATTTATATTCCTTAATCCTATCTTTATATTTTTTAGTCTTTGGTTCTAACAAATCTAAAGAAAATGGGATATCTAAGAAGGTTGTAATTTTTTTAACTGTTTTTTCTCCGTCAGTAACCAAATCTTCATACCTTATAAATAAAGTTCTGTTCGAAAATTTATTACTTAATCTAAATAATGCGTTATTAAACTTTAACCACCTTATAGCATTGTAAATTACATTAGTGGATCTCCAGTGTTTTTTTTCTTTCCTAGAAAGAATATTAGCCCTATAATCTCTTATCATTATAATAGCTTTTGAGTTTTTATTTAATTTAAATAAGGCCTCGCCAAACAAACTATTGCCAGGGTTTTTGTCTATAAGTACTTTAATGTTTTGTCCTTTTTTTTCTGGCGGAATAAATTGTAACAGAATAACATTTATGAGTTCATCATAGTTTATCTTTAATGGATACAATAAGGCGTCAAAATATTTATAATTAAAATCCCAATTAATAAATGGTTGCAATTTTTCATTTACTTTAATAAAATCCAAAATAGCATTGACATCTGTTTTTGAAAAGCTTGTTCTGTTTTTAAAAGAAGCATAAAAAAACTGTATAAAAACACTTTCAGGTGTTGCTAGGGTCTCGCTGTGCCTATTCAAAATGTTTACTAGTAATGTCGTTCCAGATCTTCCTATACCTAGTATGTAAAATCGTTTGATTTCTGATAGGTTATCAATAGAACTAAACATGTAAATTAGATATAATTTTTAATAGCAATCGTAAATTTATACATTTGGTTTTTAAATGAATATAAATGATAACAGTAAATTTTACTAAAATAACACAATTGCGATATTATATTGTAATTGTTCTAATTACATTTATTATTTATGGGAACAGTATTAATAATGAATATTCTTTAGATGATAATATTGTTGTAGATGGTATCGAAAAAGTAAATAATGGACTTAAAGGAATTTCTGAAATATTTACCACTCACTATGCAGTAGATAAGAAACAAAATTACGGCTATCGACCTGTGGTTTTGATCACTTTTGCAATAGAAAAACAATTTTTTAAGGGCTTACCTGAGTCACAAACAGCTGAAGAAAAAAACCGGAAAGACAAATTAACGCAAGCAAACATTAGCCACTTTTTTAATGTATTGCTATATGCTATAACCAATATACTTCTTTTTAACTTCTTATTGTTACTTCTTAAAGATTATAATAAGTTGTTGCCAATTGTAATAACACTCATTTTTATTGTTCACCCATTACACACGGAGCCTGTTGCTAATATTAAGAGTAGAGATGAGTTGTTAATGTTGTTAGGTGTTTTGTTGGCTTTGACTCATTATTTGAAATTCTCATTTACCTCAAAATATAAATATTTGTTATTTGCTTTGGCATTTGGGTTAATGGCTTTTTTATCAAAAAAATCAGCATTATCATTGGTGGGGATAGTTCCTGTTGTATTGTATTTTTCAAAAACTAATTATAAAAAAATATTGATTTGCACGGGGTCAATTGTAGGTGCAGGAATAATGTTTGTTGCTATGAAAAAAGGGTTTTTAACAGCTTCTGGTACTAGAAATGTTAAGTATTTTGAAAATCCCTTATTGTATGAAGGTTCGTTTATGGATAGAATAACAGTGGGCTTATACTGTTCTTGGTTTTATTTAAAGATGCTAATTTTTCCTAAAGACATGTCTTACTATTACGGATACAATCATGTTCCTATGGCCAATTGGTCGTTTTATCAGGTTTGGTTAGCATTAGTGTTTTATGCTCCATTAGGTGTTTATGGTTTTTGGAGGTTTTTAAAAAGAGATGTGTTAGGATTAGGAATTGTATTATGGTTAGGAGTTATGTTGGCTTTTATTAATGTGTTATTTCCAATAGTAGGGATTGTAGCGGATCGGTTTACTTACTTGTTTTCTTTAGGATTCTGTATAGTGTTAGGAGTTTTACTGGTGAGAATATTTAAAGTTGATTTAATTGATGATTCAGTACAATTAAAATTGCCTAATGGTTTTCTAGTCGCTGTTGCTCTAGTTGCAGTTGTATACTCAGCAAGAGTAATAACTAGGAACCCTAATTGGCATGATTACTTAACCACTTATTATCATGATATTGAAGTTGTAGAGAATTCGGCAAAAGCTCATGCTATGATTTCAAACACACTATATGCTAAAGTTCGTAAAAACCCTAAAAACCCAAAAAATAGAGGGTATGCTAATGATATAGTTATGCATTATAAGCGGGCACTAGCAATTGATTCAACATATTTAACGTGTTACAGTAATCTTGGTTCTGCCTATATAGATTTGATGAAAGATAATCAGAATGGATTGTTGTATTGTGAAAAGGCAATTGCAATAAAGCCAGATTATTATGAGGCCAATTTAAATGCTGCGGTTTCATCACATAGATTAAATCAAATTGATAAAGCATTTAATTATTATGTTAGAGCTATTGAAATTAATCCTGATCAAGCAAGTGTTTATAGTGGTTTTAATAACCTGTTGACTCAAAACAATATGGTAACTAGAGGTGTTGAAGAGTTGGAAATGATTGCTAATAAATCAGATAAACCTAAAAATATTTATATGAATATTGCCAATCTTTATTCTTTAGAGATTTCTAATATTAATATTTCTATTAAGTATTTTGTCAAGGCGTTTCAATATGATTCTGTTGATAAAATATTGTGTAACCACATTGCAAAACTATACGGAATGAAAGGGGATGCAGTTAATCAGAATTTATATCTGCAAAAGTGCAATACCTTAAAATAAGGTCTTAAAAGAACTATTTATCGACTAATTATTTTAATTCATCAAGGCAAAATCATACTTCCTATTTTACACGACTAAACCTAAAAAGAGTAATATTTTAGGTGATTTTTGTAGAATTTGTTAGTTCGAGTGTTCCGTACTCGGTATAAACTAAACTCAAAACACTCGAATTGATAGCTTTTTCTCTTTTTTCAATAATTTGTTGTTTTAGAAAAAAAAAGTATGAGTTTGTTCTGATTAAATCATCTATTAAATAGGTGATTTGATCATGAGAATTCCTCGAAGCTCTACATCGGGGTTGTTCATCTTATAAATTTGTTTGTAATGTAAAATTAAAATAATTAACTAGTCTCCTTTTTTTTGTTAAAATTCATGCAACCTTTTAAAATTGTTTTCGTCTCTATATTTTAATAGAAATTATAGTTGTATCAAAAAATAGTATTTATGAAAGTTAAGGGATTATTATTCGCAACATCATTTTTAATGTTTGGAGCTGTTTCATTTGGTCAATCAACAGAGGTTAAATCAAGTAAAAAAGCAGCATTAAATACAAGAGAAGCCACTATTGCTAAAAACAAGAAAAATGCTCAGCCAGTATTAAATACTACGGATGGATATATGGGGAAAAAAGAGGAAATTTTAAAAAGACTTACAGTTACTGATGTTCCTGCTGATTTCCCAAAATATAAAGAAGGAACTCCTGCGGGAGAATATAAAAAACAAATGAAAACTTGGGGTGAAGCAAATCAAAGCTTAATTAAAGAAGCGTTTAAAAAGAAGAAATAATCTGTTAGAAGATTTTAATTAGTTATACATTATTATGAAAACATTATTAATATTAGTTGCTTTTTTGTTTACGGGATATACAGCAAAAGCTCAAGATAAAAAACCAGAATTTAAAAAGGTAGAGAGAACAAATAATATTAAAAAGAGTGTCTCTAGTCCGATTCCTTTAACTCAAATATCTTCTAATACACCAAAAAAATCTGGCTCATATTATTTGAACGATCAGGTAATTTTAGAAAAACTGAATGTAAAGACAATACCTAGTGATTATCCACAATACAACGCTAAATTGTCAAAATCGGATAATGTTAATTTAATTGAAAAATGGATGCTGAATAATAAGCATCTAATAAAAGATAAATACAAAGCTTTATATAAATAATATTTGACTTATGAAAAAACTTTTACTTGTTTTAGCAGCAGTATTTCTGTTTGGGAAGTCTGAGGCACAATGGCTTAATAATGATTTTTGTTCAACTGCTCAGCCTGTTACTGTTGGGGCAGCTTGTACTCAAGGTAGTAATGCTTTAGCAACACTTAATAATGATTTTAATATGTCTTGTGGTGACGCAACAGATGCTGCAGTATGGTTTTCATTTGTAGCACCAGGAACTGGTGCGGTAATTATTTCTACAGATCATCCTGCTACCAACTTTGATACTCATATTAATGTTTTAGGTGCAGCTCCTGGAGATCCAACTGTATGCCCTGTTGCTCCTAATATGTTTGAATATGGTTGTGATGATGATGGAGGCACAGGGAGTACATCTCTTTTACAAGTTAATGGGTTAGTTGCTGGTCAAACTTATTACATTCAATTAGATGGTTTTGCAGCAGCTACGGGTACCTATTGTATAGATATCCAATCTGTTCCATGTACAGCTAATGCAGGAACATTTACCATAACTGCTACGGGAGGTAATGTGAATATTATTGCTAATACGATTTACACTTGTGAAGATGTTGTTTCATGTTATGATATTACAAGTAATAATGATTATACATTACCTACATCAGTGTTTTACCCTGGGCCTCCTGGTCCAGGTTGTTTTACTGTTCCAGAATTAATGTATGCAATTTATATAAATACTGCTCCTAATACGAATCCAGCAGATCCAGATAATGATCCGGGTTGGCCTGGAATATACTGGACTGGACAAGATTTTAATGATTGTGATCCATCTTTATTTGCACCAACTATTTTGCCAGGAGATGTTGTTTATTTGGTTCCTATTACCGTAGATGATGGAGATAATGATGCTAATTGTGGAGGCTTACAAACGGATGGTGACGGTGACGGATGTTACGCAGTTGGTCAAACAATTACTGTTGTTTACTTAACATCAACTGTTGCTGTTCAAAGTGCTATTGACTTATGTGCTGGTACTGTAGATGTCACAATTACTGGTGGGATGCCCCTATATGATGGCTCAGATTACACAATTACGAATACAGGGAGTGGAACTTTAACAGGAGCCCCTATTACTAGCGGAGGAACAGTTGTTGTAACGGGTTTATTGAATGGGCAAAATTGGAGTTTATCTATAACTGATCAAAATGGATGTCCTGAAACAATTAATGGAACCTATACGGGAACAGTACCAACGATAACAGGTGCAATAAGTGTGTGTGTAGGATCAGCCACACAATTAACAGGTTCAGCACCTACGGGTGGGAGCGGTTGGTCGTCAACTAACACAGGAATTGCTATAGTATCAGGAACAGGTTTGGTTACTGGTGTGACAGCTGGAACAAGTGACATTACCTATACAGATGGAAATGGATGTCCAGTAATAGAGACAGTAACAGTAAATCCATTGCCAGTAGCAAATGTGCCATCAAGCAATGCTTACTGTCCAGGCGATGCAGTACCATTAGGAGCATTAACAAGTACACCAGTAGGAGCTACATTTACATGGACAAATAGTAATACTTCTATAGGACTAGTGGCCTCAGGAACAGGAAATGTACCAGCCTTTAGTGCTACAAATGCAACAGGAGCAGCGATAAGTGGAACGATAACAGTAACCCCAACCTTAGCAGGTTGTGCAGGAACACCAGTAAATTATACCATAACAGTAAATCCATTGCCAGTGGCAAATGTGCCATCAAACAATGCTTACTGCCCAGGCGATGCAGTACCACTAGGAAGTTTAACAAGTACGCCAGTAGGAGCTACATTTACATGGACAAATAGTAATACTTCTATAGGACTAGTGGCCTCAGGGACAGGGAATGTGCCAGCCTTTAGTGCGACTAATGCAACAGGAGTTGCAATAAGTGGAACGATAACAGTAACAGTAACACCAACATTAGCTGGCTGTCCAGGAATACCAGTAGCATATACAATAACAGTTGATCCAACACCAGTAGCGAATGTGCCATCAAACAATA
>NVUQ01000069.1 GCA_002401955.1 Flavobacteriales bacterium | reverse complement strand
TTTAAAGGTAAACCCGTACAAAACGGTGTCTACATCTGGAAAATAGAAATTACTGACATCGAAGGGACTTCTAGAACTTACAACGGACATGTTAATGTGCTTAGGTAACTAAACAACTTTTTAACAAAAACCTCTAACTAACGTTAGAGGTTTTTTTATTTAAGAAAACCTTTTTAACTCTCATTTTCTACCGTTAACGAAAAATATCAACCTTTAATTGAAGTATATTTTACTTAACAAGGCAACCAAATAAAAAAATACCCGTCTTAACGCTGTACACTAAGCTTAAATTTAACAAAAACAGTGCTTATTTGTTTTGTATTTAACAAAGAGGTGTTTTTTAAACATTTTTCTACCAATTTTTAACATATAATGAAATATCTAAAATCCGTTTTATCTACTCTATCTCTGTTCATTTTTTTAGGAAGTATTTCGTCTCAAAACGCTACAATAAATCATACTTCAAAAAATGTTTATTTAATAAAAATATCAAATGAAAATTCTCAAAACATATTGAGTAAAGAAGAAAGAAAAAAACTTAAAATGGATATCTTAATTGATGAAAATTTTATTTATATCAGCAAGGTAAGTAATACGGAGATTATGTTAGTAAGTGCTCATGTTAATGATATTAAATTACAAACAATAGAACCCTTGTTTTCTTCTTACAATATAAAGCCCATTATATTAACAGTTAAAGAAATAAACAATTCAACATTCAATCTATCTAAACTACCTATATTAACAACCCAAGACATCTACCAGTATAAAGAAAGTCTATTAAAATGGAATAACAGAATTACAAATCAAGAGACTATTGAAAGTATAAAAACTCTTTTTAAAAATTCTAAGTAAGAATTATAAATCCAATCTATTTACATGAGAAATTCTTTATTTATTTTAATATTTTCATTCTTATCATTACACGCATTTTCACAAACTCCAACAGTTCAAGATTGTGATGGAGCAATACCTGTTTGTCAAAATATTTATAATGAACCTTTATCTTATTCAGGTACAGGGAATTTTCCTTCAGAAATAACATCTGCCAACTCATGTTTAGGGGGAGCTGGAGAAGTAAATAATGTATGGTATGTATTTACAACACAAACAGCAGGGAACGTTTGTTTTGATATTACACCAAATAATAGTGGTGATGATTATGATTGGGCTGTTTATGACTTAACTAATAATCCTTGTAGCGACATAGGAACTAATCCTGCACTAGAGGTGGCTTGTAATTTTTCAGGAGCTGCAGGCGTTACTGGAGCAAATGGTGCTGCAGGCGCTCAAAATGAGCCTTGTATTCCTGCGGTAGCAGGACAGACATTTGTGCTTTCTGTCCAAAATTGGTCAGGATCAACAAATGGTTATACACTTGATTTTACATCTTCTACAGCAGCAATATTTGATAATATTCCTCCATCAATACAATCAGTTAATACTCCTATTGCATGTGGTGCAACAAGTATAACATTTGATTTTTCTGAAAATATTTTGTGTAGTTCTATACAAACATCAGACTTTATACTAACAGGTCCAGGAGGCCCCTACACTATTACGAGTAATTCTGCGATTAATTGTGCTGCCGGAGGAACACAAGATAATACAGTTACAATAACAATTACTCCTGCAATAACTGTTGCTGGAGCATATCAAATCTGTCTGGTTAATGGTTCGGGATCAGTAGAAGATTTATGTGGAAATGTTGCCCCTCCAGGATGTTTAAATTTTAACGTAAATAATAATATAGTTGCTGATGCTGGATCTATTGTTACAACCTGCTTAGATGGTAATGGAAATATTGTTCCTGTTTCAATTGGTGGATCCCCTACTGGTAGTGGAGGAACAGGTCTATCATACTCTTGGTCTCCCTCAACAAACTTGAGTAATGCAAACATTGCTAACCCCAATGCGTCTCCTACTACTAACACAAGCTACATTGTTACAGTTACTGACGCAAGTGGATGTAGTGCGATTGACACCGTTGATGTAGCGATAAGTAACCTAAATGCTCCTAATATGGCGACTACACCTGAAAGTTGTAATGGTACTAATGATGGAACTGCTACTGCTACCCCAAGTAATGGTACTCCTAACTACAATTATACTTGGACACCAGGAGGACAAACTACACAAACTGCCACCGGATTAGCTCCTGGAAATTATGCTGTAGTTATTACTGACAATAATGGTTGTGGTGCCACCAATAACATTAATGTTACTACAGGGCCAACCATTACAGCTGGTTTTACAGTTCCTGCTAATCAATGTTTAACGGGCAATAGTTTTACTTTTACCAATACTGGGACTACTGGTGTAACTTATGCTTGGGACTTTGGTGATGCTGGTCCAGGCACTTCTACTGCCGAGAACCCCATCTACGTGTATCCTAATGCTGGTACTTTTACGGTTACTCAAATTGTTACTTCGGGTGTGTGTAGTGATACTGTTACTGCTAATGTAACTGTTTATCCTATGCCTACACCTACTGCTTTTGCAGATAGTGTGCTTTGTAGTGGGGATGCTACTGGTTCGGCTACGGTTAATGCCCCTTCATATATTTCTTATTTATGGGAAGATGCTGTGCCTACAACAGTTTCTATTACTAACCCTGCTACTGGTTTAAGTGCTGGAACATATAATGTAACAGTTACTGATGCCAATGGGTGTCCTGCAACTATTCCTGTTACTGTGGAAGAACCTGTTGTACTTGATGTAACTATTACTACCAGTAATAATCCTTCTTGTAATGGATTTACGGATGGTGATGCTACTGCTCAGGGTTCAGATGGTACTGCTAGTTACTCTTATGCATGGACCCCTAGTGGTCAAAACACACAAACAGCCAACAACTTAGGTGCTGGAACGCATCTTTGTACGGTAACTGATTTAAATGGATGTACTGATACTGTTAGTGTTACCTTATTTGACCCTCCTGGAATGGTATTAGACCCYACTATGAATGCTGCCAACTGTGGTTTAKCTGATGGTAATGCTAACGTTACGGTTACTTCTGGWGGRTCTGGAACATATACTTATGTTTGGGAAGATGCTGTTCCTACAACAGTTTCTGTTACCAATCCTGCTACYTCATTATTTGCWGGAACATATACTGTTACTGTAACAGATGTGGGTACTGGATGTATTGAAGATACAACCATTACMGTGACCACTACTGCKGGYATTACWGYTACTGCTGCATTTATYGGCAACACACTTTGYAATGGTTCTRCTGATGGACAAGCTTATGCTTTCCCYACTGGTGGSACYKYTCCTTAYACCTACGTTTGGTCTCCAGGRGCATCAACCAATGACACCTTAACTGCTGGTGCTGGTTTTTATACGGTTACCATAACTGATTTTKTTGGTTGTACSGGTACAGATACGGTTACCATTTTTGAACCTACYCCTKTAGTAGCTTCCATTCCTRCGAGTAATGACCCTTCTTGTTTTGGTGCTAATGATGGRRATGCTACTGCTGCTGGTGCTGGAGGTGTTGGTGGATATACATATTCTTGGGGTCCTACACCGATACAAACGAACAATCCAGCTATTAATTTAGCTGCCGGTACTCATATCGTTACTGTTAGCGATGGCAATGGTTGTTCGGCTATTGATTCTGTTACTTTAGTTGATGGTCCGTTGATGACTTCTTCTATTATTGGTGACTCAGTTAATTGTTTTGGTGCTAACGATGGTTCCGCTAACTTAACAGTTAATGGTGGTACTAATCCTTACACTTATGCGTGGACGCCTAGTGGCTCTGCTGCTGAAGACCCTACTGGTCTTTCTGCTGGTTTGCATTATGTAACCGTTACTAGTTTTGAAGGATGTACGGTAACTGATACGATAGAAATTTTTGAACCTACTCAATTAGTGATTGTTCTTGATTCTACTATTAATGCAACTTGTTTTGGATTCTCTGATGGTAGTGCTTATTCTTCTACTTCTGGAGGTACTGGTTCTTATGCTTATTCTTGGAATTCTCCTACTCCTCAATTTACTGATGATGCTACTTTCTTGGCTAATGGTATTTATACTGTTACAGTAACTGATGCGAATGGATGTACCGCTAGTATCAATGCTCCGATTAGTGAGCCGCCTGCTTTGGCTGCTATTACGGGTAGTTTTGATGCATATTGTGGCCTTGATCAGGGTACCGTTTGGGCGAGCCCTACCAATGGTACTGCTCCTTACACCTATGTTTGGGATTCTGCAGCTGTTCCGATTGGAACTGGTGACACTTTAGGGGGGTTATATCCTGGTACTTATGGAGTTGAAATTACTGATGACAATGGGTGTAAGTTAACTACTTCGGCTGTCATTGTTCCTGCTCCAGGTGGTACCGCTAACATCTCTTCTTTTACTAATGTCTCTTGTTTTGGTGGTAATGATGGTACAGCTACTGTTTCTACTGGTGGTGCTTTCCCAGGATTTACTTACTTATGGGAAAATGCTACGCCTAGTATAGTCTCTACTACAAACCCTGCAACAGGTTTACCACTAGGCAACTACACCGTTACAGTTACTGACACGCTTGGTTGTGTAATGACAGCTAATGCCGTTATTGGAGAACCAACGCAATTAACTTCTATAGTTGCTCCTGGCCCAATAAGTTGTCCTGGAACTTGTGATGCTGATGCTATGGCTGGCCCATCAGGAGGAACAGCTCCTTATACTTATCAATGGTCAGGAAATGGAATTAATCAAATAACTAACCCTGCAATTAATCTATGCAGCGGACAATATTTTGTTACCATAACGGATTCGTTAGGATGTACACTACAAGATACAATTGTACTTGCCGATCCTGATTCCATAATATTAAATACTGGTAGCTTCCCTGCAAGTTGTAATCAAGCTGATGGTAGTACATGGGTTGAAATTATAAGTGGAGCTGTTGGAGGAACAACATTTATTTGGAACACGCTTCCATTTAATCAAACAACAGATACTACAACAAACATTATTGCTGGAGTATATACTGTTACAGCTACTGATGCTAACGGATGTAGTGTTACCGATACTGCAAATGTGTTAAACCTTAATGGTCCAACAATAACAATTGACAGTTCTTACAACGTACAGTGTTTTGGTGGTAATGACGGTTATGCTGCAATACAAGTAACTGGGGGAGCTTTCCCTTACACTTACTTATGGGATGACCCACTTCCACAAACTACCCCTTCTGCTACCAATTTAACTTCTAGAAATTATACTGTTACGGTAACCGATTCTAACGGATGTACTGCTTCAACCGCAGTATTCATTACTGAACCACCCCTTATCCAATTAACTACTGGTGGTACAGACCCTTCATGTTTTACTTATAATGATGGTTTGGCATGGGTAAATGCTATTGGTGGTACTGGTGGCACTTACAGTTACTTATGGAATGATGGTAGTGCACAAACCACGGATACGGCTAGTGCTCTTGGCAATGGTACTTACACCGTAACTGTTATTGATTCTAATGGATGCTTTGATACGGCTAGTGTCGTATTGATTGATCCGTTATTGTTTAGTGTTAACTTAACTGCAACGAATGTTTCTTGTTTTAATGTGTGTGATGGTACTGTTGCAACTACCTTAACCAATGGGGTTGGACCATTTACCTACGCTTGGGATGATCCTTCTGGTCAGACTACTGATTCTATCTTTGGTTTGTGTGATACCTCTGCGGTAACGGTTACTGTTACTGACTTTATGGGCTGTGTTGCTACTGGAAATATCGCTATTACTGAACCTGCACTATTAGTCGCTACTGAAAACATACATGGAAATGTATCTTGTTTTGGTGGTAACGATGGTTTTTCTGGAGTTAATGTTGTTGGAGGTTCTGGCTCTTATACTTACTTATGGGAA
>NVUQ01000031.1 GCA_002401955.1 Flavobacteriales bacterium | reverse complement strand
ATTGTTGTTTATAAACGTAATCCTTTTATTGTATTAAACCCTTATTTAAAGCATTTTTCTATTTAAAGGTCGGTTTTTACAGTTTAGTGGTCGGTTTTCACATTTATAACATTAATTGGTCTCTTATAAATCCTCAAAAATTTTAAGTTTTCAAGAGCAAATTAATCTCGATTTTGTGATGTAATCCCAATTTAATTTCAAAACACCCAACAATGGTTTTTGTATAATGCCGATAGAGATTCAAAGCCAGAGAACGAGAGTAATGAAATTATCGGGCATTTTGATTACAAATCGGTATAATAACTAAAATTGTATTTAAACAATTTATAATCATCATAGTATTTAAGTGTTTAATGCACTTGTTTTTGTTTGTATTTGGATCAAAGTACAAAAAAAGCACCAACATTGAGTTGATGCTTTTTAATCAAATTTAAGCGTTTTTACTTAGTGGCACGCTTTCTTTAAAGTAGTTTCAATAACTAACTCAACTACCGACCATGTTTTTGAAACACCATCAGCACCAGTGTGCAATGCACCACAAATTTCATTTAAAGAAGCTACAGCAGCTTCAGCTCCAAAATCAACCATATCAATTTCTCCAGTTAACTTAACAGTAGCATCTTCTACAGTATAGTTTAGTACAACTTCTTTTTCTACATTATTTAATGTTAAATAAAAGGTACACGTTCCATTAGTGTTATCTCCTTCAGCACTTTTTACTTGTCCTAAGATAAGATCTGTTGCATCCATTGCGTTAAAAAATGAAGCAACAATTTTAGCATCCCTATCCTTATTAGCAGTGTTCGTGCTCGAGGTAGGAATGTTAAATTTAATCGTTTCTAAAACATCAGTAATTTTTGTAGATTTTTCGCCAGCTATTACGTTTACTTGATCAAACTGACCGCCTACAGCTACCTTATCAGAAGTTTTAAAAGCAGTCCACCTAACCTGTGTTCCAGCACTTGCATCATAAGAGTAAAAACAAATTTCCTGTGTATTTTCAGGAGTAGCACTTGTTGTTTTTACGTTTTCTTCACCACCACATGAAGTAATTATAAATGCTGTAAATACAGCAATCGGTAAGATTAATTTTTTCATTTTTTTTTTTGAATATTTAATTAGTTATTAGTAAAGTATGAGTAAGTATAAAACGCTGTCAACAATTTACTGTGAATCAAAAATAATATGTTTAGTGATAAAATGTAGAATTTTATTCATTTTTGTTTCATAATTAAATGGATCCAGTTACCGTCATATTATTTATAGTAGGTTATTTCGCCTTACTTATGTTAATTTCTCACTTTACATCTAAAGGAGCAACTAACGATGCTTTTTTTATTGGAGCAAATAAATCTAAATGGTATTTGGTTGCTTTCGGTATGATAGGAGCATCATTATCAGGAGTAACCTTTATTTCTGTTCCAGGCTGGGTAGGTAGTAGTCAGTTCTCTTACATGCAAATGGTAATGGGCTATTTTGTGGGCTATACAGTTATTGCTTTGGTGTTAATGCCTTTATATTATCGTTTAAAATTAACTTCAATTTACACCTATTTAGAAGAACGATTTGGATATTATTCATACAAAACTGGAGCAGGGTTTTTCTTATTATCAAGAACAATTGGGGCAGCTTTCAGATTATTCTTAGTAGCTCAAGTACTTCAGTATTTAGTTTTTGATAAAATTTATTTAACCGATGAGATGACTGTTCCTTTTTGGGTAACGGTTATGATAACCATCTTATTAATATGGTTGTATACTTTTAAAGGAGGAATTAAAACTATTGTTTGGACAGATTCTTTACAAACCTTATTTATGCTAATAGCGGTAGGAGTTTCAATTTATTTTATTGCTTCTGAAATGAATTTAGGTTTCTCTGAATTGATAAGTGAAGTAAAAAATAGTGACTATTCTCAAGTTTTCTTTTTTGATGATTGGAAGGATAAAAAACATTTTATAAAACAATTTTTTAGTGGAATGTTTTTAGCAATTGTTATGACAGGCTTAGATCAAGATATGATGCAAAAGAATTTAAGCTGTGCCAATATTAAAGACGGACAGAAAAACATGTTCTCTTTTAGTTTTGTATTGATTATCGTCAATTTTGTCTTTTTAGTATTGGGAGCACTATTGTATATCTATGCCAATAAAAATGGAATAGCAATTCCTGAAAAAACCGATAATTTATTTCCAGAAATTGCTGCACAACATTTAAATTCAGCAGCAGGTATATTTTTTATTTTAGGATTAGTAGCTGCAGCATATTCTAGTGCCGATTCAGCCTTAACAGCACTAACAACATCCGTTTGTGTAGATTTTTTAGACATTAACAATAAGAAAGAATCATTAAAAATAAAGTTGAGAAAAAAGGTACATATTATCGTATCTATTGTGTTGTTTGGTGTTATTTTATTGTTTAACATTATTAATGATGAAAGTGTTATAAGTTCTTTATTTAAGGCTGCAGGATATACTTACGGGCCACTACTTGGTTTATATGCCTTTGGGTTATTTTTAAAAAGGAAAGTAAGAGATTATCTCGTTCCGTTAATATGTCTTCTTTCACCAGTAATTTGTTATCTGTTAAATATTTATTCTACAACACTTTTTAATGGTTACCAGTTTGGTTTCGAAATACTAATTTTAAATGGAGCATTAACTTTTTTAGGATTGTTTTTAAGCTCCTTATTCCTAGAGGAAAAAAGACCTTAACAATCATATATATATATTCAGTATATCAGTTTGTTTTGTTATCTTTCCTTTTTTAAAGGGTAAATAATTCCATTTAACCTAAAATATTTATATTTTTGTCGAAAGCAAAGAATTGAATTATGAAGAAACAATCAAAATTAATATTGGCATTTTTGGTAGGATTTCCATTGGTGTTTTTAACTTCTTGTGGAGGAGATGTTCATGTAGAAGAAGCAATAGAAGATGTTGTTGAAGAAGTAGAAGAAGGAAATCAGACTTACTATCGAATTCCATCACCAGATGAAATGTTTGGTTTTATTAAAGAGAGTGGATTAGCATTTAATGGAGAATTATTAAACCCAATTCAAAATGCTGTTAACTATTCAGACCCAAAAATGCAAGCGTTAAATTTTGGAGTTTATTCAGCAGATTTAGCTTACACAGCAGCGTATGAAGAATTTAATGAAACAACAAAATATTTTGCAACAATTCAAAAAATGTCAGAGTCGATAGGTCTTTCTTCAGCTTTTGATAAAACATTAATAGAAAGAGCACAAGCTAATTTAGACAATGCAGATTCTTTAGTAGAAATAACAAATACATCTTATTTTGCAGTAGTAGATTACTTAGAGCAAAACGAACAAGGGGATAAATTAGGTTTAATTGCTTCTGCAGGATGGTTAGAAACAATTTACGTTGTTGTAAACACTACTAATTATGCCACAGATAAAACAGCTGTTGATCGATTAGCAGATCAGAAATTAGCGTTAGATAACTTATTGGATTATTTAGAGGAGTATAAAGATAACCAAGATGTAGCAGAGCTTTTAGGTTGGTTTAATGAATTAGAAACTGTTTTTGCTAGTTTACCTGAAGAAGAAGATTCTGGGTCTGGAATATCTTTTAAGAAAAAAGAAAGTGGTAAAATGGTATTAGGTGGTGGTTCTTCAATATCAATATCTGAAGAACAATTTAATGCTATTAGAGATAAGGTTAACGAAATAAGAAATAACATAGTTAAAGTAGAAGCGTAATTGTTTTTAGTTAAAAGAAAAAGACATGAAAAAATACATCAATAAATTAGTTCTTCTTGCTGTAATCATAATGGTTCCAGCAATGTCATTCAGTCAATATTGCAATTACTTTCATTCGAAATATTGTTTGCAATCAGAAAATGAAATGTTTAAATTAAATGGACAATCAAAAAGTGCATTGTTTAGTAAAGGACAAACATCTGAATTACAAATAATTGTATACAATAAGCAAGATTATAGAATCTCAGTTTGTATGGATGAAAACTTAGGCTCGCAAGTTAAATTTAAAATTTATGAGACAAAAAAAGTTAAAGTAGAAAAAGTAATCGAAACAAAATCGATGGAAGAAGAAGTGGAAAGTTGCGGAACATGTAACGGAACAGGAGAAGCTGATGGAGAAGAATGTTATGATTGTGAAGGCGTTGGTGAACGAACTACAGGAAATGAAGTAGAAGTAATTAGTAAAGAAACTAAAATAGTGGTTGAAAAACAAAAACAATTACTTTATGATAATAGTGAAGATGGCTTTTCAAATGAAATTGAGTTTACAGTAGAATCAACAAGAAGATTAACCCTAGAAATTACTGTTCCTGGAGGAGGTGGTGGAGATGCTACTACGAAAAAGAGAGGGAAATTAATGAAGTCTAGTGATATGGGATGTGTTGGTATTTTAGTAGAGCATATGACTACTCCAGTATCTGGATTTTACGGATCAGGATTTTAAAAAGAAATTAAATATATTTACAACCCTGATGAATTTTCATCAGGGTTTTTTATTTTAAGTAAATGGATAAGATAAAAGAAGTATTAGATAGCTCGAAATTAATTGTTATAACCACGCATAAATCACCTGATGGAGACGCGATTGGCTCATCATTAGCATTGTATCATTTCTTAAAGAAAAAAGGAAAAGAAGTAAGCGTTATTGTACCTGATTCCTTTCCATCTTTTTTAAATTGGATGGTGGAAACTGAAAATATCATTCATTATGATACACAAACAGAAGCAGCTGATAACATAATAGAAAAAGCAGATGTTATCTTTTCGTTAGATTACAATAGCTTAACAAGAATAGCTGGTTTACGAAATCCGATAGAGAAATCTAATGCTACTAAAATTGTGATTGATCACCATCAAGATCCGCAAGAATTTGCAGATCACTATTTTGTAGATACTGACTCCTGTTCAACCTGTCAGTTAATTTATGAATTTATTGAAAATTTAGGAGAATTAGATAAGCTTGATAAAGTGATTGGAGAATGTATTTATTGTGGAGTAATGACAGATACAGGTTCTTTTAGGTACCCATCTACCACTTCAAAAACACATCAAATAATAGCTAATTTACTAGATTTAGGAGTTGAGAATTCTAAAATTCATCAAGAAGTTTATGATAATTCCTCAGAACATCGTTTAAGACTTTTAGGATATGCTTTAACCGAAAAAATGGTAGTATTAACAAATCATAATGCAGCTTATATTTCATTATCTCAAGAAGAACTAAAAAGGTTTTCCTTTAAAAAAGGAGATACAGAAGGATTAGTAAATTATGCCTTATCTATTGCCGGAATTAAGTTTGCAGCTTTAATAACAGAAAAAGAAGATATGATTAGTTTGTCTTTAAGATCTAAAGATGACTTTTATGTAAACAAAATTGCAAATGAGCATTTTAGTGGTGGCGGACATATTTATGCATCAGGAGGAATGTTAGAAACGACTTTAGAAGAAGCAATAAGTAGAGTAGAAGCAGTAATGAAATCCAATGGATAAGAGAATGAAATCGTTTATACCAATATTAGTTGTTTTTGTCTTATTCTCTTGTTCAGATAATCCAAAAGAACTTCCGCCAATTGATATCAATAAATTAAAGGAAAATTTGTTGGAAACTAATAAATTGGCAATAGCTAAAGAAGCTAAGCAGATTGAAGAATACATAGCAAAGAAAGACTTAAAAGTTATTAAAACAGAAACAGGATTGCGTTATCAAGTTTATAATGATGTAGAAGGTGAAACCATTAAAAAAGAACAAAATGCAGTTATAAGATATACGGTTACTTTATTAGATGGATCAGCATGTTATTCTACAGAAGATGAAGTAGAACAGTTTACAGTAGGAAAAGATTATGTAGAAAGTGGCTTGCACGAAGGAATTAAATTTCTGAGCGTTGGAGATAAAGCAATTATTATTATTCCTTCCCATTTGGCCCATGGTTTAGCTGGAGATTTAAAAAAAATTCCTTTTAGATCTACCATAGTGTATGATATTGAATTGGTTGCGATAAAATGATAGTTGTGAAACGAGTTCTTTTAATATCATTATTGATTACCTCACTTTTTTCTTGTGACAATAAATTTCCAGATTATGAAAAAAAAGATAAGGATGTTTACATGAGACTACTCGCTTTTGAGGAAAGTAGTAAAGTGTTTGATGAATCAAGATATGTAAATGCTACTATTGAAGTAGTAGGGAGTGACGGACTTTTATATAAAAGATATAAAGAGGATATTATTGACCTTAAAAACAATGAGTTTTCATTTTTAATTCAGTATTTAAAAGAAGGAGACAGTTGTATTTTTAAAGTTTCAAAAGATAAAATTATAGCAGAGTTTAAACCTATGCGTTTTAATAAAATAACTACCGATTTTGTTGATGTTAGGATAAGAGTACACCAATATTATAAGCAATCAGAATATTTATCGGAAAAAGAAGATAAAGAAATGTTGGAACAGGTTATTTTAAAGAAGTATTTAGAAGAGTTTGAAGTTGAATTTAAACAAGGGGTTTATGTGAAACAAATTACGAAAGGAAAAGGGGAGGGGATACAAAAAGGAGATATTATTACTATTGGCTATACAGGCTTTTTTGTTAACAGATTAGAGTTCGATAAAATATCTGGTTCTACCGCTTTTACATTTGCTTACGGAACCTCTGGACAGGTAATTAAGGGATTAGATATTGCAATAAAGTCAATGAGAGATGGTGAAAAGTCAAAAATTATCATACCTTCGCACCTTGCTTTTGGAGAAGAAGGTTCAACTACACTAGTAGTACCGTCATTTACCACAGTAATTTATGAATTAGAAATATTAAAATTAAAAAGAAGATGAAAAAAATAACATTATCAGTAATTGCAGCAGTAACTTTATTTGCCTGCGGAAACGAAGGAGGAGATACTACTTCAAACGAAACATTAAACAACAATATCGATTCAGTTAGTTATGCTATTGGAATAAACTCTGCAAATGGTTTATCTCAGCAATTTGCTGAAGGAAACATGGATGCTTACATGCGTGGATTTAAAGATGCAATTGATTCTAATGAGTTGTTAATTGCTGCTGAAGATGCAAAAGAAATTATTCAGATATTTTCTCAGAAAAAACAAATGGAACAAATGGCTAAGCAGCAAGAAGAGCAAGCTGCTATGTATGGTAATGTAAAAGAAGAGGGGGTTAAATTCTTAGAAGAAAATAAGTCAAAAGAAGGCGTTAAAGTAACACCTACTGGATTACAATACATTGTTTTAAAAGAAGGGTCGGGTAAACAACCCACTACAGCATCTACAGTTACAGCTCATTATACAGGTATGTTACCTGATGGATCGGTTTTTGAAAGTAGTGTTGATAAGGGGGAACCAATTGATTTTCCTGTTACTGGAGTTATTGCTGGTTGGACTGAAGGATTACAATTGATGAAAGAAGGAGCAAAATATAAGTTTTTCATTCCTCAAGAGTTGGCATATGGAGCAACACCAAGACAAGGTGGTCCGATTAAACCTTATCAAGCTTTAGTATTTGAAGTAGAATTAATTAAAGTAAACTAAAAAATCTTTAAGTAAAACCAAGATTAAGAAAAAACGAAGATTATGAAAAAACAAATCGTTAAAATCGGATTATTGGTCTTAGCAGTTACATTTATTGGTGTAGATGCTAACGCTCAAAAAAAGAAGAAAAAAAATAAAAAGAATAAAATGGAAGAAGTAGTACAAGAAAAGTTTGACCTTAAAAAAGAAGTTGATTCTGTAAGTTATGCTATCGGAATGAATATGGCGACAAGCATTAAAAAAGACTTTTCAGAAGTTAATTTTGAAGCCTTAATTGAAGGGATTAAAGCAGGAATGACTGATGATTCTACGGCTTTAATTAAGCAAGAAGAAATTCAAGGAATTATAGGACCTTATTTTCAGAAAAAACAAGCCGCTGCACAAGCTGAGCTGGCAAAAGGATCTGAAGCTGCACAAGCTGATGGTTTAAAGTTTTTAGCAGAAAATAAAACTAAAGAAGGTGTTGTAACTACTGCAACTGGATTACAATACATTGTGTTAAAAGAAGGAACAGGAGCTCAACCAACTGCTACATCTAATGTAGAAGTACACTATCATGGAACAACTCCTGATGGAACAATGTTTGATAGTTCTGTTGATAGAGGAAAGTCAATCTCTTTCCCTTTAAATGGGGTGATTAAAGGATGGACTGAAGGAGTTCAATTAATGAAGGAAGGAGCTAAATACAAGTTCTTTATTCCTCAAGAATTAGCTTATGGAGCAAATCCTCCTGGTGGTGGTTCTGGTGAAATTAAACCTTTTATGCCATTGGTATTTGAAGTTGAATTGATTAAAATTAATGAATAAATCATTTTCGTAAAATTTTTAAAAAGTCCTAATAATTTTTATTAGGACTTTTTTTTGAATTTTGTTTTAAAATATGAATGTCATTCTGAACTATAATTTGTTATACGGAGCTTGTCGAAGTATTTACAAATTGACGTGAAGAATCTATTTTTGTTAATGAACAGATTCTTCATTTTGTTTTTCTAATCACATAAAAAATGTGAATAAAAACTATTATTCAGAATGACAGATTAAGAGTTAAAATTATGGCTAAAGAAATAACAACAGCATCAGGTTTAAAATATACCATTACCAAACATGGTAAAGGAGCAAACCCTGTAAAAGGAAATAGAGTAAAAGTTCATTATACAGGAAGATTATTAGACGGTCAAATATTTGATAGTTCTATCAATAGACAACCTTTTGCTTTTAATTTAGGGTTGGGAGAAGTAATAGAAGGTTGGGAAGAAGGAGTAGCCTTATTAAAAGTTGGCGACCAAGCTACTTTTACCATTCCTGCAAATTTAGCTTACGGAGATGAAGGAGCAGGCCCATTAATTAAAGCAAATACAACTTTAATTTTTGAAGTTGAATTGATGAGTATAAAATAATTATTTTTGTTGCGTGAAAAATTTAACGAACCAATTTATTGCATGCTTTTTGTTACTGTGTTTTTCAGTTACAATTGTACCGTTAAGTTTTATCCACGAACACTCTCATGAACATTCTGAAGAAATTCATTGTAATATAAATGATGAAATTCATTCTGATGATGCTTGTCATTTTAGTCTTTATCATAATGTTTTAACAGAAAGCCATTGCAATCACAAAGCACATTTTACGGATTATAAATTAGATTGTGAGTTTTGTAAGATGCTAAATTCACAAAGAGACGATTATGGCATTATAAAAGAAAATAATAAGCAGATACGAGAATACTTCTCAGTATTAATTGCTCTAAATTTTGAGCAACATCAACAATCATTTTCTGAGTTAGTTTTTAATAAAGGATCACCAGTTTTAGGATAAATTCGACTATCATTTAAAAACAATGATAGAATTAATCTTTAAAATACTTTATTAAAAAATAGAATAAAATGAAATTATCAGTACTAGTACTGTTTGTTTTTATAAATGCTTTTAATGCATTCTCACAAACAGAATCTCAAGAAGGTAACGACCATCATGAGCACCCAAAAAATGAAATAGGAGTAGCGAACTCTCCAGTTTACTACCTAAAAGAAAAGGAATTTACTTACGGATTACACTTACATTATATAAGAACTATTGGTGATTCTAAATTTGGAATAGGATTAGGCTACGAGCAAATTTTTGATGATCATGAACATAAAACAATTGGTTTTGTAGCAAGCTATAGACCAATACACGGTTTAAGTGTAAATATATCTCCAGGAATTACATTTGAAAAGCACATTGAGGCTGATGGAGAAATAGAAATTGAAAAGAATCTTGGAGCACACTTGGAATCTGCTTACGAATGGGAGTTTGGCAACTTACATTTAGGACCTGTTTTAGAATTTGCTTACGACCAAGAAGACATTCATATCAGTTTCGGATTACATGTAGGGTTTGGGTTTTGATTAACTACTTTTGTGGGATGAATTTTAAGAATTTACTATTTATAGCAATAAGCATTATCCTCATTATAAGTTGTGGAGAAGAACCCGATGATTTAGTCGTAAAAAAGTCGAATACATCTAAAATTAAATCTACTCCAATAATAAATTACATTTATGTTAACTCTTTTCCTCACGATATAAATTCCTTTACCGAAGGATTTTTAATACATAATGGAGAGTTATACGAAAGTACTGGTGCTACAGATGGTTTACCTCAATCAAAATCTTTGTTTGGAATAGTAGATAGCACTACAGGAATAATAGATGCCAAAGTAGAGTTGGATAGAGAAATTTATTTTGGTGAAGGAATTACCTTTTTAAATGATAAAGTTTATCAATTAACCTATCAGGCAAAAATTGGTTTTATTTATGATGCAACAACCTTTAAAGAGCTCGGAAGATTTGATCTTCCGAGTAAAGAAGGTTGGGGAATGACAACCGATGGAGAAGACTTAATTATGAGTGATGGAACGAATAATTTATATTTTTTAGATGCTAAAACGTTAAGTGTTAAAAGAACCATTTCAGTATCTGATAATGGACTTGTAATTGATTCGCTAAACGAACTAGAATATATAAAAGGTTTTATTTATGCTAATGTGTGGATGACCAATACTATTGTAAAAATTGATCCAGATAATGGGGTTGTAGTTGGAAAACTTGATTTAACTGCTTTGGCAAATGAAGCAAAACATATCCATCCTTATTCTATGGAAATGAATGGAATAGCATTTGACCCAATTAATGATAAGGTATTTGTAACCGGAAAAATGTGGCCTAAATATTTTGAGATAAAGTTTAATTTGTAATTGCCTCAGCATACTATAACTGATGTTACGGCTGGAATGAGGAGGTAGTTCTAATTTTGATTATCATCATAATACAAAATATGTCTTTTCACCATTGAGATTGCCACATCATTCTTATAGTTAACCTTCTTAATCCAATTGTTTTTCGAATCATAAGTATAATTATAAGTCCAATCATCTTTTGTATTCCCATCTCCATAGAGCCTTAAATATTGAGTTCTATTGCCAAAAGAATCGTATCTAGTGATTAGTATAATATGATTTTTTAATCCTAAAGATTTCATTACGGAATTAGAACTGACATTTTTTATCATTAATGCAGATGGAGTTTGTTTCTCTTCTAAAAGTGTACCATTATCATCATAGACATACTCAACAGAACTATATGTTGATTCATTTTTATAAAATGTTTTTGCTTTTATCATCATGTTATTACTGTTGTATTCATATAAGTGTCTATAGTCTATGGTGTCAACATCATTTTTAACATATTCTTGTCTTCTTATTTCAATCATATTATTTGATTTGTCGAAGACCATATCTACTATTTTATAGGTCTTTGCATTTCCATAATATGTTTCTTTAATACAATTATTCCCAATGTCATAATCAAAAGTAACTATGCCTATGTTATTGTTTTTTGTATTAGTGGTTGTTGATTTGGTTTTCCGATTATCACTATCAAATTCGTTATCTATTATCATTTTAAACTTATCGAATGAAGTTGTAAATTGAATAAGACTGTCTTTACTGTTGTATTTGTATTCATAAATTAATGTTGAACCCTTTCCATAATAATCGTATTCGATATGCTTTATTAATTTTTGAAATTTATCATACCAATAAAGACGTTTTAGTTTGACCATTTTATTCGAATGGTATTCCTTTTCTAAAAGAATATTTCCAGATTCATTAAAAACTTTAAAGTAATTACCATCGAATCCCCAGCCATTAATTTTCTTATCGGCTTTTACAGAATCACCTACTATAATTACGTTGTAACACGAAGATTTTATTGCTTTGATACCCTCAGTCGATGCAAACTCCTTTTTAGCTTTCAATTGGTCAACTTCTTGACTGTCATCATTCCGACATCCAAAGGTGGTTGTCAAAACAATTAATATGAGTAGGAGGTTTTTCATTCAACAATATTAGTGATAAATTTCAATTTTATAGGCTATGGTAGTAGTTATGAGGAAGCAACTATTTGATTGATAACGATTTTAGAGCATCTTCTTCACTTTTGTTTTTGAGAGTGTTGAATGTAAGTAGTTCTAGTGATACTTTTCTCGATTCGGCATTAGATGTTGAATGAAAACTAGTATTGCATCTAGGGCAATTAATATAGCCACCAATTGGTTTAAATTCACCATCAGCTAATTTTCCTAAGAGTTCTCTGGCTCGAAAACCTCTAGTGTTATCATTCTCGACTTGTTCATCAAAGTTTGATGCGATATATTGACTAATTAATTTTTCAGCAAGACCATTATTCTTGTATTCATAATACCTAAAGTTATGATTGCTATCAAAGTAGCACCCACGAGTTGATTGGTCAATAGGTCTAGCAATTTCGAATTTCTTGAAACAGATACTGCAACGACAGTTATGGAATTTCACATTCATTGGTAAGACCGTTTTATCTATAAATTATATTGTTGTTTTATCCAATTTTCAGTCTCTTTTAATTTATCTTTTTCTTTTCCAAAAGAAGACTTTCCGTTAGTGATTTGTGTGGATATAAAAACAATAGATTCTATATTCCCATTAATAATAATACATATCATTTTACCTATAGATTCTTTAGTAGCTTTTGACCAAATTTCTTTTCCTTCTTCATTAAACCAAAAATGTAATTGATTGAATGGTCTCATTTTAGACTTTACAGATTTCATTTTAATGATGCTCGACATTGGAAGAATCAAATCTTCTTTGTCTATAGTTTTAAGATAAGAAGAATCACGCATTCTATTTGAATCATCGAATGCATGTACATGGTACCAACCATCTTTAAGTTGACTTTGTGCATTCAATGCAATACTAGTTATTAAAAAAAAAAGTAGAAATGTAAAATACTTCATATCCATAAAAGTAGATAATTTCAAGGACTTTCATATCTTTAGGGGATGCGAACAACAACTTTCTTTTTACTTTTTTTTCTAATTAGTCTATTATTTAATAGTTGCTATAATAAGAGTGTAATTAACAAAAAAAGAGTTGTTTTAAAAGCATGTAATCAGCCAAGTTCTATTAAGACATGGAAAAAATATAAGATAAATAAGGTTGATTCTCAAAGGTATTTTACCTATGAAAAGAATATTGTCTATATGGATTATGATATAGAACCAATATTTAAAGATACTTTAGTCAAATATTTTGCTGATAGAATAGAACTTTCTGATATGGGATTTTCTATTGAGATTTTATTTTTAATTGATAATAAAGGAAATGTAGTTTGTACTAGCCTTCTCAAATGGTGTTCTAGTGATTTTTATTGTAATCAAATTAATCAAATATTGAGTGAGTTTAATAAGAAGTTCGTTCCAGCTAAAGTTAGAGAGGAAAATGTGTGGTCATTATTTATTTTTGAATTATCTTTTTGGGATGATGAGTTTATGAAGTATTATGATTTAAATGATTAGTCGAAGATTTCAAAGACTTTATTGCTTCCTCATCATTAGTGCTTCTGATGCTATACTATTGGAAGGTAACAAATAACAAAGCCCAATGAATATTTTCATTGGGCTTTAGGTCTTATGTCATTCTCAGCTTGACTGGGAATCTTTAATAGTTGAGATCCCCAGTCAAGCTGAGGATGACAATTATTACATCATTGCATCTAATTTTTCAGCTAAAGTTGCTTTTTGTACAGCACCAACTTGCTTGTCTACAATTTCTCCATTCTTTAAGAATAAAATAGTAGGAATGTTTCTAATTCCGTATTTCTGTGCAACCTCAGGGTTGTTATCTACATCAACTTTACCAACAATGGCTCTACCTTCGTAATCGTTAGAGATTTCATCAACAACAGGTCCAACCATTCTACATGGTCCGCACCATACTGCCCAAAAATCAACCAATACTGGTTTATCTGAGTTCATTACTAATTCTTCAAAATTTGCGTCTGTTAATTCTAATGCCATAACTATATGTTTTTATATTATTTTTTAAAGTTAATTTTTTTTAATTTATTTTCTTGTATTGTGTTAGTCAATTTTTAAACCATTGTTTATTTTAAGACAAATTGTCATTTGTATTCATTTAAAACATTGTTAGTTCGAGTGGTTTTTATTTTTGTTCTCGATACATTTCTGCTTTTCGCAGAAACACTCGAACTAACAAAATCAAAATTGTATCGAGAACCAATAATTCATTTCCCTTTCAATAACAAAGACTTCAATTCACCTTCTATTTTCATTGGCTTTCCTGTTTTATTACTTAAGATAACAAAGGTTACACTTGCATCACAAACCAGTTTTTCTGTTCCATCTAAAAATATTTGTTGCTTAAAAGTCATGCTACTATTACCAATTTTTTCTACTTCGGTTGTAATTCTTATAGTATCTCCTGTAGTAACAGATGATTTGTAATTAATGTTAATGTTTACAATAATAAAAGAAAAGTTTAATCGGGTATAAGCTTCTTGGCTAATGTTATCCATATATTGCCAACGAGCTTCTTCTAAAAATTCTAAATACCGTGCGTTGTTTACGTGTTGATAAGCATCTAAATGATAACCCCTAATTGCAATTTTTGTCATTTAGTTTAATTTGTAGGTTATTTCTTTAATGTTATCCATTTGGGCTATAAATTCATCACTTACAGTAACTCTTTTAGTCCTTGAGTTTAATTTGATAATTCTATTTTCATCATCTTTAATTTGAATATTAAAAGCACATTTTCCTTGATGTTCATCTAAAATAGCGTAAATGTTATTGATAAATTCTTCACTAATATCTCTAGAGTCAATACTTAGCGTAATTCCTTTTACTTTGGTGTCTCTTAATTCAGATAAGAGTTCAATGTTTAAGATTTTAAACTCTAAATCATCCTCATCTTTACTCCATTTTTTTGTGGTAGCTTTTCCTTTAATAAAAAGAAACTGACCTTGTAAGAAATAGGGTTTCAATTTTACATAATCCTCTCCAAAAACAAAGAAACTATGTGCAGCATAATAATCTTCAACTTCTAAAACTCCAAAAGGGTTTCCTTTTTTTGTCATTCTATCTTGTATACCAGTACAAATAACAGGAATAGACAATTCATGTCCTTTAATTTTTTGTAGATCTCCAGTAACGTGAGCAAGGGTTCCTTTGGCAAAATTGTCTATCTCCAATTTAAAATCATCTAAAGGGTGGCCAGAAATGTAAATTCCTACAACTTCTTTTTCTTGACTCATTTTTTTGAGCGCACTCCATTCCTCACAAGTAGGTATTGGTGGTTCAGCATCTTCTTCATTATCACCCTCTAACATATCAAACATAGAAACCTGCGAAGAGTTTTTGTTTTCTTGAAATTTTGAACCGTATTTTATAATCTTTTCTAAAAATATTCCACCTTTGTCTTGTGGAGCAAAATATTGTGCACGATGTACTCCTTTAAAAGAATCGAAACCACCACCGAGGGTNAAGCTTTCTAAAGTCTTTTTATTTACTGTTCTAAGTTCAACACGTTTTACCACATCAAAAAYAGAAGTRAATAAACCGTTTTCATTTCTTTCWTTAATTAAACTYTCAACAGCTTTTSCTCCAACACCTTTCATAGCMGCCATTCCAAAACGAATAGCTCCTTKTTTRTTTACTCTAAATTTAACWARAGATTCRTTWACATCAGGWCCTAAAACYTCAATYCCCATACGTTTACATTCACTCATAAAGAATGTAATTTGAGCAATATCGTTCATGTTATTACTYAATACCGAAGCCATRTATTCRGCAGGGTAGTGRGCTTTTAAGTAAGCGGTTTGGTAAGCAATCCAAGCATAACAAGTAGAGTGAGATTTGTTAAAGGCGTAAGAAGCAAACGCCTCCCAATCTTTCCAAACCTTTTCTAATATTTTTTTATCGTGCCCTTTTTCTGAAGCCTGTTCAATAAATTTAGGTTTCATTTTATCCAGAACGGCAATTTGCTTTTTTCCCATTGCTTTACGCAAGGTATCGGCTTCACCCTTAGTGAAATCTGCTAATTTTTGAGATAAAAGCATTACTTGCTCTTGATAAACGGTAATACCATAAGTTTCCTCAAGGTATTCTTTCATATCATCTAAATCATAAACAACTTCTTCAACCCCATGTTTACGATCAATAAAAGAAGGAATATACTCCATCGGACCTGGACGATACAGAGCGTTCATGGCAATTAAATCAGCAAAAACAGTCGGTTTTAGCGATCTCATGTGTTTTTGCATTCCGGGTGATTCATATTGGAAAACACCTACCGTTTCTCCTTTTTGAAAAAGTTCGTAAGTCTTTTCATCTTCAATATCAAAATTCTCAGGATCTAACTCAATTCCGTGTCTATCTTTTACAATAGCACAAGCATCTTTAATTAGCGTTAAGGTTTTTAATCCTAAGAAATCCATTTTAAGGAGACCTGCATCTTCAGCAACTGAGTTATCGAATTGCGTACAAGTCATTCCAGAATCTTTTGCTAAAGCTACGGGAACATAATTGGTAATGTCATCAGGTGTAATAATTACTCCACAGGCATGAATACCTGTGTTTCGCATAGCACCTTCAATTAATCGTGCTTGGTTAATTGTTCTAGATTCTAATGTGTGACCTTTAGAAATATCTTTTAGCTGATTGGCTCTTGCAAGATCTTCTGCTTTTAATTTGGCTTCTAAATCTTCTTCACTTAAGCCAAAAATTTTAGCGAGTTTAATATCAGGAATTAATCCAGCTAATCTTCCTGCTTGATCTAGTGGTAATTCTAAAACTCTGGCAGTATCTCTAACCGAAGATTTTGCAGCCATTGTTCCATAAGTGATAATTTGGGCTACTTGATTAGAGCCATACTTATCAATTACATACTGCATTACACGGCCTCTACCTTCATCATCAAAATCAATATCAATATCGGGCATAGAAACCCTTTCTGGATTTAAGAAACGCTCAAAAAGCAAATCGTATTCAATTGGATCAATATTGGTAATCCAAGTACAATAAGCAACAACTGAACCTGCTGCAGAACCCCTTCCAGGTCCAACAGAAACACCCATTACACGAGCTTCTCTAATAAAATCTTCAACAATTAAGAAGTAACCAGGGTAACCTGTGTTCTGAATAACTTCTAACTCAAAATCTAATCGTTCAGCAATTGCATCGGTAATTTCTCCATAACGCTTTTTAGCTCCTTCATAAGTGATGTGTCTAAGGTATGCATTTTCACCAATTTTTAATGAGTCATCCTCTTCATCTAAAGGGTCTTGAAACTCTTCTGGAATATCAAATTTTGGAAGTAATACATCTCTAGCCAATTCAAAGCTTGATATTTTATCAACTATTTCTTGCGTATTGATAATGGCTTGGGGCAAATCAGCAAAAAGGACTTTCATCTCATCTTGCGATTTCAAGTAAAACTCCTCATTCGGGAAACCGAATCGAGTTTCTCTACTTCCACCAATATATTTTTTAGGAGTGGCAACAGGTGCAGCATCTCTAATACATAACAAAACATCATGCGAAACGGAATCATCCTTTTCGGTATAATAGTTATTGTTACACGCTACTATTTTGATATTATGTTTCTCAGCAAAACCTAAGAGTACTTTATTAATGTCATTTTCTTCTTCAATTCCGTGTCGGTTAATTTCTATATAGAAATCATCACCAAAATTTTCTTTCCACCAAATAACAGCCTCTTCAGCTTTTTTATTTCCTTCAAAAAGGATCTTGTTCGGAATCTCTCCCCAAATACCTCCCGTTAAAACAATTAAATCTTCTTTGTATTCTAATAATAACTCTTTATCAATTCTAGGCACATAATAGAAACCATCAATGTTAGCATAAGAAGCTAGTTTTATTAAGTTTTGATAACCATTTTTGTTTTTTGCTAAGATTACGGTTTGATAACCATTGTCTTTATGTGATTTGTCTTTATGGTTTTCACACATAAAAAACTCACAACCAACAATAGGAGTCAAGCCTTCTTTAATAGCATCTCGTACAAAATGGAAAGTTGCCATCATGTTTCCATGATCAGAAATAGCAATAGACTCCATTCCTAAAGCTTTCGCTTTTCTTACTAAACCACTAACCTTGGTTGTTGATTGTAGAATGGAAAATTCTGTATGATTGTGAAGGTGAGTAAAAGGAACATCTTTCAGTTCTGCACTTACATTTGTTTGAGTAGAAATTGTTGCACCAGCATCAGCTTTCTCCTGTTTAAAATCTTCAAAATTAGCCTCTTCAAGCTCAGGAGCTTCATAAACCAATCCTTCAACATCAGTGATTTCTTCTGGCTCAATTACGTAATTCTTAACTAATCCAAAGAAACATCTTGCCGTTGCATCAACATCATAAGCAGCATCGTGAGCATCTCCAAAACCTTTGTCAAAAAGTTTTTTATGAAGATCGGTTAATGATGGGTATTTGAATCTTCCACCTCTACCACCAGGTATCGCACAGAAATCTGTAGAAGATTTCATGGTGTCGATAGAGGCTAAACCATGAAACTGTTCGTTTACAGCATTGTCAACTCTAAAGAATTCTGCACCAACAATGTTAATATCAAATTCAATATTATGACCAACATTATAATTGGTACGTTCTAAATCAATTTTTAACTCTTCTAAAACGAGTTTTAAATCGTGTCCGTCTCGTTCAGCCCTTTCTGTCGTAATTCCGTGAATCTTAGAAACTCCAATAGGAATATCATAACCATCAGGTTTTACGATGTAGTTTTTTGCTTGTAATAGTTTTCCAGAATTATCGTGCAATTGCCAAGCCAATTGTACCATTCTTGGCCAATTGTCGGAATCGGTAACTGGGGCTTTGTAATTCTTTGGAAGCCCCGTGGTTTCTGTATCAAATATTAAAAACATAAACTAATTTGATCTATTTGTTTGATAAGATTGCTTCGTTCTTCGCAATAGCGTTATTGCGAAAGCAAAAGCGGGAAGCAATCTCAAAATTAATAGCTATAAAATTAAGAAGAGATGAAATAGTATTGTGAAATTTCAAAAAAAAAAACCATTTTTTTTTCAACAAAAAGTTAATATAAAAATGGGTTTAAATTCTGCCAGTCTTAATGAAATGATTATAATTGTTGACTGTTAAACTTATTACATGAGCACCATTAAAAAACCATCTTTAATTCAATCATTTCTTCCAATAATAGTATTGGTAGGATTATTAATAGTGAATGTGCTATTGGTCTATGGTGATGATGCATTGGGAGGTGCTAATCAATTAGCATTATTGTTTTCTGGAGCAGTTGCTGCAGTAATTGCGGTTATGAATGGCTATAGTTGGAAAGAAATTTTAAGAGGGATAACATCTAGTATTACTTCTGCATTACCAGCCTTAATTATATTATTATTAATTGGTGCATTGGCAGGAACTTGGATGCTAAGTGGGGTAGTGCCAGCAATGATTTATTACGGTTTAGATATTTTAAATCCTACTATATTTTTATTTGCATCTTGCTTAATTTGCTCAATAGTTTCAATAGCTACAGGTAGTTCATGGACCACCGTTGCAACGGTTGGTATTGCTTTGGTTGGAATAGGAGATGTGTTGGGTTTTGAAAAAGGGATTATTGCTGGAGCCATTATTTCTGGGGCTTATTTTGGAGATAAAATGTCACCATTGTCTGATACGACTAACTTAGCTCCAGCTATGGCAGGAACAGATTTAATTACTCATATTAAATACATGGCTTTAACAACCATTCCTTCAATAGTAATAACACTTATTATATTTTTAGTAATTGGTTTTTTCTATGATGCAGGAGGAGAGGTTGGTCAAGTAGAGGCGTTGCAAGCTGCAATTGAATCAAAATTTAACATTACTCCTTGGTTGTTTTTAGTGCCAGTTGCAGTTATTGTTTTAATCGTAAAAAAAATACCTGCAATCCCCGCATTGTTTATTGGAAGTTTATTGGGGGGTGTTTTTGCGGTTATTTTTCAGCCTGATTTGTTAATTTCTTTATCAGGAGAAACTAATTTTTTAACGGCCTCGTATAAAGCTGTAGTTGATGCAATGACAACTGATATAGCGATAGTTACAGACAACGAATTGGTTAATGAATTGTTATCATCTGGAGGTATGGCAGGGATGTTAAATACAATTTTCTTAATTATTTGTGCAATGATTTTTGGAGGAGTTATGGAGAAAACAGGGATGCTAAAAAGAATTACGCAATCGATTATAGGATTAGCGAAAACTACTGGTTCATTGATAGCAACAACAACAGCATCATGTATTACTTTTAACATTACTGCATCAGATCAGTATTTGGCAATAGTAGTGCCTGGAAGAATGTTTGCTGAGGAATATAAAGAGAGAGGTTTGCACCCTAAAGTGCTAAGTAGAACATTAGAAGATTCAGGAACTGTAACATCTGCACTTATACCTTGGAATACCTGTGGAGCTTATCATGCAGGTGTATTAGGAATTGCAACAGGTGAATATGCAATGTACTGTTTCTTTAATTTAATTAGTCCAATAATGACATTGGTATTTGGATTTGTTGGTATAAAAATTGCAAAGTTGACTCAAAAAGAATCAGAAAATATTGAGGAATAATATGAAGAAAACATTTATACATATTGCTTGTTTATTTGTTGTACTTACGAGTGTGGCTCAAAACAAATTAAAGGATAAAAAACTTTATCATGATACTTATATTCCTGAAGCAGTTATTGATGAGAAGTATGGAATAACAATGTATGAGAAGTTAAATATGATGTTGGGTGGTGATACCGTTCGTAATCATAATGGGTATGCAGCTAATGGCTTTCTACAAGATTATTATACCGCTGGTCAATTACTACACAAAGGGTTTTATGTAGATGGGCAGCTAAAAATTTATAAAAATTACTTCCCTAACGGACAAGTTGAACGAAATTTTAGGATGGTGGATCTAAAGAAGAGCAAGATGGATATCTTTAACAAAGATGGAGCTGAAAAATCTAAAATAATTTATATTGGAAATGAAACCTTAAAATGGGAAGATTATTATCCAAATGGAATGTTAGAGTTTATTGAGGTTTATGACAAAAATATACAATACTATGTAGAAAAAGCAAACTACTATGAGGATGGGAGTCCAGAAAATACATTGGTTTTAGATAATAAAAAGAAGTTGCTTTATACGCAGACTTATTTCTATAAAAATGGACAGGTTAAAGAGATTGGTCAAATGAAATATGACAAAACTATGTTTGATTATACTAAGTTAGGGACTTGGGTACAGTATGATAAAAATGGAAAGGCTACAAAAGAAATTAAATATGTTAACGGAGTGCCTCACAGTGAGAAAAGTCTATAAGATTGTATTAAACAAACCAAATTATAAAATTAGCTGCTTTTCTTTTTAAGTCTTATATTTATTAGCAATACTGGTAGTAAAAGTAAATCTGTAATTACTGCTGCAAACAAAATTAAACCAACATAACTTCCTATTAAAAAAGTGCTTTTAAAATCTGAAAAGATTAAAGAGACAAATCCTCCACACAAAATTAGTGTAGTTAATACAATTGCTTTTCCTGTAGAAAGATAAGTTCTTTTTAAGCTGTACAATAATGATTTTCCTTTATTACTTTCTATCTTAAATTTACTTAAAAAGTGAATGGTATCATCCACAGCAATACCAAAAGCAATGGTAAATATAATAGAAGTACTCATGTTAATGTTTGTACCTAAAAACCCCATTAAACCACCTATAAGAGCAAGGGGTGCTACATTTGGAATAATAGATAAGAAAGCCATTTTTAGAGATTTAAATATTATACCTATAAGTAACGCAATTAGTAAAAAGGCAATTGCCAACCCTAGGATCATGTTAGTTGCTAGCGACTCATTATTTTTATCTACCAGTAACGCAGTACCGGTCATTTTATACCCAATAAGTTTGTTGTTTATTTCCGATTGAAAAAACTGCTCAAAAGCAATGTTTCTTTCTTTTATTTTTTTACTTCCAACATCATCTAATTTACCAGTAAAACGACAAACAGCTTCAGTTGAAGTAATAAAAGACTTGAGTTTGTTTTTTATTCCTAAGCGTTTAATTTTTTTGAGTAATGAGTTATATTTTTTAGCTGTTTCAGGAATTTTATAATAAGCTGAACTACCTCCATGTGTAGCTTTATTAATGGATTTTAGAATACTAACAGGAGAGAGAATGAACCCTGCTTCATAATCGTTGTATAAATAATTTTCAACCTTATCCATTTGTAGCATTACGTTATAATCAAAAATAGAGTTCGAATCTATGGTGTAAATTGCCATTTCGAAAGGCCTAATTCCAGAATAATTGTTTTCGAAAAATCTAAAATCTTGTTGTAAAGGTTCATCTTCAGCCAAATCTTCTAATAGCTTATAATCAACCTGCAATTGAAATATACCAATCACAGAAATTATCATAACAACAAGATATCCTACAACTATTTTTCCTTGATTTTTAAGAACAAAAACAAAGCTTTTAGATAATATTTTATTCCAAAATAACTTTTTACCATTTTTAGCTGCTATTTTTGGTTTTCTTAATAAGGATAGTGTTGCTGGTAAGAATAGTATGGCAACAATAAATGCTAAAATAACTCCTATTGCAGAGTATATTCCAAAATCTTGCATAGGCATTATAGGAACCATTATTAAGGTAATAAAACCAACAGCAGTTGTTATTGAAGTGAAAAAAGTAGCCAATCCAACTTCTTTAAAAGTGGTTTTTATAGCTGCCATTTTTTCTTTACCAGATCTTAATTCTTCTATGTATCGGTTTAAAATATGAACAGCATCCGACATTCCTACAACAAATAAAATGGTAGGTAGTAAAGTTGACATTACATCTAACGACTTACCTGTAATTTGCATGATTCCCAACACTCCAATTATGGCTATTAATACAGTAATTAAAGGAATTATAACTCCATAAATTGATCTAAAGCTGATAAACAAAAATGTAATGATGAGTAATACTGAAATGGATAAAAAAAGCATGAGTTCGAACTTCATTTTAGTTAAATAGGTTTTTTGCCCCCTTACTTTTCCTGCATAATGAAGCTCACTAAATTGGTATTTATCCATCAAGTTCTCAATGTCAACCAAAAGCTCATCAGATGCTTTTTTAGTAATTATTTGAGCATTATTAACTACAATACAAATAGAGGTTAGATCAGAAGAGAACAGTGTTTTGGTGTATTCTTTAGATTTACTTATTTGTACAGAATCTACTACAAGTTTTAAAGGGTCATTAATATGAAGTAAAGGAACTTCAATAGCTCCAAAAGAGCTGATAATGGGTGTTTTTAAGGTGGTAGGAGATATTACTTCTACTACATGATTGAGCTGAGATAAATCGTTGGTAAAACGATTAGCTTTTTGTAAAAAAGTTGGATTAAAAATACCTTGTTTATTTCCAATAGAAATTAATACATAATCGTTGTCGTTTTCAAAGGTTTCTCTGTATTCTAAAAAGTATTCTAAATCGGGATCGTTCTGAGGGAAGAAATGTTCAAAATCATAATCAAATTCTAGTTGTGAAGCTGAAATTGCTGCAAGCCCTGTAAAGATTACAAGAGCAATTATAATTAGAATTGAGCTTCTTTTTTGCAAGCCTTTAATGTTTGAAGTTTAAACGTGATAAAGGTAATATTATTGAGTTTGATTATCAATCAAAAGAATAAATATGGTTAGGAGGTTTATTTGCTTAATTCATTGATGAGCTGAGCACATCTTTGCCCATACCCATTGTATCCAATAAAAAGTATAAATGATATGATTAGGATGTTCTTCATTTTAGAATCGAAATAAAAATATAATCAAAATAAGAGGAACAATTAAAACTAGAACAGGTAAAAACATATTTAAAATGGCTTTTCCAACTTTAAATTCTTGAACAATCATAATTCCTATAACCATAATTGCCAAACTCCAAATACCAAGTATCATTTCTATAATACCAAAACCTATTAATGTATAATAGTAAATATCAGAATCTACAATTGGTTCACTTTTAAAGAATTCTTCGCCAAATAATATTAATTCTGGAACCAATAATACTAAAGAAGCAATTGCTGGTATTGAAGACCAGGCAATTAGGGTTCTAAATTCAGAAGAAACTCCGTTACCCTTTAGCCATTTACCAGTAGTACTCATAGCCCAAGCATAAATATAGTAGCCAATCCAACCAAATAAAGCACCTGCAATAATAGCTGAAATTAATACAGCAATTGTAGACATGTTGTCGCCCATTCCCTTAGTAGATGCTCTGTCAATAGATTTTACAATCCCAGCCAATATCAAAAGCAGTGTTACATGTTTTGATGGACATTTATCTAAAATATAGGTTAAGGTCTTTTTAGGAACTGTCCAAATTTTAATAAACAAGTTATTATCATTTATTTCAGGGTCTTCTACAATAAAATCATCTAAAGGATTTTCCATACAATAAAGATTTATTTTTCTAAAAATACAAAAACCAACGTAACAAAATTTAACCTTACTGTTTAAAATACTATATTTACTTTTAGATTAAAATACTCTTAGAGACATGATTAAAACATTATCAGATTTTTACTATCAACAGTTAAGCAATTCTAAAAAAGATGCTTTTACCCAAAAAGAAAACGGGAAATGGACTTCTTTATCTACTGAAGAATTTATAAAAAAAGCGAAACAGTTTAGTTCAGGATTAATCCAACTAGGAATACAAAAAGGAGATAAAGTAGCGGTTATTTCTAATAATAGAACAGAATGGCATTTAATCGATTTGGCTGTGCAACAAATAGGAGTGATTAATGCTCCGTTATATCCCAATATTACTGAGGCAGATTATGAATACATTTTAAACGATAGTGGGTCAAAGGTTGTTTTTATTTCTGATGAAGAAATATTAGGGAAGATTCTGAACATTAAGGATAAAGTACCTTCTTTAGAACACATATATACTTTTGATCAAATTGAAGGGCATAAAAATTACAACGAATTATTAATTGAAGAAATTAATGAAGAAGTAATTGAATCTTCCCGAGCAGCAATTAATGAAGAAGATATAGCTACGTTAATATACACTTCAGGAACAACAGGGAATCCAAAAGGAGTGATGCTTACCCATCAAAATTTAGTGAGTAATGTATTGGGTTCTGAAGATAGATTACCTGTTGGAGCAGATGATCAGCGAGCGTTAAGCTTTTTACCGCTTTGTCATGTTTTTGAGCGTATGATAGATTATTTGTACATCTACAAAAGCGTTTCTATTTATTATGCAGAATCGATTGATGCCATTGGTGAAAATTTAAAAGAAGTAAAGCCTCATATTTTTGGAACGGTACCAAGATTGTTAGAGAAAGTTTATGATAAGATTGTTGCAAAGGGAAATGATTTAACTGGTGTTAAAAAAGGTTTGTTCTTTTGGGCCTTAGATTTAGGTCTAAAATATGATCCGATAGTTAGTGGAGGAACCATTTATAATTTAAAGCTAAAGATTGCTAATAAACTTATATTTAGCAAATGGAGAGAGGCTTTAGGAGGTAATATTATAGCTTTAGCTTCTGGAGGTGCTGCATTACAGCCTCGTTTGGCTAGGGTATTTACTGCCGCAGGAATACCTGTGCTCGAAGGTTATGGATTAACAGAAACTTCACCTGTTATTTCTGTTAATAGTTTATTGCCAGGAGGAACTATGATTGGTACTGTTGGGAAACCTTTAAGTAATGTTGATGTAAAAATAGCTGAAGATGGTGAGATTTTAGTGAAAGGACCAAGTGTTATGAAAGGCTATTACAATCAACCAGAATTAACCAAAGAGGTGATTGATGAGGATGGTTATTTTCGTACAGGAGATATAGGCGTTTTAGTTGATGATAAGTATTTAAAAATTACAGATCGAAAAAAAGAAATATTTAAGACTTCTGGAGGTAAATACATCGCTCCACAAGTAATGGAAAATAAATTTAAAGAATCTCTTTTTATAGAACAAGTAATGGTAATTGGAGAGGGGGAGAAAATGCCTGCAGCTTTCATTCAACCAGATTTTTCCTTTTTAAAAGGATGGTGCGAACGAAAAAGTATTGCTTTTACTTCAAATGAAGAAATAGTTAAAGATGAGGTCGTTGTTGCTCGTTTTCAGAAAGAAATGGATAGATTGAATTTAAAATTTTCAAATTTTGAACAAATAAAAAGATTTGAATTAGTTAATCATACTTGGACTATTGATAATGGAGAATTAACACCAACATTAAAGCTAAAGCGTAAAAATATTCTAGCAAAAAACCAAGAACTGTATAAAAAGATCTTTGGATAATCAGTAATATTTAACAATAAGTTTCTTTATGGTTAAATATTTATAAGAATTTGTTTTAGTCAGTTAGTATACATTTTAGCCTGATTCATATTTCGTATATTTAGCAGAAATAAACTAACTAAATTCATTTTATGCGATTTTTATCTATTTTTCTAAAAGGATTACTAGTGCTCTCTATCTTCGTACAGTTATCCGTTACAGCTCAAAATAACAAACAACTTCAACTTAAATCAGGTAACTATACACTAGAAAACAATTTTGATAAAGTTGTAAATAAAGAGCTAGTAAACAATAATTATTATAGAATAATTCAGTTTGAGAAGCTGCCCTCAACATCACAAAAAGAAGTGTTAAAAAGTAAAGGAATTACTTTGTTAAACTACATTCCAAGTAATTCATTTTATGCTCAAATTAATTCTACTGCAGATTTAAGTGTCTTAAAAAAATATGGTGTAAGGTCAGCTGTAAAAATTGAAAGCAGTTATAAATTATCTAAAAATTTAAGCTTAAAAATATATAAAGAATGGGCTAAGAATGGCTCTAAAATAAAATTAAACACCCTATTTTTTGAAGGTGTTTCAGAAATTGAAGCAAGAAGAATTTTAAATAATGTTGGTGCCCAAGTAATTATTGTTAACGGAAACAACGTTGCTCGAATAGAAATTGAAATTTCTCAATTAACCAATTTATATGCTCAACCAATATTTTATTATTTCGAACAAATAGACCCTCCTAGTTTGCCAGAAAACTTGGTTGGTGTTACAGATCATAGAAGTAATAGTATCGCCACTTCATACGCATCAGGGTTAAAATACGATGGAACAGGCATAACCGTAATGTTACAAGACAATAGTAAACTAGATGAGCACATTGATTATACAGGAAGATTTACAGATATGAATGCCACACAAAGTGGAGATCATGGGGAGCATTGTGGAGGTACTATTGCTGGAGCAGGAAACCTAGATCCAACAGCAAGAGGAATGGCTTATGGAGCAGAAGTGCTTGTTTATAGTCCTAACAATAATAATTACAATGATGTACCAACGCTTTATTCGAATAATAACCTTACGGTTACTTCAAAAAGTTACAGTAATGGTACCAATGCTGGTTATACTTCGTTAGCTCAACAATTAGATCAACAAGTTAGAACAATGCCTAGTTTAATACATGTTTTTTCTGCAGGAAATTCTAATGGAGGAGGTTCTACAGCAGCAGGTTCTCAATGGTTTAATATTACTGGAGGCCATAAAGCAGGAAAAAATGTTATTACATGTGCTAATTTAACAAATCAGGATGTTGTGGCAAATTCTAGTAGTAGAGGTCCATGTGAAGATGGAAGAATTAAACCAGATATTAGTGCTGTAGGTACAGATGTGTATTCAACTAACGATCCTAATAATTATGTTCTTAAAACTGGAACTTCTATGTCATGCCCTGGTGTTGCAGGAACATTAGCACAGTTATATCATGCTTATAAAGATTTAAATGGAGGAACAAATCCGCCATCTGGTTTAATTAAAGCAGCAGTTTTAAATACAGCAGATGATATAGGGAATGTTGGTCCCGATTTTATTCATGGTTGGGGAAGGATAAATGCAAGAAGAGCTTTTGAGGTTATTAGCAGTAACAATTACATCTCATCTACCATTTCAAATGGAGGAAGCAATGTACATAATATTACTGTCCCATCAGGAACAAATCAATTAAGAGTAATGGTTTTATGGGTAGATTATGAAGGTGCTGTAAGTTCCTCACCATCATTGGTGAACGATATTAATATGGATGTTGTAGACCCGGGAACTACAAGCTATAATCCATGGGTTTTAGATCCAACACCTAACGCAACAACATTAGATTTACCTGCTGTAAGAGCTATAGATAACTTAAATAATATGGAACAAGTAACCATTAATGCTCCAACGGCAGGTTCTTATACGGTTAATATTTCAGGTTTTTCTATCCCGCAAGGACCACAGGATTATTATATTGTTTATGAGTTTGTTACTGATGATGTGGTTTTAACCTACCCAATAGGAGGGGAAGGGTTTGATAGTGGTGTTAATGAAAAAATAAGGTGGGATGCTTTCGGTAATGCAGGAACATTTGATTTGGAATACTCAACAAATAATGGTGCTAATTGGAATACAATTGTGAATAATGTAAATGCATCACAAAGATATTACAATTGGAATGTGCCAGGTGTAGTAACAGGACAAGCTTTAGTAAAAGTTACTAGGGGAGCGAGTTCAAGTCAAAGTCATCAAGAATTTTCTATTATAACTGTACCTACAGGATTAACTGTAAATTGGGTTTGTCCAGATTCTATGGAAGTAGCTTGGAATTCAGTTAGTGGTGCAACAGGTTATGAAGTTAGTTTATTAGGCAATAAGTATATGGATTCGGTTGGAACGAGTACAACAACATCATTGGTAATAACTACACCAGCGAATATCGATCATTGGTGGAGCGTAAAAGCATTGGCTCCAAATAATTGTGAAGGAAGAAGGGCTATTGCTCAATTTCAACCAGCAGGAACATTTAATTGTGTGATGGCTGTAGATGCAAGTATGCAAAGTGCTATTCCTGGTAATGGGGTGATTAGTGTTTGTTCAAACCCCACAGTGGATGTAGAGATTACTGTAGAAAATTCAGGTGTTAATGCTTTAACCAATATACCAGTTTATTACTCTTTAAATGCAGGAACTCCAGTTAGTGCGATAATTACAGGAACGCTTAATTCAGGGCAAACTGTAAATTACACATTTGTTCCATCACTATCTTTAACTTCAGGATCATATACTTTAAAAGTATGGTCAGATTACTCAGGTGACGGAAACAATTTTAATGATACTATAACATCTAATTTTACTTATAATGGATCCTTATTAACACTTCCGGTCTTTCAAGATTTTGAATCGGAATCACTTTGTAATACAGGTTCTGATTGTGGAGCTACTATTTGTCCCTTAGTAAACGAATGGGCAAATGAAACAAATGGGGTAAATGATGATATAGATTGGAGAGTTAACCGAGGAGCAACACCATCAAGAGTAGGTATTACACCTAACGAAACAGGTCCTTTGTTAGATTTTAACCCAGGAAATGTAATAGGTAAGTACGTTTATACAGAAGCCTCTAGCGGTTGTAATATTCAGTCTGCACATTTAATTAGTCCTTGTATAGATTTAACAGCTGCAATTAATCCTGAATTAACTTTTGCTTATCATATGTTTGATCTTTCTAATAGCATGATGGGTAATTTAAGTATTGATGTTTATAGCGGAGGTTCTTGGACAAACAATGTAATTGCTACAATTTCTGGAAATAAAGGAGATCAATGGAATGTAATTACTACTAGTTTAAGTTCATATATAGGGAATATAATTAATTTGAGGTTTAGAGGCGTTACAGGTTCTGGCTGGAGTAGTGATATAGCAATTGATGATATAAGTATTATAGAGTCACCAACAGGGGTTGATGAAAATACTTTTGCTAAAAACTTCAATATCCATCCAAATCCATCAAATGGACTATTTAATTTTGAGTATTATGGTAATTCAAATGTTACTGTTAAAGTAATGGATGTGAATGGAAAGGTGATTATATTAAAAGAAGTAAATCCATTAGATAAAGGAATAATAGATTTAACCAATTACAGTAATGGAATGTATGTTATTGTGTTAAGCACAGAAAATACTGTTTCAACTAAAAAAATCATAAAAAAGTAATAATTCATTATTAAATTGTTCAAAAGCTACAAGAGTTATTCTTGTAGCTTTTTTAGCTCAATAAATGGTTTAAATAGTTTCTCATTAATTAGAATGCTTAATTCTTGTGGAGTTGGATTAATAGAGAAACTCTTAGCTTTACCTAAGTTTTCTATTTCAAGTACCGTAGTAATAAGGTTAATTTGTTTAATGAATGAATCTTCATCTTCCTCATTAAATAAGCTATATACCATAAGATTTTTATTTTCTTTTAATTCAATTATTGCAACAGCCCAGTTTTGTTCATTATGGGATTTCCCATTGTAATAATAATAGTTATTTGTTTTTTTGAGGATGAGGCTATCAGATATGAAAATTCGAGTACTATTGGTTTGTTGAAAATAGGTTTCACCTATAGTTATTGTGTCTTTACTATCTTCAGCCTCTTTATCTTGATATTGGAAGAGGTATTGTCCTCGAATTTCTTCAGGAAATTCTTTTAGGGGATTAACATTATTTGGTTGAGGGGTTTTAAACTCAATAACTGTACAGGAATATAATAAGGAAACACAAAACGTAATTAGAAATAGATTTTTCATAATAGAAATTGTTTAATCAAAGTTACTACAATTTATATATTGTTATTTTTGTTCCTGTATGATAGATGAGATAGAAAATATAACAGCAAAAGAAAAACAAGATCTTGAAAAAGGGATGAAGCTTCCTATTATGGAGGAATTTTATTCCATACAAGGCGAAGGATTTAATACCGGTAAGCCAGCATATTTCATTAGAGTAGGAGGTTGTGATGTAGGGTGTCATTGGTGTGATGTGAAAGAAAGTTGGAACCCGAATTTACATCCATTAACTAATGTTGATCAAATTATAAACAACATTAAAAACTATCCAGCTCAATCTATCGTTATTACAGGGGGAGAACCATTAATTTATAATTTAGATTACTTAACTCAACGATTAGCTGATAATGGTGTTGAAGTGTTTTTAGAAACTTCTGGAGCTCATACTTTAAGTGGTGTTTGGCATTGGATTTGTTTATCTCCCAAAAAGAATTTACCACCTTTACCAGATGTATACGAAAGGGCAGACGAGTTAAAAGTGATTATTTTTAATAAAAACGATATAAAGTGGGCAGAAAGTCATGCAGAAAAAGTAGGTGAAGGATGTAAATTATATATGCAGCCAGAATGGAGTAATAAGGATAAGATGATGCCAATTATAATTGATTACATCATGGATAATCCTAAATGGAATATGTCTTTACAAACGCATAAATACATGCAAATTCCATAATTTATATTTACTCTGAACAAAATTTGCTCGTAAATCGCTTACGAATAAACAAATGGAGTAAAGAATCTAATTAGTAAAAAAATATATGAAGAGAATACATCAAATACTTACCATTATACTTTTAATTGGATTTGCAAACACTACTATAGCCCAACGAGAAAGACCAGTTTCATCTACCAATAAAAAAGCAATTAAACTTTACAATGCAGGTAAAGGGTATTATGATTCTCGTAATAATAAATTAGCTGAAGCAAATTTATTAGAAGCCATTTCAAAAGACCCTAACTTTATTGAAGCTGAGTTATTGCTGGCTTATGTTTATACTGATATGATTAAGTATAAGAAAGCATTAGAGTATTATAAAAGGTGTATTGCTATTAATCCCAAGTTTTTTTCTGAAATATACTCATCTGCTGCAGCTATTCAATTAAAGTTTGGAATGTATGAAGATGCAAAGCGTAACTTCGAAGCATACTTAAATTTTCCTGATGCACAATTAATGATGAAAGACCTAGCCAAAGATGGTTTGGAGGACTGTAATTTTGCAATTGAAGCATTAAAACACCCAGTTCCTTTTGAACCAATTAATTTAGGAGATAAAATTAATAGTCCATTACCAGAATATTTCCCTTCTATTTCGGTAGATGGAGCTACATTACTTTATACTCGAAGGCTAAATAGTAAAATGACCTATTCTGGATTTAATGAAGATTTTTTTGTAAGTAAATTTGATGGTAAAAATTGGAAACAAAGTGTTAATGTAGCCCCCATAAATAGCTTAACCAATGAAGGAGCTCCTTCGTTGTCGGCTAATGGTCGTTTTTTAATTTTTACATCTTGTGCTGATCCTGTAGATGGTTATGGTAGAGATAGAAAAGGTTATGGTAGTTGTGATTTGTTTTACACTTATAATGTTGGAGATAATTGGACTAAGCCAAAAAATTTAGGATCTAAAATTAATACCAGAAATTGGGAAACTCAACCTTCTTTTTCTGCCGATGGTAAAACGCTTTATTTTATTAGAGGATTGGGAAGAGGTAATAGTCGCCAACAAGATATTTGGACTGCAGAATTAACAAAGGAGGGTGTTTGGTCTGACCCAGTTCGATTAAGTAAGACAATTAATACTTCAGGAGTAGAAGAATCTGTTTTTATTCATCCTGATGGAAAAACTCTTTATTTTTCCTCTAACGGACACCCAGGAATGGGAGGTCTTGATCTTTTTATGAGCCAGAAAGATGACAAAGGTGTTTGGTCTGAGCCTAAAAACTTGGGCTATCCAATTAATACATTTAATGATGAAAATAGCTTGTTAGTTTCGGCAGATGGAAAATTGGCATATTTTGCCTCTGATAGAGCAGGAGGCTTTGGAGCATTAGATTTATATAAATTTAATATGCCTGAAGCTGTTAAACCCAATGTAGTAAATTATTTAAAAGGTAAAGTTTATGATGTAGTTACTAAAAAACCAATAGCAGCTCATTTTCAATTGATAGATTTAAAAACAGGAGAAGTAGTTGTAGAATCTTTTGCAGATGAAGCTACTGGAGAGTATTTAGTTAGCTTACCAATTAATAAAGAATATGCTTTAAGTGCTTCTTATGATGGTTATTTATTTTTCTCTGAGAATTTTTTATTGACGGAAGGAACTGCACAGAAACCTTATAGAAAAGATGTTCCTTTGCAAAAAATTGAAGTAAACAAATCAGTGGTATTAAAGAATGTATTTTTTGATACAGATAAGTTTAATTTAAAGCAAAAGTCTAAAATCGAGTTAGATAAACTGGTAAGTTTCTTAACTAAAAATACAACAGTTAAAATTGAACTTGGCGGGCATACCGATAATGTAGGTTCAACTCAATCAAATCAAATTTTATCTGAGAATAGAGCTAAAGCAGTTTATGATTATTTAAGAGAAAAAGGAGTAGCTGCAGATCGCCTAACAGCTAAAGGTTATGGAGATACAATGCCAATTTCAGATAATACTACAGAGAAAGGTAGAGCTAAAAACAGACGAAGTGAATTTAAGATTATCAGTAAATAATTAAATTGCTCTCTCCTCGTTTGAAGCCTGTTTTCGGTTGAAATTTAGATTATAGGATTCCCTCTTTTAAGGAGGGGTTTATTCGTTATCAAAATTAAGAATATAAGATTCCCTCTTTTAAGGAGGAGTTTATTCGTTTTAAAAATATAAGAATATAAGATTCTATCTTTTAAGTGGAAGTTTATTCGGTTTAAAAAATAAAAATATAAGATTCTCCCATTTAAGGAATGGTTTAACTATTTCTCACATATAAGATTCCCCCTTTTAAGGGGGCTAGGGGGATTAAAAAAGTAAAGGAAATATGCACCACATACCCTATAATAAAAATCTAAAAGAATTTTCTAAAAAATTAAG
>NVUQ01000030.1 GCA_002401955.1 Flavobacteriales bacterium | reverse complement strand
TACAAGTATTTAATGCACAGCTTTTCACAAAACCCAAGTGCGGTTGGGTGATTACTGAGGCAAGCTCAGCACTTCCCAATCTTACTAAGGTTTCGTTTCGATCCGTACAAAAAAATTCTTGAATGCCGTCTCCATCCAAAAACCTTTATAGTTTGGCGAATAATGTTTTTACCAATGAAAAAAAATGAAAAAGGTTATTTTGAATGAGATTGCTTCGTGCCTCGCAATGACGTAAAACTAAATGTACCATTACTGTATTAAACTCAAAAGATTCATCACTTCATTTTCTATGTTTGCTTAAGCAAAGCATAGAAAATTTAATTCAAAATGACAAAACACCCCTCTTAATCTCCCCTCAAGGGGAGAATAGTAAATAGTTCAAAAGATTTACTCATTCTTTATTATTTCTTTTGGTATTCGAGAACTTACATTTCTCTATTTCACTCCTTTGTAGTTCTAATCGGAATTACATTCGTTAATCAATCAAAGCTACAAACAGTTTTAGCAACTATTTATCATTTGTTTTACAGAAAAATGTTACCAACCCAATTTCTTTTGTAAAGGTTTAGAAACAGCTTCTTTATTCAACATAACAGAAATGGTATTCATTTTAAAGTAAGCTTCAGAAACAAGAATATGTCCTTTAAATTCATCTAACCCTTTTTCATCTCCCCACGAGTTTTTAACGATAAAATATTCTTTCCCTTTTTGGTCTTTTGCCAAACCAACAATATGCATTAAATGATCATCTGTTACGGTATAATTTTCAAAGTTTTCTTGTCTTATTTCTGGGGTAACATTCATCTCTTCTGAGGCGAATATAAAGTCAGGTTTTTCGTCTGCCATAGGAGTTAAAGCAATTCCTTTTTTAGAATTAAACCCTTTATTACTCACATCAGCATCCCATTCTATGGTATAACCATCGTTCAATGCTTTTTTGGTTGTTGCAACTAACTCATCTAATGTTACATTGTAAAAGAACCCATTATCCCAGTTATCTGGAATATCTAAAATAAAATTAGCATAAAATGGTTGGTGTGTATAAGAACAAATGGTAACATAATTCTCCTTTTTAAGTCCTAATGACTCTGCAAAGCTTTTAGGTGTATAGGATTTTTCTTGATAAGTGAATTTTTCTGGATACTCCCCTAAATAAACATCTAGCAAACCACTATAGGCATCTTTCCAAACTGGAGTTAGTTCTCCGCCTTTATTATCTACTATTGCTTTTAAGAATGCTTTTAAGATGTGTGCTAATTCTTCATGGTTATGTTTTTCGGAATTTAATTTCAAGCCATTAAAAACTTCATTAGGAACAATCCCATACTTATCTACCACATTTAATAAATCGTGCCCTAAACTTCCTTCTCCAAATTGAGCTTTAGCGTGTCTGCCAACATAATTTTCTGCTTTACGAACATACACTTGCCTTGCAATAAATATTTCTGAGAGGTTATGACTTCCTTTCTTCATTCTTATTAATTCTGACTCTAAAAATGAGGAGGTAGAAAAACTCCAACATGTTCCTGTCTGACCTTGACTTTCTACTGGGTTAGCATCCCACTGAACAATTTTCTCGAAAGTTAATGTGTCTTCTTCTACAACAACTATATCTTCATGTGCAAAAGTGTAATTAAAACATAATGCTAAAACAATTACTATAATTTTTCTCATGATTTTTAAATTTTGTGGTTCAAATTTATAAAAAATAGTTAAATAAATAAGCTTTTATAGTGCAAATGCCTCAATATCAAGGAAAACACCTCAATAGCAAATCTTCTTTAAATTGCATACCTTAGTCAGGTAAACAAAATGATAACCGCCTTATTTACAACTTAAAAGAAATAGAAGAATTAAAACGGAAAGCTCATTTTCTAGAAGTAATTAATTCATTTTCGGAAGAATTGCTAAAAATAAACACGGTTGATGAAACTCTTTGGTCAGTTGTTAAACATGCGATTTCCAAACTGGGCTACGTTGATTGTATCGTGTATTTAAAAGTAAATAATGAATTGATTCAAAAAGCTGCTTACGGCCCTAAAAACCCTAAAGAATTTGATATAATAAACCCTATAAAATTAAAGCTTGGGGAAGGGATTTGTGGATCGGTTGCTATAACTGGAAAATCAGAATTAATAACCGACACCTCTATTGATCCTAGGTATAAAGTAGACGATGAAATGCGATTTTCAGAGATTACAGTTCCTATTTTATCTAACAATGAGGTAATCGGGATTATTGATTCTGAGCATCCTGATAAAGGTTTTTACGAAGATCAAGATTTAAAAATACTAGAAACCATTGCATCTATGGTCTCTATAAAATTAGCTCAAGCTCAAGCTCAAGAAAAATTATTACAGCATAAAGATGAACTAGAAAAAAAAGTTGAAGAAAGTACTATTGAACTCAAAAAAACGATTAAAAAACTTGAACTTTCAAATAAAGAAATTCAAAGAAAAAATAATGAAAAAAAAACACTGCTAAAAGAAGTTCATCATCGCGTAAAAAATAATCTACAAATTGTTTCTAGTTTGCTAAATCTGAATGCCAATAAAATTGAAAATAAAGAAGCTCAAAACATTTTTATAGATTGTCAAACCAGAGTTAAATCAATGTCTTTAATCCATGAGCAACTTTATGGGGAAAAAGATTTTTCGAAAATTGATGTTAAAAAATATATTGAAGAATTTACTCAAACATTAATGCGTTCTTACAATATTTCTGATAAAATTATAGTAGAACATCACATAGAAAAAATCTTTTACAATTTAAATGTTTCTGTTCCTTTTGGGTTAATTCTAAATGAACTAATGAGTAATTCTCTTAAATATGCCTTTCCAGAAGGGGAAGGGGTTATAAGCGTTTACTTAAAAAAACAAGACGGTAAAATTGTGCTAAAAATTCAAGACAATGGGTGTGGGTTTAATCTTAAAATGACAAAAAAAAATACTCTTGGGCTCGAATTGGTGGAAACTCTCTCTGAACAAATTGGAGGCACATTCTGGATTGAATCTTCTGAAAAAGGGACCAATTGCGAACTTAAATTTCCTATTTAATAAGCAATTATAGGTTATTACCCTTTGCTACAAAATTGGTATACTGAGCTACATTAAAATTGATAACCGCCTTTGTATAGGATAATCTTGCTTTTAAATATGCTTGTTGCATCTGAAAAACTTCTAATATTTTAGCTGTTCCTAATTTTTGTCTTTCAACACCCTGACCCAAAGCTTCTCTTGAAAAATCTTGTGCTTCTTTACTTAAATTTAGAATAGCAGAATATTGTTTCAATGCTTTGTCTGATGAATTTATTTCTTGGGCAATACTATTTTTAGCTTGATCCATTTTAATTTGAGAAAGGGAAACCTTTGATTGATAAACTTTTCCAAATCCAAAATTTCTTAACGGGATTTTCCACATTAGCGCCACATTTAAAACACTCCGATCATTTAATGGGCTAATTGGCTGCCCGTACATTCCAACATTAGCTCCTGCTTGAATTTCAGGAAATAAAAGCCCTGTAGAATAGGTTTTCTTTTCTGCTTGGATGGATTGAGTTGTTAATTCGAGGTATTTTATTTCAGGTCTATTATTATAAGCTTCTTCTACAGATGTTTCAGCAACTGCCATTTCCAGTTTGGTTAAAATAGTATCTGCACAAACTAGCTCTGTTGTTATAGGAATGTTTAATTGCTCTTGTAATAAAGATAAGTTTGTTGAATAAGTAATACGGGCTTCTAGCATTTCTGACTTCAAATAACTGTGGTTAGATTTAGCCAAAAGCAAATCTGATTGATAGGTTAACCCTGCATCTACTTTCACTTTAATTTGTGTTATAATAATTTCTGATTGGTTTACCAACTCTTTATATGCAGACATTTCCAATTGAGCTTGTAAGCATTGATAATAGATCTCAATACTTTTTAATAAAACTTCATTTCTCTTTATTTGAGTTAAATGAGAGCTTGCCTCTAGCTTTAAACTATTTGCTTTCGCTTTATATATGTTTCCTCCAATATCCCAAGAAGCATTTAACCCCAAACCTGCCCAAAAGTTTTCTCGAGCAATACCATCAATAAAGTTACCATTATTAACCATGTCGGCACCCCACAAATTATGCGTTTTTCCTCCTGCATAAATCTCTGGCAACCACCAATTTTTAGCATATTTACTTTCTGCTAAAGCTAAGTTTTGTAATTCATTGTATTCTTTTATGGTTAAATTACTTGCTCCTCCTATTTTTAAAACATCGGCTAATGTTATGGCTTGTTTTTCTTGCGAAAACACTGTTAAGTTCAGCGCTATAACAAAAAATAAAAGTGTCGCTCCTTTTACAACTACACACGCCTGATTTTGTTCCCATTTAGCTTTTAGCAAATGGACAAAACCCGCCCCTATCAAGAGGGGTTTCTCTTTATTGAAAACTAATATTTTAATGTTCTTTATCATTTTGCTAAAACAGCGTTAACAATACTCCCGTCTTTCACCAATCCTTTTCCCTCTGTAATTATTTGAGAGTCTTTAGTGATTTCATTACTCAACACCTCAAAATATTTAGTGTTTGAAAGTCCTTTTTTAATAGCAATACGTTTTACTTTATTGTTTTCTACTTTCATTAAAAAGTACTCACTTTTTATAGCAATTAAACTTGTTGCAGGTAGGGCTAATTTATTTCCACTTGACTCTAATTGAATAATAACCTCAGCATACATACCCCCTTTAATTTTACCTTCTTTATTTGGGATATCAACCTGAACTTCCATTGTTTTTGATTGATTATTAAGGTTATTTGCCATTCGTGTTACAGTAACAACGTAAGGTTCTCCTGGTAAATCTGAAAAACTCACTTTTACTTCCACCCCTACCTTAATATGATCTACATTGGTTTCAGGTAAATTGATTACCAATCGTATCGTTTCTAAATCAACAATCTCAAAAATTGGCATAGCGTTAGAATTACTAATTCCATTTTGAATAAGTGCTCCTTCATCTACCATTCTTTCTGATATAATTCCTGAAAATGGTGCTTTAATCATTAAATAACTTACTCTATTTGCCATAGATTCATATTGTGCTTTGGCTTTTAAATAAGCTGCTTCAGTATTTTCTAAATCTTGAACTGTTGTTAAAGCAGGTGTTTTATCAAACACCTTTTTCAATCTATCATAAGCAGATTTAGTTACTTCTTTTTCTACTTTATAAACTTCTAATTTTCTAGTTAATTCTGGGTTTTGTAAAATGGCTATTACTTCTCCTTTACTTACTTTATCTCCTATGTCTTTTTTTATTGATGACAGATAACCACCTTCCATCGCATAGACCTTAACTTGTTTATTAGGCACTGCATTTCCAATAATTTTTAATTCAGATGTAAAATCCTTTACAAAAGGGTTTACCACTTTAACACTGGCAATTTTAACATCTACAATAGATGGTTCTGTTTTCTCTTTTGCTTCACTACCACAAGCGAAAAGAGATAAAATAAATATGGAATATATAAGTTGTTTCATTTTGTAAGTCTAAAATTTGTAAAATCGAAAGTCCAAAAGTGTTAATTTAATATTCATCATTTTCTAATTTTTATGTTTTTAACATCCCTCTAATTTTGTACCTAATTCGCGAAAAGCGAATAAGACAAAACAATCTCCTTTCTAAGGGAGAATTTTAATTATTCTTAGCAATCATTAAATAAAATATTGGGATAATATATAGTGTTAAAAAGGTAGCCATTGCTGTTCCACCAATTACTGCTATTGCTAATGGCACATTTGCTTCTCCTCCTTGTCCGAAACCAATTGCGGTGGGCAACAATCCAAAAACGGTAGTTGCTGCAGTCATTAAAACTGGTCTAAATCTATCCGAAGATCCATTAATAATTGCATCCCTTTTGTTAACTCCTTCTTTTATCAATGTATTTATTCTATCTATTAAAATATTCCCATAAGAAACAGAAATTCCTACCATCATTATAATTCCCATAATAGATTGGATACTTAAATAGGTTCCTGTTACCCACATTAATCCTGCAATTCCTATTATCCCTAAAGGGAAAGCAAATATTATAATTAGTGGTAATCTAAATGATTGAAATAGTGGTGTAATAATTAAAAAAGCGAGTAAAATTGCCAGCCCTAATCCCAATCCTAAATTAGAAAATGATTTTTTCATCACAGCTACTTCGCCTTCAAAATTAACCTCATAACCTTTTGGTAAGGTTTTTCTGAAATTAACAAGTCGTTCTTCTATTTGATCCGAAACTGTTCCAATATCTTCTCCCTCAACATTTGCATAAACATTAAATTCTCTTGTTAAATTATGGTGATTAATTTCAACTGGCTGGGTTGTTTCACTTATTTTAGAAAATAGTTTATAAGGTACTGGATTCCCTGTTTTACTTGTTGCTATTACATTTCCTAATGTATGCTCTTTATTAATTTCACTTTCTGGATAGGTTACTCCAACATAGTAATGATTTCCATTGTTTTCATCAATCCAAAAAGCTTTGTTAAAGGTAGTGGAAGAATTTAACGCTGAAACCAAATTTTTAATTGCATCAACTGGATCCACTCCTAGTTCTGCTGCTTTAACTCTATCAATATCCATTTCTTTTGTAGGCTGATCTAAGCGTTGTAAAATTCTTGCATCTCTAATCGTAGCAATTTCATTTATGGTATCTCTTAATCTTTCTGATAATGCTCGTAACACCTCTAATTTATTTCCTTTAACTTGAATATCAATAGGTGAAGATTTTCCTTCGTTTAACGCTGCAGTAATTAACCCGCCTGTGTTAAAGCTAATTTCAACCCCAGGGAATTCTCTGTGAAAACGTTCTCTTAATGTTGGAACATAACTTTCTGTTGCATTAAGATGTTCTTCTTTTAACTGCACCTTAATAAATGCATCTTGTGTTCCTGAGTTTGGCGTATAGGCTGCTGGCAAATCGTAAAACACTCCAATATTAGAAACCAATTGAGCTAAATCATTCCCTAATTCTTCCTGAATGATTCCTTCCATTTTAGCAATGGTTTTTTCTGCAATTCTTAACGGTGTTCCAGATTCGGTTCTCACCTGAATTTCCATCTGTCCTACATCTGCTTTTGGAAATAATTCATATCCCAAATTCATCAACACAAATAAAGATGCTACAAACACTCCAAGGGTGGTAAATAAAAGTGTCTTTTTAATGTTTAAGGCTTTTTCTAAGCTTTTTTGATATGATATTCTTCCCTTATCAACCAACTTTTTAAACCCTCCTAAAAACCCTTTTGAAACGTTATTTTGTTCGTTAGATTTAGGTAAATAACTTCTAAAAAAATAAGCTGAAGCCAAAGGAATTAATGTCAATGAAAAAATATAAGAGCCTAACATTGCTCCTGCCACAGTAATGGCCAATGGAGAAAATAAATCTTTCGCAATTCCTTCAAGAAAAAGGGTTGGAATAAAAACAACAACAATTACTAATGTAGAGGCTAAAACGGGCATTGCCACTTCTAAAGCTGCATCTATTGCCGCTTTTGCAGCGTTTTTACCCATTTGCAAATGCCTATCAATATTCTCTAATACAACTATAGAATTGTCAACCAACAATCCTAATACCAAGGCAATTCCTCCTAAGGTAATGCTGTTAATTGATTGCCCTGTGATGGATAACACAATAAAGGCTGTCATTACTGAAAGGGGTAAACTAATAGCAACAATCATTGCTGAGCGGAAATTCCCAAGGAATAAAACCAAAATAATAACTACTAAAACCAGTCCGCTTATTCCTGCAAAGGTTAATCCTGAAATAGAATTTTTCACATAAGAAGATTGATCGAATATTACATTTAAATTAACATCTTCAGGCATTCTTTCCTTTAATTTTGGAAGTGCATTTTTTACTGCTTCTACTGATGCTATTGTATTTGCTCCTTGTCTTTTAAATATAGGAAGATACACTTGCTCCTTTCCATCTATTCTAACAATATTCGTTTGAATGGCGCTGGCATCCGAAGCAACACCAATGTCTTTAATAAAAATTGGGACCCCGTTTTTATGGGTAATTACAATATCATTAAACTCCTCAACATGCTTAATGGTACCTTGTGCATCAATAGCATAAGTCAAATCACCAATATTGGCAATTCCTGAAGGAATCATCGTTGTATTCTTTAAAATAGCATCACTAATTTCTGTTTGAGAAATTCCTAAGGCTTCAATTTTTGCAGGATCAACATAAATATAAATTCGTCTTTTAGATCCTCCATAAGCTGCCGGACAAATAATTCCTTTAACGCCACTCAACATTTGTCTTAAAGAATAATAGGCTAATCCATAAAGCTCTTTACCATTTCTAACATCACTACTTACGGTAAGCAGCATTAATGGCTTAGAGGCTGTGGGGTCAAAGGGTTGAACCATTGGGGGCAATGTTCCTGGTGGTTGGTAATACATATCCGACATCGCGTAAGATGATGTATTTGCCATTGCTTCGGCAGCTGTAATATTTTCTTGATAGTAGTTCGTAACAATACTAACACCCATTAAGCTTTTAGATTCCTGTTTTAAAATCCCGTTAGACTGACCAGTCCATCGTTCCATTCTAGATGTAATATCTTTTTCAACTACTTCAGCAGGCATACCTGGGTAAAGTGTTAAAATTTGCATAGCCGACTTTTTGAATTGTGGTAAAATATCTACCGCCATTCTTGGCACCATTACAAACGACATTACCGAAACCAGTATAGCTAGAACAATAATTAAGTAAGGGTTTTTAAACGATAAGCGTATCATTAAATCTAATAATTTAAGCGATACAAACTTAACAAATAATTGAGAGCTATTTTATTCATCTATTATGTGTCGATATATTTTCTCTAAGTCTTAAATTTTCTGTTACTCTTGTATTATTAATAGTAACATTCATTACAGTTTTGTTACCATTAGGAACAGTAATTCTCAAATTAAAAGCAGTGTTTTCATCTTCATTTATCTCAAACCTCACTGGCTTATCAACATCCGCTCCTTATGGAAGGTTTTCTGTAAATGGATAATGTCCCCATCATCTGTGTTTTCTATAATTCCTTCTGGAGCATCTATATTGTCATTAAAATCAATTACTATTCCCTCTGCCATAATTTTATATTATTATTAATATGAGTTGAGGATTAAAACTATTTAATAATTTGTAGTTCTGCAACTAATTCTTTTTCAACACACCATAATGAAATAAAATTATATTTCACACAAATCAATAATATCAATATTTAAGACCAAAATATGGCTTTTCTACAATATCTTATATCGTTTTTTGTTATTTTGTCGAAATAATGAAACTAAAAAAAGAGTTTCCAAGTATGATTATAGAGAGGCTTCAAAACTAGTTTAAATTTGCTCTTAGAGCAGCAGTAAAAACTTCAATTCTTATTGAATTTAAAGATAATAAATAATCATTAAACTTAAAACCTAGAAACTATGAAAACTATATCTACAACTATTATACTATTTACAATTATCCTATTTAACCTAAACTTAAAGGCTAACAACCCAGCCATTCCAAAAGGTATTGTTTATCAATTAACTGTAAAAAGTACAGACATTGCAAAATCAAAAAAAGTAATAACAGAATACCATTACCTAAGAAAAGTAATGACTCAAGGGAAATTTGAGTATCAATTTGGAAAATACACGTCATACAAAGAGGCTGAAGCTGCAAAATCTTCACTTATAAGAGTTGGTTGTTCTGATGTGGGAATTTTAGCTTACAACAACCACATTTTAATTCCACTTACAGTAGCCATTTCTATTCAATATAAAGCTGATTATCTAAAAGAAAGAAAAACAGAAAAAAAATTAGCTAAATCAATTACTACTAATGAAGTAAACTACTTACTACAAGTTCAACAATCAGGTTTAAAACACTATTATTCTTTAGCTATTCCAGTTACTTCTATAGAAACGGTTGACTTAATATTAGAAGAAATTGATGATGAGCAGGTTATAGAAATTAGTATAGACAATAATCTTTACTCTATAGGAAAATATAGCTCTTTTCAAGAGGTAATTGCTGCACGTAAACAATTTATTGAAAGTGAAATATTTGATGTATTTATTATGGCTCAAATTACTGATGATAGAATAAATAATGAAGACACTAATAATTTAGCCTTAACTATTCAAAACGTAGTTAATGAGCTAGCTGCCAAATAAACCAGTTTATCTTTGTGTACTTTTGTAATTAAATGAATAAAGGTACACATAAGGTAACTGATTGGCTTCCGACTACCAAGAAAGAAGTGGAGTTAAGAGGATGGGATGAATTAGATGTCATTCTTTTTAGCGGAGATGCTTATGTGGATCATCCAGCATTTGGTGGAGCAGTAGTTGGAAGGATAATCGAAAGTATGGGTTTGAAAATAGCAATTATTCCACAACCCAACTGGAAAGATGATTTAAGGGATTTCAAAAAACTTGGAGTCCCTAAGTTATTTTTTGGCGTTACCTCTGGTTGCATGGATCCTATGATTAACCATTACACAGCCAACAAACGTCTTAGGTCTGATGATGCCTACACTCCTGGTGGACAAAGTGGGTTTAGACCCGACTATGCAACAACCGTCTATACTAACATCTTAAAAGATATATTCCCTGATACACCTGTTGTAATTGGCGGAATTGAAGCCTCTTTAAGAAGGGTTACTCATTACGATTATTGGTCTGACCAATTAAAACCAAGTATTTTAGAAACTTCTAAAGCAGATTTATTGATTTACGGAATGGGTGAACAGCCATTACGAGAAATCATTACTTTATTAGAAAAAGGGCTCCCTTTTAGCTCTTTAAAAACAATTAAACAAACCGCTTTTTTACAAGATAATTCTTGCGAAGTACCCAAAAATAAAAACTGGACGGATAAGAAACTAGCTTCTCATAAAGAATGTTTAGCTGATAAAAAAACCTTTGCCTCTAACTTTAAACACATCGAGCAAGAATCAAACAAACTATTTGCAGATCGTTTAACTCAAGAAATAGGAAATAAGACTTTAGTCATTAACCCTCCTTATCAAACCATGACTGAAAAAGAGATTGATTCCTCTTTTGATTTACCCTACACAAGACTTCCTCATCCGAAATACAAAAAGCGAGGAGCAATTCCTGCTTTTGAGATGATTAAATTTTCTATAAATATGCACCGAGGTTGTTTTGGAGGCTGTAGCTTCTGTACCATTTCAGCGCATCAAGGAAAATTTATAGCCAGTCGTTCGGAAAAATCCATTTTAAAAGAAGTAGAGCAAGTAACCAACATGGAAGATTTTAAGGGCTACATTAGTGACCTTGGAGGACCATCTGCTAACATGTATAAAATGAAAGGGAAAGTTCAATCCATTTGTGATAAATGTGTAAGCCCCTCTTGTATTTCGCCAACCATATGCCACAACCTAGACACCAGCCATAAGCCTTTAACAGAAATTTATAAAGCTGCAAGTGCTCATCCTAAAGTAAAAAAAGCTTTTGTTGGGAGTGGTATTCGTTATGATATGTTAGTTCCTGAATTTAATAAAACAGCAGACCCTCAAGATCTCCAGGAATACACCGAACAAGTGGTACAACACCATATTTCTGGCAGGTTAAAAGTAGCACCTGAACATACCTCTGATGATGTATTGAAAATAATGAGAAAGCCTTCTTTTAGAAACTTTCACCTTTTTAAAAAATCTTTCGATAAAATAAATAAAAAGTTCAATCTTCATCAAAAGTTAATTCCTTATTTCATTTCTAGTCACCCAGCTTGCAAGTTAGAAGATATGGCAAATCTTGCTGCCGAAACCAAAGATATGGGGTTTCAGTTAGAACAAGTAAATGATTTTACACCAACACCTATGACGGTTGCAACTATTATTTACTATTCGGGATATCATCCGTACACTTTAAAACCCGTTTTTACTCCAAAATCTAAGAAAGAAAAACAAGACCAAAACCGCTTTTTCTTTTGGTACAAAAAAGAAAATCACAAGTGGATTAAAGATGTTTTAATTAATTCTAACAAAAAAGAGTTGCTTCATAAACTACTTCCTCAACGTAAAAATTTTTCTACTCAAAATAGAAAAAAACGTCATAAATAAGACGTTATACATTGTAAATTTTAAGTTATTTTGACTTGATTGATTATCTTAGCAGATATCAATAAAGGAGAATTATGGCAACAGAAACCAAACTTTGGCACTTAGAAAATTTTAACCTATTCAAAACTTTATCTGCTTTTGAATTAGTAAAGATGAGTACAAAAGTGAAACATAATAAGGTAAAAAAAGATGAGTACATCTATTTTCCTGAAGATCCTTCTTCTTCTATCTTTTTCTTAAAAAAAGGGCGTGTTAAAATAGGCTCTTATTCTGATAGCGGTAAAGAAATTATTAAAGCCATATTAAATCCAGGAGAGATTTTTGGAGAACTAAGTTTGGTTGGACAAGAAAAACGAAACGATTTTGCTATTGCTTTAGATAAAGATATTATTGTGTGTTCTCTTGGAATTTCGGACATGGAAAAAATGATAGAAGCCAATCCTTTAATTGGTATAAAAGTGACCAAGCTAATAGGTTTTAGATTACAAAATATTGAGAGAAGATTTGAGTCCTTAGTTTTTAAAGATGCACGAACTAGAATTGTTGATTTTATTATTGATTTAGGAAAGGATATTGGAAAAGAAATAGGAAAGGAAATATTAGTAAAGCACAATTTAACACACATGGATATGGCTAATTTAACTGCAACTTCTAGGCAAACGGTTACAACAGTGCTAAACGAATTAAAAGATCAAAACTTAATACATCTTGAACGTAATCAATTTTTAATTAGGGATATTGATAATTTAAAATAATGTGTAACATCAATTCATATCAATTATTTGTAAGTGCTAAATGTAGTAGTTGCAATGAACTGTTGAACAATTTAAAAACAAGAAACATCAATATTGCGACTATTAATATTGATGAAGATGATTATTCTTTACCTTTTTCTTTAATGATTTTTCCGGCTTTGGTTTTAGATAATAAATTAATGGGTTACGGCTGTAAAGACATCATCACTCAACTAAAAAGTATTTAATTATACGCAGGACACACATGTGGTTTCATACCTCCTCCTAATCCATCGCTACCACTACCACATTTATTAAACCCTATCATAATCTCATGCCCATAGTTTCCATAAATTTTATTTAATGGAAAATCAAATGCATAACCAATTTTTAACGCACCTAAATTAAATTTAACTTGAGCTATTGCTGATTCTCCAACACGATATCCTAACCCCATAGTAAAGCTCTGTCTATACAGCCATGCCATATTCAAATCTAATGCTGGCGGTCCCATTACATTCCATTTTAACAAAAATGATTTAAATACAGTCCAATTTCCATGAAGAGATTTATTACCACCGCCAAAATAATACTGATTAACTTGAGTTTGCTCTACACCAGATTTTATTTTTTTAAAGTATAATTGATTAACAGAAAAACTCCAATATGTTTTGTTACTATAAAATAGTATGCCAGGCATAATGTCTGGATAATGTAATTCAGACCCTGCCGCTGCAGCGAGAACAAGGTCGTTATTAGTTTCTCCACCAAAAACATTATTAGTAGCATACTGCTGAATACCTGCAAAAACACCTAAACCCATAGTATATTTAGTCGAAAGTTTGGTGTGATAAGTGTACGCTAGCTTAACAAAAGTTCTGGTAGTTAAATGTACCTCATCTTGATCAAGATAAAGACCCACCGCATGCCTTCCTTGGTTTTTATACCGTTTCTTTTTTATTGCTACTTGTAAGCTCGCAAATTTTGACCTTGGAGCACCATCAAAACCAACCCACTGCATTCTATAACCAGCTCTAAAATCGATACATTTTATAGTTCCTGCGAAAGCAGGGTTGTATCCAAAATTATTAAAAGTATATTGTGAGTACTGTTCCGATTGTTGAGCAACAATCCCAAGAGAAAAGAACAAAAACAATATAGCAACTATTTTTTTCATTTACCTAAATACAGATATTGGTCCCTTAAAAACTAAATCATCCCCATCTTCAACAGTGATTTTTAAAATGTAGTAATATGTAGAAACTGGCATATCTACACCAACATATTTAGCCTTCCAACCATCTAAATTATCATATCCATCTTTGTGGTACACTCGTTGTCCCCACCTATCAAAAATAAACACCTCATTATCTGGATAGTACTGAATATTATATATTAACCACATGTCATTAATCCCATCATCATTAGGAGTAATAGTTTCTGTTGGGCTTGGATCTGGACAATCAAACGGAACAACAGTAACTTCACTGGTATCTTTACACCCATTATCATCCGTAATATAAAGTGTATAGGTTCCTTGTGGAACATTGCTATAAGACCCTGTTGAACTTGACCCAACCCCAACTAAATCATAACTATAAGAAGAAGAGCCCCCCGTAGATACCGACTCTATTTGAACATCAGCAGTAGTTTGATTACACTCCGTAATAAGTGATGTTACTGTTGGTGTTATAATTACTGTTTGTACTGGAAATGTAGCAAAAGCCAAATCGGTAGGACAACCAGTACTGGTAGACATAATTAAACTTACCGTTTGATTATTAGCAAAAACACTAAAAGTAGATCCTGTTCCTAATGTTGTATCTCCATCTACAATCCAATAATATACTGGTGAAACCGCTCCCACAGAAGGAATTGCGGTTAAAACAACTGGAGTACCTTTACAAACAGGAGTAATTTCAACATTTGGCAAGCTAGTAATCTCAACATCCAATGGACACGGCTGTGCAAAAGAGTCAACACTAATTAGTAAGAAAAAAAAGAAAAACAATTGCTTTTTCATAGTAAGCTAAATTACTACTAATTTGCTTTCTTTAAACAAATTAACGCTTCATTTACTCGTTAAAACCCTAATCTAAACGAAATCAGAAAGTGCTAAACATAGCAATCATTTCAAACTTCATCGCCATTGTAATGGTTGCCTACATTGGTATTTATCATTTATTAAAACAAGCGATGTGGCAGTAAAAAAACTCATTCTTAACTACTTAAAATTTAATTATTAACACTTCAACTACCTAGGGCTTAGTCATCATAACAACTTAAGTAATAAATAGTAGTTATTTATAAACACTTTAATTCTTTGTCTTATTTGATTTTTTATTTTTATTTTTGGTTACAGCCTTTTTTTAGTTAAAAGGCAACTTCATTTTAAAAAATAAAATATGTACGGATTAGTAAATAAAGCAGCACAAGATTTTATAATAGAAAGTCAAGGAGAAGAAACCTGGGAAATAATTAAAGAAAAAGCGGGTGTTAAAGAAGAGGCATTTGTTAGTATGCAACCTTACCCTGATGAAATTACTTACAACATTGTTGGCGCAGCATCTGAACACCTTGGATTAGATGCAAATGATATTTTAGAAGGTTTTGGTGTCTATTGGATTAGATTTACTATGGTTGAGGGTTATGCTCATTTATTAGATTTAGCTGGAGGAACATTTCCTGAATTTTTAAATAATTTGAACAATATGCATGCTCACATTGCACAATCATTTACAGAGCTAAAACCACCTACATTTTATTGTGAAGAAATAGACAGTAAAACATTTAAATTTGAATACCATAGCGAACGACCTGGCTTAGTAAGGTTTGTAGTAGGCTTACTAAAAGGTTTAGGCGAACGTTTTGATTTAAAAATTAATGTTGAATACATTGGTAATATTGATGGCAAAGAAAACAGTCACGAATACCGAGTTTCTTACGAGTAATTTTTGGAAAACAACAATTCTATATCACATCTAAAAGATCATTCCTTCATGGATGTTCTTTTTCCTTTTTACATTTTATTAGATGCTGATTTATTAGTGCTAAATTCAGGAAGGTCGATTAATAAAATGATAGCTATCTCTAATGGAAAATCTTTTTTTGATTTATTCAAAATACATTTACCAATAGGAATTAACTCCTTTGAATCAATTATTAAACAAGAATCAGCATTATTTATTTTACATGATAAGCTAGATAGTAACAATCAATTTAGAGGGCAAATCTATTATGATAAAACACACCAGCTTTTGTGTTTTTTAGGAAGCCCATTATTAAACTCTTTAGTTGATTTGAACAGCAAAAAATTAATACTAAATGATTTTGCAATTCATAATAGTATTAGTCAATTTTTATTTACGCTTCAAATACAATCATCATCACTAAATGACAGCAAAATAATTGCGGAAAAATTAAAAAAATCTAATCTCAATCTAAAAGTAATTAACGAGTCATTAGATACTTTTACCTATAGGTTAACTCATGATTTAAGAGCTCCTGCAGTAAACGTGCATAGCATGCTAAAGATGTTGAGTAAAGCTATTGACATACCTGCTGAATCAAAAGCTGAAATAATTTTTAATCACGCTCAAAAATCAATGGAGAAACTACTAGAAACTATAGATGATTTTTTAGAATTATCTATAGCAGAAAAGACAGGAACTTCCACATCAGAGGTTTGTAATTTATCAGAAGTTATAAATGAAATTATAGCGAGTATAAAGCAAACAATTTTGAATAGTAACACCTCAATAATTACTGACTTGGCAGCTCAAGAAGTCTTTATGGTAAAAGAAGACTTAAAGAGTATTCTTTTAAATTTAATAAACAATTCTATTAAATATAAATCGGAAAAAAGATTGCCCGAAATCAGAATTAAATCAGAATTAAAAGGTAACTCCACCCAATTATTTATCGTAGATAACGGAGTAGGTATAGATTTAGAAACACACCGCGATAAAATGTTTAAAATGTTTAATCGTTTCCATGTTTCTTCTGAAATTAGCGGTACTGGCATTGGTTTATACTTGGTTAAAAAGTTAATTGAAAAAAATAACGGAACAATAACATTAGAAAGTGAATTAGATAAAGGAACAAGTTTTACAATTAATCTTCCGTCAAAAAAAATAAAATAACAATGGCAGCAATAGATAAAATTTCAAAAATCCTTTTAGTGGATGATGATGAAATCAATAATTTTTACAACGAATCTTTACTAAAAGACGACTTAAGGTTTAAAGGAGATATACATGCATGTTTACACGGAAAAGATGCACTAGATTATTTAAAAAACGAAGGTTCATATGTCGAAAATGGAACTAAATATCCTAAGCCCGATTTAATATTGTTGGATATTAACATGCCAATAATGAATGGTTTTGAATTTTTGGATCAATACAAAAGTCTTCCTGAAGAATTTAAAGCAAAAATTGTAATTTACATGCTTACAAGCTCTTTAAATGCTCAAGATAAAGTTAGAGCTAGTGAATATCCAGATCTTACAGAGTATATAAGAAAGCCATTAAATGCTAAAGAATTAGAAAAAATTCTTGAAAAACACTATGGGGTAAAATAACTCAATTTGTGTTAAAGGTTATTAAAACGAAATGAAAATATACAACAGAATTATTTATGATTAAATAGAAAATTCAAAAACACATAAACCTCCTTTTACATAAGGTTCTATTCAAAAAATTTAACTCTATTTTAAAGCCTTCTTTAACTGAGTTCTTTATACCTTTACCCTTTATGTCTAAAATAGTATTAAGCTTAGAAGAAGATTATGATTTTGTATTGATAGGAATTAGCTGTCATACAAAAGATTATCGTTTATGTTGGGAACTAAACAAAATACTAGCCGTTGATTTAATTAGAGCTGAAAATTTAGAAATTAGCAAAAAAAACATTGTCAGTTCTTTCTCCTTTTATGAGTTTATTGATGACGCTAATTATATAGAATATTACCTTATTTCTAATCGTGGTAATAGTGGTTATCTAGTTCCTGAGCAAAAAACCATGGATTTTTTTTTAATGATAAAAGGAAATATTTCTGATAATCATACTAAAAACTGTATTGCTAAAATAAACTCATTATCTTTGGTATTAACTTCTTTTAATGTTAATCCCAATCAACTTAAATCAAAACAAAACCTATTGTTTTAATGAACAGAAAAACAAAAATAGTAGCTACAATTGGCCCTGCTACCGAATCGAAAAAAATGCTAACCAAAATCATTAACACTGGTGTTAATGTATGTAGAATAAACTTTTCTCATGGTTCTCACAAAGATCATAAAAAAGTAATTGATAACATTAGAGAAATTAACAACGAACAAGGTCTTTTTACCGCAATTTTAGCCGATTTACAAGGTCCTAAAATTAGAGTGGGTAAAATAAAAGATAATGGTGTTGAATTGGTTAATGGTAACGAAATTATTATTACTTCCGAAGAGTGTATTGGAGATGCATCTAAAGTTTATATCAGCTACCAAAACTTTCCAAAAGATGTTGCTGCTGGAGAATTTATTTTGTTGGATGATGGAAAGCTAAAGTTAGAAATAAAAAGCACCAACAACAAAGATGAAGTTATTGCAATTGTTAGGCATGGTGGGATTCTATCTTCTAATAAAGGTGTAAACCTTCCAAACACTAAAATATCTTTACCTTGTTTAACACCAAAAGATTTGGTGGATTTAGAGTTTGCTTTACAAATGAATATTGCCTGGATAGGGTTATCTTTTGTAAGAAATGCGCAAGATATTATAATGTTAAAAAACCTTATTTCTAAAGCAAACAGTAACGCAAAGGTTATTGCTAAAATTGAAAAGCCTGAGGCAATAAAAGACATTGACGAAATAATTGAAGCAACAGATGCAATTATGGTTGCTCGTGGTGATTTAGGTGTTGAAATTCCATTTCAAGAAGTGCCATTAGCCCAAAAAATGATTGTAAAAAAATCAATGAAAGCATCTAAGCCAGTAATTATTGCAACTCAAATGATGGAGAGCATGATAGACAATATCACTCCTTCTAGAGCAGAAGTAAATGACGTTGCTAATGCCGTAATGGATGGTGCTGATGCAGTAATGTTAAGTGGAGAAACCTCTGTTGGAAATTATCCTGTAGCAGTAATTGATGCCATTAATAAAATTATTATGGATGTTGAAACTGATGATAGTTTATACCATTTTGAGTATCCTCCTAACGAAAAAATTATAGACCGATACATTACCAACTCTGTATGCTTTAACTCTTGCAGATTAGCTCAGCGTATTAATGCTAAAGGTATTGTTACTATGACTTTTTCAGGCTATACAGCATTTAAAATAGCCAGTTTTAGACCTAAAGCAGGAATTTTTGTATTTACCGGAAATCAGTCTATTTTAAACATGCTCAGTTTGGTTTGGGGTGTAGAGGTTTTCTTATACAACAAATTTGTTAGTACAGATCATACTATTGCAGATATTAAATACATTCTGAAAAAAGACGGGGCACTTAATAAAAATGATTTACTCATCAATATTGCTAGTATGCCTATTGCCGAAAAAGGACAATCTAACATGATGAAATTAAGCTATATAGAATAACTCCGAATAAACGAATGATGATGCTTAAACATGTTTTTAGGACTTTCACTCATTTCAATATTCACTGAATAAAAAAGAAAAAATGCCAATAGACGTAAAATTATTAAAAGAAATTGCCGAAGTAGCTGGAGCTCCAGGCCACGAACAACGTGTTAGAGAAATCGTATTAAGAGAGGTAACTCCTTTAGTGGATGAAATTACCATTGACAATATGGGTAATGTTTACGCCATTAAAAAAGGCTCGAATAAAAAACGAGTTATGGTTGGTGCTCATATGGATGAAATTGGTTTTATGGTAACCCACATTGATGAAAATGGTTTTGTAAGGTTTCATACTTTAGGAGGGTTCGATCCAAAAACACATACTGCACAACGTGTAATTATACATGGAACAGAAGATGTTATTGGTGTAATGGGATCTAAACCAATACACGTAATGAGCCCTGAAGAACGTACAAAAATGCCAAAATCGACCGATTATTTTATTGATTTAGGAATGAATAAAGAAGAGGTTGAAAAAATAGTAAGTGTTGGCAATCCTATTACCAGAGAAAGAGGTCTAATTGAGATGGGAAACTGTGTTAACTGTAAATCGTTAGACAATAGATTGGCTGTTTTTATTTTAATAGAATCGTTACGTACTTTAAAAGATAAAACTGTTCCTTTTGATGTGTACGGTGTATTTACCGTTCAAGAAGAGGTAGGGATTAGAGGTGCAAATGTTGCTGCGTTAGAAATTAAGCCTGATTTTGGTTTTGGTTTAGATACTACTATTGCTTTTGACGTTCCTGGAGCAAAGCCAGAAGAAGTAGTAACCAAATTGGGAGAAGGTACGGCTATTAAAATTATGGATAGCTCAACTATTTGTGATTACCGAATGATAAAATACATGGAAAATGTAGCTGAAAAACACAATATAAAAACCCAAAAAGAAATTTTAACCGCTGGCGGAACTGATACTGCAGGAATACAACGTATGAACCCTGGAGGAGCAATTGCAGGAGCAATTTCTATTCCTACAAGGCACATACACCAAGTAATTGAAATGGCGAACAAAGACGATATTAGAGGTAGTATTGATTTATTAACGAACTGCTTATTAGAGCTCGACCAACACGATTGGAGCTTTTAAAAACAACTTGATTTAAAATGAAATGACACTAACCCCCGAATATATTTTAGCTAAAATATACAGCATAAGCGGGTTAAACAATTTTAACATCAACAATTTTTATGCTTTTTTAATCGTTGTTTTTGGCGTTATTTTACTAGAGTTTTTATTTGTAGGTTGGAAAAATTCATCCATTAAAAAAATAATAAGTTTTGATAAAAGCGTAAGAACTGATGTTACTTTTTGGCTTATTGACATTTTCAGTTTATTTAACATTATTGCCTTTTTTCTATCTTTAGGAATATGTTATTTTTTAGTTGGCGTAATTCAAAAATCAGTACAATTAGATTTAGCAAATTTAATTGAAAACGTGTATTTACAGTTTCTGGTAATTTATGTGTGTAGCGATTTAAAAAATTACGTTAAACATCGATTACTTCATTATTTTAATCCTTTATGGAAACTTCATGCATTTCATCATTCGGCTTCATCATTTAGCATTTTAACGAGATATCGCAGCCATTTTTTAGAACTTTCGGTAAGTCGTTTTTTTGATGTAATCCCTTTTATTTTACTAGGAATTCCTATTCAAACCTTTTTTGCAGTAAGAATACTAACGGAAATTCAGCAGCTTATACTTCATTCCAATATAAAATCTAATTGGGGAATAATAGGCAAATACATTCTTGTCTCTCCTGCTGCTCATAAAATACATCACTCAACAAAACCACAGCATTTTAATAAAAATTTTGGTAGCACCTTTATTTTTTGGGATCATTTTTTTGGAAGCTATCATCAACCAGAAACGGTAAAACAACTTGGAATACCCAAAAACATTTACAACAACAAAAGCTTGTTATATGATGTTTGGATTACCATTTTAAACTTTCTAAACGCTCTAATTCCAAAAAAGCAAGCTTAACTTTATTATAAAAAAACAAAAGAAAACGTAATTGCGATTGTTTTGCAAAAGCAAAAGCGGGAAGCAATCTCATTAAAAAAAGCAAGATTATTTTAGCTTGAACTATGTTTTTTCATTTAAGGAAAAAAATGAAAGAATAGTTTCTTAAATTGTTATACTGTTCTTTTTCTTGAATAAAAAGAACCGAAAATCAAGACCGAATGCCAAATGCTCCACAATTTTTTACGCACTAGGCCTCACCCAACTCGGCCAATTGTTTTGCATTTCGCTCCATTCGGCCGTTCGCCCTCGCGCCTTAGATTTTCGGTTATCTCTAAACCAAAACTGTCATTCTGAATTAAATTTTCTGTTTGCTTAAGCAAGCATAGAAAATAACATGATGAATCTTTTGAGTTTAATACAGTAACTATTCTYCCCCTTGAGGGGGAGATTAAGAGGGGTGTTTCGTTATTATCAGTGCTACGTCATTGCGAGGTACGAAGCAATCTCATTGTAAAACAGCCAGATTGTTTTAGCTTGAAATTTTTATTCTGTTCCACCAAGCAGTCTCTTGCATCTAGACCTCGGATCAAGTCCGGGGAGGGGTTGGTTCGTATTGTTGTTAACCAAAACTGTCATTCTGAATTAAATTTTCTGTTTGCTTAAGCAAGCATAGAAAATGAAGTGATGAATCTTTTGAGTTTAATACTGTAACTATTCTCCCTTTGAGGGGAGATTAAGAGGGGTGTTTCGTTATTATCAGTACTACGTCATTGCGAGGTACGAAGCAATCTTATTATAAAATAGTAAGGTTGTTATGTGCTAAAAACTCAAAAGATACCTCGGGGCTTTTGCTTTCGCAAAACGTGCTCGGTATGACATTCTACTCCCTTCAAATTTGCTAGTAAACATGTCATCCTCAGCTTGACTGGGGGTCTATTTAAAAACAATGAACAAATCGGATCAAGCGCTACAAATGGGAAGGATTTCTTAACTACAAACTAAAATGCAATTTCTCAACCACAGGGTATAATTATACCAATTTAATTTCAAAACACCCAAAAATGGTATTATTCACTACAAATACGCTGAGCAGCAATCCAGCTTGTTGTCCAAGCATTTTGGAAATTAAAGCCACCCGTTAAGGCATCAATATTTAAAACTTCACCAGCAAAGTAGAGCTTAGGAACCAGTTTGCTTTCCATTGTTTTGAAATTGATTTCATTTAATTTTACCCCTCCGCAACTTACAAACTCTTGTTTAAAAGTTGTTTTTCCTTTAGAAGGATAAATATCAGCAGTTAAAAGCTGAATCAATTTATTAATCTGTTTCTTGTTAACATCAGCCCATTTTAAATCAGAAGAAATATTGGATTTTTCCAATAGAAAGTGTTTTAACTTTTTTGGAACATCTAACTCTAATTGATTGAATACTTTTTTATTCCCAAAATTCTGTTTGTAAGAATTAAACAACTCTTTTAAACTCGTTTCGTTATGATTGGGTAACCAGTTAATCATAAAGTCGAATTCGTAATTCTTTTCGTTTAGCAAACGAGCAGCCCATGAAGATAATTTTAGAACAGCAGGTCCACTAACTCCCCAGTGCGTTACTAATAAAGGGCCTTGGTCAATAAATTTACTGCCTAAAATTTTAATTTCTACTTCACTAACCAAACCTTGTAAGCTTAGTAAATCATTTTTAGGGAGATTAAAAGTGAACAGAGATGGATTTGGTGGGATAATAGTATGCTTAAGATTCTTCATAAAATCATAACCTTCTACCTTATGAAAACCTCCAGTAGCAATAATCAAATTATTACAAGTAAGCGCTCCATTTTGTAGCTGTATGTTAAAAGCATTTTCTGAATGATTGATTGTTTCCACAGCAGATTGATAACGAATATCAATGTTGTATTTCTCAATTTCTTTAAGAAAGCAATCAATAATAGTTTGAGAATCATTGCTTATAGGAAACATTCTACCATCATCCTCAATTTTTAATTCAATTCCTCTATCAGCAAACCATGCAATGGTATCTCCAGGTTGGAATTGATGAAAAGGGCCAAGCAGTTCTTTTTCGCCTCTCGGATAATATTTAACTAATTCTTTAGGATCAAAACAGGCGTGAGTTACATTGCATCTCCCTCCTCCAGAAACTTTTACTTTAGATAAAAGTTTGGTGGTTTTTTCGAGTACAACAATTTTTAAATTTGGGTTTGAGGCTCCAATATTTATCGCTGCAAATATTCCTGCAGCTCCTCCCCCTATAATTATTACATCATAAGTAGGATTATTAAGCTTAGCAGTTGGTAATATTTTCATTAAAATTGATAAAGTTTCTCAATATTTATCCGTACGGAATCTTTACAGCAAATATAATATCAAAAAAGCAGCTTTTGGTTATGAAATACGATAGATAATTGCGGCTTAATATTTAAAATAATATTCTGAAAAATAGTACTTTTACATTATAAAGTTTTAAAATATAAAATATGTCGAAATTTAATCCAGCAGATAACATTCAAGATTTACAATATTTTGGTGAGTATGGAGGTGTAAATCCTTCAATTACAGATTCTTCTACCTATACTTTTTTAAGAGCGGGAACCATGGAGGGAGTTTTTGAAGGTGAAGTAGAAGGTTGTTACTTGTATTCGAGACATTGGAACCCAACAAATAGATATCTATCTATGGCTTTGGCCGAAATGGAAGGAACAGAAAGTGCTTCTGTAATGGCTTCTGGTATGGGAGCAATTACCTCTACCATATTACAATTGTGCAGCTCAGGAGATGAAGTTATTTCGAGTAGAACGATATATGGAGGAACTTATGCTTTCTTTAAAAACTTTTTACCAAAGTTTGGTATCAATACTAATTTTGTAGATACTACTAATATAGAGCAAGTTAAGGCTGCAATTACACCGAATACAAAAGTTATTTTTTGCGAAACCATTAGTAACCCAATGTTAGAGATTTCTAACATTACAGAACTTTCTAAAATTGCGAAAGCCAATAATTGTAAATTGGTGGTTGACAATACTTTTTCGCCAATGATATTTTCACCAGCTAAATTAGGAGCTGATATAGTGGTGCATAGTATGACCAAATTTATTAATGGGATGAGCGATTGTGTTGCAGGAACCGTTTGTGCATCAGAAGAATTTATCAATGCTTTATATGATGTAAATAGTGGGGCTGCAATGTTGTTAGGACCTGTTTTAGATAGTTTTAGGTCATCAAGCATTCTTAAAAATTTAAGAACATTACACATTAGAATGAAACAACATAGTTTAAATGCAATGCATTTAGCAACAAAATTACAAGCTGATGGTCATCGAATTATTTATCCTGGTTTAGAAAATCATCCACAGCATGAAACTATGAAAAGTATGATGAATACTGAATTTGGTTATGGAGGGTTGTTTGTTATTGATATGCAAAACTCTGAACGAGCAAATGTTTTAATGGAAAAAATGCAAGATGATAATGTTGGTTATTTGGCGGTAAGTTTAGGTTCTTATAAAACCTTATTTAGTGCTCCTGGAGGAAGTACTTCTTCCGAAATTCCAGAAGAAGAAAGAACAGAAATGGGATTGTCTGATGGATTGGTAAGAATTTCTATTGGTTTGGATAACAATATAGATAGAACATATCAAGCAATTAACAGACACATTAAAGCAGTCGAGGAAATTATTTGCCTTCAGTAATATCAATTTAAGTTGAAAACACCCTAGAATGTTTTACTTGGGGTGCTTTAGGAGTTAACTATCTGATAATAATCTGCTTCCTAATTTTATTAGGAATGGTATTGGTTAAAAACTCTACGGTGCATGTTTTTGGAATATGTTCTTTTGGGTTGTAGGTTAATTTTAGTTCTTGAGGTTCCAATCGTGGAATTTCTAAACCTGGCAAATCAATAGTAAATCCATCACAACTAAAAGTTGCAGAGAAAATTTTTAAAGGAGCCTCACCATTATTAATGATTTTCAATTGTTTTTCTGTTTGTCCAACATTTAAATGAATTAGACTATCCTTAAAAGTTAATAGAGGTAGTTTTTCTAATTCAGAACCATCCATTGCCACTTGATTGGTATCATCTGCTTGTATGGCAATAATTTCTATTTTCCGTTCTAAAGCTGCTCCAGGGCTGTAAATAGAGTTTCGTAAATCGTTAATGTCATCACTAATAGTTGCAGATTGATATTCTCCAAAAGGAACTTTAATAAATTCTAGTTTAGCTCCATTTTCAGCTGTTCCGTTTATGTAAGGAAGTAAAAGGCCATCTTCGTATTCGCTCAAATAATTAATTAAACTAGAAACCCTTCGTAGGGTTAGGTTAACATTGTAATCAGATTTTGATAACGGACTCGCAAAACCTTTAATGGTTAGCGTAACTGTTTTTCCATCTTCTAATTCTTTATTTAATAATGGGGTAAACATTTCTAAATCATTTTTCCCCTTATCTATATTTTCGCTAAAGAGATCATCAATAACTAACATCGCTTCATCTTTATCTTCATTTTTAAGCCCTTTAGAATATTCTCTTTTATATTCGTTATAAAGTCTAGTATAACTTTTATAGGTGTTCATATAATTGAGGGTTGTTAACGTATCTCTGGTTCTAGGGTTGGGTTGATCATTGTGGAAGTAAAGTTTTACTGGTAAGTACTTGTTTAGTTCTTCTAATGTGGTAAAAACTTCATGTTTAACAGTATCTGGAATTTCATAAACCCAAACATCGTTGCAACATGTTTCTCCTTTTTTGGTGAATGATCCTTTTCGATTTGAAGTAATTACAGCTGTTTTATTTCTAATGTTGTAATATAAATCATTGGTACTTGTATTAATTGGGAAGCCCATATTTTCAGGTTTCTCAAAATTTGGAATGTTAGATTTAGATTTAAAAATGTCAAAACCTCCTAATCCGTAATGCCAATTAGAACTAAAATATAAAGCAGTATCCTTTGAGTTGTAATAAGGGGTTACTTCATCTTCAATGGTGTTTACTGGACTACCAGCATTAACTGGGGGCATAAAATTTCCATAGTCATCTTTTGTAGAATACCAAATGTCCATTCTTCCTCTTCCACCGCCACGGTTAGATGAAAAGAAAAGTACTTCTTTTCCTTCTATTTCAGTAATTGAAGGTTGAGTAGAGGTTGATCCTTCAATATTTACGCCTTTAACTTCGTATGGCGTTTCCCATTTGCCTTCATTGTAACTGATAGCATAAATAGTACAATTATAACTTCTATCACAACGGGTGTAATAAAATGTTGTTCCTTTTTGGTTTAAGCATCCATTTGCAATATGGAAATTAGGCTCATTAATTTTTTCATCTAAAAGTGTATCCATTTTCCAAACATCATCATGTTTATTTCCTTTAAAAATTCGATAAATGTAAGAGGAAGTATCAACGATGATATTGTTGTCTTTCATTTTAACATCTCTTTTAGAAGAAAAAATTAAAGTAGAGTCATTAAGTAGAGTTCCTCCCATTTCATTATCATAGGTATTAATGTCACTTCCAATATTTTTAATATCAACTGGGATAGAGTCTTTCATTATTTTGATGGCTTCCTCGCATGATTTTAATTCGTTCATTACTTTAAGATAATGATAGCCTTGCTTATCTCTAGTAAAAAAACGTTTACACCGTTTAAAAGCTTTTTTTGCATCAGAATATTTACCGTTATATTTTAACATCATAGAGTACCAGAAAGGAGCCATAGGGTAGAGTCTTCCTCTATCTTTTTTGTAGATGTAGTAGTATTTTGCTTCAGCTTTAGCATAATCATTATAACCCCTTAGTGCTTCAGCATATTTAAAAGCAATTTCTAAAACAGTAGTGTCTACATCTAATGCTTTTTTGTACCAAATAGATGCCCCATAATAGTCTCTGTATTGTTCAATTAAATCATCGCCATTTCTAACCCAATCTTTTTCGGTTTGAGCGTATAATAATGGGTATAAAAAGAACATTATTACAAGGAACGAAGCAATTTTTTTGAGATTACTTCCCACTTTTACACTCGCAAAACACTCGCAATGACGTATTATAATTTTAAACTTTTTAAAACTCATATATAATTTTCACAAGATTTATAACGTCTCATATCAGGTTTGTAACGTTGAAGAATGTAGATAAGGGAAAATTCAAAACCACCTCTTTTGTTACTTGCCACTTGTAATGAGGATAGGTTTAAATCATAACTTACTCCAAAATGAAAATCAGCATAATCCATCCCTACATTAAAGTACATGGCATCAGAATTCCGATACCAAACACCAGCATAAAGAGCTTTGTAGTTGCCATTATTCAAATGGTATTTGCCTTGTCCTCCTACAATGAGTTCTTGAAAATTATGTTGTTTCTGCCAAACTATGTTTGGGAGCCCATCAATCTTCTCGCTAATTTTAAATAAACCATTTGCATTTAGTGTATATCTTTGGTGTAAAGGAATATCTTCATTAAAAAAGGATTGTTGAGGTCTGATAATGTTATGCATAGCAACACTTGCTCCAACTTCTTTACGGGTGTCTATTTCATAATTCCATGCGACACCTCCATGCAGATTAAAGTAAGTACCTCCATCGTTAGAAAAATTTTCACCATTACTAAGGTTCGCATCATAGTTGTTACCATTGTATTGGTTGTCGAATTGTAGTTTATTGTAGTTAATGCTCCGTTGTGTAAAAGCAGGCTGTACTCCTAAGCTAATACTCTGTGCGGTGTCTTTTAATAGAATAGTATAAGTACCACCCAAGGCAATTTGTAAGGTGCTAAATTCTCCATCACCTGCTTTATCTTGATAAACTGATAAACCTGTTCCAAAAGGAGTATTGAAAATACGTTTTGCATCAACACTTATGGCATAGGTAGAGTAAGGGGTGGTTACAGAACTCCATTGGGTACGCTGATTGGCTACCAAACGAAATTCACCTTTAAATGCACCAATTAAACCTGGGTTTAAATTTAAAGGAGAATTGTAATATTGTGAGAAGTGAATATCTTGCCCGAAAGAGAAACAAGAGATTAGAAGCAAGATGCAAGAGATTAATATTTTAAATTCCTTTTTCATTCAATCATTATCGCATTTGATCATTCATTACCTAATCACAGTAACGTTACCTTTTTTAAAGTATTCTTGTCCATCAACACAGGTAATTTCTAAATGATAAACAAAAACAGCTGGATCTACTAGTTTGCCTTTGTAAGTTCCATCCCAACCTTCATTTTGTTTATTAGTTTCAAATACCAATTCTCCCCAACGATCATATATTTTAAGGTAAATTTTTTCAATTGTTTTTCCTCTCACAGAAAGGATGTCATTTTCGCCATCAGCATTAGGAGTAAAAGCATTTGGTATAAAAATGTCTGGTTCACCACAGATTAATTCTAGGGCATAAATTCTTAAGGTTTTAAGAAATTCACAACCACTACTGATTTCTTTTAAATTTACGGTATAGTCTATTATGGCAGGAGGGGTAGGTGTAGTTGTAGGGTCTGGAATTGTCGGATTATTTAAATCAAAAGGAGGGGTCCATAGAAACGTAAATCCAGTATTTGGAATAACATGTAGTTGTGTTGATTCACCACTATAAAGGGTGTCTTTGTCGGCCCAAACAACTATACTATTGGCGTTAAAGCTCGAAATAACAACAATAGCAGAGTCATTAACTGTGCAGCCGTAACTGTTTTGAACTGTTACGTAATAGGTTGTTGTAACGGAAGGATGTACAATTGGATTTGGAGTGTTTGCGCCACTAATTATTAACGCTGCTGGAGTCCAAATGTAAGTTAATGACGGTTGATTAGGAGTTGGAACTGCATTTAGCGTATCTTCTTTACCAGAGCAAATGGCACCATTTTCTAAGTCTATTTTGAAGCCAGGATAATTAACTAAGAAACTGTCTATGGCAGTACAATGGCTGTTTTCAGCAATTACATAATACCATGAGGTATCGTTTGGAGTTACAAATAAGCTAGAATCCATAGCGTTTGGATTTAAAGTATCCGTAAATTGATTATTAGATGACCAAGTAATTGATGTAGGAGAACCTGTTATATAAATATACAAAGTAGCCGTATCACAAGTTGTTGTTGTGTCACCTCCTGTTAAAGTAATTTCAGGAACAACAGTAATTGTTGCTGAATCTAAATAATTACACCCAAAATTATTATGACTGTTTACATAGTAAGTTGTTGTTGTATTAGGATTAGCAATAGGGTTTGGGGTAGTTGCTCCGCTAATAATTGTGGCTGTAGGGGTCCAATTGTAAGTTATGGAATCGTTAGATGATGTATTGGCGAATAACAATCCATTATCACCTTGGCAGATTGTATCGCCCAATGCTTCAATTGTATATCCAGGATAATTGACTAAAAAACTGTCTACATCAAAACAAAGACCATTGGTTGCCATTACGTAATACCAGGAGGTATCACTTGTTGAAAAACTCAGGCTAGTATCCGTGAGGTTGGGGTTTAACGTATCAGTAAATTGATTGTTTGTAGACCATATTATAGCTGTAGGAATGCCATTAACAGTAATTGAAAGTGTAATTGTGTCAGCACAAGTGGTAATGGTATCACCACCACTAATAGTAATAGGAGGGTCAACTACAATTGTTTGAAAAGCAGTATCAACAGTATTACAAATAGAATCTCTAATTAATAAAGTTACATAATAAGTTCCAGGAGTAGTGTATATTTTTGTTGGATGAAATATTTGGGAAGTAGTATCACCACCACCTAAATCCCATAAATAGAAATCGCTTGGACTGCTAGTATTTGTAAACGTAATACTTAAAGGGGCACAACCTTGAAAATTATTAACAGAAAATTGAGCTTTTGGGAGTATTTCAAAATCAAATTTAAAAACACCATTGTTACAATTACTGCTGTTATTTGTATTTGACCAAGCTCCAGTAGTGGTTGGGAAATCATCATTACTTCCACACCCAGCACAAACAGATTGATAAATAATTCCATTTTTATCAAATCGACTTGTTCCTCCATCAACATGTTCTTTGCTGGTTGCCCCACCAAAATAGGTACCATAGAGTAAAGATTGAACATTACGTTCTAAAACAATTAGATAAAAATTAAATCCATCTAATGAGTTTGGTTGAAAAGCATTAGAACTTACAGGCATGTTTGTTAAACTGGCGCCAGTTAAAATATTTCCTCCCCAGCCCGAAACATAAATATTTTGACATCTATCTACTAGAAAAGCGGAAGGGCAAAAAGGGGCATTAGTACTACCATTACCAAATACTGTAGAATAATCAATTGATGTTAAATTACTATCTAATCTTATAATAAATGAGCCACTATTAGGGTTTGAATATGGTGCATTAATGACAGGAAAGGTTCCTTTGGTTTGACCAACGACATAAACGGTTTTAAAACGATCAATTTCTATGAAATAGGTTTGGTCATAACTGTTTGTGCCAATATAAGTTGCGGCTAAAATAGAAGATCCATTACTGTCTATTTTAGTAATGTAGCCATCGCATTTTCCTCCTTGAAAAGAAGTAGTTATTGCCCCTGCTGTAACAGGAAAGTCATTAGAAGTTGTTCCTCCGCAAACATATACAATGTTGTTGGTGTCTACTTTTATAGAGAAGCCAGCATCAGCTCCACTTCCACCTAAATAAGTACTCCATTTAAGAGATGTTAAATCAGTATTTAACTTAAAAACAACTCCATCTTGATGTCCGTTTAAGGTATTGTCAAAACCGTTTAGGGTGGGAAAATCGGGTGATTTTGTAGAGGAAGTGATGTAACAATCTCCATCTTTATCTAACATTATTTCTCCTCTAAATTGATCTGAATAATTATTCATTAAGGTATCGTAATTTTGACTAACAGTGTAGTTTACACCGTCATTACCAGATCCTCCAACAAAAGTACATCCTAAAAGGTTTGTTCCTGTAGCATTTATTTTTGCAACATAAATATCAGTTCCAAAATTAAACTTGCTTCCATTTGATGAAAAGAACAAATAAGAGCCACCATTAAAAGAGTTGTCGTAAGCAGTAGATGTTACAGGGAAATCTGAAGAGCTTGTTGCACCATAAATGTAGAGTTCATTATTTTCATTAGCGATAATACTATGGACAGTCTCAGTTTCTAGACCTCCAATATAAGTTGAATACATTAAGCTTGCACCTGTTGGATCATATCTAGTAATTACAATGTCTGTTATTCCATAGGCTGGTGTTCCATTAAAAACATTATCGAAAGCTCCAGTAGTGGTAGGGTAGCCTGAATTAAAAACAGTTCCTCCGGCAAATAAACTGCCATCATAACCATAAGTTGCTGTCATACCAAAATTATCTGCAGTAGACCCTGAATAACTAGCAAATACTAAAATAGGATCAATAATTAAAGGCAGTGATTTGTTATACTTTCCTAATGAAAAAGAAAGAGTATTATTTTTTAATTGAAAATTACATTTCACTTTAATTTCTTTACCGTTTATAATCTGATAAGCATACGGTTTTTCTTCAATAACTTGGCCTAAAGTAGTTGCTATAACTAATTCTCCTTTTTCATTAATTGAGATGTTATCTTGCCCTTGATAATTTATTTGAATGTTGTTTTCGGCACCAGCTTTAAGAATGAAATCGTATTTTAAATGCCCTTTTTTTTCATAAATTCTTAAGTCGATATCGTTATAGAGGTTTTTATATTTGATATCCGCATAAGCATAGGCTTCAGAAACCCATTTAGATTGATCATTACCTAAAAAGTAGTTATTGTAATCTTTAGATTGTGCTCTTTTTTCGATTAAATAATTAGTGTTAGCTCCAATAAACTCTGCCCAAACTACATGTTGTTTTACAATAGCTTCAGCTTTTGAATTTGGTTTAGCATGTAAATCGGGATATTGAGTAAATTGATAAGAAATTTTATTATTCTCTATCCATATTTTACCACCTGCAACATCACTTTTAAAATTTACTTGTTTAGGCCATTGGCCTTTGTTTTCTACAAATTTTATAGTTTTGTTATCCTCATGAGCATAGGTTGTACTAAAAGCGAATAAAAGTAAGATGGATAGATATTTTATAGATGTCATAGAAACAATGGCTAATTAATAACTATTTTTTTAGAAAAATTGTCCTTTCCTAATATTCTTATAATATATACCCCAGCACTGAATTTATTAGTATTTACATTGAATTTTTGCTTGGTAATAGAATTGTTGAAAATGATTTGTCCTTGAGTGTTGTAAATTAAAATTTCATTAAAACTTAACTCTTTTAAATCTATTCGTAATTCATTGCTGTTACTAATTATTAATACATCTTTTTCGGTTGAATTTACGTGTGTGCTCGATATTAATCCACATGCGACTTCAAAATCAAATTTAAAAACACCATTGTTGCAATTACTGCTGTTATTTGTATTTGACCAAGCTCCAGTAGTGGTTGGGAAATCATCATTACTTCCGCAGCCAGCACAAACAGATTGGTAAAGAACCCCCTCTTTATCAAACCGACTTGTTCCTCCATCAACGTGTTCTAGGCTGGTTGCCCCACCAAAATAGGTTCCGTATAATAATGATTGGATATCACGTTCTAAAACAATCATATACAAATCAAAACCATTGGGAGAAGTAGCTTGAAAAGCATTAGAGGTTGTGGGCATTCCGCTTAGGTTAGCTCCTGTAAGAATGTCCCCTCCCCAGCCAGAAACATAAATATTTTGACATCTATCTACTAAAAATGCAGAAGGAGAAAAGGGAGTGTTAACACTTCCGTTACCAAATACGGTGGAGTAATATATAGAGGATAAATTATTATTTATTTTTTGAATAAACTGACTACTTCCAGGGTTAGAATAGGGAGAGTTTATGATTGGAAAATTACCTTCTGTTTGACCAATAATATATATGTTACTTACTGAATCTAGATCAAGAAAATAAGACTGGTCATAGGCATTAGTACCAATATAAGTTGCGGCTAAAATAGAAGATCCATTACTGTCTATTTTAGTAATGTAGCCATCGCATTTTCCTCCTTGAAATGAAGTAGTTATTGTTCCTGTTGTAACAGGGAAGTCATTAGAAGTAGTTCCTCCGCAAACATAAACAAAGTAGTTGGTGTCTACTTTTATAGAGAAGCCAGCATCAGCTCCACTTCCACCTAAATAACTACTCCAGTAAAGAGAAGTGAGGTCGTTATTTAATTTAAAAACCACACCATCTTGATGTCCATTTAAGGTATTGTCGAACCCGTTTAAAGTTGGGAAGTCTGATGATTTAGTAGAAGATGTTATATAACAATCCCCATCTTTATCTAGCATAATTTCTCCACGGTATTGATCACCATAATTATTCATTAGCGTATCGTATACTTGGCTAATGGTATAGTTTACTCCATCATTATCACTACCACCAACATAAGTACATCCCAAAAGATTGGTTCCTGTAGCATTTATTTTTGCTACATAAATATCTGTTCCAAAATTAAACTTGGTTCCATTTGATGCAAAAAACAAATAAGAACCACCAGCAAAAGAAGTGTCGTATGCAGTAGGGGTTACAGGGAAATCTGATGAACTTGTTGCGCCATAAATGTAGAGTTCGTTATTCTCGTTAGCTATAATACTATGAACTGTTTCAGCTTCTATACCTCCAATGTAAGTTGAATACATTAAGCTAGCTCCAGTCGGGTCATATCTAGTAATTACAATGTCTGTTATTCCATAGGCAGGTGTTCCATGAAAAATAGTGTCATAAGCACCAGGAGTAGTAGGATATCCGTTATTAAAAATAGTTCCTCCGGCAAATAAACTGCCATCATAACCATAAGTTGCTGTCATTCCAAAATTATCTGCAGTAGAGCCTGAATAACTAGCAAAAACTAAAACAGGATCAATAATTAAAGGCAGTAATTTGTTATACTTTCCTAAT
>NVUQ01000005.1 GCA_002401955.1 Flavobacteriales bacterium | reverse complement strand
TAGCTCTCTTTTAATTTACTATACTTAACAGGTACGCCAATTTCTTTTAATTCCTTTAAAAAATTAAACAATTGACGAATACTAAAACCTAATTTAGTAGCAAACTCATCTGGTGTTCCTGTCATATTATGTTGCACCAAATAATCAAACTTTTCTATTCTGCTTTTAATTTTATAGACGTTCATTTATATACTTAAATAATTAAGGTTGTAATTTAGATTAAATAACCTTAACTAAAGTAATAAATTATAAAAGTAATATTGTTTTCACACATTTAACTTGAAAATGAGTAACTATACTTAGTTTGTGCTAAGTAATAATACTTAACAACAATAGTAAAGCCACAACACCAACTGTAAAAGCCAATAACACCAAAACATAAATAATATTACTACTCTTATGCTTGGATAAATAAAATGCTGATAGGTTTTGGTTGGTTTGTAAAGGTGTAAGCATAATTAATATAAACCTTGTTTATACAAACTCATTTGCCCATGATTAAAATGGTTTTTATACAAATAATAAGCTGTGTTATTTTTTATTTTAATATTGGTTGGATAGGTATGTTTTTCTAATTTAAAACTCTCTATAATTTTACCCGTAGTTAAATCTATCTTTTTTAAATAGCATAAACCATTTTTCTCAAATTTGGCATAAACGTCTCCTTGTTCTTTATCTAGTATTAGCTCTTTTGCCCATTTTTTTTGAAGATGATAATCTATGGGGATCGTAGTTTTTAATTCTAGGTTTTCGTCAAATACATAACAACTATTATTTGGATGATCAAATAAATATAAAACATTACTTATTTGAAAAAGAGGAGTATATAAAGGTTTTAACAAAACAGTTGTATAAAAAACACTTTCTTCAAATACGTCTCTGGCATACCACACTAACACCTTATGTTCAGACATTCTTCCCTGTCCTTTTGTCAAATGCATTAAATTTTTATCCATAGAATGAACTCTGGAAAGTTGCCTATCAGCAAAATATTCTGTATCCTTATTTCTGGATATACTTAAGTAACATTTTTCCTTCTTTTCATTAAAATAAAAATACGCTACTGATTGATTGTGTCTCCCAAACTGTTTAAAAAGAAGTAACGTATCTAATTCAACGGCACAAGGCTCTAATACTTTATTAAATTTTTTGCGTGAGCATTTAAACTCAACAAACAAGTGCTCAGCATTCAATTGCAACTGATAGGCACTATCATTACTTAAACAATGTAAATTTCCAAAACAATCTTTAAATAGACTCTTAAACTCATTTCCCACGACTAACTCTTGCGCTACCTTTTGATTATTATCTATTAGTTTTAACTTAGTTGTATTCTCCTCCTTTAGTAATAAGAGGATCTGTTCATAATAAAATTGATAATCGTAAATAGGAATAAATGGTTTATTATACAGTAACTCTATTTTTTCTGAGCTTATTACAAACGGTGATAACTGGCTAACTTTAGGATTTAAATGAACTTTAATTCTTAATGTATCATTAACTACATCATTATAATTTAAGCTAATACTTTTGAGATAATAACTAATATGTGAAATATTTATATTGGTTTCTCCCTTATTTATTGAAAAATTAAAAACGCCCTTATTATTGGTAGATGTTCCTTTTAATGTGTTTAGAATAGAAATGTTAGCATTAGAGATGGGATGATTATTAACATCTACAACTAAGCCTTTTATTATAATCCTATTATTTTGAGAAAAGACAACACCTTGTATAAATAGCATTATCCCAATAAGCAAAATATTATATTTTTTGTTACCAACCAATCTTAAAAAGTAAAAAAATGAGGAAGAAAGCCTTCCTCATTATTGTATTATCCTAACTAGCCTTCTGGGTTGTAAATATCATACATAAACCCTAATGCGAATCTTTCCTGCGCATCTGCAGCTGCACTTAAATCAGCTCCCCCATCAACATTTTTCATTTCTTCTGTGTTCAATTCTTGAACGTTTAAATTTTCTAAATTCATAATATTTAGTTTTAAAAATAATTTAAAACTCCTTAATGGAGTTTTTTTTGAGATGTTAATCTTCTTGGCCAAAATTTTAACATCACAAACATATTACTCAAGAGTGAAATGAGATTGCAGTCTGAAAAAAAGATGGTAAAATTTGATATCCGCCACTAATTTTCTTTAAATCATCTATCTTTAAAGGGGTTACTTCAATAAAATTAAATTGTAAACGCCCTTGTTTAGTGTAATAATAGCTCTCTTTTAATTTACTATACTTAACAGGTACGCCAATTTCTTTTAATTCCTTTAAAAAATTAAACAATTGCCGAATACTAAAACCAAATTTAGTAGCAAACTCATCTGGTGTTCCTGTCATATTATGTTGCACCAAATAATCAAACTTTTCTATTCTGCTTTTAATTTTATACACGCTAATTTATATACTTCAATAATTAAAGTTGTAATTTAGGTCAAATAAATTTAACTAAAGTAATAAATTAACATTTTTTTACATATTTAATTTATTAAATGAGCAGCTGTACTTAGCGAGTACTAAGTTTTAACATTAAGTTCAGATTTATTTTACTCACTCACTAAGTGTCTCTGTCGTATTCGAGTTTATCAAATAGGGGGTAATACCAATTACATCCTTTACATTCGCTGTAAGACCTATTTGCGTATCTCTTGCAATCATACCCGATATTACAACCGCTAACACGGTGTAAAGAACAAATATCTACTACATCGCGTAACGCTCTGTTGTACTCCTTTGCCTTTACTAAGTCTATTCTTTCATTTTCTGATTTAGGGTTTTTTTTACATGATTGTTCTAACCCTTTTAAATCTTTTAATAGTTTTTCTAAAATCATATATTGCTTTTTATATGTAAAAATTCATTCTTTTACATTTATCATTATGTTGAAGCAAATAATAAAATTTTTCAGTTTTGATTTAATATTTACTTGAGCTGCTTGGTTAGTAAATTAAGTCAATAAAAGTTAACAAAGTTAAAATACAACACATTTTACACGTTTAATTTACAAAATGAGTACCTATACTTAGCAATTTACAAGTGTTAATACCTTGTTCTATTATTACTTTTCGAAAATAGTGGAATATTTAATCAAGAGAATTCCTCGAAAGCTCTGCTTCGGGGATGATCGTTTCAAGAAATTCTTTTATTTCTATTTCACTCATGAAATTTATGAAGAATAGAATCGTATCTGTGTTGCTGAAAGCAAAAACAGATAGTTTTTAATAATACCAATTTAATTTCAAAACACCCAACAATGGTTTTTGTATAATGCCGATAGATAATCAAAGCCAGAGAATGAGAGTACCGAAATTATAGGGCATTTTGATTACAAATCGGTATAACAAATCATTACAAAAGGATTCCTTCCTCCGTAAAGAAGAAGTAAAATGCTAAAAATTCATTTTAGACTTGGTAAGAAAGGGTTCTGAAAATAGAGTAGCTATTTCTTTTTATCCTTATCAGCTTTTTTCTTAAATGGCTCAGTTATATTCCAAACTTTCACCTTATCATCTAGGGTTAGTCCATCAATAATCTCAACCATAATTCCATCAGAAATCCCTAACTCTACTTCTCTACGCTCAAACTTTTGATCTCCTAATTCTAACTCTACATAAGGGTCTTCTGTCTCTTCATTAAATTGAACTAGTGCTTCTTTTATCGCTATCACATTTTTCTTTTCTCCAACAACAATAGTTGCATTGGCACTGTAGCCTGCTCTAACAAAAAAGTTAGAATCTAATGTTACATTTGCTTCAATTTTAAATTGTACTGCACCCTGCTCTTCTATTCCTTGAGGTGCTACAAAACGAAGCTTAGCAGCAAAAGTTTTATCATTTATCGCTCCTAAACTAATAACTAAAGGCATACCTAAAGTTAATTTACTCACTTCAGCTTCATCAACCTGCCCCTCAAAAATCATATTGGTTAAATCTGCAATGGTTGCAACAGTAGTTCCAGGGTTAAAATTATTACTCTCTATTACTTGATCTCCTTTTTTAACTGGCACTGTTAATACTGTGCCCGAAACAGTAGCTCTAATATTAGTATTGGCTGCCCCCCTACCTGCTGTTCCTAATTGGATTATTTTCAAATCATTTTCTGCATTTATTAGTTCTTGTTTAGATTGATTAAACCTTAATTCAATTGCTACAAAATCTTGATTAGAAATAATCCCTTTATCATAAAGTTTTTTGTTTCTATCGAAATCTACTTTACTGTTATCTAACACTATTTTAGCATTATCTACTCTACCTATCGCACTATTCAACGATTGTTCGTTAGGTACCACTTTAATTCTAGCAATTAAATCACCAGCTGCAACAATTTCACCTTCTTTAACTAACACTTCTTGTATAATTCCTGAAATCTGAGGTTTAATTTCCACCTGATCTTCAGGCACAACCTTACCTGTTGCTACCGTCTTTTTAGCAATAGTTGTTTTTACTGGGTTTTCTAATTCATATTTAACCGGATCTTGATTATTGGTTGATATAAAGAAATTGGTCGCATAAACCACTCCTAAAATTAATGCTATTATTACAATGTACTTAATTACTTTTTTCATAAATATTTATTTTTCAAAAAATAGATAAAAGAGGAAAGACCGCTTCGCTTTTATAAAAAAGACTGTACCATTTGTCTTTTCTCTAAACTTTCTTTTATCTATAACGTTTACATTTTATTAATTATACTTTTTTATTCTATCATTTTTACATTCACTATTACTCTTCTCTTAATGCATCAATAGGCTTTATACTTACAGCGCGTTGAGCAGGTATTAACCCTATTAAAGTTCCTAAAACCACCATCAAAAATAATGCTCCTAAAACATAAGGGATTGGCACCGTAGGGTTAGTATAAGGGATATCGGCATCCTGACTTACATAATCAATCCCTCTTAAAACAAAAGCTCCTAATACAATTCCAAATATGCCAGCAATTAATGTAAGGAAAACGGATTCTAAAATTATCTGACCTCTAACTTCACTTGGGGTTGCCCCTAACGCCCTCCTTACCCCTAATTCTTTTGTTCTCTCTTTAACAGATATTAACAAGATGTTTCCTATACCTATTACTCCTGCAATAATAGTGGCAATACCTACAACTAAAGATAAAAATGTTAACCCTTTAGCAAAGCCATTTATCTTAGTAAATATTTCTCCTAGATTAAATGAACCTATTGCTCTTTCATCTTCTGGTGCTATTTGATGAATACTCTTCAAGATCTTCTTCACATCTTCTTCTACTTTTATTACATCTACATTATCATAAGCAGCAATTGCCAGCCAACCTACATTATCTGCTGTATTGTATAGTTTTCTATAAGTAGAAAATGGAATAGTAATGTCATCATCTTCTGCAAAGCCTCCTCCTTCTTCATATTTTTTAACGCCTATTACTTTAAAAAAAACTTTATCTATCTGTATAAACTTACCTATCGGATCTTCATCTTTTGCAAATAACTCTTTTTGAGTTCGTTCACCAATCACACAAACTTTTCTATGCTCTTTAATATCTCCTTGATTAACAAATCGGCCACCAACATATATTTTTTGAGTTGCAATTTTAGATAAGACTGGAAAATCTCCATAAATACTATAAGACCCCGTACGTTGTCCTCTCACAACATTTCCTGCTTCTCCTCCAAAAGCACCCTTAACAATTCTTGGGGCAATGTATTGAATTTCAGGAATTCTAGAAGCCAATGTTCTAACATCTCCTAACTTAAGTTGTATTGGTCTACCTGTTTTAAATCCTGCATAAGGAACACTTGTTTGTTGTGCCCAAGCAAACATACTGTTCATTGCAACATCTTTAAATTCTTCTTCAAAACCATTATCCAACCCTTTTGCTGCTCCTGATAAAACAATGTAAATAAATATACCCCAAAGCACACCAATTACCGTAATAATGGTTCTGGCCTTATTCTTTCGAATAGAACCAAAAATCTCTTGCCATGTATCTCTGCTAAATAGTAACAATATTTTAGTGCTTCGGTTTTTGTATTTGGTTTTTAGTCTTCAACATCCTCTTCTTTTTTTTTAAATCTTGTATCTATTTTTTTTAATTTTCACATTAAATCATTTACTCATTCTCACATTAATTACTCGTCTCTTAAAGCTACAATTGGTTTAATTCTAGCAGCTCTTTGAGCAGGAACATAGCCCGCAATGGCTCCAAAAATGATGAGTAGAACGGTTGCAAAAACTGCTGTACCTGTATTAATATATGGGTTTTTGATAAAATAATCATCTAAAGTATCTCCCAAAGAATTTAACAGAAAAATACCTCCGAACAAACCAATATAACCTGCAGCTGTTGTAATAAAAATAGACTCTTGTAATATCATAGTTATTACAGAGCGAGGTGTTGCTCCAATAGCTTTTCTAATCCCTAATTCTTTGGTACGCTCCTTTACCACATAAACCATAATGTTACTGATTCCAATAATCCCAGCTATTAATGTTCCTATTCCAACAAAGGTTACTACTATTTGTAATAAGCTTCCGAATTGTTGATTTTGCTCCAAATCATCGGCTACATTCCTCAAATAAATAGCACCTTGATCCAACTCATGAATGTTATGTCTCTTTTTCATGAAAGCCATTAATTCTTCCTCAAACTGCATGGCACCTTCGTAACCAATAATTGGTTTAAAAGCAACTATTAATTGCCCCACCTTATCTGTGTTTTTTTCAATTAATTGATTGGTAGTATAAGGGATATAAATAAAACGCTCCTCATTATCTCCTCCATCATCCTGAAAAACACCAACCACCTTAAAAGATCGCTGACCGATATCAATATACTTGCCTAAAGCATTTTCTCCATTAAATAAATCTTTCTCTATTAACCGACCGATAACAGCATATTTTGTTTTATTAACGACATCTTGACGATTAATGAATCTCCCTTTCATCAAAATTGTTTTTTCTGCTGCTTGATGCCCTGGTGCTACAGCTCTTAATCCATAATTATTAGACTTATGTTTATATTTTACGGTATAATTTCGGGTTATTCTAGGAGTAATGTATTGTAATTGAAAGGCAAAATTATTTTTTATGGCTGCTAAATCATCATTATCAAATTCTATGAGTCTGTCCGATTTAAATCCATTATGAGGAATTTTTGTTTTTCCAGGAAAAAGCCTAAAAATATTGGTGGCATCATCCATAAAAAACTCTTGAAAAGAATTTTTCAACCCATTTCCAAAACCAAAAAGAATTACAAAAATGAATATTCCTAAAGCCACAGTAAAACCAGAGAGAAAAGTTCTCAGTTTATTTTTTGAAATCGTATCAAATATTTCTTGCCAACTGTCTCTACTAAACATATTCTGAAGCGCGTACTTGATTAATTTTTGTATCCTCTATAATTACACCGTCTTTTAGCTGAACAATCCTTTTACACATATGTGCTATGTCTTTTTCATGTGTTACCACTAAAATAGTTTTTCCTTCATCATTAATTTCTTGGATAAGCTGCATTACTTCATAAGAGGTTGTAGAGTCAAGAGCTCCTGTTGGCTCATCTGCAAGTAATACTTTAGGTTCTGCGGCTAATGCTCTAGCAATAGCTATTCGTTGTTTTTGCCCTCCAGAAAGTTCGCTTGGTAAATGAGATGCCCAATCTGCAAGCCCAACTTTTTCTAAATATTGCATCGCTTTTATATGGCGCTCTTTACGCCCCGCTTTTTGATAATAAAGTGGTAGGGTTACATTTTCTAATGCAGTTTTGTAATTAATTAAATTAAATGATTGGAAAACAAATCCGAGAAATTTATTTCTATACTTAGCTGCTTTGGTTTCATCTAAGTCTTTTATAGGAACCTTATCTAAGGTGTAAGATCCTTTATCAGCAACATCTAACATTCCTAAAATATTAAGCAATGTAGATTTTCCTGAGCCCGAAGACCCCATAATAGCGACCAACTCACCCGCCTCAATATTAATATTGATACCTTTTAATACGTGCAGTAAGTTTTTTCCTATTTTATAAGATTTGTGTAAATCTTTTATTTCTATCATTCTAATTAGAATAAGTAATTTCCTTAGTAAAAGTAGACTACTTCTCTAGTTCGGTAAACCAATTTTACACAAAAGGAAGATTAAAATGATAAATGGTCTAAAAATCTCTTATCTCAATTTTTTTTTTTTTGATTTGTAATTTTTACTGCTAATATAAATTATAGTAAAAACTATAATAAAAAACACAGCAGTAATAATTCCTGTAATAATTCCTTCATCCATAATTCGGCATATTTGTTTAGAGTAAAGGTATTTTTTTACCTTTAGACTATAAATATAACGAAAATAACGACCAAAAGGTTGTTTTTGCCGATGAGTTTTTCAACATTGTGATGTTAATTTTATTACTTTTATTCTCATAATAAATATGAAAAAGAACATAAATAAAATAAAAATTACCGTTAAAGACCCTTTGTCAGCAAAGGAATACTTAACTGCTATTAAAGATGGAAATAGGGCAGTTTTAAGCAAAGCAATCACTTTAATAGAAAGTACCAATCCTAAACATCAGAAAATTGCTGAAGAGCTAATTGAGCTTTCTTTGCCTTTTTCTGGTAATTCTGTAAGAATTGGTATAACTGGTGTTCCTGGAGTTGGAAAAAGCACCCTTATTGAAGCTTTGGGTTCTTATTTGATTGAAGAAAAAAAGAAAAAAATAGCTGTTTTAGCTATTGATCCTAGCAGCAAAAAAAGCGGTGGCAGTATTCTGGGCGATAAAACTCGAATGAATCGACTATCTATTAATAATGATGCCTTTATTCGTCCTTCACCTTCTTCTGGTACTTTAGGTGGGGTTGCAAAAGCAACAAGAGAATCTATTATTTTATGTGAAACCGCTGGTTTTGATGTTATTTTAATTGAAACGGTTGGTGTTGGGCAATCAGAAATAGAGGTGAAATCGATGGTTGATTTCTTCTTACTACTTATGCTTGCTGGTGCTGGAGATGAATTACAAGGGATTAAAAGAGGAATTATGGAAATTGCCGATGGCATTTTCATCAATAAAGCTGATGGTGAAAATATAGACAAAGCAAACCTTGCTATTCGAGAATATAAAAATGCCATACATTTTTTTCCTCCCAACAAAAACAACTGGATACCTGTAGTGAACTCATGTTCTGCTACCGAGAACAAAGGAATTGATTCCATTTGGGAGGTTGTTGAAAACTTTATAAACCTAACCACTATAAATTCTTCATTTAATGAAAATCGAAAACAACAGGCTAAATTTTGGCTAGAACATACTATTCAATCATCTATTATGTCTCTTTTTTATTCTGATAAAAATGTTTCAAGAAAATTAAAAGAACTAGAAACCAGTGTTTTAGATGGAGGGACAAGTCCATTTAAAGCGGCTAAAGAATTGATAGCCATATTTAAAAACAAATCATAATCCTATTAAAATAATTCAGATTAACTTTGCCCTTTAATAATGATTATGAGATTGTCCATTTTACTGTTATTATTGCTCCCTAGTTTTATAACTAACGCCCAGGATATTAAAGAAGTTAAAACCAATAAAGGTAAAATTTATGCTTTTTGGGGTTGGAACAGAGGATGGTACACCAACTCTGATATACATTTTACTGGTGATAATTACGATTTTACTCTAAACGATGTTGAAGCAACAGATAGACAAACAGCTTTTGATTGGGGTGTTTACTTTGGTCTATCTACTATAACTATTCCTCAAACCAATTTTAGATTAGGTTATTTTATTAACGATAATATTGATATTTCTGTTGGAGTTGACCACATGAAATACGTAATGGTAGATATTCAAGATGTAAAAATTTCAGGAGAAATTAATGATGAAAGTGAATATAATGGGTCTTATGACAATAATGATTTTACCATTAACCCAAGCTTTTTAAAATTTGAACATACAGATGGTTTAAACTATTTAAATGCAGAAATAACCTATAACAAAAATATTTTTGACTTAATTGGGCTAAAAACGAATAAGGAAAAAATCCAATTAGATTACCTCTTAGGTTTTGGTTTGGGAGCTCTTATGCCAAAATCTAATGTTACATTATATGGAAATGAAAATCATGATGAATTTCATTTTGCAGGTTATGGTTTTGGTGCTAAAGCCGGGTTAAACATCACTTTTTATAAATTCTTTTTTCTTAGGTCAGAATATAAAGGGGGCTTTATTAACATGCCAGACATCAGAACCACGTCTAATGAAAATGATCGTGCAAGTCAACATTTCTGGTTTACTCAATTAAATTTTAACTTTGGATTTGCTATCAATCCTTTCAATTAAAACAACTGTCTAATTTCATTTTTAAGAATAAGAACCGCAATTTGAGAGGGTGATTTCTCTAGCTTTATCATAATTTCGAATATCTTTTTCCCTAAATCAGTTGCTTTTGCATTAGGTTTCATTTGGGCTCCAGCCAAGTTAACAATCTTAATTGATTCGTCTTTCGCTTTTTTTACTGTTTCCCATGATGTGTTTGATATGTACAACTGTTGTGTAAGGTTATGCTCAAACTCTTGTTGAATTGCTCTAAGTAAATCTGCCTTAAGTAAATTAGAACTCATCCCTGGTTTATTTATCCTTAATACTAATTTATCCATAGAAATTCGTTCTAAAAACAAAATTAATCGCTCATAAGCTTGCAGCCTAAGTGGTGTAATTATTTTTTGATTTTCTTTTCTTAACAACAATAACTGCTTTCTATGTTCGGTATCCATAAATCGATTCATCACAAAGTAAAGTGCACCAAACATGATTAATGATGGTAAAATGTATTTTAATATCTCTAAAAAAGTTTCCATAAATTGATTTAATAATAATGGTAAAAATATAAAATTAAAAGAACCTATGTTTTTAATAAAAAAGATTCTTCACTTCATTTTATAAATCAACTAAAGTTGATCCAAAATATTGTTCAGAATGACACTAAACAACATAGGTATTAAGCACAATTTTATTAATTTCGTTGCTTATTTATTATAACCATGAACAATCAGTTATCAAACACATTAGATAATCAGTTATCAAACACTTTAAACAATCAGTTATCAAACACTTTAAACAATCTTAGCGAATCTCAAACTCTAGCTATGACTAGATTGAGTAGGGAATTAAAAGCTGAAGGAAAAGACATTATTAGTTTAAGTATTGGTGAACCAGATTTTGATACGCCTCAATTTATTAAAGATGCGGCAAAAAAAGCAATTGACGAAAACTATACGCATTACACACCTGTTCCGGGTTATCCTGAGTTAAGAGAAGCTATTTCACAAAAGTTTAAGCGTGATAATGATTTAGATTATACACCAGAACAAATTGTAGTATCTACAGGTGCAAAGCATACATTAGCTAATATTTCTATTAGTCTTTTAAACCCTGGAGATCAAGTTATAATTCCTGCTCCTTACTGGGTAAGTTATCATGAAATAATAAAAATTGCTGGTGCTACGCCTGTTGGATTACCAACAACAATAGACCAAGATTTTAAAGTTAGTGTTGCTCAAATAAAAGCTGCAATAACAGATAAAACAAGAATGATTTGGTTTAGTACTCCTTGCAACCCTAGCGGTTCTGTATATTCTAAAGATGAATTACACGACATTGCACAGTTAATTGCCGAGTACCCTAATATATTAATTGTTTCTGATGAGATTTACGAGCACATTAGCTTTACGGGTAAACATGAAAGCATTGCTCAATTTGATTTTATAAAAGATCAAGTAATTACCGTTAACGGTGTTTCTAAAGGTTTTGCTATGACAGGTTGGAGAATTGGTTATTTAGCTGCTCCAAAATGGATTGCTGATGCCTGTATAAAAATGCAAGGACAATTTACGTCAGGAACTTGTAGTATTGCTCAAAAAGCCGCGCAAGCAGCATTAGAAGCAGATCCATCATGCACTTCAGAAATGAGAAAATCTTTTGAAAAAAGAAGAGAATTGGTGCTTTCTTTAATGAATGATATTCCTGGATTAAAACTTAACAATCCTAAAGGGGCTTTTTATGTTTTTCCAGATGTTACGAGTTACTTTGGTAAAACTGATGGTGAAACAACAATAAACAATGCTACTGATTTAACCATGTACCTTTTAAATAAAGGATTAGTTGCTCTGGTAACTGGTGAAGCTTTTGGTGACCCTAACTGTATTAGGCTTTCTTATGCGGCTTCAGAAGAAGTATTAACCGAAGCCATTAAACGAATAAAAGAAACTTTAGCTTTACTGCATTAAGATGATAAATAAAAACGAAATAGTTAACCTGTTTAATAGTTTCAACAACTTAAATGTGTTGATTATTGGAGATGTTATGATTGATTCTTACTATTATGGTGATGTTAATCGAATTTCTCCTGAAGCTCCAGTACCAATCGTTTCTGTAACCAAAAAAAATAATCGTTTAGGTGGTGCAGCTAATGTAGCGTTAAACATAAAAGCTTTAGGTGCTAATCCAATATTATGCTCTGTTATAGGGCAAGACAGTGATTCAGAAACATTTGATGAACTCTTAAAAACTGAACAATTAAATACAAAAGGAATCATAAAAAGTAAAGAACGTATTACCACAGTTAAGACTAGAGTTATTGGTAATAATCATCAAGTTATACGTGTGGATTCTGAGGTTGATACTCCCCTATCAGTAAACGAAAACACAGCACTACTTAAAGCAATAATTACTTTAATTAATAATCAAAAAATAGATATTGTTATTTTTCAAGATTACGATAAGGGTGTTATTACTAAAGAGTTAATTGAAGAAGTAATTACTATTTGTAATGACAAGAACATACCAACTACTGTTGACCCTAAGAAAAAGAATTTTGCTAATTATAAAAACGCAACACTTTTTAAACCTAATCTTAAAGAACTAAAAGAAGGCTTGAACATAGAAATTGACCCTTCAAATGTTAAAGAAGTAGAGGCTGCAATAGATCAGTTAAATAGCTCTCAGCATAATAAAATAAACTTTATTACCCTTTCTGAATATGGTGTTTTGATAAAAGATAACTCTACATTAAAACAAATTTCTGCTCATGTAAGGGATATTGCTGATGTTTCTGGTGCTGGAGATACTGTTATTAGTGTTGCTTCACTTTGTTTAGCATTAAACCAACCTATTGATGTAATTGCTGAAATAGCGAATCTTGCGGGAGGCTTAGTTTGTGAAAGCGTTGGAGTTGTTCCTATAGATAAAGATCAATTACGATCAGAAGTAATAGCTAATTTAAATTAATTTTAATGGCTGTAATTCCTTACAAAGAAAACACTGAAAGCAAGAAAGAACAAGTTGCTACAATGTTTAATAACATCTCTAAGAATTATGATTTTTTAAATCATTTTTTATCATTAGGAATTGATATTCTATGGAGAAGAAAAGCAATTGGCTTACTTAAAGATTCGAAGCCTAAACAAATTTTAGACATTGCTACTGGTACTGGTGATTTTGCTATTGAGGCTTTAAAATTAAATCCTACAAAAGTTATTGGTATTGATATTTCTGAAGGGATGTTAGCTGTAGGAAATGAAAAGATTAAGAATAAAGGTTTACAAGATATTATTGAATTAAAGCTTGGCGATTCTGAAAACTTAGAGTTTAACGACAATACGTTTGATGCTTACACCGTTGGTTTTGGTGTTAGAAATTTTGAAAATTTAGAAAAAGGATTGAGTGAAATGCTTAGGGTTTTAAAACCTAATGGTACAGCCGTTATTTTGGAGTGCTCTAAACCAAAATCAGCTTTAATTAAATTCTACTTTAATAAGATTCTTCCTGGTATTGGCAAATTAGTATCCAAAGATAACAATGCTTACAGCTACTTACCAGAATCTGTAAATGCTTTTCCTGATGGAGAAGAGTTTACTAAAATTTTAACAAAAGTGGGATATAAAAACCCAACAACAATAAGACTTATGTTTGGAATTGCCTCAATTTATAAGGCAAGCAAATAAAACTAAAATATAGTCGTTATTAGTTCTGAAAAAGGTAATGCATAAAAATAAAATATTCATATTACTACTACTACTTTTCCTCTCACTTTTTACAGGTGTTTATGGGCAAAAGGCTACCACTAAGAATTTACCTAAATTCGACCATCGTTTTATGCATTTCGGATTTCTATTAGGAATTAATTCTGCTAATTTTTATGTTCAGCGCCACCCTCCTACTACCGCTAATACTGGTGCTGATAGTCTTTATGTTTTAGACCCAAAATCGAGTACAGGATTTAATTTAGGTATTATTTCTTCTATGCATTTAGGGCGTTATTTTAGCTTACGTTTTACTCCAAACCTTGCTTTTTCTTCACGGAACTTAGTCTATACTTTCGAGACTTATGAAGGTCCTAAAAAATATACCAAAACAATAGAATCCACTTTAATTAACTTTCCTTTAGTTATTAAATATAAGTCGGTTAGGGTAAATAATTTTAGTGCTTATATTTTAGCTGGAGGATCTTATAGTTTAGATTTAGCTTCTAACGCTGGTCATGAAAATTTCTCTACTAATCCTAAGGATATTATTGTTGCTATAAAGAGAGATGACTATTTAGCTGAAATTGGTTTTGGAACTGATTTTTATTTGGAATATTTTAAATTTGGGATTGAGCTAAAAATGTCTTACGGAATAAGGGATTTATTGGATCATGATGACACACAATTTAGTAGTCCTATTGATAAAATCAATTCTAAAATGTTTCTATTATCACTTACTTTTGAAGGGTAATCACCCTAATTGAAAATTAGAGTTTTATGGGCCTTATTATTAATTTCAAATCATCAATTATTAACTTCTAATCCTCTATGGAAATCATCCAATTATCCGTTTTACCAGAAACAGCAGCTAATTCGGAACTGTTAAAAGAATTATTAGTAGAAGAATTTAACACTTCAGATTTTGAATTTAAAATTCTGAAACGCTCTATTGATGCACGTAGAAAACCTGTCACTATAAACTTAAAAATAGAAGTTTATTTAGATGGAGAAACTATTCCTGAAGTAATTAATAACAAAACGTATCAAAACGTTGCTGATGCAAAACCAGTAGTTATTGTAGGTTTTGGCCCAGCAGGAATGTTTGCTGCTCTTAAATCGATTGAATTAGGCTATAAACCTATTGTTATTGAAAGAGGTAAAGATGTAAGAAGTAGAAGAAGAGATTTAGCGGCCATCAACAAAGATCATATTGTTAATCCAGAGTCTAACTACTGCTTTGGTGAAGGTGGGGCTGGAACCTATTCTGACGGAAAGCTATATACTCGCTCTAAAAAAAGGGGCGATGTAAATGATATTCTAGCAACTTTAGTGCAACACGGTGCTCCTGAAGATATTTTGGTTGATGCTCATCCTCATATTGGAACTAATAAATTGCCAAAAGTTGTAACAGCAATTAGAGAAACAATTGAAAAGCATGGTGGAGATGTTTTGTTTGATACAAAGCTTACAGACATCCTAATTGAAAATAAACAAGTTAAAGGCATTGTTACTCAAAATGGAAAAGAAATCCTTTCTAAAAACCTTATTTTAGCAACAGGACATTCGGCAAGAGATATATTTTATTTATTAAACGACAAAGGTATAGCGATTGAAAATAAACCTTTCGCATTAGGTGTTAGAGTTGAACACCCTCAGCAATTAATTGATTCTATTCAATACCATTGTAAAGAAAAAAGTGAGTTTCTCCCTCCTGCTACTTATAAATTAGTGCAACAAGTAAAACAGCGTGGTGTATTTTCATTTTGTATGTGTCCGGGAGGTATAATTGCTCCTTGTGCAACTGCTCCTGGAGAAATTGTAACTAATGGATGGTCGCCATCAAAAAGAAACAATCCTTATGCAAACTCAGGTATTGTTGTTACTGTTGAGGCTGAAGATATAGAACCTTATAAAAAACACGGAGCTTTAGCAGGGTTAGAGTTTCAGAAAGCAATAGAAAAAAGGGCTTATGAAACTGCTGGAAATAAAAATAATACAGGACAATTTGCTCCGGCCCAACGTTTATCAGATTTTATAAAAGGAAGAGTTTCTACTGATTTACCAGAATGTTCTTACACTCCTGGTGTTGTTAGTGCTCCTTTACACGATGTTTTACCTAAAGCGATTACTAGAAGACTACAAGAAGCTTTTGTAATGTTTGGCAATAAAATGAGAGGTTATATGCATGAAGATGCTATTGTTGTTGGTGTAGAAAGCAGGACTTCTTCTCCTGTAAAAATACCTAGAGATAGAGAAACATTTCAACATCCAGATGTAAAAGGCTTATACCCTTGTGGTGAAGGTGCTGGCTATGCTGGAGGAATTGTTTCTGCAGCTATTGATGGACAGAAATGTGCTGAGGCTATTAAAAATCAATAAATAACAATTTTTAACATGAAAAAAATATTATTCTTTACTTATTTAATATTAATATCAACAGTTGGTTATAGTCAAAAAGCAAAACCCACTTTTCTTAATTTCAACAAAGACACAATAGGTTTTGAGGAATTTTACTCCTATACCATAAATGGAGAATATAGAGCCAAACATAATACTAAAACAAGGATAAGAACCCTAGTGCCGTGGCAAGAAGGTGAATTAGAACTAGAAGTAGAAGAGACTAGAAAAAGAACGGTAATAACGGATAAATTAGGTAATGATTTTCCTGAAATAAAAGTGAAAGATATCAATGGAAATCTTTTTAGCACCAAACTATACAATGGTAAAATTATCGTTGTCAATTTTTGGTTTATTGGCTGTCTCCCCTGCGAATTTGAACGTAGAACTCTTAATGCTATCTACAATAAATACAAAGATAACCCTAATATTGTTTTCATTTCTTTCGCAAAAAGCAAGAAGGCTCAACTTCAAAAATATTTAGAGAAAAGACCTTTTTTATATCCAATAGCTGAATTAAACGATCAATTAATAAGTCTATTAGATGTGCATAGCTATCCTCAAAATCAAATAATTGGGAAAGATGGCAAATATATTTTCAACAGCCATTCAGCAGGGACAGGTAGTGGTATCATAATAAAAGAAGCGATTGATAAAGCTTTGAACTCTCTACAATAATATTTGTGAAATAAAAGTAGGGATAAAACACACCTCATTTATACATACTCTCTTCTGGATCACAAGACATTAGACTTATACCAATTTAATTTCAAAATACCCAACAATGTTTTTTGTATAATGCCGATAGATAATCAAAGCCTGAGAATGAGAGTAACGAAATTATCGAGCATTTTGATTACAAATCGGTATTAGAGTTATGTACGTTAAGATATAGAACCTTACAAAAAACACGGAGCTTTAGCAGGGTTAGAGTTTCATAAAGCAATAGAAAAAAGCTTATACCCTTATGCAGAAGGTGCTGGCTGTACTGGAGGAAATGTTTCTGCAGCTATTGATGGGCAAAAGTGTGCTGAGGCGATAACTAAAACTATTTAACCTTATCCAAAACAACACCTATTTCCATAGCAAAGTTTAATGGATCAACTGGTGTGTTTTGCTCAATTACATAAGTATAAGTTCCTTTTTCTGAATATTTCTTGTTAGATTCTACCAAATGCTCACTATCCCAAATATCTAAACCTGCTTCACCTAGGTAATCACCATTGGCCTCTCTTACTTTTAAGTCGTACTCATTAACTGTTTCTACTCCACTTGGCGAAGTCTCTGTTACTTTTACTTGTGCTACTTCATATTGATAGCCTGTTGCATACCTAAAAGACAAACTTAAATTATAAGCTACAGTATGATCTTCCACAGGGACTTTAAATGTTCTAACATCTTTTTTTAACCATTCTAATTCTGGTGATAATTCTTGATGTTCTACATAAACTCTACCTTCTGGCTCACAAGCTATTAAACTTACTGCTATTACAAATCCTGTTATTAGTTTTTTCATGTTATTTATTTTAATTCGCCCTCTCATAATAAGATTCAGCAGTTGGCAACCACTCTTTTATTCTATCTATTCTAATATCCTCGCTTGGATGTGTTCTTAAAAATTCTGGAGTACCACCACCGCCTCCAACAGCTTTCATTCTTCCCCAAAAAGGGATTGCTTCTGCTGGTTGATATCCTGCCATAGCCATAAATACCATTCCTAATTTATCTGCTTCACTTTCTTGGTTCCTTCCAAAAGCCAACATTCCAACATTGGTTCCAATACCAATTGCACCTAAAAGTAAGGCTTGTGTTGCTTCAGGTTTTTCTTTCATAAAGGCTGCTGCAGACATTGTTCCTGCCTGAGCTACTATTCCCTGACTCATTCTTTCGTTTCCATGTCTCGCAATAGCATGAGCAATTTCGTGCCCCATAACTACAGCTAATCCTTCTTCCGTTTTTGTAATTGGAAGTATTCCTGTATAAACAACAACTTTTCCTCCGGGCATACACCAAGCATTAACCGTGTTTTCATCAACCAAATTAAACTCCCAGTTATATCCTTTTATTCTGCTAGACATATTCTCAGCTTTCATATACTTTTCTACAGCATGTGCAATACGTTGTCCTACTCTTTTTACCATTTTGGTTTGCTCCATATTGTCAGCAACTACTTTGTTCTCTTTTAAAAATGATTGGTATTGAGTTAAACTCATACTCATCATCTGGCTTTCAGGCAACAAACTAATTTGTTTTCTCCCAGAAATTGGAACTGTTGCACATGAAAATACAATTAATGCGATTAAAACTAATGGAATGTATTTTTTCATTGAAAATTGATATTATTTTTTATTAATAAGATTACTTCATTTCGAGGTTTTTACTCTGGCAAAACGTGTTCAGTGTAAATTTACAACGTAATGACGAAAAGATTAATTGATTTCTACAGTTAAACCACTATCACCTAAAATTTCAGCCATAAGTTGCAAGTCTTTAAACACTCCTTTTTTAACTGAACATTTCCCTGTGCAATGAACCAATGTGGCACATTGTTCAGCTTGTATTTCATCATGATCGCAAACTTTAACCAATAAATCAATAACATGATCAAAGGTATTTACATTATCATCAAACAATACTAAAACATGCTCTTTAACAATTTGTTCTTTTAATTCTACTACCTCTTCTTTTATTGTTTCATGCATAATCATTGATTGTTTTTCATTAGTTCAAGTGCTTCTTCTACTGTTATCTCTTTACCGTCATTAAACGCTATTGTTTCTGGGTTTGGAACCCCTATTTCTTTCATCTCTATTTGTAAATCTAAAGCTGATTGATAATCTGAAAAAGAACCTATAGTATAAATTGTTTTATCTTCTTTCTCATAAATTTTCACTCCTCTACCAGTTAATTTCAAAAACAATCCTGCATCCTCAACAGGCACATCTTCATCGTATTCTCCTAATTTAACTTTAAACTCTATAATTAAATCGTCTTTAGAATTTTCTTCAACAGGTATTTCTTCAACAGGAACTTCATCAACAGATACTTCCTCAACAGATACTTCTTCAACAGGTATTTCTTCAACAGGTATTTCTTCAACAGGAACTTCATCAACAGATACTTCCTCAACAGATACTTCTTCAACAGGTATTTCTTCAACAGGAACTTCTTCAACAGGTATTTCTTCAATAGGAACTTCTTCAACAGGTATTTCTTCAATAGGAACTTCTTCAACAGATACTTCTTCAACAGATACTTCCTCAACAGATACTTCTTCAACAGCAACTTCTTCAATAGGAACTTCTTCAACAGATACTTCCTCAACAGGAACTTCTTCTGTAATAACTGGTGTTTCAATTACTGGTTCAACTGTAGCTCCTGAACCTAATAAGGCTGTTGCTTCAGCTACTTTAATTTTTGTTCCACCATTATAAGCTACCACAAAAGCATCAGAAATTCCCAATCCTCTTATTCTAGCTTTAGCAGCATTTGCTTCTTCAAGTGTTTTATAAACTCCAGAGGTGTATCGTATTAATCCACCTGCTATTCTTTCACTATTAATAGGAGAAATATTACTTAATTGACCTTGTGTAACTTCTTTAGAATAAACACCAACTTGTATTGTATAGAAAACACCTTCTATGTTTCTTACATCTGTAGAAACGCCATCCTCTACTTCTTCAGTAGTTATAACTGGAGTGCTATTAGCTACTGGCGTTTCGTTTTCAGTAGTTGTATTTACAACGTTACTAGTCGTTTCAGTACTAACTATAGGAGTATTTTCAAATGATTCGTTAGTTTCCGTTCCAGAATCGAGCATTGCTCTAGCCTCATTAATATTGATTCTTTTCCCATTGTAAAAAGCCACCACAAAAGCATCTGAATATCCAATAGAACGAATAGAGCTTTTAGCTTCATTAGCCATATTTAGTGTCTTAAATAAACCTGCGGTATAGCGAGTTATTCCATTACCTGCATCCTCAGCTAAAATTGGTGCAAATCCTTTAAAATGATCTTGAGGAATAGCATTTCTAAATGCTCCAACTTGAACTTTAAACACTAATCCTTCTGGCAACTTTGTTGAAATAGGAATTCTTTTAGTATTACTATAGGCTGCTTTATTATTGTTAATCACAAATATAGATTTGCTTAACACCTCTGGTATCTCATCTATATTTTCTGGCACAATAGTGCTAGCAACTAATTCTTCATTATTAGTTACTGGTTCCTCAATAACTGGTTCTTCAAAAGTAGTTGCTTCTGGTTCAATTATAGCTTCCTCTATGGTAGGTTCTTCAGTAGTAACTAGTTCCTCGTTACTAAGAATCGGCTCTTCAATAATAGGTTCTTCAGTACTTGACAATAACTCCTCAGTAACAGGTTCTGTGCTAGGAGTTCTGCTCATAACCTTAGCCATAAACTCGTTATCAAAGGTTTCTCCTTTTTCTATAGCTAAATAATCTTTTGCCACATTTTCATCAGTATTAATTAATATGAAATCAGATTTATCGCTTGCTTCTTTTGCTTGAGACTCTTTAATAGCTGCACTACTTTTTAACTCTGATGATTTTGCTTCATTCTCAGCAATCATTTTATTTAACTTTTCTATTTGAGCTATTTTTTTAGATTTATCCTCTTCTGAATCTGCTCCTGCCGCCATAGCTTTTAAACTAATATTTAATTGTTCTTGATCTTTTGCTTCCTCTTCAAACTTAGCAGCTTTAACGTACTCTACTTCTGCTTCTTTTACTAACCTTCTATTCGTTTTCTTTAATTCAGCATAGTTTTGATAATCTTCAGAATTTTTAATCTCTGTAATTTCTACAGGAGAAAGGTTTAAAATAATTGCTTGATCTTCACTTGAAACCTCACTACTTGTTGCTACTGGATTTTCGTTACTAGTTGTTGTTTCAGTTGATGCCGTAGTTGCTAATGGTTCTGCAACACTTCCACCAGACAATGTATAAATTGCTTTTTTCTGCTTTTCTATAGCTTTCATTTCAAGCTCATAAGCCTCTTGTAATATTGCTGATTTAGATGAGAAATCTGATGCATTAGCTGCTTGTTCTCGTTGTTGTTTTGCTTCGTCATAATAATTATCAGACTCTTCTACTAATAAATCTACCATTATTGTTTCATTAGAGCTTGGGGCTGTATTTGCAGCTTTTAGTCTAGAAAGCGTTGCTTGATTATTATAGTATTCATTTCTGTTTGCTCCTTCATAAATCTTAGTAATACGTTCTTGTTTTCTTTCTGATTTATCAGTTAACTCATTAGCATCATTCGTTAATTGTTCTTTTTCTTCTTCAGAAGATGCGTTATTTGCTGTATTCATTTTTACTTCTGCTTCTTCTTTTAATTCTCTTGCTTCATTTTTTAATTCATCAACTGGAATAAGCGTATTTTTTGATTGTGTAGAATGATAGTTGAAATTATTGTTATACTTCATATTCGAAAAATCATCTTCAGGAGCATTTAAATTATTCACTGTTAAGTTTTCTTCTTCTAATTCATTACTCGCAACTCTTTCTTCGATGCTAACTACTAGTTCTTCAGTACTCGTTACAGGCTCTTCGTTACTAGCTATTGGTTCATCAGTAATAGGCTCGTTACGTTTCATTAATTCTGCTTGCATTTCATACAATGCTGCAAATTCTTGTTGTTCTACCAAAGTATTTTCTAAAACTGCTATTTCATTCTCAATACTATTTTTATCTCCTTCACTTGCCGATGCAAATGCTGTTTTCTTAATTGCTATTTCTTCTTCAGTAGTTGTTGCCCAATCTTTATGAACTTCCGATTTCTTAGTATTCGATTCGTAAGTATCTTCCGTTCCTATTGCTTCTAACGCTGCTGTATATTTTTTTTCAGCACTAATTCCTGACTCGTTATTAGTTGCTAATTCCTCTGTACTGGTTGTTAACTCTTCACTAGCTATAGGTTCTTCAGTAGCAACACCTGAAGGCTGCATAGTTTCTGCTTGCATTTCATACAATGCTGTAAACTCTTGTTGTTCTACTAAAGTATTTTCTAAAACTGCTATTTCATTCTCAATACTATTTTTATCTCCTTCATTTGCCGATGCTAATGCTGTTTTCTTAAAAGCTATTTCTTCTTCAGTAGCTGTTGCCCAATCTTTATGAATTTCCGATTTCTTAGTATTAGATTCGTAAGTATCTCCCTCTCCTATTGCTTCTAACGCTGCTGTATATTTTTGTTCGGTACTAATTCCTGACTCGTTATTAGTTGCTAATTCTTCAGTACTGGTTGTTAACTCTTCACTAGCTATTGATTCATCAGTAATAGGCTCGTTACGTTTCATTAATTCTGCTTGCATTTCATACAATGCTGCAAATTCTTGTTGTTCTACTAAAGTATTTTCTAAAACTGCTATTTCATTCTCAATACTATTTTTATCTCCTTCATTTGCCGATGCTAATGCTGTTTTCTTCACTGCTATTTCTTCTTCAGTAGTTGTTGCCCAATCTTTATGAATTTCCGATTTCTTAGTATTAGATTCATAAGTATCTTCCACTCCTATTTCTTCTAACGCTGCTGTATATTTTTGTTCGGCACTAATTCCTGACTCGTTATTAGTTGCTAACTCCTCTGTACTGATTGTTGACTCTTCGCTAGCTAAAGGTTCTTCAGTAGCAGCACCTGAAGGCTGCATAGATTCTGCTTGCATTTCATACAATGCTGCAAATTCTTGTTGTTCTACTAAGTTATTCTCTAAAACTGCTATTTTATTCTCTATTTCGTTCTTATCAGTTTCTTCAGCTTCAACCAACTCCATTTTCTTAATTAAAATCTCTTGTTCTGTTGCACTTGCCCAATTATTATGAATTTCTGCTTTTTTAGTAGAAGATTCATAAGTATCCTCATCGCCTAAAACCTCTAATTCTGATGTGTATTTTGTTTCGTAATCAATTAGTGATCCATCAGTATTCATAATATTAATATCCTCTTCAACATTTTCAGAAATTACTGTATTTGACGAATTATTAGCTTCAGGGCTCGTTATTACTGGTGTGCTTGTATTATTCTCAGCAATTAGCTCACTACTTTCATTAATCTCTTTTTGTTTTTCAACTTTTAATTTTTCTAAAACAGCAATCTTATTCTCAAGATTGGTTTTCTCAGTGCTGCTGCTTGCTGCTTTTAATTGATTATTTCTAATCACAAGCTCTTCATCTATATCTCTAATCCAACTTTCATTAATTTTCATTACGATATGAGCTCTTTCGGTTGGATTTTCTGCACTTTCTGCATCAACTAGTTTTGTGCTGTATTTAGTATTGTAATCTACAATTTCACCAGCATCATCAATAATATTATACTCATCTTTATGCTCTTCTAATTTATAACTTTCGTTAGAAGCTATTGTAGTTATTTCAGCTTCTTCTGATGGATAAAGACCTACCAGACCTTCTTTCTCAAAATAATCCACATCATTTTCTAATTGAAGTTTACCTGCATCATCAATTGGGGTGCCTAAACCACCATCTTCACTTACCGAAACAATAACAGATTTAGTTATTGCTGCTTCACTTTTGGCTTTATTATAAATCACAGCAGACTTAGCTGCTTTGCTTTTTACATTTTCTAAATCGAACTTGGTATCTTCTACATCTATTTTTAGAGCTTGTATTCTCAAATCTAAATCAGCTATTTCATTTTTCTTTTTTGTTTCGGCTTTCTTATCTTCTAATTTGTTTATCGTTTCAGTTAATTGATATTCTCTATCTTTTAATTCAGTAACATTATCTCTATTTTTAGTGTACTCTTTTTCTTTTTCTGACAACAGATTATCAGTTATTTCCTCTTCTTTTTCTAATGCTGATTCTGTATGATAAGTTGCCGAAGCAATTTCATTTAACTGTTCCAAATCACTTTCTGCCGCAGCTCTATTTCCATTATCAATACTGGTATTAATTTTTTCTTGAAGTAATTTTACTTTAGCAATATCACTTTCTCTTTCTACTACTTCGTTATCTAACGTTTTAGCAATAGCCAATGCTGCTACAACTTCATTTATCAATTTAGCAGCTTCTAACTTTTTTACGTCTGCTTCTTCATTATCTCCACTATCATATAATGCTGTAGATTCACTATACAATTCTTTTGCTTTAGCACTTTTTTCACTTGCTATTTCGTAAGATTTGTTAGTCTGTTCTTTTGATATTGTTGTTTGATCTATAATTTTTGAAGCTACCTCTTCAGTTTTGTTCACTAATTGATCATCTGATAATTTATTGTAAGTAGATTTAGGTTTTAATTGACTTTCTAAAGCAGCTTTCAAACTGTTTGCTAAAGAATTATCAACCTCTTCTTCCGTGGTATTTACTTCAAGCTTTGCTTTTTCTTTTAAAATATTTTGAACCACCAAAGGATCATTAATGTCAAACTCATCAGATTCATCAAATAAATTCTTAACAACCAATTTTTCTGCATCACCCTCACCAACTAGTCTTAATTCTTGTTTTAACGCTCTAAAACCATCTAATTCTGGCAATTCTATAATTGCCGAGTGAACTGGTGCATCACCTGTCGTTTCTACTAATATTTTAAACTTTCCTCCATTTTTAGGAAAAACAAGTAAATATTCTCCAGATAGATCATGTGTTTTATAGACTCCATACCTTCTATCTTTTTCAGCATCTTTTATGGTAATTGTTGCCGATTTCATAGTTGGATTAGACTCTGAAACAAAAAAACCTCTAATTACCGAATTCCCAGTTGGTTCTGGATCAACTTTAACTCTATAAACTGTTAATTCGCCTTGTTTACTTGCTCTTGAAGAGGCAAAGTATGCTAATTTGTTATCAACATCAGAAATATATAAAATATCATCATCTGGTGTGTTTATTGGAAAATCTAAATTTTCGGGGTAAGTCCATTTTCCTGTTTGAGGATTTATTGTAGACTTAAAAATATCATAACCTCCCATACTGTTGTATCCTTTAGAACTAAAATAAAGTGTTCTTCCATCAGGATGTAAAAAAGGGTAATCTTCATCATACTCTGTATTTATCTCTTCTCCAAGACTAATAGGCTTGGTCCATTCTCCATTTGGTAATTTATTCACTCTATAAATGTCTTTACCTGTAGCTCCTGTTTTACCATAGGAAGAATAAACCACCATATCTTTCTTTACGCCTAAGTAAATAACAGAGTTTTCATTCCTCTTTTTATCTAATTTACTTTTAAAATCATCTGGTTTAACAATTATTTTCCCTCCTATTCCGTTTAATTGATATGATCTAAAAAAATCTGTTGCCTTTATTTCTTTTTTACTTAAAACACCAATATCAGTCATGCTTTTTATCAGTTGTTCACCATTCTGACACATTTGAATTTCTCTATCAATATTGTATTTTTGATGCTCTTTAGTTGTTGTTTTACCCTTATATTTATTATAATTAACAATAGCTGGAGCAAATTGGTAATTATGATGATAAGCTTTTGCCAAAAAATAGTAAGCTACAGGATCTACATTAGATTTCGTTACCGCAAATTTTAAATACTTTAATGATTTCTCTTTGTCTCTTGAACCAAATAAGACACAAGCACCATATTTGTAATTATAACTAGGATCTTTAGGGTATGTACTTAAAAGTTGAGAAAATAATTTTATAGAACCAACATAATTCTCTTCTTCAAACATTTTATTTGCAGCTGTTTTCATCTCTTCTTCCGAAGCATATTGAGCTTGAGAACTAACAGCAAAAAACAGTAGGATTACTACTGTTAATGTTATTCTATGTATGTTTTGATTTATCATTTAAAAGCCGAAGCCAATCATCAAAGTTAAGAATATATTATATGGATGCAAAAAATAGATTTTTCTCTAAATTAATTTTCAAACTTTCTTATAAAATCTTTCTTCTTTCTATCTGTAGAATACATATATTGATATGATTTTTGACCTTTCGCAGCTTTTGATTTTCGTTTATCTGGTTTTGTTTCTGTAATTGCCGAATTAAAGTCAGCATTAGAAGATATTGCTTGCATAATTCCTCTTGTATAGGTAAAGAAATACCAGTTATTCTTATCTACTTCTATATAAATAGTTAAAATATCTCCACTTCTCTTTTTAACTAACTCAACCTTACCTATTACATATTTATTTATTTGCTTATTCTTAATATTACTTATTCCTAATTTACCAAATGATTTGTATGATTTACTATCATCATTCCACCTCATTTTTAAATCATTAAAAACAATTGTTTTTTCTAATGATTTTGGCACCTTTTTAAATTCTCCATTTAAGTTAGCTTGTGCAATCAACTTATCCCCTTCAACTGGGCCAACAAGCTCTCTCAATCCTTTTTCAAATGTAGGTCTATCTAACTTAGCAGGATCTAAAGAACTCGCTTCTTGCAATTGTTTGGTCATTTTCTTTAAAGCGTCATCATTAAAGAAAAAATCTATTGTCGTTACCATATCAAATATTACTTCATCATCTAATTGATTATGCTCTATAACTCCTGCTGTATGTATTTCAACCTGACCAGTCTCATTACCTAATTCTATTGTTCCTTCTCCAGAAACCTTACAGTTTTTAGTATTTAAACTCAAATAGTTACCCCCAAACGACATTTCTTGTAATTTGTCTTTGTTAGAGATTTTATATTCTTCTTTCTCTTTGTCATAAAATAAGTAACCTTCTGCAGCAAGCACAGGAATATGACTGTACTTTTTCTTATTGTTTATATAAGCAGTATAAATCCCCAAAGAGTCTGGACTTAAAAAGACACTTGCAATGAGTGGATTTCCAGCAATATCTTTAGTTGTACTATCAATAGGAATATAGATTTCTGAGGGGTTAATTTCAGATTCAAAACTAAACCAGTTTCTACTTAATAAATCGCACTCATGGAATATTCTAGAATATCCATCAAAAGTTAGATACTCATTATTAGCATATAATTTAACTTTTCCATAAAATTCATAACTAGGACTCAGCGTAAAATTGGCTGTATCTTTTAATTGTGCTGAAGCGTAGGTTTGCCCTGTGGTATCTACCCCTATATTCTCTAAATAAATGGTTTGTGTTTTTTCAATTTCATCAACGTAATCTATATAGCCACTACCAGCATACTTTTTCTTACCAAACACATTAATTGTAGAGTTGTAAATATTGTGGTTCTGCGTTATAAAACTTGCCACCACTCTAGAGTTATTAAGTGTTCGCATTTTTGCTTTTTTATCAATAGTCACATCCCCACTATCTGGATAAAGCATAGCATCTGCAACATTCAGATACTTAACACCTTTAGCATAAATAACTTTGCTTTTTAAATCATACTTTGCTTTTGAAGAAAAGAAACTTAACGAATCTTGTTCTGGATGAACGGATATAAATTGAGCTCCGTCTAACTTAACTCCTGAGGCATCTGTTTCTTTTCCCTCTCCGGCTGAAAGCTCAATATCTTCATTATCCATAAACCATTTAAACTCTTCCATGTAACAAATATATTGCATCGGATCAAATTTAATATAAGACCCTCCTCCATTAGATCTAAATTGACCATATCGCCCATCAAATGTTACATAGGCATTCACATTAACTGTAGAGAAAGCTAAAGCTTCTTTATCTGTATTCCCATCATCCTTCAGCCTAAAGTCTGCTGTATCTGATTGAAAATCTTTAAACTTAAATTTGATTCGATTCGATTCTAACTCTGCTTTTTCAAACTCAAATATTCCAGCTCCAGATAAACCATCAGGCCTTATCATTGTTTGACCATGCATATACGACTTCATATCATACATTGCTATTGGTTTACTTCTCTCTTTGTGTATCATAACATCTTTGGATGGATACCAACGAGTCATTACATCTACCCCCTCAACAGGTGGAAATTCAACTTCAACAGGGTTTTCTTTCACATTGAAGTTTTGTGCAATTGCATTCATGGAATCTGGGAAATAAATAAAATCATTAGAGTATGTTGTTGAAGCTATATACTCTAATTTACCTCTTCCTCTTAATCCTTCATTACTTAAGCTAATAGTATCATGAAATGTTCCTTTTCCTCCATACATTGGGTAACCTCCTTTTGGTGTCTCTCTAACAAAACCTAGAGAATGATCGGGCTGCAAAGTTAATGTCTCATCAAAATCAGGAAAAATTCCTGCAGAGAGCATTGTTCCTTTAAATTTTAACTGATCATTATCAAAGTTATCTAAGCTATCAATAGTAAATGGCTCTACATGGAAATAAAAATCATCTTTTTTGTAAACTCCTCCTTGTATCGATTTCTTATCATAAAAAACATAAGAATCTCTATAACTATTTAAAATTGGGTAATCATCGGCAGGTTTAACTCCTGATTTATTATTTGGCTTATCTATTAGTAAATCTCCTGATATTTTCTCAACTACTGTTTTAACGGGTCTTATTATTGGTTCTCCATTCTTATCTATACCTCCTGTTTCTGCATAAATTCTTAATGAATCTACATTGGGCATATCAACTTTAAACTCATCATATTTAAACGAAAAATTACTTCCCATTATATCAAATCTACCAGCTTGAATTACACCGCTAAAATCAAAATCTCTATTCTTTTTTAAGGTGATTTCTCTGTGTGACGGATAAATTATAACCTCTTGAGAATCACTAACATTAACACTGTTTACACCTCTTATTTTTAAATCATAATCTAACAAGCTTAATGTTGCATTACTTTGTCCTTTTACGTTAGATAAAAACCCGATAACATCATAATCTACATTTCCTCCACTTGCCTTAACCCAAGCAGTTAATTTGGGTTTTACAATAAAGTATTTCGCATCATAATTGTAATTAATAAATCCCTTGTTAGACAAATCTAAAAGCATGGTTTCTATACTAGAATAAGATAACAATGTAAAACTAGCCATATCATCATTGGTTATATAATTAGTGTCAAGCTTATTTGCTAATTTAAAGATAGTATAAAGTGGATGTTTCGACTGCCCTGCCATTAGCTTCAAATAGTCTCTTTTTCTATAATAATTGGAAGAAATAAAGGTTGCACGTGTTCTCGTTCCTCCTTGCATATTTCTAAACTCTATCATTGGTGAATCAATTTTCCAATTTAGGGATTCAAAATCCATATCAACTTGATGATAAGAGTTAAAATAAGGAGTAATTTTAATTCCTTTATTATCTCTAATTAATGATACAGCTCTATCTTTTATAAAAAATTTAAACGCAACACCAGGATGATAAATAGAGTCTGATTTAATGTAGAAAGTTGCTGAAGCTATTTGGGCAACAATTCGTTCAGGTTTAATAACAAAGGTTTTAGATGCCATTTTTAAAAATGGAAAATCATCTCTATAAAAAAGTAAATATGCATCTTGGTTTTTAGATCCTCTTCCTATCACTTTCCTACCATTTAACGAAAATCCACCTATATAATCTACCCCTTTTGCAACATCTGATATTTGAATTGTTGCATCATAAGAATTAAACCGAGGATAAGTCGCCTTTTCTGGTTTAACGTTTGCCAAAACTTTTTCTTCCAAAACTCCTTGATGAGCATTTTCAAAATAATAATAATCATAAAAAGTTACATTTTTAATAATATACCTTGGTGATTTGGTACTTATAGTATATTCATTAATATCGGCATAAACCGAATCTGCTGGAAAGCCAGCTCTTTCCCATGTAACTTTACCACCAACTCCAACCCATTTTGATTCTGTTGGGTAGTAAATTCCTTTCGTATTATAAATAACAGAACTGTCTCCTTTTGAATAACACGTTAGTGTTAACGCTTCAAACTCTATGGTAGGTAAGCTATCATAACCAAATGTGTAATTACTATTATTAGCAGCCCATGAATTTGAAGCTGATTTATACAAAAGGTTTTCGCTAAACAGGCTATTACATGATTTAAGATAATCTGTAAATCGTTTTTTACTTTTTCCATTAATTAATTTAACCAATATCTTTTGCCAACTTGCAAAACTTTCTTCAGTTTGATGTTCACTATTTACAAATTGTGATACGGAAAATAAATAATTCTTAAAATCAGGAAAAGCTTTCTTTCTTTTCTTCAGCATTAAATTACAGACCTTATAAACCCCTTCTCGCTGTTTATCAGAAAACTTTCCATCGAACCATATCCAAGAAAATTGATCCATAACTAATTCGCCATCCTGTTTTCTAGAATAGGTTAAAAACTCTTCCATTTCTTGGAAAAACATAGAGGAGTCAGATGAGAAATGTTTTATCTTGGTTTGAGAATAACTCGAAAGAGTTGTTAAAAAACAAATTACAACAATTATATACTTATAAAATTTAATCATCTTTTTATTAAATGTAACATGGTCCAATCATTCTTACTGTCACTATAAAGCAATTCTAAACCTAATTTAGAAGTCTCTACTAATAGTATTTCTTTATCTGAGCTAAAAAAACCGCTAAGTAACAATTCTCCTCCTTCAATCATTGATGAAACATAACGCTTCATATCATTTAACAAAATGTTTCTATTTATATTAGCAATAACAACATCAAAATTATTTTCTTCTATTTTTTCTGCTCCTCCCATTTTAACTTCAATTTGTTCGCAATTATTATTCCTAATATTTTCTAAGGTATTATTGTAAGCCCATTCATCAACATCAATGGCCTTTACATATCTGGCTTTTTTCATTTGAGCTAAAATTGCCAACACACCTGTTCCACAGCCCATATCTAGTACTTTTTTGTTTTTCAACTCCATATCTAACAATCTTTTTATCATTAAATAGGTGGTCTCATGATGCCCTGTGCCAAACGACATTTTTGGATCAATTATAATATCATACTCTATGCCCGCTATTTTCTCATGAAAAGGAGCTCTAATGCTACATCTATTTTCTACATAAATTGGATTGAAGTTTTTCTCCCATTCCGCATTCCAATTTTGATCTGCTATCTTCTTAATTGAATAATTAACTTGAAACATTGGATTAGTTAGAATTTTTAAGGACTGGATAGCCGACTCTTCAAATTCTTCTGATTGAATATAAGCTTCGATTCCTTCATTTGTCTCAACAAAACTTTCAAAGCCAAGCTCAGACAACTCCGCTATCAATACGTCTCTTCCTATTTCTATAGGTAATATATTTGCCTTAAATTCTATATACTCCATTTGATCTTTGAATTCGTCATAAAAAAACGAAAAAAAATGATTAAGAACTAATTAATCATTTAACATTTTTATTTTTTTTCAACTATATAAATCTTTCAATTTTGTTAAATTTTTAACAAAAACAAAATATATATATTATATTTGACCATAATTTGTTAAATTTTATAGATGAAAGCAACTCACGTAATAGTAGAAGAGATTATAAAAAAATCTCCTTTTTTAGAAGAAGCCTTAGCTGAAGGCATAATTAACCTTTCTTCTTTATCAAGACAAATAAAGCCAGAGATTGATGAAGAGCTGAATAAAGATGTGCAAATTGGAGCTATTGTTATGGCTTTAAAAAGACTTTCACCTAAATTTGATCCTAACTTAAAAATCAAAGTTAAAAAAGTAATCAATAAGCTTGGCGATATTACTGTTAGATCAAAAATCACCTATTTTACATTTGCCAATTCTGATACAATTATTGACAGACAAACTGAATTATTAAAAAAATTAAAAGGAAAAAAAGATACTTTTTTTGCTTTTTCTCAAGGAGTTTATGAAACTAGTATTATTTTAAGTGACTCTGAGCATAATGATGTTGATGTTCTATTTAAATCAGAAACACTTGTACAAGAAACTAGTGGGCTTTCTTCTATCACAATAAAATTACCTAGTGAAAATGCTGATGTTTCAGGTATCTATTACTTTATTCTTAAAAAAATAGCATGGGAAGGAATTAATATTTCAGATTTAATTTCTACTATGCATGAATTTACAATTATAGTAGACGATGAAAGTGTTGACAGGGCTTTTTCTATTCTTAAAGGTTTGAACAAAGAGCTATAAGAAGATTAAAATTATCTTTTAATCTTCTTGGTCTTTATGGAAGTGTTTTGCAACATCTTCAAACTTAATTAGCTTTTCATCATCTATTGTATTGAGTGGTGTTTCAACACCATCTCTAAATTTATAGCATTTTAGTTTATCTCTAAACACTGCAGATTTATAGATAGATTTACCTAGCAACATTCTAGCTGCTTCTTGCACTCCCTCTACAATTGATGGGTGCGGATGAATCATATGTGCTAATTCATCAATCCCTTTATCCATATATATTAGCAACGCAATGGTTTGAATAGCCGAAGAAGCGTGAACCCCTGCGGCTCTCATTCCTAGTACTTTCATATCAGCATCATCAGATACAATAAGTTTAAAGAAACCTTCTGGCTTCCCCATAGATATTGCTCTTGCTATTGTAGAATAATCAACCCTTGCCAAACGATATGGAATGTTTTTTTCTTGTAAGGTTTGTTCATTATACCCTACAGAAGCCACCACTGGGTCTAAAAACATAATAGTTGAAACATTTTCATAATTAATCTTCTTTACAGGGAAATCTGCAAACATCATAACCACAGCATGTCTTGCTTCTCTTTCTCCAACATTAACTAAAGGAAGCCTTCCTGAAATATCTCCAACTGCAAAAATATGGGGTATGTTGGTTTTAGTATCTTCATCACCAATATGCACTCCTCTTTTACTCATTTTAATCCCTGCATTTTCAATTTTTAGCGGACTAATATTAGGGGTTCTACCTATTGATAATAATGCTTTTTCTACCTCAATAATTTCTATTTCACCTCCTTCATTCTCTATTTCATACTCCACCATCCCGTTCTTTACCTCAATTCTCTTTAGTTGTGATTTACGATGTATCACAACGCCTTGTCTCTCCATATTTTTAGAGATAAGATCAGAAATATCTTTATCCTCAAATGGTAAAATACGTTCGGCTCTATCTATTAAGTAAACCTTCGTTTTCCCAAAATTGGCAAATATGGTAGCAAACTCACAACCTATTACTCCTGCCCCAACAATTACCATGCTTTTAGGGAAATCATCTAAATTAGAGATGCCATCACTTGTCATAATAATTTCCTCATCCACCTCTACATCTGGTAGTTTTCTAGGTGTACTTCCGGTAGCTATAATTGTATGTTCTGCATAAATAATTTTTTCTTTACCTCCAAGTTTGTTAATTTTTATCTCCTTATCAGAAATAAAACTGGCTACACCTTTTTCGTAAGTAATTAAATTTGTTTCGGCATGTATTATCCTTAAGTGACTTGTTAATTGAAACTTACGATCAAAAATGGCTTCTTCTATCGAGTTTTTAACTTCATCATAAGAAATCTCCAATCCTGCAGCTTTCTCTCCTAAGTCTTCTTTTACCTTTCTATATCTTGTAGAAAGCTCCCACATAGTTTTTGATGAAAGAGCACCGTTATAAATTCCAGCTCCTCCTAATTTTGTTTTTTCAATTAAGAGAACTTTTTTATCGAAGTCAATCGCTCTCATTGCTGCAGCATATCCTGCAGGCCCTCCTCCAATAACACATAAATCGTACTTTTCCATAAAAGAAATTTAGTAAGTAACTTTTAGAAAATTAAAAGTAGTAAAAAGTTTAATATCGCTTATATTTATTAAACTTATTTTAAGATTAGATTTCATATTGCGGACAATAATAGATTGATTTACACTTTTTATTAATAATATTATCCAATTCTATTAAGGAAGCTAAAGCCAATTGAGAATAATTTTGAGAGGCATTTCTAAAACTACCCACCTCTGTTTGCCACAATGTTTTTATAAGTTCCATATTACCCATTATAGGATTAATAAAATTAATAGCATTTCTAACATTTCCTGCTCCTGCATGATAAGTGTGTAAAACCAACAACTTATACCACAAATCGTTTGGGTTAAAAACAATTCCTTTTTTAGCTAAAATTCTATTCGTTTCAGGTATACAAACGGTTCTAATTAGTTTAGCTGATGCCCAAGCAGATTTATCAAAATCTTTTCGCTCGTCTTGATATTTATTTACTTTTAAACCCAAGTTAATCGCTACTTTTCTCATTATTTGAAACGATCCATAAGCTCCTACAGGAGATTTTTGCATCTTATTTGGACTTTCTATTAACAAAATAGCTTGGGCATAGAATGGATCTACATGATTTTGATTGAAAATTTGAATTCCTCTACCGATACTTGGCATCACTTTTTCAAAATCATAAAAAGCTTTTTTACCTGAAGTCATGTAAATATGTTCTTCTTCCGGCAATCCATAATGTTTTTTTATACTGTCTCTAATAGCATCTTTTCGTACATCAGACATCTTGTTCCAATCTTTTACTGCTACTCTTCTAATAATTTGACGTGTACTCCCGATATTAATAAGGGCAGAATCATTCCCCATTGTCATTAATATTCTCCAAAAATTAGGTTGAATTAATTTGTCCCAACCCTGTTTATACAATTGCTTGTTTTCTACAAACTGGTAATTTAAAGAATCATGCAATCCTGTAACTTCAACTACTCTAGTTTCTTCATTTAACAAAGGTTGAGCTACAAGGATTGATGTAACTATTAAAGAAAAAATGAGACTTATGTGTTTTACTATATTCATATATCAAAGAAAACGAGAAAACCGCCTTATTGTTACAATAAACAAGGAATGTTGTAAACAATATTTTGTTATTTAATCCTTCTTTACTAACATATATAATTCCTTCTCCAAATCAGAATAACCCTGATCATAACAGAAATAATATATTTTACCAGCTTTTGTAGTGTAAATTTCGGTAATATAATTAAAGTCAAAACCTTTCATGTATAATTTTTTCTTACTCACAGTCCCTTTTCCTTTTGGATTTAATTCTTCTAAAATTCTCCAATTTTTTCGTAAACGGTTATTTACATTCCTGATTAATTTTTTACCGTCTTTGTTTATTTTATTGTTGTAAACGTTTCTACAATAATCAGAACAAAACTTCTTATCTACTCTTCCCGCAAAAGATTCTGAGCATTCTAAACATGTTGGTTTTACCATAATACAAATATACTAATTATTCGTTTACAAACGTTTACAAACGACTACAAACGTTTACAAACGACTATAAACGAAAACAAACATTTAAGAACCGACTAAAAACTCCTACCCTCTCTTACTTTGCCTCATCAAATCTGAACGAATCAGGTTTACTAATAAATTATTTAAACCAATACATTATGAACAATTTAAGAAACAAAGTACAGTTAATCGGAAACTTAGGAATGAACCCAGAAATTAAAACATTAGAATCGGGTAAAAAATTAGCGAAATTCTCTATCGCAACAAACGAATCATACAAAAATGCTAAAGGCGAAAAAATAGAAGATACTCAATGGCATAATTTAATTGCTTGGGGAAAAACAGCCGACATCATTGAAAAGTATTTACAAAAAGGGAACGAAGTTGCTATTGAAGGCAAGTTAACTAATCGCAGCTATGATGATAAAGATGGAAACAAACGTTACATCACAGAAATTGTAGTAAACGAAATTTTGATGCTTGGAAATAAGCAGTAAAAACTATCCTGCCCTATTGAAAAACCGCTAGTCCCGAAAATTCGGGATTAGCGGTTTTTTTTATATAGTATATAACAAAACTAAAAAGTAAATTTGCAACATTATGAGTTTAGAGCAAGAAATAAGCAAGAGAAGAACATTCGGAATTATTAGTCATCCCGATGCGGGTAAAACTACTTTAACTGAAAAGCTACTGTTATTTGGTGGAGCAATACAATCTGCTGGAGCAGTAAAATCGAATAAGATTAAGAAAACAGCTACTTCCGATTTTATGGAAATAGAAAAGCAGAGAGGAATTTCTGTTGCTACGTCTGTAATGGCTTTTAATTATAAAGATGTTAAAATTAACATTTTGGATACTCCTGGACACAAGGATTTTGCTGAAGACACCTACAGAACACTTACTGCTGTAGATAGTGTTATTTTGGTAATTGATTGTGCCAATGGTGTTGAGGCTCAAACAAAAAAATTGATGGAGGTATGTAGAATGCGAAAGACTCCTGTTATTGTTTTTATTAATAAAATGGACCGTGAAGGTCAAGATTCTTTTGATTTATTGGATGAAATAGAATCTAACTTAGGAATTAAAGTTAGACCCCTAAGTTGGCCTATTGGAATTGGAAGTACTTTTCAAGGGGTTTACAATATGTTTGAGAATCATTTAAACTTATTTGATAGCAACAAAACTAAAATGGAAAGTGACATTGTTTCCATTAAAGATATTAATGACCCTATTCTTGATGAGCAAATTGGTGATGCTGCAGTTGAATTAAGAGAGAATGTAGAGTTAATTGAAGGTGTTTATGATAAGTTTAGTGTAGAAGCTTATAATGCCGGAGAATTAGCTCCTGTATTTTTTGGAAGTGCATTAAATAATTTTGGGGTTCAAGAGTTGTTAGACACTTTCGTTAAGATTGCCCCTTTTCCTAGAAGCAGGGAAACAAATCTTAAAGTTATTCACCCTACAGATACTAAATTTAGTGGTTTTATTTTTAAAATACATGCCAACTTAGACCCTAAACATAGAGATCGTATTGCTTTTTTAAGAATTTGCTCTGGTAAGTTTGAAAGAAACAAGTTTTATCAGCATGTTAGAATCGATAAAAAAATGCGTTTTAGTAATCCTACCAGCTTTATGGCTCAAGATAAAAGCGTTATTGAAGAAGCTTTCCCTGGTGATGTAATTGGTTTGTACGATACTGGAAACTTTAAAATTGGAGATACTTTAACGGAAGGTGAAAAAATGGAGTTTCAAGGAATACCTAGCTTTTCTCCTGAAATATTTAAAGAATTGGTGAATAGAGATCCTATGAAAACCAAGCAATTAGAAAAAGGGATTCAGCAATTAACCGATGAGGGGGTTGCTCAATTGTTTATTCAACAACCTGGTAATCGTAAAATTGTAGGTACGGTTGGAGAATTACAGTTTGAAGTAATTCAGTATCGTTTAGAACATGAATATGGTGCTTCTGCTGCTTTTGAAGCTAAAAACTTACACAAAGCGTGCTGGATGACAACTGATAACGAAGGGAAAATGGAAGAATTTGTTAGGCGTAAAGCACAAAACATTGCAAAGGATAAAGATAATAACTATGTGTTTTTAGCTCAAACAAAATTTTTATTACAAAGTGCAGAAAACGATTATCCTGAAATAACTTTTCATACTACTTCTGAATTTAAAACCGAAATGGTTGAAGAATAAAAAAAACTCCCGAAATTATTTCGGGAGTTTTTTTTGTTATGCATTTGTATGCCTTATAAAATTATTCAAATCTGAAACGCTACTTGAAAACGTGAACTTACTATTCACAACAAAATAATTTTCTTTATCTATAGTGTTACGGTAGGCAATCTTTGCAAATTCAAGTTTAGAACTATCAAATGTAAACTGCTCTAACACTCTTGCAACTTGTTTTGCATCCATATTATTTGATGATATTGCTTGTCTTGCTATCTCTAATCTATCATCGTCAAAATGTTCTTTATTCATCAATCTCACCAATTCATTAAAACTATTACCGCTCATACTCATTGGTCCATAATGATGCTCATTATGATTATTGTGGCTTGCATGATTGTTTATTGGCTCGCAACCGTAATTCCAATCATCATAATGGTTTAAAGACCCATAATGACTACCATGACTATTATTATGGTGATTATTATGCCCGTGTCCATTACCATGATGATTGTGATTCTTTTTAAAGAATTTAAAACTCAAGCGATTCTTTCCTTTAATTTTTACAAATACATTTCTTTTTGCTGGCACCTTAATATTACCTTTAAAAATTGTTTCTACAAACCCTCCTCCATTGTGATTTGGGTGTCCATGTCCATAATGATGATTTCTTTTCTTTTTTACAATTTTCACAAAATGATTACCAGGCTCAATATTTTTCAAATTAAAATTTCTAGTTTTTCGTGGATGACCATTATCTATCGTAATAATAAAACTAGAGTTATCCCACATCTTAATGTTTAAATCTGAGTTATAACTGCTTCCATAAAATCCGTGAGCTAATAACACATTACTACAAAGTGATAAAACAAATACTACAATTAAATTTTTCATAACTATTCCTCCTATTTTTTGGTTAAACATATCTTCACTCTTTCAAATGATATGCCAAAACTCAATTCCCTTGTAAACAGTATTAAAAAGGGCGATACAATTCACTGTTTTTTTAGTTAGTTTTGCTACAATGCAAGCGATTGTTTATTACATATCTCTTCCCTTTATATATTTGGTTTCTATTTTGCCATTTTGGTTGCTTTATAGGGTTTCCGATTTTATGTATATTATTATTTACCGTGTTCTGGGTTACCGTAAAAAAGTGGTACTCCAAAATTTAAAGAATTCTTTTCCAGATAAATCAGATCAAGAGATTAACAAAATTTGTAAAGAATTTTATTCTTTTTTTTGCGACTGGGTAGTTGAAATGATTAAGTCAATTACCATCAGTAAAAATGCTATGATAAAAAGATGCCATTTTACTGATACTAGTCTTTTAGATAAATTTAATAAAGAGAAACGGAAAGTAATTTTTGTAATGGGCCATTTTGGAAATTACGAATTGGCTGCTGCCGAAATGGCTTACAACACCAATTATCGCTTGCACGTTATTTACAAGCCTTTAGAAAATCCTTATTTTAACCGTTTAATCAATAAAAAAAGGATTCGTTTTGGTACTGAAATTATGCCCATGGCAGCAACTTTTAAAACCATGTTAAGATTAAGAAACGATGATGAACTAAGTGCTACTGCTTTTATTGCTGACCAAACACCTTCTCCTGAAAGTGCTTATTGGACAACCTTTTTAAAACAAGATACTCCTATCTTTTTAGGAACAGAAATTATTGCTACTAAACTAAACTACCCTGTTATTTATGTAAGTGTAAATCGTGTAAAACGTGGTTATTATGAAATGACTACAGACTTACTCTGCGAAAACCCAGCAGCAACGCAAAAAGGCGAAATTTCTGAAATGCACACTAAACGATTAGAGCAAGATATTATCCAACAACCTGAAATTTGGTTATGGTCGCACAAAAGATGGAAACACAAGAGACCTAATTAGCTACTAGACTTTCTGATAAAAAATTCTAATTAAATTCACTCTAACACCTCTCCTAAGCGCTTATGGTAATCCTCAAATGTATTGAGGTTATTGTGCGAACCATCTTTAATTGTAAATAGGGTGATGTTATCAGATAACTTTGCTAAACGTTCGCTAGAATTATAGGGAACTGTTTCATCTTCTGTGCCATGAAACAAATAAACTTTCCCTTTAATGTGAGGTAAATACTTATCTGTTTTAAACTGATATTGCAACAAAATGGAGTTTGGTAAATAAGGATAATGGAATTTAGCTACATCATAGAAATTATAATATGGTGTTTCTAAAAGCAAATTTCTAGGATTATTGTTATAAGCAATATAAGATGCTATTCCCGTTCCTAAAGATGTTCCATAAACCACAATATCTCGTTCTTTATAATCATAAAGCAATTCTTTATAAATTAATAAAGCATCGGCAAAAAGCATTTTTTCATTTTTTATTTTACCTGTGCTTTTACCATAGCTTCTATAATCATACATCAAAACATCATATCCTTTACTGGTAAAATCTATTGCTCGTTCTCCCCAAGAGGCAAGCGATCCTGCATTGCCATGATGATAATAAACAACACCTTTAGCATTCTCTACTTTAAAATAAAGTGCATTAAGGGTATTACCATCTTCGGTTTTAAAATTCCGTTCCTTAAAAGGAATATTAAAAGTGTATTTATATTTATGCGAAAATATATCTGGATGAAATATTAATCGTTCTTGAAATATATATACAGCAATACACAAGCCAATTAAAATGGCTGGAATAATTATTACAATATAGATAAGGATTTTAGGCAAGTTAAAAGAATGTTAAAATGGTTTAGTCTTTGTTTTTAAATGGTAAATTTGAAATCTATTTATTAATTCAAAATTATGAAGAAAATCTTATCTATTCTGTTAATGCTAAGCATTTCTTTGGCAGGATACTCCGAAAATAAAGGATATAAAATAAAAATAAAAATTGATGGCATGCAAGATACTGCGTGCTACCTGATTAATTATTTCGGACAGCAACGGTACTATAAAGATACAGCTCAATTTAACAGTTCTGGAGTTGTAATTTTTGAAGGCAATGAGCCTCACCATGGGGGGATTTACGGTGTATACACAGGTGGTAAGTTATTGTTTGAACTTGTAATTAACGATGAATCTCTTATTGATTTAGAAACAGACACTTTGGATTACATCCAAAACATGAAAATTAAAAAATCGAAAGAAAATGAGGTGTTTTTTGAACATTTAAAATTTATTACTGGAAAACAAAAAGCTTCTCAACCACTAAGAGAGAAACTTATGGCAGAAAAAACATCTGATAAAGAGAAAACAAAAATTAATGAGCAACTTATTCAAATTGGTGATGATATAATTGAGTATCGATTAAATATTATAAAAGAATATCCAAATTTATTTGTTTCTAAAATATTTAAAACAATGAAAGAGCCCCAAGCTCCTGAATACAATGATATTAAAAGCGACTCTTTAAAAAGATTATTAAAATACCAATATGTTAAAACTCATTTTTGGGATGATGTAGATTTTTCTGATGCAAGAATTAACTACACCCCTCTTTACCACAATAAGTTAGAGAAGTATTTTCAAAAAATTGTGTATCCAATGCCAGATTCAATTATTAAAGAGGTTGATATTATTATAGGAAAATCTAAGGCCAATAAAGACATTTTTAAATATACAGTTCATCACTTATTAAGTTATTATGAAAAATCGAAAATAATGGGAATGGATGGGATATTTTCTCACATTGGTTTAAATTATTACACTCATGATTTAGCTTATTGGGCAGATTCTGCACAAATAGAAAAAGTACAAGACAGGGCAAGAAAAATAGCTCCGCTTATTATTGGTAAACCAGCTATTAATTTAAGTTTATTAGATACTAGTGGTAACAATTGGATAAATATGTATAGAGATGTTCAGTCGGAATATACTGTACTTATTTTTTGGGATCCCGATTGCGGACATTGTAAGAAAGAACTTCCGAAACTAGCTCATTACATCGATTCTGTTAAAAGTACAATAGATATTAAAGTGTATTCAGTAAGTTCACATCATAATGCCCAATGGAAAAAATTTATTACAGACTACAACTTAGATTTTATTAATGTTGCTGTTCCACAAGAAGTGTATGAAGATCAACAAAAAGCGACTGATTATATTATTAAAGGGCTTACTGATTTAAAAAGTTTAAACTACAACATCACTTATGATGTTTATACTACTCCTCAGCTTTATTTGTTGGATAAATCGAAAACTATTATTGCTAAAAAATTAGATGCTGCTCTTTTAAAGACAGTTATAGGTAGGGAAGAAGCTAGAAAGATAAAGTAACATGAAACGATTTTTACCCGCAGTTTTAATAACAATAGTAGGAATTACTATTGCTTATTTTATGATAGATGAGCCTAAGGTTTTAAAGGTTTTTAATCCGGCAGACCTTAATCCTGAATTGGTGGATGAATCAATTAGAAACGTTGATAAATTTCATAGGGTTGGTTCTTTTAACTTAACAAACCAAAATGGTAAAGAAGTAACCGAAAATAATTATGAAGATAAAATTTACGTTACCGATTTCTTTTTTGTAACCTGCCCTACTATTTGCCCTAAAATGACCAAACAAATGCATCGTGTTTATGATGAGTTTACTGAAAATCCAGCTATTTCTTTTTTATCACACACTGTTATGCCTGAGGCCGACTCTGTTCCTGTGTTAAATAAATACGCAACAGACTTGGGTGTTTCTGCGGATAAATGGAATTTTGTAACTGGTAATAAAAAACAGATTTATAATTTAGCACGTAAGACCTATTTTGCAGCGATAACCGAAGGTGATGGTGGTGTTAATGACTTTGTTCATACCGAAAATTTTGTGCTGGTGGATAAAGAAAAAAGACTAAGAGGTTTTTATGATGGAACATCAAAAAAAGACGTTGACAGACTAATTAGCGATATTTATGCGTTATTAGAGGAGTATAATACAAAATAATGAGTTCCTTCTAAAAATCATTGTCAGTTCGAGTGATTTTTAGAAGTGTAACGAAGAAAAATAATATCGAGAACCAACTAGTTTAAAAGTTTGTTCTCGATACTAAATTCTTAGAGAATTTCACTCGAACTGACACTTTTATAAAAAAGAAAAAGGTATGAACATAATCACAAAACTTATAGGAGTTATTCTTATTTTAATGCTATTAGGATCTTGCAAAAGTAAGTTAGATCAAAACACTATGTTTAGTGGTAGGTCGCACAAAAATAAAAAAGGTGTATACAATACAGGTCTAAATAATAAAACAGCACCAAGTATTCAAATCGCAAAAGAATACCAAAAACAAAATAAACACTTTAAAAACCCTAAAAAAGGTGCTAGAAAAGCTCAAAAAGAATTAGACAAAAAGAAAGCTATTATGGCTAAGAAGAACGCTAAATTTGTTAAGAAGAAAAAACTAGGTGTTAAGCCTGGTAAAAAGAAAACTGGTGGAGATAAATAGTTCTCCTTAATTTTTCTTTTTTAGCTCTATATGATTTGTATCTAAAGCCATTTTTAAAAAGTTGTTTTTCTTTCTTCTAGAAACAGGTACCCTTTTTCCTGATTTCAACTTTATATCGGAATTTTTGTAGTCAAATTCTTTAATAAAATTAAAATTAATTAAGTATGATCTATGTACTCTTACAAAATTTTCATGAGGCAATATTTGTTCATATTCTTTTAATGATTTAGAAATCACTATCTTTTTTTTATCCTCTAAATTAAAAATACAATAACTTCCTTCTGCTTCTATTAATTCAATTTCTGATAAGAGCAACTTATAAAGGTTATCTTCTGTTCTTATACAAATTGTATCAAAATTTCCATTTTGATACGAATTTAAAAACCCCTTTGTTTGTTCCTGATAATTTACTTCTTTTGTTGCCCGATTAAACGCATCTATCAATTCAATGTAATCTAGAGGTTTCAATAAATAATGAATGGCTGAATATTTAAATGCTTTAATCGCATATTGATCAAATGCAGTTGTAAAAATTATTTTAAATTTTATTTCTTTTATTTTATTTAACAAATCAAAACCAGTACCATCATTCATTTGGATGTCTAAAAAAATTAGATCAGGTTTTTTTTCATTAATTAAATTAACACCTGTTTTCACACTAGAAGCTTCACCTACAATCGTTGCTTCTTTGCAATATTTATTAATTTTATGTGCAAGAAGTATCCTACAATTTTCTTCATCATCAATAATTACAACTTTCATAAATTATCCATTTTGATAAGGTATAGTTAAAATTACCTTTGTTCCTTTTGATTGTTCACCATCTATTAAATCTTCAAATTTAACAGTTGATTTTTTATTAAGAATAAATAAACGGTCTTTAACTAATTTTATTCCTTTTGATTCTCTACCTTTTTTCTTGTGTTTAGTTCCCGCCACTTTTCTTCCTACTCCATTATCATCTATACTCCATTGTAGCATGGAATCATCAATTCTTTTTAAACTTATATTTATTAATCCTTTTTTATCTAAAGGAAGTAAACCATGTTCAATGGCATTTTCTATAAAAGGCTGTATAACCATTGGTGGTATTTTTATCCCTTCAACTTCTATATCACCTTCTATCTTAATAAACCAATCAAATGCATTAGAGAATCTTAAAGCCTCTATCTCAATGTAATTATTTATCAATTCTAACTCTTCTGCCAAAACAACATAAGAAGTTGAAGATTGATTTAGTGCTGTTCTTACCAATCGAGAAAATCTTACTAAAAATAATTCAGCTTTTTCATTATTGTGTTGTGCAATTAAACTTTGTATTGATGTTAACGAATTAAAAATAAAATGCGGATTCATTTGAGCTTGTAGCGCTCGTCTTTCAAGATCAGTTATTCTTTGTCTTATTTCATCCTCTTTTTTAATTTTTTTAATATATCGTTGAACTACCAACAAAACAATTCCCACAAAAGCAATTATAATTAATATATAAAACCATAATTTCTCCCACACTGGTTTGTTTTTCGTTATTTTAAACAATGTTATTGGTTCTGACCAAGTTTTATCTGGATGTTGATATGAAATGTTAAACTCAAAATCTCCAGAGGGTAAGCGAGGATATCTTAATCTTCTTGATTGTGTAAACACCCAATCATTATCCATCCCTTCCATTTGATACTTGTAATTAATTTTCCCTTTACTTGCAAAAGAAATAGCTTCATAAGAAAATTCAATCTCATTTTCTTGATGTGCCAAAGTGATCTGTTGTTTATTATCAATAATTTGATCTAATACTTTAAATGATGTTAAATAAACCGGAGAGTTAAATATGTTACTTTTTTGTTGTAATAAATTAAACCTTGTAATTCCTTTATTTGTCGCTACCCAAACCATATCATCATGTTCAAAAACACCATTTACCTCATTACTTAAAAGACCGTTATTGTTTGTATAATTGGTAATCTTAAACTTTTCTCCATCGTAACTTAATAAACTCATGCCTTCTTTTGATAAGACATAAACATGATTGCCATTTATGTATATATTATCTAATTCATTACTAATTAGCCCTTGTTTATCAGATATAATGTAGGGTGTACTGTCTTTTACATGGACTATCAACCCATTTCCTCTTGTAGCAGAAAAAAGAATATTGTTCTTAAACAATGCCATGTCCGAAACTCTTGTCTCATACAAGGGTTCATCCTTTTTCCATCTAAATAAAGTATCATTAGCATATTGATAAATCCCTTTGTTTGAACCTAGTAATATATTAGAATTATCAAAATTACTTTCCAAGCAATTAAACTTAATGTCTCCTCTAAATAAAAGATTTGATTGATAATCGTTTTTAAAAGCTTGATATATATTCCCATCATTAACACCATATAAGTTATTCTTTACCTTCAACCAGTCATTGCATGATGTTGGTAATAAAATTGGTTTTTTATTAATATCGAAATAGAAATAACTCAAGGCTCTATCTGCTGTTACAATAAAACTCTCTTTATTTAATGTAATAATATTCCTTATAGGTTTTGATCTATTTTTTTCTAATTTCAGTGGCTTATTCGTTGTAAGATTAACCAGTTCTCCTTTCTCTGTACTATAAACAATATTATTATCAGCCCCTCCAATACCATCAATTTTCTTACCCTTTGAAGGGGTGTAGTTAGAAAATGAATTTGATGGGTAATAAAAGACCCCTTTTTCTAAAGTACTTATCCATATTCCTCCATTTTTATCTCTTACAAATCCAGAAACGGAACAATTATCAATTAACTTATATTTATTTTTAGTATTTGCATTCGGAAAAACCCATAATCCACTATACAATAAGCCAATATAAAGGTTTCCATGTTTATCAATTTCAAGCTCTATAATCCCCTCATTAAATGAATACAATTCATTTATATTTCCATTTTCATCCAACTCAAAGAGTTTATTATGATGACTAAACCACAAAGACTTAAGATCTGTAGTAGCTCTTAAAACTGATATAAACGTATTATTAGGATTATGAGTAATAGAATTTGTTAACTCATTTTTTTCGTTTTTATAACAAACACTGTATTGTACAAGATTTTTAGAGTGGTCAACATATTTAAAATTATATGCATTATAATTAATTGTTACTTTTTTGTTTACCTGATTAAACAAAAAATTACTTGATCTTGGATTATACAATACAATCCCCTCATCTGTAATCCCTTTTATATTTTCATTCTTCGCACTAGAGAAACTAAAGTAAATGGTATTATTATCAGCTATAGTTATCCCAAATGTTCTAGATATTTCATTGATGTGTTCTTTAAGCAAATGATTGTATTTATAAGGGTAAATACTATCATTATGCATATAACTTAATTGATGCGTTTTATCATAAAACCATATTTTACCGTCAGCACCTTCTGCAATATGAAACACTACATTGTTGTTTAAGCCATCCTGGGTTGTAAACACTTTAAACTCATATCCGTTGTATTTTACAACACCTCTATCTGTACCAAACCAAATATAACCTTTGCTATCTTGTATTATTTCATAACATTCTGAGCTAGGCAAGCCATCATCTGTACCATAGTTTATTTTATTATTTTCATATAATTGCCCCTTAATTGAGCAATTAATTAATATGAAAAAGCAAATGATATGGTAAAATTTAAAAATCAAAATTTTGACGAAAATACTAATTTGATTTCAGTTCATTATTTACCGTTAAAAAACTCTTTATACCGTTAAAAAATTTTATCACACATATTAAGCAGTATGAACATAAATTGGTGCCATATTAAAATGGTACTGTAATACCGTTTTATTAAAGTCATGAAGAATCTGTTTGCAGACTGATAATTTCATGCAACCTTGACAACTGTATTTAGTCTACATATAGTTTAAAGGTTAAATATTAAAGTAGACTTTAAATTATTGAAATATGAAATTAAAATTAAATAAGCAAACAATTGCAACATTATCTTCTAATGATATGAATCATATTCATGGAGGGATTGGGAAAACAGGACTAAAACTAAAGTGGTCTAACCACAGATATGATCCTGATACAAATGCGGATAATAATGGTCAAACTTGTCAGTATTCAATAGATAATCCTCTGAATCATCCAGGTACAGGGTGTCAGCCACAACCTAAATAGATAGTTAGATTCAAAAAAGGCCTAATATAAATGTTAGGCCTTTTCATTAGTATATTGGATATGTGTTATAAAAAAGATTTTGAGATTTGTTTAAAAAAAATTTCCAAAAAAATTTCAACCAGTAGGAGTGAAGATAAACTTTCTATTTTTAATGGAGCTCTGTCTAAAGCATTATATTTAAGTTCCTTATCTAGGCTTTACCCTGAAGATAAAGAGAAAAATAATTTAATAATCAATGATTACGTAACAGAAGCATTTGAATATATAGAGAATAATAACATTCCTTTAAACAATCTTTTTGGCTTAGTAAACTTTGGTTATGGAATTTCTAGTTTATCTCAATCGGAGGTTTTAGCTGTTAATTTACAGGAAACTTTTAATGGGTTGGATCAACATATTTTTAAATTAAATATAAATTATCTAGATAATAATAATTACGATTTTTTTTATGGCGCCCTAGGTTGTGCGAATTACTTTCTTAATAGAGCTCAATCTACGAATGAAGTTGATGATAAATTAAATACTATAGGACTTAAACTAATAGAAGTATCCAAAAAAAATGAATCATTTTATAGGTGGAAAAAAAAAACATCTAATGAAAATGAAATAGATTTAAGCATATCACATGGTTTATCCTCAATATTAATGTTTATAAGTAGGTTAATTGAATTAAATATATCCCCGGATTACTTTAAACCCATTGCAAAAAATATATGTTCTCAAATTTTATATTATGAAAATAACAACAGGATTCCTGACTCTATAAGTAAATCTGAAACGAACTTTAGTCCCCTAAGATGGTGTCATGGGGAATTGGGTATCGTAAGTGCTTTGGCATATTCTTCTAAAGTTCTAAATGATAAAGAAATTAACATGCGTGCATTTAGTATTGCAACTAAAATTTCCAAATTTAAACTAATCGATAATCACGATATTAATTCAGCCATTATATGTCATGGCACACTAGGTATCGCTCATGTTTTTAACAAATGGTTTAATTGTTATTGGAAATCAAATGAAATTAAAGATGCTGTTCATTACTGGTACAATGAAAGTAATAAGATTTTAAATTCAAAAATACAATTCAAAAATTGTGTTACTAAAAATAAATACGAAGAAGAAATAGGAATTCTTACTGGGGTAGAAGGTATAGGATTGGCTTTGATTTCTGCTATTAATTATGAAATATCTGATTGGGAAAAATCAATCTTGTTATATTGATAATAGTATCAAGTTATTTTTCTAATACAAAACAATTTAAATTACTGAATAAATGAAATACTCTTATCACCCAAAATCCATTTTGAGAACTCCTAGTAAACCAATAAAGACTAGTTTTAATAGGAAAGAGTTAATCGAATTATATTTAAAAAAGGATATACAAGAGGCCTTATTTCTTTCATCACCTAATTTATTGAATGAATTTATTAAATGGCAAAAAGGAGAAATAACTGATAAAGTAGATGAAAAAAGGTTAATAAATTCTTTGTTAAAATATGCACTCCGAATGCATAACCGTTGTACCCCATTTGGATTGTTTGCTGCCTGTGGAACTACTGATACAGGACGTCACGATATTATTATAAATTCAAAAAAAGAACGAAGTACTCGGTTAGATATGAACTTTAGTTGTGCTTTAGCTCAAGAATTAACCAAATTACCTTTTATAAAAAAACATCTTAAATTTTATCCAAATACAAGTATTTATAAGTTACAAGATAAAATTAGATATATAGAATATTTTTATAAAAACAAATCTAGAACTAACCAAATTAGCTCCGTAGATAGTTCTTTTTATTTAAATGAAATTTTAAATAAATCAAAAAAAGGAGCTTCAATAGAAGAGTTAGCACAATCTATAGTACAAGAAGATATTAATATAGAAAATGCATTGGAATTTGTAAATCAAGTTGTGGAAGCTCAACTTTTAGTAAGTGAATTAGAGCCAGCAGTAATTGGTGAGGAGTTACTCAATCAAATTTTAAGAGTATTAATAAATATTCAGCAAAAAGAGGAGATTCAAGAACTTTCTGAAATAATTAAACTCTTACAAGTAACTCAAAAAGAATTAATTCAAATAGACAAAAAAATAGGGAACTCTATTTCTGTTTATGAAAAATTATCTGAAAATTTAAATCTTTTAAACATTCCTTTTGAATTAGGCAAACTTTTTCAAACAGATCTTTACTTAGAAACAAATCATAAGAAACCTATACGGAATAATGATTCACATCTTGAAAATTTAAATAATGGCTTAAAAAAGGCAATTGAAGTTTTAAATCAATTAACATCAAAGCCAAAAGAAACAAATCTTAAGAATTTTCGAGATAAATTTTATAGTCATTTTGAAGATAAAGAAATACCTTTATTAGAAGCTTTAGATAGTGAATCTGGATTAGGTTATGGTCATAATAATAATCATACTGTTGATGTTAACCCTCTGATAAATAATTTAACCTTACCAAATGAACAAAACTCAGAGTTAAAAATATCTTGGAACGGAGTACAATCATTTCTTTTTCAACAATTACTTAAATCAAAAGATAACGAAGAACAAGTAATAAATCTTAAAATAGATGATCTAAAAGATTTTAAATCAAACTGGGATGATTTGCCTGAAAGTTTTTCGATAATGTATAACTATTTAGGAAAACGAGAGGGAAGTGACCTTTTTAGTATTGAGAGCATTGGAGGAACAAGCGCTACCTATTTGTTAGGTCGTTTTGCTTCTAACAACAAAGAAATTGAACAATTAGTAAGAGAAATTGCTAATACTGAACAAGAGAACAATCCCCATGTGATATTTGCTGAAATAGCTCACCTTCCAGAAAGTAGAACAGGGAATGTTTTAATGCGGCCTACATTTAGAAATTATGAAATTCCCTACCTATCTAATTCGACTCTATCAAAAGAACAACAGATTAGGGTGAATGACTTATTTATTTCTATAAAAAATAACAGAGTTATACTACGTTCTAAAAGATTGAACAAAGAAATTATTCCTCGTCTAGGTAATGCTCACAATTACTCATTCAAGGCACTTCCTGTTTATCATTTCTTATGTGATCTACAAGGTCAGAATCTTAGAGAAGGACTATACTTTAGTTGGGGGGATTTAAGTAACGAATTTGACTTCTTACCAAGAGTTGAAGTAGAAAATGTTATCATTTCTCCTGCAACTTGGCAACTTATCAAAAATGATTTTGAAATCCTATTAAAAAAAGATAATCAACTGGATCAAAATATTTCTACTTGGAGAGAAAAATGGAAACTACCAGAGATAGTATTATTAGCAGATGGTGATAATAAATTAGTAATTGACTTTCAAAACAAACTTAGTAGAGAAATGTTCATCTCTATTATCAGAAAACGACAAAAAATAATTTTAAAAGAGTTTTTATTTGATAAGAAAAATTCAACCACTAAAGATCAAAATGGGAACATGTATACCAATGAATTTATAAGTATTTTACAAAAGACTACCCAAAAAGAGAATGCTGATTTTTCAGAACCAACACTTAACCGTGTAAATGCAGAGTCTAAGGTAATTGAAAATCAAATTAATCTTCAACGAGAATTTTCTTTAGGGTCTGAGTGGCTTTATTATAAGTTGTATTGTGGTGTGAAAATTGGAGATAAAATACTAACAGAAGTAATTAAACCACTATCTCAACAATTAATTAATGAAGGATTAATTGACTCTTGGTTTTTTATCCGTTATGCAGATCCAGAAATTCACCTAAGGGTTCGTTTTCATTTTAGGGATATTAACCATGTTGGAAAGGTTCTTTCTTTATTTCATAATTCAATTAAGGAATATCAACAAAACAGATTAATTTGGAAAATTCAAACGGATACCTATCAACGAGAAATTGGAAGATATGGCAAAAGAACGATGGTTATAAGTGAAAGTTTATTTCATATTGAGAGTAATTGCATAGTTAACATGATTGATATGTTAGAAGGTGATGAAGGAGAAGAAATAAGATGGAAATTTGCGATTAAAGCTATCGATACATTGCTTACGGACTTTAATTTTAATTTTGAGAAAAAAAGGAACCTACTCGAATCACTAAAAGATGGGTTTGCTACAGAGTTTAATATGAATAAGCGATTAAAAATGCAATTAGATAAAAAATTTAGAATACATAGAAAAGATATTGCTGAACTATTCAATAATAGACAGAATGTTAATAAGCAGTTAGCCCCCTTATTTGTACTGCTAGAGAATAAGTCAAGGCAAAGTGCTCCATTTAATAAAGAAATATTAAAAATCCATAAAGAAAACAAATTAGATCTTTCTCTTAATAATTTATTATCAAGTTATATTCATATGCTTTTAAATCGAATATTTAAAAATAAACAAAGAGTACATGAAATGGTCATTTATGATTTTATGTGGCGTACCTATCGATCTGAACTAGCTAAACAAAAACAACTTCAAAAAGAATTAGTAGTCTAGTGTCATTCCCTTTTTATAATCAACCAGATAAAATGGACTGTGGGCCAACATGTTTACGTATGTTGGCTAAGTTCTATGGTAGGAGTATATCCTTATCTAAACTTCGTAAACTATCAGAAACAACAAGAGAAGGAAGTAGCTTAAAAAATATTGCTGATTCGGCTGAGAAAATTGGATTTCGGACCTTAGGAGTTAAGGTTAACTTTAACAAACTAAATAATGAAGCTCCCCTACCCTGTATTGTTCATTGGAATCAAGAACATTTTGTAGTTGTTTATAAAATAAAAAAAGAGAAGGTTTTTGTAGCTGATCCAGCTCATGGATTGTTAGAGTATGATAGTCAAGATTTTATTAAAAGTTGGATAGGAAATAATGCTAGCGAAAATACTGAAGAAGGTATTGCACTATTTGTAGAACCTACACCTAGACTTAATCAATCTGAAGAAGACGATAATAATGAAACCCAACAAGGTTTTTCTTTTTTATTTCAATACCTGTTTCGATATAAAAAATTCTTAGTACAATTAATTATAGGCTTATTGGCAGGAAGTTTATTACAACTAATATTCCCGTTTTTAACCCAAAGTGTGGTTGATGTTGGGATACAAAACCAAGACATTAGTTTTATTTATCTCATTTTAGCCGCACAACTGTTTTTATTTATAGGTAGAACAAGTATAGAATTACTTAGAAGTTGGATATTACTCCATTTAAGCACAAGAATTAACATTTCATTGGTTTCGGATTTCTTTATTAAATTAATGAATTTGCCCATTGCATTTTTTGATAGCAAGATGACTGGTGACATTATGCAGCGGATAAGTGACCACCAACGTATTGAGAACCTACTTACTAGCACATCGTTAAATGTGTTATTTTCGATGTTTAATTTAGTGATATTTGGTGGTGTATTGGCCTGGTACAGCATGCAAATATTCACTATATTTTTAATAGGAAGTGTATTCTATTTTGTTTGGGTAATGCTTTTCTTAAAAAAGCGAAAAGACCTAGATTACAAACGATTTACCCAAATGAGTGGTGAACAAAGCAAGGTGATGGAGCTCATTAACGGCATGCAAGAAATAAAGCTTTACAATGCAGAAAGACAAAAAAGATGGAGCTGGGAGTATGTTCAGGCTCGTTTATTTAAAATTGAAATAAAAAGTTTAAGATTGGAACAAACACAAAGTTTAGGATCCAACTTTATTAATGAACTTAAAAATATTTTAATTACAATTTTTTCAGCTAAGTTGGTTATTGAGGGTCAACTTACCTTGGGGATGATGTTGTCTATTTCTTATATTATTGGTCAACTTAATAGTCCTATTCAACAATTAATTGGATTTATCCATTCGGCCCAAGATGCAAAAATAGCGCTAGAACGTTTATCAGAAATTCATAACAAAGATGATGAGGAAAATGCTGAAGAACAGCGTATACATGATGTTCCTGTTAATGATGATTTTACATTAAAAAACATTCACTTTAGGTACACAGGAAGCCCCGAAGAAGTAATAAAAGGACTTGATTTAACTATTCCTGCCAATAAAATAACTGCAATTGTTGGAGCCAGCGGAAGTGGCAAAACTACCCTAATGAAAATCTTATTGAAATTTTATGAACCCAACCAAGGTGAAATTACTATAGCACAACATCATTTAAATAATATATCGCACCAAGCATGGAGAAACCACAGTGGTGTTGTAATGCAAGATGGTTATATTTTTAACGACACCATTGCTAATAACATTGCCATTGGACAAGATAGCATAGATAAAGAACGATTAAAAAAAGCTGTTGAGATAGCGAACATTAAAGAATACATTGATGGCTTACCACTAGGCTATAATACCAAAATAGGTATGGAAGGGGTTGGTATGAGTGGCGGACAAAAACAACGTTTATTCATCGCTCGAGCAGTCTATAAAAACCCACAATTCATTTTCTTTGATGAAGCAACAAGTTCGTTGGATGCCAACAATGAGAAAATAATTATGGAGAACTTAAACGAGTTTTTTAAAGAAAGAACTGCTATTGTTATTGCTCATCGATTAAGCACTGTTAAAAACGCTGATCAAATAGTGGTGTTGGATAAAGGAAAAATTATAGAAAGAGGAACACATGAGGAGTTAACAGCTTTAAAAGGGAACTATTATAATTTAGTAAAAAACCAGTTGGAGTTGTAATTGATTCCTTGATGTGAAAATTCCCTCCTTGAGGAGGGCTAGAAGTTCTTTGCAACTTTGTTGCTTAGAAATTCTAAGGAGGTGTTTTTTTGAATGAATAACACCCCACTAATTTTGTAGCCAAATCAAAGATATTGGACAAAATTTTTCTCCCCTCAAAGGGAGAGAAATAAAAAGAAAAAAATGCCAGAGAATAAAGAAATAGAAATTCGTAGTGATGAAGTTCAAGAGATTTTATCTCACGTACCTAATTGGATGATACGTTGGGGTATTTCCTTAATTTTTGGAATAATTGTAATGCTCGTATTTATATCTTGGTTTATAAAATACCCTGATATTATACCCGGACAAGTAACGCTTACTACAGAACAACCTCCTGCTAAACTCATTAGTAAAACTACTGGTTATATACAAGAACTTTATCATAAAGACAATACAACCGTAAAAAAAGGGCAAACCATTGCTGTAATAACCAATCCTACTAATAAAGAAACCATTGATAGCCTAAATACGTTGATAAACAATTTTACGTTTGATAATACTGCAACAATATTACCCTTATTAGAAAAAATAGGAATATTAGGTGAAGCTCAAACAACATTTAACAGCTTACACAATAACTTAAAAGAATACCACGAAATTACTACTGATAACTTTTACAAGAACAGCTTAAAAAACATTGCCCTACAAATTAATTACAACGATAGATTAGCTAAGATTACTAAGTCACAATTAAATTTGTTAAGACAAGAAATACAAAACGCTGACCAGAAATTTAATGCAGATAGTTCCTTGTATTATAAAAAGGTAATCTCTAAAAATGAATTTTTTAATAACCAAAGTGAATACTTTAGAAAAAAGGAACAACTATTAAACAGTCAAAAAACTTACGTACAACATAAAATTACTGTAGCCAACTATTTAAAACAGCAAAATGAATTAAACAAAAGCCATGATGATAAAATCAGAGGGTTAAAAAACAACATTAAATCTGCTCGTAATTCCTTAAAAAGTTATACTCAAAGCTGGCAACAAAACTTTACGATAACTGCTCCATTTAAGGGGAAGATTTCGTATTTAAAAGCCATTACAACCAATCAATACATTTCTGATCAAGAACCCTTATTTGCTGTTGTTCCAAGTAATCAGGCTTATATTGGAAACGTTAAAATAGCACCTCAAGGTTATGGTAAAATTACAGTTGGTCAAGAAGTAAAAATGAAGTTAGATAACTATCCCTATCAGGAATACGGGCAGTTAACAGGAACAATCGTTAGTATCTCTCAAATATCTGGAAAAGAGGGTTATTTTGTTCAGGTAAAACTCTCTGATGGTTTAACCAGCACTTACAATAAAACACTAAGTTACAAACCAGATATGGCAGGAACTGCCGAAATTATTACCGAAGATTTAAGATTATTAGAAAGGATCTTTAACAAATTTAGACAAGTATTGGATAAGTAGATTTGAGATTGGATATTTGAGATTGGAGATTAGTTAGTGTTTAGTGTTTAGTGTTTAGTGTTTAGTGGTTAGTGGTTAGTGGTTAGTGGTTAGTGGTTAGTGGTTAGTGGTTAGTGGTTAGTGGTTAGTGGTTAGTGGTTAGTGGTTAGTGGTTAGTGGTTAGGTAAAAATAATTATTTTCCCTTCTCTATTCTCCAATCTTAACTCATAATTCTTAATTCTCCATTCTTCATTCTTCATTCTTCATTCTCCATTCAAGAAATAATTTTACTTCGCTTTTTAGATGATTTTCCATTGCTAATAGCAGTTATAATTTTATATTACCAATCTTTTTAGCAAAATTTTCGTATAAAATATATGGTAAAACTCCCTATGCTATGAAGTGTTTTTTTTTCTTATTGTTGTTAATTCCTATCCTCTCCATTTCACAGGACAGGCCTAATGAAACCGATAAAAAACGTGATAGTTTATATGCTATTTGGAAAGATGGATCTGAACTAGATGCAAATCGAATGATTGCATTGGATAAATTAGCTTGGGATGTTTACCTGTTTTCAAATCCGGATAGTGCATTTTATTATGCAGAAAAATATTATAACTACGCCAAATCAAAAGGGCTTAAAAGAAATATGGCAAGTGCAAGAACAACACAGGGTGCATCTTTCTATTTAAGAGGAGATTACAAAAAAGCTACAAAATATTATTTACTTGCATTATCACTTTATGAAAATTCTATAGATAACAAAGGAGAAAAAGGATATAAACCTGGCATCTCCTCTGTGTTAAACAATTTAGGAATGATACATAAGGAACAAGGAGATTTAGAAAAAGCTATTGAGTATTATAGTAAAAGTCTAGTTATAAAAAAAGCCAGTAATAATAAGAGAGGATTAGCTATTACCCTCGACAATATAGGAGACATTTATTTTAGTGAAGGAATATTAGATTCTGCTAAAATATTTTTAGAGAAATCCATCGAATTGTATAAAACGATAAAAAATACAGATGGAACATATAATAATCGAAACAGACTTGGATTTGCAAGTGCTACGAACAAACTAGGTAAAGTTTATAAGAAAGAAGGGCAATTCAAAAAAGCACTAACATTACATCATGAAAGTTTAATCATCTTTGAGAAAATTAACGACAAAGAGGGTATCTCTAGTACTGAAATTGCAATTAGTAGTGTTTACTTAGCTCTTGACAACAAGCAAAAAGCAATAAAACATGCCAAAATAGCTTTAGAAATAGCCCAGTTATCTGGTTTTGTAAAACAAATAGAATCTTCTTCTAAAAGTTTATACTTAGCATATTCTAAAAAAGGTGATTATAAAAACGCTTTAAAAATGATACAGTTAAATAGGCTAATGTCTGACAGTATTAAAAATCAGCAAAGCAAAGAGGACATAATTAAGCAAGAATATCAATATAAATATGACAATAGAGTTATTGAAGATAGTATAATACTTGCCCATAGTGAAGCTGTTTCCAAAGCTCAACTTGAGGCTAAGAACTTAAAAATTTCTAACGGTAAATCATTACTACTTCTTCTTTGTTTAGGAATTAGTCTATTAGTGATATCAATAGGTTTTATTTTTTATCGATATCGAGTAGTTACTAAACAAAAAAGTATCATACAGAAAGAGAAAGAAATGCGTGAAAATATGATGCAAGAAATTCACCATCGTGTAAAAAATAACATGCAAATTATTAGAAGTCTTTTAAGGCTTCAATCGAACAAGATAGATGATACCAAAATTGTATCGATGTTTGAAGAATGTCAAAACCGCATACTTACAATGGCGAGTATACATGAAAGCATGTATCAGTCTAAAGATTTTATTAAGATAGATATTAGTGATTATCTCAATCTATTGGTTAAAAAAATTGCAGCATCTCATAAACTTCAGAATAACATCGATTTAAAACTGAGCATTCCAAACGTAAAATTTAAATCTGAAACTATTGTTCCTCTTGGATTGATTATTAATGAAATAATGACCAACTCTTTTAAATATGCTTTTAATGAACAAAACACAGGAACAGTTGTTCTTGAATTAAAAGAGATGGGGAAAAGAGAATTTGAGATGATTATTGGCGATAACGGTATTGGTATGTCAAAAAATGAGGAAAACAATTTACATTCTTTAGGACAGGAGTTAATTGAAATTTTTACAGAACAGTTAAATGGAACAATGGAAAGATTAAAAGAACCTGGCACTATGTTTAAAATGAAGTTTAAAGAAGCTTAAGGTATTATCAAAAGAACATTTAATATTGATAAATATAGACACTACATTATTACCTCCACTATTAAAGAGTCTGTTGATCAATAAAAACCCCATTCAAAGAAGATAAAAACAAATTAAACGAACATTTCCCACCATTGATATGGTAAAACCCATTCTAAAAAACACAAAACTGTCCGTTCCTAAAGTAAAATGGCTGTTCGTAAAGTTTTAAGGTGTTTATACCTAGATCAAACATAGTTTTGTACATGTCTAAGTTTAAACCAAAAACTATGAAAAAAATATTTTAGTATTTTTAGTTCGTTAAAAATCTGGTTTGCAACAATGTAAATTGGCTTTTTATTAAATTTAATTTTATACAATAACTTAAAAAAAAACATATGAAAAATCTAATTATTGCAACATTGATTGCAACAACATCACTAACAGTAAATGATTGTTACGCTCAATCTTTCAAGGACAAACTAAAGGCTAAAGCTGCTGCTGCTAAAGCTAAATCAAGTACTCCTGCTAAAACTAGTACTCCTGCTAAAACAAGTACAACAACAGGCTCTACTACTAAAGGAGGTACAACCCTTTATTTAATGGAAGCTGAAAGAGGAAAAACTAAAGTGCAGGCGGAAGAAGGAGAACTTAATGGCAAAAAGATTATCGCCATTAATGGAGCACCCTACACTTATCAAGATGAGCCGAGTAAAATGTTAAGTAAAAAAATATATTTTACTACAGCAGGTATTTATGTAATTGAATATGATGAAAACAGCTGGGTTTCGGTAATGCCTGACAAACAATTAGGTAAAGCACCGTTTGGTAAGTTTGCATTTAGTAACTTTTATAGCTCAGATGCATCGAAAGCAAAATCGATGACTAAAGCAAAAGCAGAAGCTTATGCCATTGATTTATCTAATAAGATTTTAGCACCTTCATCATCAGGGCCATCTAAAGGAGGTAATGGAACTTATTCTGCTGCAACTCCTGTTAAATTTTCAGGGAAAGCTTACGGTGAAATTGAAATAACGTTTGAAGCAGGAGCTGAAAAGAAAATTTTAAGAAAGGCAGGAGGAACAACTACTTTTATTCACATGCCTGAATTTAGTAAAATTGCTGGAGTAGATGTTTATACCGATGCTAGTCTTAATTTACACAGATATATTTATGTTGATAAACCTGGGGTATTAATTTGGACACGATACAAAAGTGGTGCGTTAGGAACACAGCTTTGGGGAAAATACGATCAATACAACCTGTATGCTATGGACAAACAAGTGGTAAGAGGTTTATTGAACAGTGAAAGTGAGCAAAAAGAAATAGACTCCAAAGTTGCTGCCTGGACTAAAAAGATTAAAACGGCTGAAGATAAGCGAAGAGCTGATAAAGAAAGTAAAAACATCGCCAACAGAAGACTTCCAAAAAGAGGTTTAGTAGATGCTAAATTAGAAGCTCAAGCATTAACAGCTGCTAAGGGTTTTGCAGCAAAATACAGCTGGAAAGAAACACTTACAAGAGTATATTTTTCTGGTGCTGATTGGGGAATTAGAAGACATAAAGTTAGTGGTATTCAAACAGCAAGAGCAATTAAAGGAGTTATTGTAATGACTAGACCTGATGGACTTTGTAGCTATCATGATGCAGTTTTTGCACAAGAATATGATGGTAGTAAATATTTAACAGTTTATTTTGATGGAATTTTAGGAGCACCGTTTAAATTAAAATGTGAACATGCCAAATAAAATTTAATTCAAATTATTAAGTAGAGTTAGTTTTTTTTCAAAGAAAGGCCGGGCTTCAGTAAATGGAGTTCGGCTTTTTTATTGAATAAAGATATCATTTGTGCCACCAAATATCGGCTAATTAAAGTTACAATATTTAGATTTAAACAGTACAAATTTACCGTTCGTAAACTCAAATTGCTCCCCGTAAAGTTATTTCGATAAAAACTTAAAGTAGTAGGTAGTTTTAAATTATTATTCATTTAAAACTAAAAACATGAAAAAAATTTTACTAAGTATGTTAATTATTTCAGCATTTAATATAAATGCTCAAATTACAGATGTAGCTGTAACTGCAACACCTGCTTCAATAACAGCATCACAAAGCAGTACAATTTCTACAACTGGTTCTCAGCAAGGAGTAAATTACTCTTTAAGAAACAGTAGTAATACAGTAATAGCTGGACCAATTCCTGGTAATGGCAACGATATATCGTTTAACACAGGAATATTAACAGCCACAGAAACATTTAATATTTACACCGAAAGTACTAACAGTGTTGGTTTAGAATTTGATGGAAGTAATGATTACCTTACAGCTTCTTTACCAACAAACTTCCCATACAACACTTCATATACTATTGAAGCTTGGGTAAAATCACCACTCCCAGGAAATACAGGTCACTCCCCTATATTTTTTGTTGGAACAGCGGTAGCCGATGATATTGAGATTTATGTGCAAAAAAATACTAACGACTTAGTTGTTGCTCATAATAGAGGTAATGGAGGGACACTTCAAGGTGCAACATTTCCTGATCCACCTAACAACGTTTGGTATCATTTAGCTGTAGTTTTTAATGGTTCTACCATAGAGGCATTTTACGATGGTGTTTCTCAAGGTATCCAATCTAATGTTACACCTCTTCAAACGAGTGGAGCTAGCATTACGATTGGAGATATTTTTAGTAGTCCTTGGAGTGCTGGAGGAGGGAACCCTGCAGCTTTTACAGGAAAATTAGACGATTATAGAATATGGAGTACAGCAAGAACATCATCAGAAATTAATGCTAACATGCATAATTCTTTAACTGGTTCTGAAACTGGATTAGAAACTTTTTATACATTTAATGATGCGACTGGTTCAACTGCAACTGATGAAGTAGGATCTAACGATGCTACTCTCACCAACATGGATCCTGCAACAGACTGGATTATCGTTGAGTCTGCTGCCATTCCGGGTGGAACAGGTATTGGTAATGGGTTAGATTTTGATGGCTCTAATGATTATTTATCTACTACTATTCCTACAAATTTTCAATACAACAATTCTTATAGTTTAGAAGCTTGGGTAAAATCTCCACTACCAGGAAATGCTGCATATTACCCTATATTTTTTGCTGGAGATGCTGTAGGAAGTGATATTGAAGTATATGTGCAAAAAGGAACAAATGATATGGTTGTTGTGCATAATAGAGGTAATGGAGGGGCAGTTCAAGGTGCATCATTTCCTGACCCACCTAACAACGTTTGGTACCATTTGGCTGTAGTGTTTGATGGTTCTACTATAAAAGTATTTTATGATGGTGTTTCTCAAGGTAGCCAATCTAATGCTGCACCTTTAATGTCAACAAGTGCTGAAATTAACATAGGATATATTAAAAGTAATGCGTTTACACCAAGCTGGGGACCTAAATATTTTAAAGGTCAGTTAGATGATTATAGAATTTGGAGTACTGCAAGAACTTCTTCCGAAATTAATGCTAATATGTACAGTTGTTTAACAGGTACTGAAAGTGGTTTAGAAGCTTTTTATAAATTTAATAATACAAGTGGCTTAACTGCAACTGATGAGCTTGGTAACAATGATGCTACACTTACGAACATGGATCCTGCAACAGACTGGAAAGTAGTTAGCTCAGCAGCAATTCCTTGTCGTAGTACTGGAGGTCCTTCTTGGAGCATTCAAATGACCCAAACAGCTACAGTTACGGTAACATCAACAGGAATAAATGAACAAACGGCTGCAACTAGCTTTTCTGTTTACCCAAACCCAACATCTTATCAAATCACAATAGATACAGAAGAAAATATAGAAACGATTAAAATTATTGATGTTACAGGAAAAATAGTTGAAACTAAGAGATTAACTAATACGACTATTAATGTGGCTCACTTAATTAAAGGATTATACATTTTAGAAATAAAAACTGATAACGGGTTAACCCACAGTCGTTTTATAAAAGACTAAGTAGAGTTAGTTGTTTTTCATATAAAGGCCGAGCTTCAGTAAATGGAGTTCGGCTTTTTTATTGAATAAAGATATCATTTGTGCCACCAAATATCGGATAATTAAAGTTACAATATTTAGATTTAAACAGTACAAATTTACCGTTCATAAACTCAAATTGCTCCCCGTAAAGTTATTTCGGTAAACCATTCAGGTTGTCGCTAATTTTAAGTTATTATTCATTTAAAGCAAAATACTATGAAAAGAATCTTACTAAGTATTATCACAATTACAGCATTTGACTTTGGGGCTAAGGCACAAAACGTAAACATACCAGATGCTAACTTTAAAGCCTATTTGGTTGGGAATGCAGCCATTAATACTAGTGGTGATTCAGAAATACAAGTAATTGAAGCAACTTCTTTTACAGGGGGTATTTGGTGTCCTAATTTATCCATTACTGATTTTACGGGATTAGAAGCTTTCACATCAGTACTCAGTTTTTATTGTAGTGGGAACTCTCTAACTAATCTAGATGTTAGCTCAAATACAGCATTGGTAGTGTTAGCGTGTCAATCAAACCAATTAACGAGTTTAAACGTGTCAACCAATACCGCGCTCACTCAATTATTATGTTGGGGGAATCAATTAACGAATTTGGATATTTCAACAAATACTTTATTGACCAAATTAGTTTGTTCAGACAACCTTTTAACCAGTCTTAATGTAACTTCAAACAATGTGCTAGATGAATTAGATTTTAGAAACAATCAAGTCTCAACGATAGGTTTATTATCTAATACAGTATTAGATATATTGTATTGCGGAAACAATTTATTATCAAGCTTGTCAGTTTCAAATAATACCATTTTGACAAAGTTAGGTTGTGAAGATAATAGCATCTCCTCTTTGGATATTACATCGAATGTAGATTTAATATATTTATCTTGTGGTCAGAACCAGTTGTCAACCATAAGCACCGTGTCGAATCCAGGTTTGACGGCAATATTATGTGCTGATAATCAATTATCCGCTGTTGACGTTTCCCTTAATACAAACTTATCCTCTCTATACTGTAATGGAAACACGATAACAACTCTAGACTTAACACTGAATGCTATGATGACAGAATTGCTTTGTCATGACAATCAGCTAGTTATATTGGATGTAGCAAATGGTAATAACACTAACTATATAAGTAATAATTTTAAGGCAACGAATAATCCTAGCCTAACCTGCATCAATGTAGATGACGCTTCATACAGTACAACGAATTGGACAAATATTGATGCTGGAGCAAGTTTTAGCACCAATTGTGCAACAAGTATTAATGAAATAGCAACTCAAAACATAAGCATTTACCCAAACCCAACATCTTATCAAATCACAATAGATACAGAAGAAAATATAGAAACGATTAAAATTATTGATGTTACAGGAAAAATAGTTGAAACTAAGAGATTAACTAATACGACTATTAATGTAGCTCACTTAATTAAAGGATTATACATTTTAGAAATAAAAACTGATAACGGGTTAACCCACAGTCGTTTTATAAAAGACTAAGTAGAGTTAGTTTTTTTTAAGAATGGCCTGGCTTCAGTAAATGGAGCTCGGCTTTTTTATTGAATAAAGATATCATTTGTACCACCAAATATAGGCTAATTAAAGTTGCAATATTTAGATTTAAACAGTACAAATTTACCGTTCGTAAACTCAAATTGCTCCCCGTAAAGTTATTTCGGTAAAAACTTAAAGTAGTGGGTAGTTTTAAATTATTATTCATTTAAAGCAAAATACTATGAAAAGAATCTTACTAAGTATTATCACAATTACAGCATTTGGCTTTGGGGCTAAGGCACAATGGTCTCAAATTACCCCAAGTGATTTTGTTGCAGTATATAGCAGCTCCATCGCTTTTGCAGATATAGATGGCGATAACGACCAAGATGTGTTAATTACAGGAAACAGTGCTTCTAACCAAAAACTAAGTAAACTTTACACAAATGATGGTACAGGTTCTTTTTCAGAAGTTTTAGGCACAACTTTTGTTGGAGTATTTAAAAGTTCCATCGCTTTTGCAGATATAGATGGCGATAACGACCAGGATGTATTAATTACAGGTTGGAATAGTTCTTTTCAATCAATAGCCAAACTTTATACAAATGATGGTAGTGGCATTTTTACTGAGGTTATAGGAACTCCATTTGATGGAGTTAATACTGGTTCTATAGCCTTTGCAGATGTAGATGGTGATAATGACCAAGATGTATTAATTACAGGAAGGAATAACTCATCTACAAAAGTTGCCAAGCTTTATACAAATGATGGAAGTGGTACTTTTACAGAGGCTACAGGTACTCCATTTGAAGGTGTTTTTGGTGGTTCTGTAGCGTTTGCAGATATAGATGGAGACAATGACCAAGACTTACTAATTACTGGTCAAAATAGTACTAATCAAGAAATATCAAAACTTTATTCAAACAATGGTAGCGGTTCTTTTTCTCAGATTTTTGGAACAACTCTTGATGGAGTTTATCAAGGTTCTGTTGCTTTTTCGGATATAGATGGTGACAACGATCAAGACGTATTAATTACGGGTGAGAATAGTTTAAACCTAAGAATTGCGAAACTTTATTCAAATAATGGAAGTGGTAGTTTTACAGAGATTACAGGAACAACTTTTGATGGTGTTGAAAATGGTGAAATAAGCTTTGCAGATGTAGATAACGATAATGATCAAGATGTATTAATTGCAGGAATAAATAATTCTTCTCTAAATGTAGCCAAACTTTATACAAATGATGGAAGCGGTATTTTTACAGAGCTTTCAGGAACTCCGTTTATTGGAGGCTATATTGGTTCTGTAGCATTTGCAGATATAGATGGCGATAACGACAATGATTTATTAATTACTGGAAATAATAACGGAGCAGTTTCTTTTGCTTACAGGAACAATACTATTAGCTTAATAGGTTCAATAACAGTACAAGGACAAAGTGGTTCATCTACAATTACTACAAATAGTGGTACATTACAAATGGAAGCAGTTGTATTACCAGCTAATGCAACAGATACAACATATACTTGGAGTGTAGCTAACGGAACAGGTTCTGCTACAATAAATACAAGTGGTTTACTATCTGCTTTAACTAACGGAACTGTAACAGTTACTGCAACAGCAAATGATGCCTCTGGAATTACAGGCAGTATTACAATAACAATTTCTAACCAGAGTGTAAGTATTAACAATTATATAGGAAACAATAAAATAGCTATTTACCCTAACCCAGTAAGTTCTCAGTTAACACTAAATACATCTGAGCAAATTAAAAGTATTTCAATTTTAGATATCACTGGTAAAATTTTAAAAACAGTAATCCCAACAAACAACACTATTGATGTATCAAATTTTACACAAGGAATATACTTTTTACAAATACAAACTGAAAAAGGTATTAGCAATAGCAAATTTATTAAGGAGTAAACTAAATTTATTTTTTATAAAAGCCGATGCTATTTTAGCATCGGCTTTTATAATTATTTATTTGATCTGATAAAAGCTTTTAGTTTACGGTTATTAATTCCAATCAAGTAAACATATTTGTTTCCTACTTTTATTTTTTTGAGGGCTTTTGCATTGTCCCAAGCCATAAAACCAGCTTTATTTGGAGAAAGTGCAGTAAAATCACCCTTACCATTTCCTAGTAAACAAATACCTCTTCCAGCATCATATCGCACAGTTTCTACTTCTGCTCCATACATGTTTCCTACCGCTATTACATCTAAATTTCCATCATTATTAACATCCTCAATTATCATATCTAATATTGGTGAAATTTGAGCTGAATTAGGCAAATGTTTCATTTCAAATTTTCCTTTACCATCATTAATAAAAATACTCGAATACAAATTACGAGCTGTTAAATGTAATGCATCATCAAGGTTTTTGCCATAAAGATCATTCATATCAGCTTCAGCAAATTCTTTATAGGTTGGGCATTTTTCTGTAATAAAAGGCATTTGTTGCGAGGTACATTCTCTTCCTCTTACTGGATAATTAGTTTCACCTTCATAAGCGCTTAAAACAATGTCAAAAGATCCATTACTATCAAAATCATTTCCATAAACATTAAAAGGTTTTTCGTTTGAAGCTTTAAATTTAGAATTAGCACCTAAATTTCCTGCAATAAAATCCATATCTCCATCTTTATCAATATCGGTAGCTAACAAACTAAACCACAATCCTTCTGTTTCTTGTTTTACTTCTTGTTTCTCAAAACTTTTTCCTTTATTTAAGAACGTTGTGAATCCCATCCACTCTCCTACTATCGTTAAATCAATTTTTCCATCACCATTTACATCATTAAATTCAGCTCCAGTTACCATTCCTAATTTCAATAAATCTCGAGAATATTTTTCTGTTACATCTTTAAATTTTCCGTTGTTATTTTCTAACAAATAACTTCTTGGAGCAGTAGGGTATTTACCCGCAACTAATCTACCTCCAACAAAAAGATCCAAATCTCCATCCCCATCAAAATCAGCAGTTTTAACAATTTTAGTACTAGTAATCATCTTAGGAAGTGCTCCTATTGATTTTTTAAAATCTCCTTTACCGTTATTAATGTATAACCTATCTTGAAAATATTTATGGCGTTCACTATAATCATTTCCACCACTGGCAACATATAAATCCATATCTCCATCAGCATCAGCATCAAAAAATAGCGCTCCCAAATCTTCACTCAGCTTATCTTTAGCAAAAACTGTTTTATTAGTTAAAGAAAATTTTCCATTAGACAATTGTATATACAAGCTTCCGTTTGATTCTTTAGCTCCACCGATATAAATATCTTCTAAGCCATCATTATTTACATCTGCAACAGCCATACATGGTCCTTGTCGTGATAATATATGAGGCAATAAAATCTCTCTATCAAAATCATTAAATCGATTTTCTAGGTGTCTAAATCCAGAATCTATTGGGTTTTCAATTGCCCAAAATAAAGGAGATTTCTGTTCTGTTATAGGATTAGTGAACTCTGATTTAGTATAATCGATTTTTAATAATTGGTTAACTGAAACATGCTCAATTATTGTTGTTTTTCTATCGGGCCATCTAACCTCAACTTTATCTATTTGTTTGTTATTTCCTAGTCCAAAATTCAATTTAGTACCCACAGATGATTGAAAGCCTCTTGTTAAAAATAACTCTTGAACTTGTTTTCCTTCGGCTGTATGCAACGTAACTTTTGTTCCAATAGCAAATTTATTCTGTCTATTTCCTTGTAACTGAATAGCTAAATAATTTTGTTTTCGATTGGTTTGATTCTCATAAATAAAAGCAACCTCGTCTAAATTATTTATTACAATATCCATGTCTCCATCGTTATCCAAATCAGCATAAGCAACTCCATTTGAATTTACTTTTTTATCAAAGCCCCATTTTTCGGTATGGTTATCAAAAACTAAATCGCCTTTATTTTTAAATACATAATTACTCACCTTGGTAACAGGGGCAAGGTTTAAGACTTCAGAAACATTCATTTTTTTCTTTTCTTCTCTTTTATTTTTGAATGCTGTTTGGAAATCACGATCCATTAAATCTCTTTTGTATCCGTTGGTAATAACAATGTCTTTTAAACCATCATTATCAAAATCAGAAAATAACACTCCCCAACTCCAATCAGTTTTAGCTATTCCTGCAAGTTGTCCAACTTCGCTAAAAGTGCCATTACCATTATTCATTTGTAAGGTATTTACCATGTATTGAAAATAGTTGCCATTCTGAACTGTTTTCCAAAATTTTTCTGAAGACATACTTGCCATATTTCTTTTAGAGCGAATATGTGATGGGTAAGCCATATCCATTTCGATAATATCCATATCGCCATCATTATTAAAATCAGCAATATCGGTACCCATACCAAAATTTGAAATGTGTTTTGTTCGGTGTTGTAATTCTTCATTAAATATCTTACCATTATTCATAAACATATAGTCTCTAACTTCATAATCGTTAGAAACATATACATCTGGATAACCATCATCATTTAAATCGCCTACACTAACTCCTAAACCAAAAGCATGATTACTTATCCTTGCTTGATAGGATATATCAGTAAATTTTCCATTATCATTTCTATAAAAATGATCCGATTGATTTTTGCCTTCTTTAAATAATTGATAATATTCTTTAAGGGGCATATTGAATAATTTATCTGGAAAATTTAAGAGATACATATCTAAATCCCCATCCAAATCATAATCAAAGAAAGAAGCTTGAGTTGACAATAAAGTGTCAGCCAAACCATATTCTTGTGCTTTTTCAGTAAAAGTTAAATCACCATTATTAATGTACAACAAGTTCGATTTTAACTCATTCCCACCTAAGTAACCTGCTCTACACACATAAATATCTAAAAACCCATCTCCATTAACATCTGCCATTGTAGTTCCAGAATGCCAACCTTCTGTACCCGTTTTAATGGCTGTGCTTGTAATATCTTCGAACTCTAGGTTTCCTTTGTTCAGGTACAATTTATCTGAAACCATATTACCTGTAAAATAGATATCCGTTAATCCATCGTTATTGATATCTCCTAAAGAAACTCCTCCACCATTGTAAAAATACTCGTACTTAAAACTATTGTTAATGTTATCTTCAGTTAGATTATTAGAAAATGTAACATTGGTTTTTTTAGGTGATAACAAACTGAATAACGGTCCATTTTCACTATTCGCTTTTGTATTCTCTTCTTTTGTTGAACATGAGTAAAAGATCAACATTAAAATAGACGAAATCAGGTATATAAATTTATTTACTTTCAAGTAATTTATTTTGGTATCAATATTACAAAAATATAAGCTCAATATTTTGTTGAACATTTGAAAATAAATGTAATTCTATCATCTAGAATAATTTTAATTACATTTACTGGTTAGAAACCTACTTATTCAACTATTATGAAAAAAATATTACTGCTTTTAATACCTCTTTTTTTACTAACTCCAGATACTAACGCCACACATATTATTGGTGGAGACATTTCAGTAAAATGGATTGGCCCAACTCAAAATGATTTTCAAGTTCAAGTAAGATTATATCGCTCGTGCCAACCAACATCATTACCTATGCCAACATCTATCCTTGTCAATTTACACGATGGTCTTACCTACACTACAGTTCAAAACTGGACCATACTTAACCCTACAATAACCCCTCCTTTATCATTTGGTGATGCCTGTTGGTCTCCCGCTGGACTATGTGTAGATTTAGGTATATTTACTCAAAACGTAACTATTCCAGATAATTCCAATGGATATTTTATTGAGTACAATGCATGCTGTAGAAATAGTAGCATTATCAACCTAGCTAACCCGAGTTCTACTGGAATGACTTTCTACTGTGAAATCCCTGACCCAGGATCCCCCTCAACCATAAATAACTCTAGTCCAGATATGGGCTCTCTGCCTTTAGATGCTTACTTATGTGTTAACACGTCTAAATATTTTCAATTTAATGTAAACGATGTAGACGGTGATTCTTTGGTTTACTCCTTAGTAACCCCTCTAAATGCTTCTGCGATGAATTCTGCTCCTATTTTCCCCTACAATGATGTTAACTGGGCGGCCGGATACAGTTTAGGAAATATTGTTGGAGGAGCTTCTGCCATGTCGATTGATCAAAACACAGGGTTAATAAGCGCTTCTCCGAACTTAATCGGAAATTTTGTATTTGCAGTACGAGTAGAAGAGTTTAGAAATGGAGTTAAAATTGGGGAAACTAGAAGGGATGTTCAATATCAAAGCTTAGCGTGTACTAGCAGTAACAATAACGCAAGTTTCACTCATGTTGATAATGGAAATGCTAACTATTCTTTTACAAATACATCAACAGGCAGCTATACTCTATCTCATTGGAGTTTTGGTGACGGTGGTTTATCTCCAATCTCTAATCCAAATCATACATTTAGTACCAATGGATTCTATGCAGTAGTATTAGCTATCGCTGATTCATCTGCTTTAGCTGGAGCAACTTGCAGTATGGACTATGCTGTGTCAACAATTAATATCACAGGAGTCACAAGTCCGTTAGCCTGCAATGCAGGGTTTACCATGTATACAGACTCTTCCTTTAATGGTGTTATCGTTGTAAATAGTGCTACAGGTAGTAATTTAACTTATTTATGGGATTTTGATGATGGCAATACCTCAAACCAGGCATTTCCAAGTTATACTTACACAACTGCAGGACCATTTAACCTTTGTTTAACTGTAGATAATGGAAACGGATGTATAGATACGTTTTGTGATTCAATAAGTTCAGGAGGAACAGTATTTAAACAGTCTGGATTTGAAATTAACATCATAGATCCAAACTTAGCTACTTCAATTGATAATGAGGTAACAACATCTTCTAATATTAGTCTTTATCCAAACCCATCATCAAACCAACTAACAATTATTAGTAGTCAATTAAATATTGATGAGATTAGTATTATCAACATTACTGGAAAAACAATAAAAACCATTACCAATAATAGTAATCTAATTAATGTTAGTGATTTATCTAAAGGCATTTATTTCTTGCAAATAAAATCTAACGATAGAGTTATTACCAAGAAATTTATTAAGGAATAAACTATATGAATTTTATACAGAAGCCGATGCTATTTAGCATCGGCTTTTTTATTGAATAAAAATATCAAACATATCGTTTGGTCGTTCTAGTATTCGCCAACTAAACCCTTTTAGAATTACATCTTTAGGTGAAACATCTTTAAGCGGATACATGGTTCCTTCAGGGTCTTTAATAAAAGTAATGGTGTTAATTTCATTATCTTTTAAAAAGATAAGCATGTCTTCCCCTTTCATTTTGTTTACGCCAATGTATTTTCCATCATCATCTATGGCATAATAAATGGTTTCAGAATTATCTGTCACTACAATTTTATGAATTTCTTGCTCATGAAAATAAGCTACCAAACTATCTCCTTTAATCTGATTGTAATTATCTCGTAAGGAATCTGCTTTAGAAATAATAAATGCATTTTCATTAACAAACATCCTATCCACCTTATTATTAGACATTAATAGATAGATAAATGTTCCTGTAATTTGATTTTCTTTTGACCATATAATTGGATCATGATAGAAGCTAATGGTAGAATCAGAAAATTCATAAACAATAGAATCTGCTTTACCTTGCATGTCGCTTTTATAAAATTTAGCATGGTTATAAGCAAACATTGTTCTTACTGTATCTCCTTTTATTTTAGCACTATCTGTTTCATTTATTAATGAATCATACACCACAAATTGTGTAGAAACAATAAAGGTATCGGCATGCATGTATAAAGTATCATCATCTGTTATTTGCATCATTAATGCTTCTTGAGTGAGCATCACACTGTCTTTTAATTCAAACAAGTGAGCTACATCTCCTTGTAAAATCAAATTTTCTACGGTATCTGTAATAACTGCATTACAAATAATTTCTCCATATCCTTTATTTCGATCATAATACAGGGTATCTCCTTCTATTAATTTATCTTCAGAAAACAAATAGGCATTTTTATAGAATTTTGATTTATCAGTTACCGTATTGTACCATCCATCTTCGGTATAAATAAAATTATCATCACTGGTAATTGTTGTTGGCCCTAAAAAATTAACTATTTCAGAGGATGATTGGTAATTTAAGGTATCTGCTTCTATTTTATATTCTGGATTAATTAGAACAACATCTTCTTTAAAATAGAATGATTCAGTTACAGAATGATAATAACCTTGTTTACTTGTTAGTGTATTGTTTTCTTTCTGATTTACCATCGTTCCTCCATTATAATAGTAAGCAATGTTGGTAGTTCTGTTGTAATCTAAAAAGTTAGTGGTGAGTGTTACATCATTATTAATTAAACGGATATCACCTCTAAGAATAGCTAGCTTAGTATTTCCATTGTATTTTAAAGAATCACCAAACATTTGTAATGAATCTCCTTGAGTAATTTTAACGTTACTATAGGCGTCCATTGTATTAGTCCCTTTATATATATATGCACTATCACAAAACATTAATACATCATCATGTTTTAACTGAACATCACCAATTAAACGGTTTATTTTCACACCATTTATCTCTTCAAAAAATCCAGTATTAGCATTAAGTATTTCAATCTTATTCCCCTTCTCTGTTTTGATATGAGATTGAGCAATAGATTCTCCCGAAAAGAGAAATAAGAAGCAAGAAACAAGAAACAAGAATTTCTTAGCCCCTCTTTGGGAAGAACCCAAAAATCCTCCCTTAAGGGAGGATTTTAACTTTATAACTTTATAACTTTTCAACTTTAAACTTAGTTTACGCCATTACTTTTTCTCTCATTAAAGTTTGTTTTCTGTCTGGCCCAACAGAAACAATTGTAATAGGAACGTTTAATTCTTGTTCTAAGTATTCTATGTAATCCATAAATTCTTTTGGAGCATCATCCATATTCGTTAAACCAGTTAAATCAGTATTCCACCCTTTAATTTGTTTATAAACAGGTTTAATGTTTAAAGAATTGATATCATACGGAAAGTAATCATACATCTCCCCATCAATATCATAATGTGTACAAACTTCAATGGTATCAAAAGTATCTAAAACATCAGCTTTCATCATTGATAATTGGGTTGCTCCATTAATCATAATGGCATATTTTAATGCTGGCAAATCAATCCAACCACACCTTCTATCTCTACCTGTTGTAGCGCCATATTCAAATCCTAATTTTCTGATATTCTCTCCTACTTCATTATCTAATTCTGATGGAAATGGACCTGACCCAACTCTTGTACAATAAGCTTTAAAAATACCGATAACCTCTCCTATTCTGTTTGGTGCAACACCTAAACCAGTACAAGTTCCTGCAGTAACTGTATTTGATGATGTTACAAATGGATAAGTTCCAAAATCAACATCCAACATTGTTCCTTGAGCACCTTCAGCAAGAACTGTTTGTCCATTTGCCATAGCATTATTGATATAATGCTCACTGTCAATTAACGTGAATTTCGACATAAACTCCATTGCTTCAAACCATTTAACTTCTAGTTCAGTTAACAATTCAGCACAATCATAGTCTCCTAAAATTGTTTTATGTTTTTCTTGTAAAGCATCGTATTTTTCTCTGAAATTAGCAGTTAAAGAATCTCCCATTCTTAAACCGTTTCTACCAGTTTTGTCCATATAAGTTGGACCAATTCCTTTTAACGTAGAGCCAATTTTGTTTTTTCCTTTTTGCTCTTCAGAATATTTATCTAATATTTTGTGTGTTGGAACAATTAGGTGAGCTTTTTTAGAAATCAATAACTTTGATGCTACATCAATTCCTATTGCTTCTAATTTATCAATTTCATCTTTAATAATAATTGGATCAATTACAACTCCATTACCAATAACATTAATTGTTTCATCTCTAAAAATACCAGAAGGAATGGTATGTAAAACATATTTTTTATCATCAAAAATTAATGTGTGCCCAGCGTTTGGACCTCCCTGAAACCTTGCAATAATATCATACTTTGGAGTAACAACATCAACAATTTTACCTTTACCTTCGTCTCCCCATTGAAGACCTAATAATACATCTACTTTTTCCATTTCTTTTTATATCAATATTTTTTTCGCCTCTTCAACAGTTTCTTCAATGTTAAAAATGCTATTTAATTTAGTTATTATAAGTAATTGATTTATTTTTTCTGGAATATTGGTAATAATTACCTCACCACCTTTATTTCTTGCTTGTGTAAAAATATTTATCAAAATACTTAAACCACTACTGTTCATATACTCAATATCAGATAAATCAATAATTATTTTTTTAACCCCTTCGTTAAAAAAATGATCAATCTCATACAACATCGTTTGTACTTGTTGTTTACTCATTAAATTTCCTTTTAAAGAAATATAAATAATTTGATTGTCTGTTTTTATTTCAAAGGAAAAACTCATGGTTGTTTAGTTTCGTTTTTAACTGCATAAAAATTTAGTGAATGATGTAAAATATTCACGTCAAACATCTCTTCTAATGTAGATTTAATGTTTTGAATTCTTGGGTCACAAAACTCTATCACTTCACCATTACTCAAAATGATATGATCATGCTGTTTTGAACCATAAGAACGTTCAAATTGAGCCATGCTATTACCAAACTGATGTTTTCTTACCAACTTAGCAGCAATTAACAAATCTATCGTATTATACAATGTAGCTCTACTCACTCTGTATTTTTTATTTTTCATAGAAATATATAATTCTTCTACAAAAAAATGTTCATCATTAGAGTAAATTTCTTGAAGTATAGCGTATCGTTCAGGAGTTTTACGGTGCCCGTTTTCTTCTAAATAAGTGGTAAAAATATTCTTTACCTTTTCTTGAAGTTCTTCTCCTCTGCTCATTAGGGTTGTTAAAAAGTAAAATTAAAAATTTAAAAGAAGCGTGAAGCAAATGTTAATGCTTTGTTGAAAAGTAATTTGAGAGTTAAAAAGTGAGAGGTTATGAAGTAAGGAAACAGGAGATAGGAGACAAGAAACAGGAGTAAAGAGACAGGAAACAGGAGTAAAGAGTAAAGAGACAAGAAACAGGAGTAAAGAGACAGGAAACAGGAGACAAGAAACAGGAGTAAAGAGACAAGAAACAGGAGTAAGGAAAACAGGAGTAAGGAGACAGGAAACAGGAGTAAAGAGACAGGAAGTTATGAAGTGACCTCATACAAAACGTATAATTTTAATCTTATAACTAACTATCTACTCGTTCTATCTTTCTTACTCCTTTAACTTTATTTAATTTTTTAATCAAATTGGTAAGATGAGAAGTGTCTTGAACCATTACCATAACCCGCCCTTCAAAAACACCATCATTACTATCGAAACTCAACGAGCGCATGTTTACATTTAATTCATTAGAAATAATTTGAGTAATATTATTTACAATACCCATGTCATCAATTCCAATAATTTTTAATCCTGTTAAAAATGCCACCTCTTGCTCTTCTATCCAACTAGATTTAATAATTCGATAAGCATATTTAGACATTAACTGAACAGTATTTGGACAGCTCGTTTTATGAATTTTAATTCCTTCTGTAACGGTTATAAAGCCATATACTTCATCTCCAGGTATTGGATTACAACAATTTGCTAGTGTGTAATCTAACTTTTCCATATTATCACCAATTACTAAAATTGGTTTTTTAGGCTTTGAAGTGACTGTCTTTCTTTGCCCAAAATAACGTTGAACTCTTTTCTGGATTGTTCTTTTTGGTTTTAAAACCCCCTTTCTTACTTCAAATTCTTTTAATTTTGACAGGTCTATTTTATCAAGAGAAATTTGATAAAACAGTTCTAATTCTGAAGGAACTTTATAATAGGTTTGAAGCTCCTGTAGATTCACATTTTCGTGCGATATTTTTATTCTTTTTAATTCCTTTTCTAAAATGGATTTACCTTTTTGGGCAACTTTTCTTTTTTCGTCTTTTAAGGCAGATTTTATGTTCGATTTTGCTTTATGAGTCTGCACAAAACTCAACCAATCTTCTTTTGGTTTTTGGTTTTTAGAAGTCAAAATTTCAACTTGATCTCCACTCTTTAATTGATGGCTTAGTGGAACCAACTTATTATTTACTTTAGCCCCCAAGCAGTTTGTCCCAACCTGAGTATGAACAGAAAATGCAAAATCCAATGTTGTAGCTCCAGCTGGCAAACTTTTCATATCACCATTAGGTGTAAAAACATAAATCTCATCTGTAAATAAATTCAGTTTAAAGTCATCCAATAATTCTAAGGCATTATTATCTGTACTTTCAATTAATTCTCTAACCTGACTAATCCATATATCAAACTGACTTTCAGAGCCTCCTTCTTTATATTTCCAATGAGCTGCAAAACCTTTTTCAGCAATATCATCCATTCTTCGAGTTCTAATCTGAACCTCAACCCACTTACCTGTGGGACTCATAACAGTTGTGTGTAACGATTCGTACCCATTTGCTTTGGGAGCAGAAATCCAATCTCTTAAACGCTCAATATTGGGTTGGTAAAAATCTGTAACAACAGAATATACTTGCCAACAATCCGATTTTTCAAGGCTCTCTTCATTTGAATCAATGATGATTCTAATGGCAAACAAATCATATACTTCTTCAAAAGAAACATTCTTACTCGACATTTTATTCCATATAGAATGGATAGATTTTGGCCTGCCTTTTATTTCAAATTTGAGGCCTTTTTCTTCCAACACCTGTTTTATGGGTGATGAAAATTTACGAATAAACCTTGTTCTTACTTCTTGAGTTTTGGTCAGTTTACTTTTTATCTCCGCAAACCCATCTGGTTCTTGGCATTTTAGTGATAAATCTTCTAATTCAGATTTAATAGAATGTAAGCCTAATCTGTGTGCTAAAGGAGCATAAAGAAACAGTGTTTCTGATGCAATCTTTAGTTGCTTATCTCTTCGCATAGAACCAATGGTTCGCATATTATGCAATCGGTCAGCAATTTTAATTAAGATTACACGAACATCTTCCGATAAGGTTAACAGTATCTTCTTAAAATTTTCTGCTTGCAGTGACACGTTATTGTCTACAACTCCAGAAATTTTGGTTAATCCGTCAATAATTAATGCTTCTTTATTCCCAAAATCACGGGCAATATCTTCTATGGTAATTTCTGTATCTTCAACTGTATCATGCAATAAAGCACAAATAATTGAGGTAGCTCCTAAACCGATTTCTTCAGCACAAATTCGTGCTACTGCAATTGGATGAAAAATGTATGGCTCACCTGATTTTCTTCTATCAGTTTTATGAGCTTCCAATGCTACATCAAATGCTTTTCGAATACGTTTTTTTGTAACAGCATCTTTTTTAGCATGCTTGGCAGCCCTTAACATGGCTGTATAAGCTTTTAAAACTTCTTTTTTTTCTTCTTCGAAATCTATTTCTGACATGCTAACAATTTTCGTATTTCCAATTTTTACGCTTCCCTTCAGTCAGCCAATCCAACATCTGATTAATTCTTTTTTCTCGAGTAGCTTCTCTTTTTGCTTCGGTAATCCACTCTAAATATTCTTTTTTATGCGAGTATGAAAAACCATTAAACACTTCTTCTGCTTTAGGATTTCCGCTCAATGCTTCTGTAAAATATTTGGGAATTATCAATTCCTTTTTCTCTTTTGTAGATTTTGGCAACTTAACACCTCTTTCATTTAAATCAACCGCTTCTTTCATAAACATCAAAATGAAATCATCAGAAGGTAGATCGTTTAGCGATTTAATCTTCCCGAAACTTCCCATCCCCATGTTATTATCTACAAGTCCATCAATTAATTTTTCTTTCCAGAACCCAAAACTGCAATGCGCTTTAAAGGATGCCATATTAAAGAGCATTCCTTTGTATCCAAAGTTGGGCATCCCCCATTTTATAGTTTCCTCAATAGCTGGATGAGCCTGATGAACTAAATCTCTCAATTTAATCAAAATAGGCTGAGCAAATTCAGCTGAATTTGCAATGTAATCGTCTATTTTAGGATTTTTATTCACTTACTAAACTCTTTCAATAATTGTTGCATAACCTTGTCCAACCCCAATACACATCGTTACTAATGCGTATTTTTTATTGGTTTTTTGAAGTTCAATTGCTGCTGTTTGCAAAATTCTAGAACCCGTAACTCCTAATGGATGCCCAATTGCAATTGCTCCACCATTTGGGTTAATTCTAGGATCATTATCAGCCAATCCCATTTTACGGGTACAAGCTAAAGCCTGAGCAGCAAAGGCTTCATTTAACTCAATCACATCCATATCATCTAGAGTTAATCCAGCTCTTTTTAATGCTTTTTCTGAAGCGTAAACCGGTCCTATTCCCATAATACGAGGTTCAACACCAGCAACAGCACTAGATACTATTCTTGCAATTGGTTTTAAATTATATTTATTTGCTCCTTCTTCTGAAGCAATTAACATTGCAGCAGCTCCATCATTTAATCCTGAAGCATTTCCTGCTGTTACACTACCACCCTCTTTCTTAAAAGCTGCTCTTAATTTCCCTAAAACTTCTAAAGAACTATTTGGTTTGATAAACTCATCTTTATCAAAAATCAAATCATCTTTTTTACGTTGAGGAATATGAACTGCTACAATCTCTTCCGCTAACCTACCATTATTTTGGGCTTCAGTTGCTTTCATCTGACTCCAATAGGCAAATTGATCTTGATCTTCTCTACTTATTCCATATTGAGCAACTAAATTCTCAGCAGTTACACCCATTCCATCAGTTCCATACAAATCATGCATTTTAGGATTGATAAAACGCCACCCAAAACTAGAATCGTACATTTTAGAATCTGTTCCGAATGCTCTTGCAGATTTAGAAACTACATAGGGCCCTCTCGACATATTTTCTACCCCACCAGTAACATAAACATCTCCATCCCCTAATTTAATTGCTCTTGAAGCATTTATTGCGGAAGCCATACCCGAAGAACATAATCTATTAATAGTTTCTCCTCCAACTTGCCAAGGCAAACCAGCCAACAAACCACTCATGCGTGCAACATTCCTATTATCTTCACCCGCCTGATTAGCACAACCAAACAACACATCTTCAATCTCTTCTTGAATAACGCTAGGATTTCTTTTTAACAATTCTCTAATAGGAATTGCTCCCAAATCATCTGTTCTTACAGCAGATAATGTTCCTCCAAAATTTCCTATTGGTGTTCTAATTGCATCTATAATATATGCTTCTTTCATCTATTCTTTTTTTAGATTTTATTATAAGTAAAAGTAATAAAATTGAACTGACTCTTATTATAGAATATCATCTTTAATAATACCAACCTAAGTTTGTAAATCATTATATTTAGAATAATACCGATGGATAATCTAAGCCTGATAATGAGTATAACAAAATTATCGGGCATTTTGGTTACAATTCAGTATAAGATAAAAACAAAAGCAACATCTAACCTACTTCAGTTAAGGTTAACTACTTATTTAAATTTACATTTCACCCCCAATAATATTTGAGGGTTAACACTCTTGTCAACCCTTTAATAAGCCAATATCTTTGTTAATAAATATTAAACTTTATTAAATTAATAAACAACTAAAATCTTTAAATTATGAAAACAATATTCACTTTTACTGTCATATTTTGTTCCTTAACTATTTATGCAAATAAGCCTAAAATTTATCCATCAAAAATATCTCAATATAATTATATGGATTTTATGGATAAATATGCTATAGATGATACTAGTGCCGTTATTATTGATTTATTTTTAAATAAACGAAATGAACAAGGGGCTGCAGAATTATCATTTCTTCCTATTACAGGCGCTATTGCATTAATTGTTCCTCCTATAGGAATTCCTCTTACAGCTATTTATAGCCCTGTAGCTATTCATGGATGTTATATACGTGTTAAATACAGTAAAAAAAGACTAGAAAAAACTTTGAAAAAATATACTAATGGAGAAAAAATGAGCAAACATTTAACAAAAAAAATAAAAAAACACTACCGATTAATGAAATTAGAAAATGCTCTTCAATATTAAAACCAATCTTTACTTGTACGATAAACTGTGCCTTTAAATAAGGCTACAGTTTCGTCTTTTTGATTGGTAATTGCGGTTTCATAAACCGCAATTTTATTTGAAATTGACTTTTCTTTTGCTTTTGCCGTAATCACATCTCCAACAAAACATTGTTTAGTATGAGAAATTGATGTTTCTACTGAAACACTTTTTCTACCATGAGAGTTCGATGCAAATGCTAAAGCACTATCTGCCAAACTATATGTTATTCCTCCGTGAGCAATCTTAAAACCATTAGTCATTTCTTCTCTAACAGTCATTTTCAACTCACAAAAACCCTCTCCTACCTCAATAATTTCAATACCCAACCACTTGCTGAAAGCATCACTTTCAAACATTTGATTTACTATTTTATTTGCTAGTTGTTTTGAACTCATTTATATAAATTATATATAGTCCAAAATTAATTATATTTGTCCTCCTTCAAAACTAACTAGATGAAAAAACTACTTTTAAATACAATAGTATTGATTTTAACAATCAATACTGTAATTGCACAAGACACAACTATTGTACAAACATTAGATTTTAATGACATTACTAAGCGTAAAGGTTGGTATGTTTTTCCTCCAGATACAAGCTATCAAAAAGTATTAATGTATTACACCCTAAAATGTGATCCTCAAACTACTCAAGATGGTTATGCCTGTGGTGAATGGGATTATACCACCTATACTAATCTTTATCAGCATAATAATGTTGGCGCTTCGCGATACTTAATAAACGGAACTTATCCTGATACAATTAACTATATTACTAATCCTACATACACTTATTATGAACAAGAACAATATTTTATAGTCTATGACAATGTTACTTCTGAAGCAGATTATACTGTTGGGTCTGGAACAACACCTGTAACACATACATTTGATGCTTCTAAGGCAAGTAATAAAGCTCAATATTTATGGACAGCAACAGAGTTAACTGGAGCAAGTTTATCTTCTGGAAATATTGATAAATTAAAATTAGATATTACTGCTTTAGGTAGCAATTTAAACTACCTATCTGTTAGCATGAAACACTCAGCGTTATCTACATTAAGTGAATCTTCTTACGAAAAAACAGGGTTAACGGAAGTGTATAATATGAATACTTCTTTTCCTACTACTGGATTAGATTCTATAAATCTAACTACTCCTTTTAACTGGGATGGAATTTCAAATATTGTAATAGAATTTAATTTTAGTAACCCAACAGTAGGAACCGGAACTACTCTAAATGGTGACATTACCGCCACAAATATGGGAGTACATTCTACGCAAGATGATGGTTATTTAAAGTTTGAATACGGTGATTATGTTAGTGTTCCAGCAAATGCATTCGCTAATATTAGTAATGAAATATCAATCTCATTTTGGCAGTATGGAGACCCTCTTAAGCAACCTCAAAACAGTTATATTTTTGAAGGAAGAGATGCTAATGGAAACCGAGTAGTTAATGGGCATTTACCATGGAGCAATAGTAGAGTATATTGGGATGCCGGAAATTCAGGTTCAAACAGTTATGACAGAATTGATCAACTAGCTAATTTTAATGATTTTGCTGGGCAATGGAATCATTGGGTGTTTACAAAAAACAGCACCACAGGTGATATGAAAGTTTACCTGAATGGAACATTATTTAACAGTGGAACAGGTAAAACAAGAACAATGGCTGGTATTAGTGATTTTAAAATTGCCGGTCAAGCTGGAGCTGGAAAGTATGGTAAATATGATGGGTCTATCAATAATTTTGAAATTTGGAATAAAGAGCTAGATCAAACAACCATCCAAAACTGGATGAATAAAGACATTGACCCTTCACATCCTTTTTACGCAAACTTACAAGCTTATTACAAGTTTGATGATATGACAGGTACATCTGCAGCAGACGCTACGGGCAATGGGCATACAGGGTCACTTATAGGACTACCTACTTGGAAATATTTAAAAGGTAAAGAATTAAACAGAAACCTATTAGCAACAAATGAAAGGCCAAACATAATATTTACACAAGGTGTTTATACTTCACATATTGATTCAGTATCAACATTAGATTCTGTAATGAATTCTCAAGTAAGTATTATCCAATATGCTACGAGTATAGACATTAATGTTTCTGGAATAACATTAACACCAATAGATACAACTTACGGTTGGGAATCTGGTTGGGTTTATACTTACAACCAATATGGAGACACAACAAACGCTACTTTTATCAATTACACTAACCAGTTTTTTAATAACTATAATGCCACTACTTTCCAAATACAAAATTATGTAACCCCGTATGGGATAGGATTAAGCTTAGGTAATGATGGGTTTAGATGGGTTTATGATGTAACAGATTACCAGCGATTATTACATGATACAATTGAAATATCAGCAGGAAATCAACAAGAGTTAATTGATGTGAAATTTGTAATGATTAAAGGTACTCCACCAAGAGATGTTATTAAGATGGAGCAAATTTGGCTAGGAGATTACCAACACTCAAACATTGCTAATGATGTTTCTATGCCAGCTGTAAATATTGATTTAGACCCATCAGCTTCTTCTTTTAGAGTGAAAACTAGAACAAGTGGTCACTGGTTTGGCGGATTCCAAAACTGTGCTGAATTCTGTCCTAAATTACACCATTTAGATGTAGACGGAACAATGCGTTTTCAATGGAATAATTGGAAATCTGATTGTGCTGAAAATCCAGTTATCGCTCAAGGTGGCACATGGATTTATGATAGAGCTGGTTGGTGCCCTGGAACTTTTACTGACACTTATAATCATGAGCTTACTCCTTATGTTACTCCTGGAACAACATTCTCTTTAAACTATGGAATGGAAACAACTGCAGGTGGTATGGAAGGAAATTACAGAACCAGTGTTCAACTAGTTACTTATGGAGCTAATAATTTTAATCTTGATGCAAGAGTTGATGAAATTATTTCTCCTAATGATTGGGAGTTTCATAGTAAAGTAAATCCTATTTGTGCAGATCCAAAAATCGTTATTCAAAATACAGGAACAACTACTTTAACCTCTTTAACTATTACTTACAATGTTCTTGGAGGTTCAAGCGATACTTATAACTGGAGTGGTAGTTTAGGCTTTATGGAAAAAGAAGAAGTTACTTTACCTATTTCTAGCCAAGCTTTTTGGGCTTCAGGATCGGCATCAAATATTTTTGAAGTTAACGTTAGTGCTCCTAATGGCAGCACTGATGGAAACCCTGATAACAACAATGCATCTTCTACTTTTGAAAGACCTGATATTTATACAGGTAAATTTTTAATTAAGACCCAAACTAATTCTGCAGGTCATGAAAACTCTTACACCATTAAGGATGATCAAGGGAATGTTGTTCTTTCTCGAGGTACTATGGCTTCAAACACAACATACAACGACACTATTGACTTACCTAGCGGATGTTACGTATTAGACTTTTTAGATTCTGATGACGATGGAATGAGTTTCTTTGCAAATAGTGATGGAGGTGGAACATTGAGATTTCAATGGATACCACCAGCAACACCTTTTATCCATACTTTTAATGCAAAATTTGGGAGTTTTATTAAATATTATTTTGAGATTGATCAAACGGTAGGTGCTAAAACTTATGATAAATACCAAGAGATAGAAGTTTATCCTAACCCTAGTAATGATGTATTTAATTTAAGCATTACAGGGTTTGATAATGAAACTGTTAATGTTGGTATTTATAATGTGGTAGGAGAAGTTTTATATAGCGAATCTGCAACATCAATAAAGGGATTAGTAAAAACAAGTTTCGATTTAAGCGATCAACCAAACGGCATTTATTTTGTAAGAGTATTCTCTAACGATTCTTATACTGTAAAACGTATTGTTAAAAACTAAAGTAAAGTAAATTGTTCACATAAAAAACCCACCAGTTAACTGGTGGCTTTTTATATCGTTATTCAAAAATGTCAGTTCGAGTTTTTCGTTTTTCACGAAAAGTATAGAGAACAACAAAAGCTTATTCTCGATACATCCCGAATTTATTCGGGACACTCGAATTGACAGCTTTTTCTCTTTATTCGATCAATTTGATGTTTTAGTTTACCCTGACCAGTCAACTGACCAGTGGCTTTTTATATACTTTACATTAATATTTAGAAACTACTCCTTCACAATCTTTTTAGTGATCACTCCCCATTTTCTGTTTGGAGTTGTAAAAAGTAAATGCCTTTTGGAGCATCAATATCCAAGCTAATAAAATTGGTAGAAGCAAAATGTTTAGTTAAAATTAATTGTCCTAAGTTGTTTGTTAAAGTGAAGCTTACATTGTTTAAGGCTTCTCCTAAATCAATGTTAATAGAAGCAGTTGTTGGGTTGGGATGAGTGTTAAGATTGTTTAATTTTTGTTTTCTGATGTTGTACTAAAAGATAGTTGTGATTTTTAAAATTAAAAAAGTACATCTTTAATAAACGATTAGGTTTTGCGATTAATCGGTCAAAAAAAAAGCCATCCCTTTCAGGATGGCCTTGTTTATCGTTATTCATAAATCATTGATTCTCGATACATCCCGAATAAATTCGGGACACTCGAATTGACAATGATTTTTTTTCTTAGTTTTCGCTAGGCAAGAAAGAATAGTTCTTAGCATACTCTAACATTTGCTCTGTAAAATCATCTGGGTAAGTTACTTTAATGTCAGTAATTTCTCCAGCTTCGTTAGTTACAGGAACTAACTTAGGGTTAATAAACCCGCCATATGCTGCTATGTTAAGTTTTTTTGATCTAGCCAAAACTTCGGTATGAATAGCTTGATCAACCTTAACTCCATAGTTTTGTATTAAATCTTTACCAGCTTGGTAATCACCTTCAGATGTTATTTTTTGGATAATCATTAATAACTCTCCAAAAATGGTTCTTAATTTGTCGTAATCGTTTACTACAAAATAAGTTTTTTCATCTTTTACAATTTTCTCAATTACATTATCTCCAGCACCTCTTTCCATTGCCCAAGCTGCAACTACCTGTCTGTTTCGCATATGAGCTTCTTCAATATCAGCACCTGGCTGTAATCTTCTTAATTGAACCATTAAACCATTTCTGATGTAACCATCATAAGCTGTTTTACCAACATCTAACGAAGAGATTAATCCCATCTCAACTAATTTAGGATCCATTAAATAATAAAGACCAACTAAATCTGCTCTAGCTTCTTCTAATGCCGAAGCATAACTTTTTAAAGTCTCTTTAGGAGTTCCAACACCAGGGTTAATTTGCCCAGATGCATGACCGATAACTTCATGCAAAGCAGTATGCATTTTATCACCAACTCCACCATGCTCTATTTCCATCTCCATTTCTTTTTTAGTATAGCAAAATTCCTCTAACATACCATGTCCTCCAGCTTTACTATAAGCATGAATAATGCTTCCTAAACTCACAGATTTAGAACCGTGTGCTTTTCTAATCCAAGGAGAGTTTGGTAGGTTTACTCCTATTGAAGAAGATGGAGAAGCATCTCCAGATTCTCCTGCAACTTCTACAACTTTGTATGTTACACCAACTACTTCTTTCTTTTTATGTTCATCTAATATTGTTGAATTATCTTCAAACCATTGTGCATTTTCGGCAACTATAGCCATTCTTGCTGAAGCTTCAAAATCATTAATTTCAACGATACTCTCATATGAACCTTTATAACCTAATGGATCATTATATACTTCAATAAAAGAATTGATGTAATCGATATCACCATCGGTAGCTTCGCACCAAGCAACATTGTACTTATCCCAAGTGTTCAAGTCACCAGTTTTGTAATATTCAATTAATAGTTTTAAAGCATTTCCTTGAGCTTCATTTTCTGCAACGGTAACAGCTTTTTCTAACCAACCAATAATTTCATCAATTGCTTCTCCGTACATTCCACCAGATTTATAAACTCTTTCTTCTAATCCGTTTTCTCCTTTAACTAATTTAGAATTTAAACCATGCCAAATAGGTGTTTCATCATTTTTGTCTACTCTTGATGCATAAAAATCAGAAGCTTCTTTTTCGGTAACATTTTCACCATATAAGTTAACTGCCGAAGCTAATAATAAATCCTTTTCAGGATCTAAGCTTACTTTTTTATTATCAATTTCTGGGTTAAAAATTACTTCAACAACATTTTCAGCTAATTCGGTTTTAGTATCAGCCAATAAAGTGGTAAAATATTCTTTAGAGAATTCAGGAGTAAACTTATCATTAGAATAATGATGGTGAATTCCATTAGCAAACCATACTCTCTTAGTGTAATTCATAAATTTTTTCCAATCACCAACTTCTTTATCACCAGTATAATTGGTTACAATATTTTCTAATGCTCTTTTTATTTTTAAGTTGTGACGATAGTTCTGATCCCAAATCATATCTCTACCAGCTAACCCTGATTGAGTTAAATAATAAGCTAATTTCTTTTGATTTAAGCTTAATTTATCCCAACCATTAATTTTGTATCTATTAATTTGTAAATCAGCAAATTGTTCTGTTTTCCAAACAAAATTTGAATCAGTTTCTTCAACAACAACTTCTTCTGTAGTTGCTTCTTGAGATGTTGCATCACCTCCACAAGAATACAAAAAAGTACTTGCAGCAGCTGTTAACATTAAATATTTTGTAAATTTCATAGGTAGTGTTTTATCTATTTTTTATTAAGGCTCACAAAAGAAACTAAATAAATTGGGATTTGCAATTAATTTAGACCTGAATTATCCAATTATCGTTGAGCATTAAAAATCAGACGATTAGTTGTTTTTAATATTATATGACAATAGAATCCTAGATTATGTCGTTTAGTAAATATTAAAGGTATAATAATTGTTCGTAGCGAGCACTAAATCAGTAATTTTGTAATTGATATGAGAAATACGGTAGTAATAATATTTATGATGTTTAGCCTGTTTGTTTTTTCGCAAGAAGGAAACAGAACAGATGGGAAAGGCAAGCAAGGCGAATGGAAAAAATATCATAAAAATGGTATGCTGCACAAGGTTGGATCGTTTAAAAATGATAAACCTATCGGTGAGTTTAAGTATTATTATGATACTGGTAAAATACAGGCAAAAATGACTCACGTTGGTAATCAAAGTTATTCCATAATGTATTATAAAACTGGAGAACCAAAAGCTGCGGGAAAATACATCAATCAAAAAAAAGACAGTACTTGGACTTATTATGATGAAAATGGGTATAAAAAAGCGACTGAATATTATACCAAAGGGGTAAAAGATAAGATTTGGTATATCTATTATACTGATGGGCAGATTGCTGAAGAAATAGAATATGTAAACGATTTTGAACAGGGTATTTGGAATAAATATTGGCAAAACGGCAAGAAAAAAATGGCAGCAACTTATGACAAAGGAGGGTTAGAAGGAAATGCTGTTTATTATAATTCTGTTGGAAAACGATCAGTTTCGGGTTATTATTACCATGGATTAAGAAATGGAATTTGGATACATTTTGAAGAGGATGGTACTACCATTAAAAAAAAGGAAGAGTTTAAAAATGGAAGGAAAGTCTATGAAAATGAGGCTGATAAGTATATAGACCCTGAAACAGATAAACCTATAAATGAAGATTTTTTGGAATTGGATGAAAATGGAATGCCTCGACAATAAAAGATTATGAGTAAAAAAGGCAAAGTATTAGTAGCCATGAGTGGTGGGATAGATAGTTCAGTAGCAGCAATGTTGTTACATGATGAAGGCTATGAGGTTATTGGTTTAACTATGAAGACTTGGGATTATGCTTCATCTGGTGGAAGTCGAAAAACGACTGGCTGTTGTAGTTTAGATGATATTAATGATGCTAGACAATTGGCTGTAGAAATGGGATTTCATCACATTATCTTAGATATTAGAGAAGAATTTGGTGATGCAATTATCGATAATTTTGTTGATGAATATTTAGCAGGAAGAACACCAAACCCTTGCGTATTGTGTAATACTCATATTAAATGGGATGCTTTATTAAGAAGAGCTGACCAATTAGGTTGCGAATTTATTGCAACAGGTCATTATGCCCAAGTACGACAAGAAAATGGACGACATATCATTTCAAAAGGATTGGACGAAAACAAAGACCAGTCTTATGTTCTCTGGGGATTAAGCCAAGAAAGTTTAGCACGGACAATGTTTCCTTTAGGTGGGTTCTCTAAACCTGAAATTCGAAAAATGGCACTCGATAGAGGTTATGAAGAACTTTCTAAAAAAGGAGAAAGCTTTGAAATTTGTTTTGTTCCTGATAATGATTACAGAGGTTTTTTAAAACGTAGAGTAGAAGGTTTAGAAGAAAAGGTTAACGGTGGAGACTTTTTGAATATGGATGGCAATGTAATTGGTAAACATCAAGGATATCCTTTTTATACGATTGGACAAAGAAGAGGGTTAGAAGTTGCTTTTGGTGATCCGCGTTATGTAATTAAAATAAACCCAGAATCAAATACAGTAGTCCTAGGTACCAAAGAAGATTTAAATAAAAAAACGGTGTTTGTTCGAAACCCTAATTTCATTAAATACAAAGACTTAAAAAACGAAATGGAAGCCTTAAGTAAAATTCGCTACAAAGATAGAGGTGCAAATAGTTCTATTTCTACTACTAAAGATGGTAGAATTAAAATAGAGTTTTTTGAAGATGTTCAAGGTGTTGCTCCTGGTCAATCTGCTGTTTTTTATGAAGGAAATGACCTTATCGGTGGTGGCTTTATTGATAAGGAAGACTAATTATTCTATTTTCTGTAATTTTAACCAATGAGAAAATCATTTTCCCTCATATTAATACTTACTGTTATTATTTTCTCTTGTTCTAAAAAAGAGGTAGTTATAGTTCCTGAAATTGCTTATGATTATGCAGGATTAGAAGTTGGTAAATACGTTATTTACGATGTAGATTCTCTTACCTATGATGATTTTACAGAAACAGTTGATACTGCAACCTATCAAATAAAAGAAGTCGTAGATTCTAAATTTACAGATTTAGAAGGAGAGGAAGCATTTAAAATTATACGTTACCGTAAAGATCATGATACATTAGGTTGGAATTTAATAGATGTTTGGAACAGTAAAATTACTGCTACCAATTTTCAAAAAACGGAAGAAAACATTAAGTTGGTTAAATTAATATTTCCTGTAAAATTGAATAAAACTTGGAATGGAAATGCTATGAATAATGATGCTGAAATAGAATATGAATACACATCAATAGATCAGACAGAAACAATTGGTGGCAATGCATTAGGTAGTGTTTTAACTGTTTTACAGGATGAAAGTCCTGAAATATTAATTAACCCTTGGTTGTATGAGGAAAAATATGCTAGAGGAATTGGCATGGTTTACAAAAGAAGTATGAATCTGTATAGATCTAACACATTACCATCTACACCATGGTTAGGCTATGATGTTACCATGACTCTTTCTTCTTATGGTGGGTAAATATTCTTCAATCAATACTATTTTGGCTTAATTTTGGTTTATAATGTATCTGATGTATAAATCAAAAGAAAATATCATCTTCGTTTTTTTAGCATTTTTTTGTTTAAGTGGTTATGGCCAGTTTTATTCTCAAGAAAATACAAATGAGGCAAAAAATATGGCTGCAATAATTAACAGCTTTACTTTTTTAGAGTTATACAAATCAGATAAAAATATTATACCAGAAGGGTATAAAAAAAGATTTACCTCAGGTATTTTTGGTATGGATAATAAATACCAAATTTATCAAACTACCACAAAAGCTGTAATTAATCTTAGAGGATCAACCACAAAAAAAATTAGTTGGATGGAGAATATTTATTCTTCAATGATTCCTGCAAAAGGTAAAATAAAATTAGAAGACGAGACCTTTTTCTATGAATTTTCTGACGATAAAAATGCTGGCGTCCATGCAGGTTATGCTCTAGGAATAGCATTTTTAGCACCTGATGTTATCAATAATATTAAAAGTTTAAATTATGATGGGATTTATGATATTACTATAACTGGGCACAGCCAAGGAGGAGCATTAGCAATTTTGTTAAGAGCTTACCTAGAAAATTTACCCAAAGATGTAATCTCAGAAAAAAACACATTTAAAACCTATGCTTTTGCCCACCCAAAAGTTGGTAATAATGAGTTTGTAACTTCTTACACTAATAGCTTAAAAAAAGGAACCAATTATAGTATAATTAATGTAAAAGACTTTATTCCTAAAATGCCTTTATCATCAAGCGAGCATAAAAAAATGACCACATCAGAAAGTCTTTCTAGGTTATTTTTAGATAAGTCATTTACAGCTAAAGATGCAGCAATGGGAACATTAGGGAAAATTTTTGGCGGGAGTTTCACTAGTGTCATGAAATATACTTCGGAATCGGCATTAAAGCAAATCACAAAAAAAACAGGAAATATAACTATGCCAGAATATATTACTGACGTTAATTATGTAGTAATGGAAAACAGAATTGAGTTGCCCGAATTTGATTACCCAAAAATTCTTAAAGATTCAGAAATATTAAAAAATGATTCACTGGTTACCTATCATAAAATGAATGAAAATGGTGTGTTTGAAGATGAAACTGTTTACAAAAATGCCCCTACTTTATTTCAACACAAAACCTATAATTATTACACTGCTTTTCTAAAAAAATACTATCCGAAAGATTATGATAATCTTGAATTAAAACACCTTCCAGAGAATTTGTAAATAAACGAATTTCTTGATTTTTCTAAATTTTGTGAGTTCAAGTGTTTCTATTTTTCATCGAAATAGCCTGTACCGAATTTATTTCGGTATATCGAGAACAACAAAAGCTTATTCTCAAATCTTAGCGATAACTTTTCTATTCTCAAAAGCGTAAAAGAAAGCATAATCCTAAAGTATAAATAAATGAAAATTGACCTTCCAAAAACGGATAAAATTCGCATTGTTATTATTGGTGGTGGATTTGCAGGAATTGAAATTGCCAAAAAGTTAGCCAAAGAAGATGTACAAGTGGTCTTAGTAGATAAAAATAATTTTCATTGCTTTCAACCTTTATTATATCAAGTTGCTACAGCTGCATTAGAAGCAGATTCTATTGTTTATCCTATTAGAGGTATATTTAATAAGCAAAAGAATTTTTTCTTTAGACAAAGTGAAGTTGAAGCAATTAATACCGATGAGAAATTTATTAAATCGGGTAGGCGTATTATTGAATACGATTATTTGGTAGTTGCAACAGGTGCTACTACTAACTACTTTAATAACGAAGGATTAAGTGTAAGCGCAATGCCGATGAAAAGCATTACAGAAGCCTTAGATTTAAAATACCTCATTCTTCAGAATTTTGAAAAGGCAGTTTCATTAAATAATAAGAGAAAATTACAGGGTTACTTAAATTACGTTGTTGCCGGTGGTGGTCCAACAGGTGTTGAGCTAGCAGGAGCTTTAGGTGAATTGAAGAAATTTGTTCTTCCCAAAGATTTTCCTGAATTGGACATCAATAGTATGAACATTTATTTGGTTCATTCTAGAGACAGAGTGTTGCCAATGCTTTCTGATAAATCTTCAGCGAAAGCTAAAAAATATTTGGAAGATTTAGGTGTAACCGTTGTTCTAAACACAAGGGTACTAGATATACAAGGGGATTATGTTCAGGTAAATACAGCAAAAGATATTATTGCTCGCACCTTAATGTGGACAGCTGGAGTTCAAGGAAATCCTGTTAACGGTCTTAATTCTGAAGTCATTGATAAATCAAATAGAATTTTGGTGGATGAATTTAATAGAATTAAAGGATATGAAGATATTTTTGCAATTGGAGATATTGCCTGTATGATATCCGAAGATTTTCCGAGAGGCCACCCAATGGTCGCACCTGCAGCAATGCAACAGGGTGAATTGTTAGCGAAAAATATTGCAGCAATAACTAAACAAAAAGAATTAACTCCTTTTGTTTATAATGATAAAGGAGCAATGGCAACTATTGGTAAAGATAAAGCTGTGGTTGAAGTCGGCAAAGTGCGGTTAAGCGGTTTTATTGCTTGGATAATCTGGATGTTTGTGCACCTTAAATCATTGGTAGGATATCGAAATAAAATGATAGCAACTTATAATTGGATAAGGGGTTATTTTACTTCCGAAAAAGGAATACGAGCCATAATTCGACCGTATGAGTTTATGGCACATAAAAAAAAGCGTAAAAAAATCTTTCGTAAAAGAGGAGATTGAATGATTATTAAGAATCATATCATAAAATTCAACTGTTATCGAGTGGATTATCACCCCTTATTAAAGAGACAAGAAAACATAATCAGTATTGCTTTTTTCTACATTTTATTTTGAAAAAAATAAAGTTTTAATATGTTACATTTATATATATATTTGTTTTTCAATTTAAAAATAAATATAATTATGAGAAAATTAATGTTAATGATTGTTTTTGGTGGTATAATAGTGATTACATCATGTAGTAAAAAAAGTGATTACATGTGTGCGTGTGACGCTGTTTACTCTATAGATGGTTCAGTTTTTAATACTGAATCTTCAAGTTATACATACACAGATCAAAAGGAAGAAGATGCAGAAGAATTGTGTAGTGGCAATGAATATAGTAACTCCACTAGCTTTGGGGGTAACTCTACATCAGATGTGAAGACTTGTACGTTAACAGAATCATAAGTTATGAAAAAACAATAAAAAGGTTTAAGTTATACTTAAACCTTTTTATTTCTCTATTATTTCGTTCTCAAGGTTTATCAAGTTATTATTCACCACACCATAAACTTTACCTGTTAACTCTCTTCCAATAAGAGGTGTGTTTTTAGATTTAGAAACAATGTCTTCTTTTTGTAAACTCCACTTTTCGGTTGGACTAAAAAGCGTTAAGTTGGCTTTTTCCCCTTCCTTAATTCCTACATTTTCTAAACCTAATATCTTTCTGGGAGAACTTGTTATTTTTGAGATGGCTTCAGTTAAATCTAGTTTTCCATTGATAGCTGTATTTGCAACCGAAAAAGAAGTTTGAAGGTTAATCATTCCAAAAGCAGCATGATCAAACTCACATTGTTTGTTCTCTATATCCTCTGGGGTGTGATCAGAACAGATCACATCTATTGTTCCATCTTTTAATCCTGTAATTAGTGCTTTAATATCCTCTTTAGTTCTAAGTGGAGGATTTACTTTGTAATGATTATCGAAGTGCAATAATTCAGTCTCATCTAGTAATAAATGGTATGAATTGACATCTGCAGTAATATTTAATCCTTTTTTCTTAGCTTCCTTAATCAGTTGAACCGATTTTCTTGTAGTGATATTTGACAAGTGAATTTTTGAGTTGCAATATTCTGCTAAAAATATATCTCTAGAAACCATTAGCTCTTCGGCAAGTGCAGGAATACCTTTTAAACCCAATTCAGTACTAACAACCCCTTCATTTATTTGCCCACTATTGCTTAGCTCTTTATCATTAGGGAAGTTTATAATTAATCCGCTAAACGATTGGCTATAAAGCAGTGCTCGATTTAGTAAACTCGATTTAGAAACACTTTTTTTGTTATCTGTAAAAGCTATTGCTCCTGCAGTATGCATGTCGTACATTTCTGCTATTTCTTTTCCTTCACAATTGTGCGACAAACTCCCCGCAGGTAAAGCATCAACAATATTCCCTTTGGTTTTGTTAATCAGGTATTCTATACCTCCTTTTGTACTTGTTGAAGGGTTGCTATCTGGCATTACCATTACCCCTGTAAACCCTCCTTTTGCAGCAGCTTTTAACCCTGAATTCAAATCTTCTTTGTATTCATGTCCTGGGTCACAAAAATTTGTTCGCATATCAAACCAACCAGCAGAAACGTTTAAATCATTAAAACTGATTTCTTTGATGTTGTTTAGGTTTTTTAGGTTCGATCCAATCTTAGAAATAATACCTTTTTCGATAAGAATGTCAACAGTTTTCCCGTTAAACTTAGAGTTGCTGTCAATTATTTTTGCAGATTTAATTAAAGCGTTCATTTGAAGATTTTTATTAAAACTATTTCAACTGCCAAAAAAAGCAAAGCTAAAATAATACAATATTTCCAATATTTTTTTCCAATGTTTAAATCACTCAAAGCAGATTGAATGGTTCCGTTTGTTAAATCAATATATTGAGCATTAATGTTACTCGATTTAATAATTTCATCCATTTCTACAGAAGAGATGTAACTCAATTCTGATTCAGAACGATTGTAATTGTATGCCAATCCTATTTTAGTTTGATTATTGTCTAAAACATAATTATCTGCCTTTTCAACTCCTGTATCAACAAACACTGTAGTGCTATTGTTTGCATTCCTCACTCTCGGAATAATATCTAGGCTTTTATTTTTAATGTGATAAACATTTTCTTTTTCGCCTCTGCTTACATTAACAGTAGAGTTATTACCGATTATATGAAATAAAGGATAGTTTTTTTGACTAAGCAAAGCAATATTGTACAACGTAGGAACAAATAATGCGTGATTGGTAAAGTTGCTACTTTCATTATCTAAACTTACGGTACTGAGGTAAACACTCCCTTTTTCTACTTTATATTCAGTTAAAAATGGGCTGGCATCTTTTAATGCTAAAATCGTGTTTTTAAAGGCTGTAGTATTTTTCGAAATTAAATAATGAGCAGAAACAATTGGTAAATTAAGGTTGCCTTTTGGTTTTCCATCAAACACATTACTAAACACTGGATGTTTTAAATTAATGTCTCTCACTTTATTTTTTAACGTATCTAATGTTGTATAGTAATTAACATTTAATAAGCTTAAAAACTCTCTATAGCTATCAAAATCAATCTTATTAGATGGAAAAACTACAAGACTTCCCCCATTATCCACAAAACCTTTTAAAGCATTAGATAAACCAGAATTAACTTTTTCTAAATTATAAATAACCACTAAGTTGCTTTTTTTGATTAATGAGTAATCCAATTGAGTTACATTATAATTTGAATAATTAAATACACTATCAGTAGCGTAAATAGAACTTAATGAAGTCTCATCTTCGTTGTTTCCTATTCCAAGAATGTTAATATTATCAGAAATACTGTAAGAAAAGTAGAAAATATCATCCGTTATTATTGGACTGTCTCGTAATTCAACCCTTCCTTGTTGAATACCATTTGTTTTGTTTCGGTAGTTTAATGTGATAATTGTTTCATTATTTGCCTTTACAGAAAAACTTGCAGGAACAATATTTTGGTTATTAATGTAAAGCTTTACCGGAATGTTTTCAAGGTCATTTTTAGAGTTATTTTTTATTCTAATGTTTAGTGTTTCATTTTGATGGAGCAAATGAGTTGGAGAATTAAACCAACAACTATCAATATACAAATTACTTATTTCAGTTGCTTTTATTGGGATAATGAAGCTGTTAATAAGGGTATCTGCTTTAATTGATAAAAAATCAGCAGTAGATTTTTGGAAATCTGATAACAGATAAAATGATTTGTTATTAATGTCAGAAGAATTTATCGCATCTCTATTTCTAGAGTAAATAGTAGAAATATTTCGACTGTTAGATGAAATAACAACTTCTTCTATCCTATCTATAGCCTCTTCATTACTTAGTAATCGTTGATCTCCAATGCTAAAATTATTGGTTGTTAAAATAAATTTATCGGTAGCTCGGTAAGATTTAACAAGTTCTATAGCTTTAATTTTAGCCTCATTTAATAAAGAACCATTCTCTCCAGTACTTTCCATACTAAAAGAATTATCAATATAAATCCCAACAACATTATTTTGGTTAGCAGCATCATTTTTTGATGAAGGAACAAAAGGCTGAGCAAAAGCAAACACTAAAAATGCAATAGCTAAAATTCTACTCAATAAAATTAACAGGTGTTTTAGTTTTGATTTTGCTTGAGTTTCTTGCTGAACCTCCTTTAAAAACTCAACATTAGAAAAATAAATCTTCTTAAACTTCCTAAAATTAAATAAGTGAATTATGATTGGAATCGCTATTGCGAATAATGCGTAGAGGAACTCTGGATAAGCAAACTTCATTAAAGCCCAAAAGTAGACAAAAATTCGTCATTTCTCTCTCATTTTTTTCAAACACGTAATTATCAGAAACCAAACCGAATAATCAAAACACATTTATTACTTTTAAACCTTCAATTTATATTAGATTTTTTATGGATAAAATACTTATTGCCAATAGAGGAGAAATTGCTTTGCGTATTATGCGTACAGCAAGAGAAATGGGAGTAAAAACGGTTGCAATTTTTTCTGAAGCAGATAGAAATGCACCATTTGTAAAATATGCTGATGAAGCTATTTGTGTTGGACCACCCCCATCAAGTGAATCTTATTTACAAGTAGATAAAATTATTCAAATTTGTAAAGATTTAAATGTAGATGGATTACATCCAGGATATGGGTTTTTATCTGAAAATGCAGATGCTACAAGAAAAATTACTCAAGCTGGAATTACTTTTATTGGTCCATCGCCAGAAGCAATGGAGCTGATGGGAGATAAGTTAAAAGCTAAGGACACCGTAAAGAGTTACAATATCCCTATGGTTCCTGGAACAGATGAAGCCATAAAAGATATTGCCGCAGCTAAAGAAATTGCTAAAGGTATTGGGTTTCCAATTTTAATTAAAGCTGCTGCAGGTGGTGGTGGTAAAGGAATGCGTGTGGTAGAAAATGCGGATGAGTTTGAAGAGCAAATGGATAGAGCGGTAAGCGAAGCTGTTTCTTCTTTTGGAAATGGAGCTGTTTTTATTGAAAAATATGTAGGCTCTCCTCGACATATTGAAATACAAATAATTGCAGATACTCACGGAAATATTGTTTATTTATTTGAGCGCGAATGTTCTATTCAAAGGAGACATCAAAAAGTAATTGAAGAAGCTCCTTCGGCAGTTTTAACTCCAGAACTAAGAGAAGCAATGGGGAAATGTGCTGTTGATGTTGCACGTTCTTGTGATTATGTTGGAGCTGGAACAGTAGAATTTTTATTAGAAAATAATAAAGATTTTTATTTCTTAGAGATGAACACTCGTTTACAAGTTGAACACCCAGTTACAGAAATGATTACTGGAATTGATTTGGTAAAAGAGCAAATTAATATTGCTAGAGGAGAAAAATTAAGTTTCACTCAAGATGATGTTCAAATTAACGGGCATTCATTTGAGGTTAGGGTTTATGCTGAAGATCCCATGAATAATTTCTTGCCAGATATTGGTAGGTTAAATACTTATGTTAGACCAGAGGGAATGGGAATAAGAGTTGATGATGGATTTGAGGAAGGAATGGATATTCCAATTTATTATGATCCGATGATTTCTAAATTAATTACTCATGGAAAAGATAGAGAAGAGGCAAGAGAAAGAATGATTAGAGCAATTGATGATTATCAGATTAGTGGACTAGAAACAACGCTTTCGTTCTGTAAGTTTACAATACAACATGAAGCTTTTGTTAGTGGAAATTTTGATACGCATTTTGTTAAAGATCACTTTAGCCCTGAAAAATTACAAAATTCTGACCTTAAAGGAGAGAAGATTGCAGCTCTTTTTTCCGCAAGACTATATGAAGAAGGTGCAGCGAATAAAGTTGTTGCGGAACCAGAAAAAACCATTTCTAAATGGAAAATTAATAGAATGTAAAATAGTGTTTAGTTTATGGTGTTTAGTGTTTTAAAAAACTTATCCCATAAACCATACACTAAAAACCACACACTAAAATGATAGATTTTAAAATAGAGAACGGAGTAGGAATTATTACGCTAAACCGACCAGATAAATTCAACAGTTTTGTAAGACAAATGGCATTTGATTTACAAGCTCGATTAGATGAGTGTGAATCAAACAAAGAAGTTAGAGCTATATATATCACTGGAACGGGAAAAGCATTTTGTGCGGGACAAGATTTAGCTGAAGCAATTGACCCTGAGCAAACTCAATTAGATAAAATTGTTGAAGAACATTACAATCCAATAATTGAACGTTTAAGAACAATTGAAAAACCAATTATTTGTGGTGTAAATGGGGTTGCAGCTGGAGCTGGGGCTAATTTAGCTTTGGCTTGTGATATTACTATAGCAGGAAATTCAGTAGCTTTTATTCAAGCATTCAGTAAAATAGGGTTGATACCAGATAGTGGAGGAACGTATTATTTACCGCGTTTAATTGGTATGCAAAAATCTGCTGCTTTAATGTTTTTAGGCGATAAAGTAATGGCTGAAGAAGCTGTTCAAATGGGAATGATTTATAAAGCTGTTGCGGATGAAGAATTACAAGAAATTGCTTTAGGAATTGCTCAAAAACTGGCAAAGATGCCAACAAAAGGTATTGGGTTGACTAAAAGATTATTAAACGAATCTTTTAACAACACACTTACCCAACAATTAGCATTAGAAAATGAAATACAAACAGAAGCTGGACAGACTTATGATTACCAAGAGGGTGTAAATGCTTTCTTAGAAAAAAGAAAACCAGAATTTAAAGGGGAGTAACATAGTTACTTGTTGTTAGAATTTAGTTGTTAGATGGATTATGAATTGCTATAGAATGGTTACTTGTTGTTAGAATTTAGTTGTTAGATGGATTATGAATTGCTATAGAATGGTTACTTGTTGTTAGAATTTAGTTGTTAAATGGATTATAAATTACTATAGAATGGTTACTTGTTGTTAGATGGATTATAAAGATTATACATCATTAAATGTTTGGAAGGATGCTAAAGCGTTGGTCTCAGATATTTATAGGCTAACACGTAAATTTCCGGATAATGAAAATTATGGTTTAACTTCTCAAATGCAAAGGTGTGCTATTTCTGTCCCATCTAATATAGCAGAAGGTTGTGGTAGAAATCATTCAAAAGACTCTATACAGTTCTTTTATATTTCAAGAGGATCATTATATGAGTTGGAAACTCAAATTCATATCTCATTAGATTTAGAATATATCAAACAAGAAGAATTGACTAATATTTTAAACCAAATTACTGTTTGCAAGAAATTGTTGAATGGATTTATTAATTATTATAAAACGAAATAAGTGAGTACAAACAACAAACAACAATTAACTAAGAACCATATTATAGGGGTTTTAGGAGCAGGTTCAATGGGTGCTGGAATTGCACAAATTGCAGCAACGCAAGAACATAAAGTGATATTGGTAGATTTGAACGAAGAGGCTTTATCAAAAGCTGAGGCAAGTCTTAAAAAGATATTAGCTCGACTAGTTGAGAAAGAACGAATTAATGAAGCAACTTCTAATGCAATAATTGGAAGAATAAAATTCTCTAATAACATCAATGATTTTGCTAATTGCGGAATTGTAATTGAAGCAATTATTGAAAATTTAGACATTAAACAAAAAGTATTTACTCAATTAGAAAGTATTGTTTCTGATGACTGTGTTTTAGCAAGTAACACTTCTTCGTTGTCTATTGCATCAATTGCATCAGCTTGTAAAAAATCAGAGCGAGTAATAGGTATTCACTTTTTTAATCCAGCTCCGTTAATGCCGTTGGTAGAGATTATTCCTGCAGTACAAACTTCTGAAAACACAAAAAATGCTTCTCGTCAATTAATTGACGATTGGAAAAAGGTAACTGTTTTAACGAAAGATACTCCAGGGTTTATTGTAAACAGAGTTGCTCGTCCGTTTTATGGTGAGGCACTTAAAATTTATGAGGAAGGAATTGCAGATTTTGCAACTATCGATTGGGCAATGACTGAATTGGGAGAGTTTAGAATGGGACCATTTACCTTAATGGATTACATTGGAAATGATATCAATTATACCGTAACAGAAACTGTTTTTGCAGCTTTTTATTGCGACCCAAGATACAGACCATCTTTTACTCAAAAAAGACATTCTGAAGCCGGTTGGTTCGGAAGAAAAACCGGAAGGGGTTATTATGATTACTCTGAAGGTGCAGTAAAACCTGAACCAAATAAAAATGAAGAGTTAGGTAAAGAAATCGTAAACAGAATAGTGGTTATGTTAATTAATGAAGCTGCTGATGCGTTATTTTTAAACATTGCAACTAAAGAAGATATTGATTTAGCAATGACTAAAGGTGTTAATTATCCTGCAGGCCTATTAAAATGGGCTGACGCAATTGGTTTAGAAGAAGTACTCTTAAGGTTAGAGTTTTTACATGCAGAATATGGTGATGACAGATATCGTCCGAGTGTGTTGCTAAGAAGAATGGTTAGAGATAATCAAACTTTTTATTAGAATAACCAGAAACCAAAAAAGGGCTATCTGAAAAGATAGCCTTTTTTGGTTATATTTGGTTGATAAGCCTAGGTTAAAAATGAAAAACTGGATAATTCTAATACCATTACTTTCTTTTTCTTCAAATTCAGTTTGCCAAAACTAAACTGAATTACTCTATAAAATATAATAAAAAAAAAATGACACAGTAAATGCTCGAATTTATGTTGAATTAGGCAAACAAGTAAATAATTCAGCTCAAGCTTATAGCTCGTTGGCAGAACAGGGAGTCATGTACTCTATGTAATATTTTGTAATCCCTTTTTTTATTTATGTAAGATTTTGTATTACACTAATTACATGCTTTTAAAGTAAATAAAAATACTTTCGCAAACATATTAACATCTATTTTTTTATTCTCAAAAGTATTAAAAACTTACAAGAAGGATAAAACAAAAAGTATAACAAAAAAACATGAAAAACAGTAACACTCACCCTGTTCATCTTCAAATAAATTCAGGAGATATTAAACCAAATAGTAATAAAATAAAAAAGATGAAACTGATAATAGATAAAGTATTTCACACATTTCACTTAAAAAACCCTAACTTATCTTTTAATAAAAAATTAGTAGCCATTGTTATTGATCTAAGTCCTTTTCCAAACGTGTATTTGTATTATTTTTAATAAAAAGATTCTTTTAAGTTTTAAATGACTGGGCTTAAAAGATGATTAAATGGCTATCACGTACTTGGTTTAAGTTGCGTTTGATAGCCATTTTAACTTATTGTATTACAGGATTATACAATTGTATAGTTATTTATAACCAGCCATTTAGGTGGAAAATAAGCACTTTTTTCTTAGGAGATTTGTTCCATCATATTTTAAACTAATTAAACTAAATTTTAAGTCATGAAAACAACAATAACATTATTTTTAAGCATCTTAATCTCAAGTATAATACCAATTATGAATCAAAACACCCGTTATAAGCTTCTAAAAAATACTTGTTATGTGTAATACTTAAAATTTGATTTACAGATAGTTTGTTTTT
>NVUQ01000068.1 GCA_002401955.1 Flavobacteriales bacterium | reverse complement strand
GAGGCACTATCCATAATCTTTTTTTAAGTACAAAGTTCACACTTTTTAAAGATTACTCCCCAACTTTTTGTCTTGATCCCTGTTGTTTCTCCTAAATTTCTTTTTATTTAGAAATTAATATTTACATTTATAGTTGAAAATTTTTAACAACCATACATTTCTCGTTATGAAAAACCTAAATTCATTTAAAATAGCAAGTATTGCACTTGCTTCTGTCCTTTTTTTAAGCGTTAACCCGGCTTCTGCCCAAAAGAAAAAAAAGAGAAACAAAAAAACAGGAACAGAAACACCAAAAAAGGACAAAGATTCTCCAAAAAAAATTAGTGAAGTAACTAAAAAATGTAAGAAAATTGAGGGTCTGTTTACGCTTTACCAAGACACCACAACAGGGTCTATTAAAATGATTATAAGCAAAGACCAAATAGGAAAAGAATACATTTATTTTAGTCAAATTGCTGATGGTGTTTTAGAGGCGGGAAGCTTTAGGGGGGCTTACAGAGATTCTAAGGTTTTTAAAATTGAAAAATATTTTAACAAAATTGAGTTTGTTACTCAAAACACTAGTTCTTATTTCGATCCAAATAGTGCACTCTCTAAATCTGCCTCTGCCAATATGAGTGAAGGAATAATGGCGAGTTTAAAAATTGAAGGGGTTGATGATGAAAAAGGACTATACCTAATCAACGCTGACAATCTTTTTTTAAAAGAGACTTTTTCTCAAATTAAACCTCCCAAATACCCCAAACAATCTCCAACGGCATTTTCTTTAGGGGCGTTAAACAAGGATAAAACAAAAATTAACGCCATCAGAAACTACCCCGAAAACACAGATTTGGCTATTGAATATGTTTACTCTAAAGGTTCTGCTTTAAATGGGGGGTCGAGAGCTGTTTCTGATGCAAGAAACGTTAGTATAAAAGTGTATCACAGTTTAATAAAAATGCCAGAAAACGATTATGAGGTTTTGTTTGATGACCCTCGTGTTGGTTATTTTACTTCTCAAGTAACAGACATGACCACAACAAGCTCTGTTCCTTATCGTGATTTAGTACACCGTTGGAATTTAAAGAAAAAAGATCCTAGCGCTGCCCTTTCTGAGCCTGTTGAGCCTATTACTTGGTGGATGGAAAATTCAACACCAAAAGAATGGAGAGAAACCATTAGAAATGCTGTTAAACAATGGAATGTTGCTTTTGAAAAAGCTGGTTTTAAAAATGCAATGGAAGTAAAGCTACAGCCAGATGATGCTGATTGGGATGCTGGAGATATCAGGTACAACGTGTTAAGGTGGACATCTTCTCCGCGAGTTCCTTTTGGAGGTTATGGACCAAGCTTTGTTAACCCAAAAACTGGTCAAATTTTAGGTGCTGATATTATGTTAGAGTTTGTTCACTTTACCAATAGAGTAATGTATGACAAAATTTTTGATTTAGCCGCTAGCTCTAAAGAGTTTGAAACACCATTGTTTGAAAAAGATATGAGTAAAACGACCTGTTCTATGGGGCATGTTGTGCATGAAAATCGCTTGTTTGCCTCTGCTGTTATAGCTGCAGGAGGTGCTTCAAATATTGAGTTAGAAAAAATGAGAGAACAATCTATGATTGCATTAATTATGCATGAGGTTGGTCATACATTAGGCTTAAACCACAACATGAAAGCAAGCCAGCTGTTTTCTCCAGATCAATTAGCTGATGCTGCTTTTATTAAAGGAAAGTGTCTTACGGGGTCTGTAATGGATTATGCAGCAATTAACTTAACCAAAGACAGAAGCAAGCAAGGTCAATATGTAGATGTTGCTGTTGGTCCTTATGACGTTTGGGCAATTCAATTTGGATACACCCCTTTTAAATCAGACAATGAAAAAAGCAATCTATTAAATAGATCAACAGAGCCGGAGCTTATTTTTGGTAATGATGCAGATGATATGCGTTCTCCTGGTAAAGCAATTGATCCAAGGGTTATGGTTGGTGATTTGTCTAATGATCAAATTACTTATTCTAACAACATTTTTGAGCTGGTTGATAACATGATGAAAAGTGTTAAAACTAAGTTCTCTAAAAAAGGAGAGTCTTACCAAGAACTAAGAAGGGTTTACTACATTTTAAGTAGACAAAGAGGAACTGCCGCGGGTGTTGTTTCTCGTTTTATTGGCGGAGTTTATGTTGATAGAGCAATGGTTGGTCAAAAGGGAGAAACTAAACCTTATACGCCTGTTAGTTTAGAAGACCAAAAAAGAGCTATGGAAACCCTTTCTAAACATGTTTTTGCTCCCAACGCTTTTGATGTTCCAAATGACTTATACAATTATTTAGCACTACAACGAAGAGGTTACAATTTCTTTGGGGGACCAGAAGATCCAAAAATTCACCGACAAGTGTTAACTTATCAAAAAAACGTACTGGCACATGTTCTTCACCCAAACACAACGCAAAGAATTGTTGATTCTGAATTATACGGAAATGAATATACACTTTCTACTATGATGACCGATCTAAACAATGCGATTTTTAAAGCAGATGCTACTGGAAATGTAAACTCTTTTAGGCAAAACATTCAGGTAGAGTACACTAAAAAATTAATAGCAATGGTAAGTGGTCCTAAAAGCAAAAGGTATGTTTCTGCAGCTCAGTCTATGGCTGTTTACAATTTAAAACAAATTCAAAAAACAGCAAGTAGTTCTACTGGAAATATCTCTACTAAAGCCCATCGTTCTCATTTAAAAACATTAATTAACAACGCTTTAAAAGAAATTAAATAGTGTCTAAAACAATATTTATTACTGGAGCAACTTCTGGTTTTGGAAAAGCTTCGGCAGAATTATTTGCAGAAAACAATCATAATTTAATTATAACTGGAAGAAGAAAAGAAAGACTTAACGCCCTGGCTACAGAACTAAAATCAAAACATGGTGTTGATGTAATTTCTCTATGTTTTGATGTAAGAGATAATAACGCAGTTGTTAGGGCAATAAATAGCTTGCCTAATAAAAAAATTGATGTTTTGATTAACAATGCTGGCTTGGCTAGTGGTTTAAACAAAATTCAAAACGGACTTCTTGATGATTGGGAAAAAATGATAGACACCAACATAAAGGGTTTGCTTTATGTTTCTAAAGCAATAATGCCTTTAATGATTAAACAACAAAGGGGTCATATTATTAACATTGGTTCTACTGCAGGAAAAGAGGCCTACGAAAATGGCAACGTTTATTGTGCTACAAAACATGCGGTTGATGCTCTTTCTAAATCTATGCGTATTGATTTATTACAGCACGGAATAAAAGTAACTCAGATATGTCCGGGAGCCGCTGAAACAGAGTTTTCAGAGGTAAGACTACATGGTGATGTTGAAAAGGCTAAAACTATTTACAATGGTTATGAGCCTATGTCGGCAAAAGATGTTGCTTCCGTCATTTATTACGTAACAACACTTCCTAAAAACCTGTGCGTAAATGATTTGGTGCTTACTTCTTTATCTCAAGCAAACAGTTATTACATCAACAGAGTTTAGACTAAATTAATTCTGCTAAAAAGTTCTTCTTTGTAAGATCCGCCTATCGGAAGTAATTTTTTACCTCCCTCAATAACAATGTTTGGTTGTTCAATTGCCATTATTTTATCTAAACGAACAATGTAAGATCGGTGTATTCTTTGAAATTCTTTAGCGGGTAATTTCTTTTGTATTTCTTTCATTGTTGAGTGAATCGTATACCTTACATCTCCAACATTAACAACAACATAGTCTTTTAAAGCCTCTACAAACAAAATGTCGTTTGTTTTTACTTTAACCAATCTTGAGTTTGACTTAACAAAAATAACACCTTCAGAATCTTGGTGCTCAACTAAAGAATACAGAAAATCTCTTTCCTTAATAACTTCTCTTTCTTTAGAAAATTTATAAAGTGCCATTTCTATAGAGGTATGTAAATCAACCTCCTTAAAAGGCTTAATAATGTAACCATACGGCTCTGTAACTTTTGCTTTTGCGAGTGTGTTTTCGTCAGCATAAGCTGTTAAATAAATAACAGGAACATTTAATGTTTCTCTTATTTTTTCTGCGGCATCAATTCCGCTCATTTCTCCTTTAAGCATAATATCCATTAAAACTAAATCTGGTTTAGTTTCTTTTGCAAGTTCTACCGCTTTTTCTCCTGTTGCAGCAGAACCAACAATATTATATCCTAATTTTTTTAAGCTTTGTTGTATATCTTTTGAAACAATTGCTTCATCTTCAACAACTAATATATTCTTTTTTGACATTATTGTTCTTTTTTAAATATAATTGTGTACTTCGCTCCTTTTGTGTTGTCCAAGGTTATTACTCCATCTATTTGTTCTACAAGAGTCATTACTAATTGTAAGCCTAAAGAGGCTGTCTCTTTATAATTTATTTCTTTTGGCAAACCTAAGCCATTATCTTGTACTATTAGATTTACATTGCCTTTTTTTTCAAACAATTCAATCTTAATTTCTCCTTTCTTATTTTCAGAAAAGGCATATTTAAGAGCGTTTGAAACCAACTCATTTATAATTAAACCACAAGGAATAGAAAGGTCTAGGTTCAATGAGACCGTTTCAATCAAAAGGTTTAACTCGACTAATTCATCATAAATACCGTATGAATGTACTAAATTTTTAGATAAACTCACAATATATTGTGAAAAATCTATATTTGAGAAGTCTGTTGATTGATATAAGCTTTCATGAATAAAAGACATTGTCTTTATTCTATTTTGACTTTCCCTTAAAATATCTAATGTTTTTTTGTCTTTAACATAAGATGTTTGTAGATTAAGAATGCTCGATATAACCTGGAGATTATTTTTAACTCTATGATGCACTTCTTTTAATAAAACTTCTTTTTCTTTTAAAGATTCTTTCAGTTTTTCTCTAGAATGTGTTTTTATAGTAATGTCGTGAGCTATTCCTGATATTTCTACTATTTTTCCTTCATTACTATAAATAGGATTTAAAAAAACCTCTTTAATAACCTCTTCTCCTTTTATAGTTTTTCTTCTAGAAACAAAATATTGTTGTTTTCCATCAAAAGCTTCTTCATATTTTTTATCCCAAAACTTTTTATTTTCACCTTGTGAGTATCTTTTTTTTTCTGTAATATTCTTATTAAAATCAACCTTTTTATTGTAAGCAGTTTTTATATATTTAACAAAGTTTTTATTACTAGATGTAACTCCTTTATTTTTATCATAAGTCCAAAAAAGGTGTGTACTATTTTCTATAATAGAATTTAATCTTTTCGATTGCTTTGATATTAAATTTTCGTTTTGTTTTCTCTGAACAACTAAAGCTAAGGCTCCCGAAATAAATTCTAATGCTTGCTGTGATTTTTCATCTAAAATATTTCTATCTTCAAAAGACTGAACTGAAACAATTCCTATTACTTTATTTTTAATTTTTAAAGGAACCCCTATAAAAACGGCAAATTCTCTTCCAAACGTTTCAATACTCCCTTCCTTAATTAATTTTATAAAATCTTCATTATATAAAATTTTTGATTTTCCAAGTTTTATAAAATATTCGTTAAGCCCCTTTCTTTTTTCGCGGGTTCTAGTAGTAATAAAAACTTTTCTTGTAGTATCATAATCATAAGGAAAATACAAGGCTTTGTTTTCTAAAAGGTAAGAAATAGCAAAAACATCTGTGTTTATAATTTTTCCTAATTCTTGTCTTACTCCTTCATAAATATCTAAAGCATTTGCTTTTTCTGTTACAATTTTTGCAACATTATTATAAAGGTTTTGTAACGATTTATCCCAAAATTCATCTGTTATATCTCTTAATATTGATCTTGTAGATTCTGGTATACCATCTTTAAATTTCAAACTAACATTTCCTTCTACTATTATTTTCTTCCCTTTTTTTGTTTTTAGATCAAGCGATATTTTTCTTATACTTCCTTCTTTACTTTCTCTAATTTCTTCAAAAATAGCTTTACTTTTTTCTAAAGAATCAGGATGTATTATTTCAAAAATGTTTTTTGTTTTTATTTCTTTTTCTGAAAATCCTGTTGCTTTTTTCCATGCTTCATTTACATAAAGAATATTACCCTCCATGTCTACACTTTGAATTAAGTCAATTGCATTTTCAAATAAATCTCTATACTTTTCTTCGCTTTCTATAATTTGTTTTTTAGCTTCTTTTAATTTTGTAATATCTCTTGAAACTCCCATTGTTCCAATTTCTTCTCCCTTTTCATTATACAATACAGAAGCTGTTAGAAAAGAAGTAAATAGTTCTCCATTTTTTCTTATATTTTTTATTTCTCCTATAAAAGAACCATCTTCTTTTAATTTTTTGTTTACAGTTTTATATTCTTTTTTAGAAGCATAAATTAATTCTACATTCTTATTTTTTGTTTCTTTATAACTATAACCAAAAGTCTTTTCAGCAGCAGAATTAAATTCTATAATATTTCCTTTTTTATCAGAAGTACAAATAATATCTAACGAACTATTTATTATATTTTGTGTATATTTTTGATTTTCAATTAATTGAATT
>NVUQ01000004.1 GCA_002401955.1 Flavobacteriales bacterium | reverse complement strand
ATAAAAACAAAAAGACGTTTAAAAAATTTCATAGGTAGTTAATTTTCATCGATAAACGAATATACGAATTAATCTCTTTAGTCGATAACTCTTACATTATTACTAACTTCGCAACATAAAATTATTACAGAATGAACTTTATAGAAGAAATCCGTTGGAGAGGCATGATACACGATATGATGCCGGGAACAGAAGAACAATTTGCTAAGGAATTAACTTCGGCTTATATAGGTTTTGATCCAACAGGAGATTCGTTACACATAGGTAGTTTGGTTCAAATTATGATACTGGTTCATTTACAAAATGCTGGACATAAACCATATGCATTGGTAGGTGGTGCAACTGGTATGGTGGGAGATCCTTCAGGTAAATCTGCCGAACGGAACTTGTTAGATGAAGAAACATTAAACCATAATGTAGCATGTATTCAAAAACAATTGGAGCAATTTTTAGATTTCGATTGTGGTGAAAACGCTGCCGAAATGGTAAACAATTACGATTGGTTTAAGGAGTTTAACTTTTTAGACTTTATTCGTGATGTAGGAAAACACCTTCCAATTAATTATATGTTGGCTAAAGATTCTGTAAAATCTAGAATAGAAACAGGCATGTCTTTTACTGAGTTTTCTTACCAATTGGTTCAAGGGTATGACTTTTACTGGTTAAATAAAAACAAAAATTGCAAAGTGCAATTAGGAGGTTCCGATCAATGGGGAAACATTGTTACTGGAACAGAATTGATTAGAAGAAAAGGTGGAGGAGAGGCTTTCGCATGTACTACACCTCTTATCAAAAAAGCTGACGGTAGTAAATTTGGAAAAACAGAAGGAGGAAATGTTTGGTTAGATAAAACGAAAACATCTCCTTACAAATTCTACCAATATTGGATTAATGCTTCTGATGAAGATGCTGCCAATTACATTAGAATTTTTACATTAAAAGATCAGGCGGAAATTGAATCACTTGAAAAAGAACATGTTGAAGCTCCTCATTTAAGAGTATTGCAAAAAGCATTGGCTGATGATATTACGGTAAGAGTTCACTCTGCAGCAGATTTAGATGCGGCAATAAATGCATCTGAGGTTTTGTTTAAAAAAGGAGCCGAAGCTGTTGATGCATTAAAATGTTTGCCAGCAAACATTTTTGAAGACGTGTTTGAAGGTGTTCCTCAGGCTGAAGTAACTAAGTCTGATATTGAAAATGGTATAAACATTGTAGACATTTTAGCAGCTCAAACCAACTTTTTAAAATCAGGTGGTGAAGCAAGAAGGGCATTAAAAGAAAATTCTATTAGTGTAAATAAAGCGAAAGTTGGAGAGGATAAAACGATTAATTCAGAGGATCTGATCAATGGAAAACATATCTTATTACAACGAGGAAAGAAAAATTATTTTTTAGTTAAAGCGGTTTGATGAGAAGACCTAAAAATATAAAATTCGTCATTGCGAGTTGGAGTTCTCTTTTGTCACTTCGAGTGTTTCGAAGTATGAGAAATGTATCGAGAAGTTGCCAAAAGAATACTTATGTTTTTAAAAATCATTTTGTTCTCGATACGCTTCGCACTCGAACTGACAATAATTTTAATCTACGTAATAGCGTTACAAAAACAATCTTCACATTAACCTATTTGCTAATCATCACATCTTCTTTTGCCCAAACCTCTAATAAAAAAAGAGTATTGGTAATTCCTCCAAGTCGTTTTGAGTTTGTCTCAGAATTTGATTTAGAAGTAATTGCCGAAAAAAATAATGTGCCAGTTGCCAAGGTTTTTGTTACTTATGAGAAAGCTTTATTAAACACTTTTAGCAAATACAATGATGAGAATTTTGAATTTGTTCCTGTTGAAGCTGCAGCACTTAAACCATACAAAAAAATGGTAAAATATAAGTATGGAAAGTTTAATGGAAAGCATTATAATGGTGTTGATTTAAAACTATTTTCTGAAGCAGATTTCACTAAATTATTAGAACAACACAATGCTGATTTTGTAATTTTTATTACTTGGTATGATATCCAAAAAGAATCGTTTACAAGAAAAGGAAACCATTCAAAAAGAACAAAATATGCAGGGCACTATTTAGATTATGATATCTATAATTTATTTAAGCAACAGATTGGTGGGTTTGGCAAAATAAAAGCTGAGGGGGCTGAAGAACCAAGCGATTTAGAAGCTTCATTTAAATTATTACGCGTAAAAGAACTAGAATTAGCATATAACAATTTTATTAGTAAAGTGGTAGATCAGCTCAATAAACCAATTGAGCAATAGTTAAAAAATAGGTGCTTTCATTACTCTTTTATGCTCATCATTAACGCCCATTAGAGCAGCCGTTCCAAACCAAGGAAGTAGCTCCATTGTTAAACTGCCAGCTTTAATTGCGGGATCCGTTTCTGTTAATGCTTTAGCTTCTTCTACAGTTGTTACATTAAAAATATAAAGCCCTCTAATACCAATTTATTTTCAAAACGCCCAACAATGGTTTTTGTATAATGCCGATAGAGATTCAAAGCCAGAGAATGAGAGTAACGAAATTATAGGGCATTTTGATTACAAATCGGTATAAAAAGTAGGGCTCTCATAAAAATTACGTTTGAAATCTAAAGATATTAAAATATGTGATTCCAGTTGTTATCTTTGCATCGAAAAAGATTCTGTATGATATCAGCAATTCGTTTATTTTTCTTGTTTCTTTGGACATTACCCTTGATGGTTATTGCACCATTATTTATCCCTTTTACTTTAAATAGACAGTTTCCATTGTTTGTTGCAAGAACGTTATTTTCTTCTTTGGTAATGAAAATTGTTGGAATAAAACTAAAAGTTCATGGGGTTGAAAATGTGCCAACGGACAAACCAGTAATTTTTGTGGCAAATCATTGTTCACATCTAGATATTATTGTGTTATGTAGGAGTTTACCCGTTAATCTTCATTTTATAGGCAAAAAAGAATTGGCTTGGGTTCCAATCGTTGGTTGGTATATGTTTATTGCTGGGCATATTTTTATCGACAGAAGTAATAAAAGAAAAGCGGTAGAAAGTCTAAAAAAAGCAGCTGTAAAAATTAAAAATGGTAAAAGAGTTGTAATGTATCCCGAAGGTACAAGAACTAAAACAGGAGCTTTAGGACCGTTTAAAAAAGGAGCATTTCATTTAGCTTTAGATGCAGGGGTGAGTATTGTTCCTATTCACATTGATGGAACTTATAACGTTTGGCCTGCAAAAAGCAGGACTATTACTCCAGGAGATGTTGTTGTGAGAATAGGCAAACCTATTGAAGCATCAAAATATTCTAAAAAAACAATTAAGAATTTTATGGCTGATGCTAAATTGGCTATAGAGGAGTTGGGAAAAAAGTAGGAGCCCATCCCCAACCCTTCCCAATGGGCTATGCGAAAATCCAGTGAGTTTTATGACTATCCTTTCTTTAAAAAGTACTTTGTTGTTTCTGATGCAATTAAAATTACTAATAAAAGAGAAAGAACAGTTTGATGAAAATAGTAGTAATAGTCATTTTTAATCCCGTCATCGAAAAAAGTGACAACAAGAAATATTACACCAAAGACAATTGTTGCTCTTGATACTTTAATCCAAAAACGTAAGTCTTTCATAAGCTAAAGTTACAAAATAAACGTCATTGCGAGAAATGAGGAACGAATGACGAAGCAATCTCTCTTTCAAAAGAATAAGATTGCTTTATTTTTAATTGAGTATTTCGTAGCTTTTTCTTTCGCAAAACATGCTCAATGAGCAATTTAAAAATTCGCAATGACGTTCACAAAGATTACAAAGGAATATTCCCATGCTTCTTTTTAGGTAACGTATCAACTTTATTTTCTAACATCTTAAAAGCTGAAATTAATTTTTCTCTTGTTTGTGATGGTTTAATTACCTCATCAACATAACCTCGAGCAGCAGCATTGTAAGGGTTAGCAAACATCTCAGCATATTCAGCTTCTTTTTCTTTCCATTTAGCCTCTGGATTAGCCGCTTCTTTTATGTCCCTTTTAAAGATAATTTCTGCAGCACCCTTAGCTCCCATTACAGCAATTTCTGCACTAGGCCAAGCAAAGTTCATATCTGCTCCAATGTGTTTAGAGTTCATTACATCATAAGCACCACCATAAGCTTTTCGAGTAATTACCGTTACTCTAGGAACGGTTGCTTCGCAAAATGCATACAATAATTTGGCTCCGTTAGTAATAATAGCATTCCACTCTTGATCGGTGCCAGGTAAGAATCCTGGAACATCTTCTAATACTAAAAGTGGAATATTAAAAGCATCACAAAAACGAACAAATCGGGCACCTTTTTGAGATGATTTAATGTCTAAAACTCCAGCTAAAAAAGCAGGTTGATTGGCAACAATTCCAATTGATTTTCCTGCTAAACGAGCAAAACCAACAACAATATTTTCTGCAAAATCTTTATGAATTTCATAAAAGCTATCAGCATCAACTGTTTGTTCAATTACTTCTTTAATATCATAAGGTTGGTTAGGATTTTCTGGAATAATAGTGTTTAGTCCTACCCTATTTTCATCCCCCATTTCATAAGGAACAGAAGGAGCATCTTCTTCACAGTTTTGAGGCATGTAAGAAAGCATGTCTTTAATGCCATTAATACATTCTATCTCGTTTCCGTAAGTTAAATGAGTAACACCAGATTTTGTTGAATGAGCAGAAGCTCCACCTAAATCTTCAGCACTTACCTCTTCGTGAGTTACCGTTTTTACCACATTGGGCCCAGTAACAAACATGTACGAAGTGTTTTCTACCATCATAATAAAATCAGTTAAAGCAGGAGAATAAACCGCTCCACCTGCACAAGGCCCCATAATAGCAGAAAGTTGAGGAACAACACCACTTGCTAAAGTGTTTTTATAAAAGATATCTGCATAACCACCTAAACTTACTACACCTTCTTGAATTCTTGCCCCACCAGAATCGTTTAACCCAATAACTGGAGCACCATTTTTCATGGCCATATCCATTACTTTGCAAATTTTTTCAGCATGAGCTTCAGCTAAAGAACCTCCTAAAACAGTAAAATCTTGAGAAAAAACATAAACTAGTCTTCCATTTATGTTTCCATAACCAGTTACAACACCATCTCCTAAAAATTTAGTCTTATCTAAACCAAAGTTGGTTGAACGATGCGTAACCAACATGCCCATTTCTTGAAAAGAACCTTCATCTAATAAAAAGTGAATTCTTTCTCGTGCAGTTAGTTTTCCCTTAGCATGTTGTGATTCAATTCTTTTCTCTCCTCCACCTAACTTGGCTTCTTCAATTTTGGCATCAAGCTGATTAAATTTCTCTTCCATAATTTTATTCTAATAGGAAGTAAAAATAAAAAAAATAGACTGGATTTAAGGATTTGAAATTGTAAATTAGCATAAGACAATGATTACTAGATTCATTACATATTTATTGGGAATAATTATCATAATTAGTTCAAGTGCTTTTGCTCAAAATGAACTAGGAAACCCTTATATCAAAAATCACATTCCTAAAGAGTATAATTCTTCGGCAACAATATGGGATATTACTCAAGATAATAATGGGTTAATGTACTTTGGGGTAGCAGAAGGAGTGTTGCAATATGATGGTTCTAAATGGCAAGTAATACCAGTAGATAACCAAACAACTGCAAGAGCTTTAGATGTTGACAAAAATGGTGTTGTTTATGTTGGGGCTAAAAGTGAATTTGGCTATCTTGGTAAAGATTCTTTAAATCATCCTGTTTATATTTCATTAAGTAAGAACTTAGAAGAAAAGTATAAAGATTTTACAGATGTTTGGAATGTTTATGTTACCAACGAAGGTGTATTTTTCCTTTCTTTTAAAAGAATTTACCGATGGTACAATGAACAACTTTACGTTTATGAATATGATGATATTACAGCTCATTTAGGCTTTTATGTTAATGAAAATTTATACTTGGTTTTAAAAAATAGAGGCTTACATGTATTTAAAGAAGATAAATTTGTTCCTGTTAATGGAGGAATGCATTATCAGAATACAACCATCTTTTCTATTTTACCTTTTGGTACTGATAATATTATTGTAGCAACAAGAAAGGAAGGGTTAGAAATTCACAACATTAAAACAGGTGAAATAGAGCCTTTTAAAAATGATGTTAATGAACAAATTAAAAGTAATAAGATCTATCATGGAACCATTTCAGAAAACGATGAGCTGGTTTATGCCACTCTTAAAAATGGAGTATATGTAATTGATAAAAACGGAAACTTGGTAATGCACATTAACCAAAAAAGAGGGTTGCAAAACAATAATGTAAAGTATGTTTTTAAAGATAATTACGGTGGGTTATGGGTGGGAACTGCAGTTGGTATTTCTTACATTGATTTAAACTTACCATTAACTTATTTTAGTTCAGAAAACGGAGTAAAAGGTTTTGTGAGAGATGTAATAAGGCATAAAGGACAACTTTATATTGCTACCGGAAATGGGGTTTATTATTTAGATAAAAATGAATTAAACCTACAACAAAAGTTTAAGCAGTTTGCCAATACAGATGAACAATTTTGGGATTTTCTCGTTGTTGGAAATCATTTGTTAGCTGGAGGAAGTCATGGGTTTTATGAAATCAAAGGAGATAAAATTCATAAAATTAAAAATTTTAATTCTAATGCAGTTTTTCACTTAATGCAATCAAAAATTGATTCAAACAGAATTTGTTTGGCACTTAAAAATGGTATTGCTATAGCCGAAATAACTAAAAATGATGAGATGAAAGTGGTGCATCAATTTAAAGGTTATGATTCCGAAACACATCAATTACAAGAAGATAAAAACGGAAATGTATGGGCAACTACAGCATTTGATTACCTCATAAAAATAGAAAATTCATCGTTTGATAAAGAAAAGGATTATCCTTTATCTTTTAAGAAAATTGAATATGGAGAAAAGCTATCTAGCGAGGAGATTGTAAAAATTGATGAAAAATTATTTTTCACATCTAAAAAGGGACTATTATCTATCGGAGAAAATGATGAGTTAGTACTAGATAATTCTTTTAATATAGAAAATCTTTCTGAGGATTTTAATATTAGAAGAATGCAAAAAGACAACAACGGAAACTTATGGATACACTACCATTACGAAAAAACAATTGGTCAGTTTTTAGCGTTAAAAACAGGCGATAATACCTATAAAATTAAAGAAGATCCATTTACTAGAATTAACGAAAAAGTGAGCCATACCAATTCTCCTTATATAGAAGAAAATGGAATAGTTTGGTACTCGGGAGGAGAAGGCCTCGTTAGGTATGATTACAATAAAGATATTTCTAAAAGAAAAGATTATAACGTAAACATTAGGAAAGTAACCCTTCATTCTGATTCTATTATTTCTTATGGAAGTAATAATATGTTGAATTTAGAACAGTTTACTTATTCATTTAAAAACAATGCAACATCATTTACTTTTTCGGCAGCTAGTTATGGAAATGAAAAAGAAAATAAATACCAATATTATTTAGAAGGGTATAATAAAGGTTGGTCTGAATGGACTTATTTAAGCACTAAAGAATATAATTATTTACCAGAATCTGAATATATTTTTAGGGTTCGAGCAAAAAACATTTACAATCAGATAAGCAAAGAAGATCAATTCACTTTTGTTATTCTTCCACCATGGTACAGGGAGATATGGGCGTATGCTGTATACTGTTTGGCATTTATTATCCTCATTTATTTTAGTATAAAATTAGCTACTTATAGATTGTTGCGTTCTAAAAAGAAGTTGGAAGATACGGTAAAGGCTAGAACAAAAGATATCACCATAGCAAAAGAAAAAGTTGAAAACCAAAAGTTAGAGTTAGAAAATATACATTTAGAATTATCAGAACGAAATAAGGATGTGATGGATAGCATTAAGTATGCTCAGCATATACAGGCATCTATTTTACCTCCTTTAGATAAATTTTATGCAGAATTTAAAGAAGGATTTATTTATTACCAACCACGAGATTTGGTGAGTGGCGATTTTTATTGGTTTGAAAAAATAGGAAATTATTTTATCATGGCTTGTGCCGATTCTACTGGACATGGAGTTCCTGGTGCTTTTATGAGTATGATAGGTGCAACATTGTTAAACAAAGTTGTTGCAGATAATAAAGTTGAAAGCTGCGAACAAGCATTAACAACATTAGATGAAGAATTACAAAGATCATTAAGACAAAATAATACAACAGGAGAAAACGTATCGATGGATGGAATAGATTTGGCATTAATAGCAGTTAACCTTGATAAAGGATACTGTCATTATTCTGGTGCATATAGACCTTTATATTTTATAAGGAATAATGAGTTAACCGTTTACAATGGCAATAGAAATTCTATTGGAGGTGGGTTTAATCAAGATAAAGTGTTTACAGGGGAGCATATAAAAATTAAAAGTGGAGATCAACTTTATATGTTTACAGATGGATACACTGATCAGTTTGGTGGTGAAAAAAACAAGAAGTTTAAAAGAGAGCGATTAAAAAAGTTGTTGCTTGCAAACTGTAGCGAACCAATGGCAATTCAAAAACAAATAGTAGAAAAAACTTTTAGTGATTGGAAAGGAGATAATGAACAAATAGATGATGTCTTACTCGTTGGAATTCAAATACCATAGTAGTAAATCTCTTTTTAAAATAAAAAATAAACACTTATACTTCAGGCATTTAGGTGTGATTTGAATTTTTATTTAAAATAAATCAAAAAAAGAATTTCCGTATTTAATATTTGCCTACGTTTGCCGGCTGAAAAATTTAAAAAAATTAGTTATGATGTATTTTGATATTAAAGAAATTGCTACTGCTACAATGGTTTTATTTGCGGTAATTGATATTATAGGTTCAATCCCTATTATTTTAGATTTAAAACAAAAAATTGGGCACATCCAATCCGGAAAAGCAAGTCTTGTTGCATTGGTAATTATGATTGTCTTTCTGTTTGTTGGAGAATCTATTTTAGGTTTAATTGGTATTGATGTTAGCTCTTTTGCTATTGCTGGAGCATTTATTTTATTTTTCTTGGCTTTAGAAATGATTTTAGGAATACGTTTATATAAAGATGATGCTCCAGAAACCGCCTCTATTGTTCCAATAGCCTTCCCTTTAATTGCCGGAGCAGGAACTATGACTGCTCTACTTTCTTTACGAGCAGAATTTGCTGTTCAGAATATAATTGTAGCAATTATAGTAAATATATTGTTGGTTTATGGAGTGTTAAAATTGTCTGCTAAGATTGAAAAATTATTAGGAAAAGGAGGTATTGCTGTTTTACGTAAAGTTTTTGGTGTAATTTTATTGGCGATAGCAGTGAAGCTTTTCAGAACAAATATTGGCTTATAACAAATGGCAAAAATCTCAATTTATACCGATGGTGCAGCTAAAGGGAATCCCGGTAACGGAGGCTATGGTGTTGTAATGATGAGTGGAAAGCACAAAAAAGAATTAGCAGAAGGTTTTCGATTAACCACTAATAATCGCATGGAGTTATTAAGTGTTATTGTTGCTTTAGAAACAATCAAAAACAAATCAGAAGTAGAAGTTTTTTCTGACTCTAAGTATGTGGTAGATTCTGTAGAGAAAGGATGGGTTTTTGGTTGGCAGAAAAAAGGATTTAAAGGCAAAAAAAACATTGATCTATGGAAACGATTTTTAGTTATTTACCCAAAGCATAAAGTGAAATTCACATGGGTTAAAGGCCATGCAGGCAATATATATAATGAACGTTGCGATGAATTGGCAGTTGCTGCTGCAGAAGGTTCAACCTTGTTAATTGATGAAGGATATGAACAAATAGCTGGTAAAGCTAATTTGTTTGATGCGAAGTAATTCTTACTAAAAACATTAAATATTTTCTTTTTACAACCCCCTCAACTAGTTGTAGGTCAGAGACCTACAATTATTTATAAAGCAACCTTTTATTATTTTTTTCGACTTAGTATAAGAGGCTAGTAATTTAACAATAGGTTATGTTTTTTTTAATAGATAAAGTTTTTTAACAAATCTTTTTAAAATAAATTCACGGATATCCGTGAGATAAATTGGAATCCTAACCTATACATTTGATTTTATAATGTTAAATCAATGCTCTTACGGTATTAATTAAAGCTATTTCAATGAAAAAACTAAAATTTATTACTTCGATACTATTGTTATTAATTCTCCAATCTGGATTTTCTCAAGTACAACCTAACAAAACATGGACCGATTATTTAACTCACGAAGGAGTTAAAATTGAATATAAGTATGCTCCTTGTAACACAGCAAATATCAATAATCAGGTATTGGCACTTTTTAAATTTACCAATACAACTAGTAATAAAGTTCAACTTGTTTGGAATGAAGAAAGATGGGTAAGTAATGTTTGTAGTAACTGTCATCAAGTAAATTCACTTGAAAATACAATGACTATAATCTTAGAACCAAATCAAACAATAGAAGGTGATTGTACAACTAAAGAATATAAGGAAAGATACATCTTTTCTAATTTTATAAAACTTTCTCCTGGAATGTCAAAAAAACATTTAACTGATTTTAAATTCAGAAACCTTACTAAAGAGATCCTTTAAACGCATCTATAATACCTAACTATGAAAACTATTTTAAAATATTTAGCAGTTACAATTAGCTTAATAGCTGTTAGTTTTAACGCACATTCTCAATGTACTGTTACCATATCTCCAGATCCTATTACCATTGATTGTGGTGAAAGTGTCGATTTAACTGCCTTAGGCTTGTCAGCAACACCAGCATTATCAACTAATTTTAACGGAAATACTATTGGAGCAGGATGGGCAACTTCTGTAACTGTACTTTTTACTGATCCTTGTGGACCTTCTTTAGATGGTACTCCTTCAGCATGGTTTGGTAATGTTCCGCTACCAAGAACTTTAACAACCAATGGATTTGATATGAGTTGTGGGGGTCAAATTTGTTTTGATTTAGATTTTGCTGGAGGGGAAAATTTTACTGATTGCGAAAGCCCTGATCAATTAAACGAAGGGGTCTTTTTGCAATATTCAACTACAGGTGCCGGAGGGCCATGGATAGATATCTTTTATTTCACTCCAGACGGCACTAATACTAGCACTGGACCTTATTCTAATTGGCAAAGTTTTTGCTTCACGATACCTCCTGCAGCTTGGTCTCTCAATACGATGTTTCAATGGGACCAACCACAAGCCTCCGCAATGACCAATGACCATTGGGGGATTGATAATGTGACTATATTTCCAACAGATTGTAATTATTGGTACGATTGGACTCATATCCCTGGTGCTCCAGACAACATGACCCAAACAGTAACACCTTTAACAACAACAACCTATGATGTTGTATATACTGATGGAACAAATGCTTGTAATGCCTCAATTACGGTTGTGGTAAACGATCTTATAATTGATGCAACAGCTCTTAATACAAATTTTTGTCCGGGTGTTTGTACAGATTTAAATGCTACGTTATTAAACCCACCAACTAATGTTTGTAATGAGGTAGAGACAGCTAATGGAAGTGATCAAACAACAAACATTACATGGAATGGAGCTTTCCCTTGCGTTCCTGGTGGGGCTACAATTACATCTATATCTTTAGATGCATCTACTTCTGGACTTTGTACGGCTTGGTCTGCTATTAATATTATAGTTAATGGAACTACGATATCTGCAAATCAATGTAATGTTGTAGCTTTAGATCTAACGCCATTTTTACCAATTACTTCAATAGTAATACAATCGATTGATAATGATGCCTTTAGTGACAACATTACACTAAACGGAATTCTTAACATAACCTATACTACCAATCCTGTTTACAACTATGCTTGGACCCCAGCAACAGGGTTAAACAATGCTAACATTCAAACCCCTAATGCGTGTCCAACTGCAACAACTACTTATACAGCTACTTTAACAGAAGCAACTAGTGGTTGTACAGCAACTGATGATGTAACAATTACCGTTACACCAATACCAGTTGTAAGCAATATAGTTGCAATATGTATAGGCTCTACTGGATATACTGTAACATTTGATGTTTCTGGTGGAACAGGAGGACCTTATACCGTTACAGAAAATTTACCAGGCGGAATTGGAGGGTCATGGGCTGGAACTACTTGGACCAGTAATTTAATTGCTAGTGGAGTTCCTTATGATTTTGATATCGATGATGCTAGTGGATGTGGACCTGTAAATATTACTGGATCTTTATCTTGTGGATGTACAACAGATGCAGGTACCATGATTGTTACACCATTGAGTTTATGTGAAAGTGTGGCAGCGGTTGCTACCCATAATAATGATAGTGTTTTAGATGCTACAGACAATTTTATTTTCGTATTACACGATAATGCTGGTACAACCCTAGGAACAATTTATGCGACCAATACAACACCTAGTTTTAACTTCTCTAACCCTCCATTAAGTTATGGAACAACATATTATATTTCTGCTGTTGCAGGAGATGATGATTTTGCTGGCGGGATTGATTATAACGACCCATGCTTATCAGTAGCTGCTGGTACTCCAGTTGTATGGAATGAAGAACCAACCGCAACCATTTCTGGAACGGCATCAATCTGTAATGGAGGAAATACAGACTTAACAATTACTTTTACAGGAAGTGGCCCATTTGATATTGTTTACTCTGACGGAACGAACAATTTTAATCTAAATGGAGTTACAAACCCACATATATTTAATGTTTCACCAACAGCTACTACAAATTACACCTTAATTTCTGTAGTAGATGCTGTAACAAATTGTGCAGGAACTGTTAGTGGTAATGCTAATATCACATTAAACACCCCTCCTATTGTAGTTAATATTTTAGCGAAATGTAATGCAACATTTACAGATTACACCATTTCTTTTGATGTTAGTGGAGGAAATGGAGGTCCATATACAGTAACTGAAAACTTGCCTGGAGGAATAGGAGGTGCTTGGATAGTAAATAATTGGACTAGTAATTTAATTGCCAGTGGAGTTGCTTATGATTTTGATATTGATGATGCCAACGGCTGTGGACCTATCAATGTAAGTGGTGTAAATATTTGCAACTGTGTTACAGATGCAGGAACAATGAACCTTACCCCTTTAGTATTATGTGAAAATGATCAAGCTATTACTACACATAATGTTGATAGTACTTTAGATGCAAACGACAATTTTATTTTCATTCTACACGATAATAGTGGTGGAACTGCAGGAACAATTTATGCAACCAATACAACACCTAATTTTAATTTTAGCAATCCTCCATTAAGTTACGGAACAACGTATTACATATCATCTGTTGCCGGTAATGATGATTTAGCAGGAGGGGTTGATTATAGCGATCCATGTTTATCAGTAGCTCAAGGAACACCAGTTACTTGGCACCCAATACCCGTTGGTGTTGCTCAAACACCAACAGCAATGTGTGAAGAAATTAGTGGAACAGGAACAGTTACTGGAATTGACCTTACAAGTTGGGATGCAGCTATTGATGGCGGTTTAGGACTAACTGTAAACTGGTTTACAGATGCTAATTTAACAAACCCAGTAGTTACCTCAACCAATGTTTCTGTTACCAATGGGTTGATCTTTTATGCACAAGTAGATAATGGAAATTGTCAAGATACAGTAACCATTACTTTTACTGTAAACTCAATGCCAACAGCAAACGACCAAACACCTGCAGCAATCTGTGAAGATGTTTTTGGGGGAGGAACAGCAACCGGAATTGACCTTACTACTTTAGAGGCAGCTATTGATGGTGGTGCTGGATCAACTTTCACTTGGTTTAGTGATGCCGCGTTAACAATATCAGTATCAACACCAAATAATGTTACCGTTTCTAATGGTTTAGTATTTTATACCTTTATTGATAACGGAACTTGTAGCGATACAGCAACAGTTACTTATACAGTTGATCCACTACCAGTTGCTAATCCTCAAAATCCATCTACATGTGAAGATGTTTTAGGAACAGGTGTAGCAGCAGCAATGGACTTAACTAGTCTTGATGTATTAGTAAATGGAGCAACAACAAATACTGTTACATGGTATGATAATACCCTTACACCAATTCCAACACCAACGAATGTAACTGTTTCTAATGGTCAAATATTCTTTGCTGAAGTGAGTGATGGAACTTGTACCAATGTTGCAACTATTACATATAATGTAACATCCACCATTACGCTTACAGACCCTGCCCTTTCATTTTGTGAAGATGTGGCTGGAAGCAATTCTGTAGCTGGAATAAATTTAACTTCATTAGAAACAACTGTCTATGGTGGAGCAGCAACATTTACTTGGTATACCGATGCAGGATTAACATCCTTAGTTGGTACCCCTACTAATGTTACCATTGTTACTGGTGTATCAGATCAGTTTTTTGTTGACGTGGTTTCTGGAAATTGTAACAATTCTATAGCTGTTAACTTTACTATTATACCTTTACCTACCGCCATAGATCAAACTCCTGCAGCTTTGTGCGAGGATGCTTTTGGCACAGGAACCGTTGCAAATATTGATTTAACAGCTTTAGAAGGAGCCATGAATGGTGGTGGTGGAGCAACTTTTAGTTGGTTTACAGATGCAGCACTTACGAACGCAGTTGCTACGCCTAGCAACCTAACAATAACGAATGGATTGGTTTTTTATGCCTTAATAGATGACGGGACTTGTTCAGATACAGCTACAGTTACTTACACCGTTAATTCGATGCCAGTTGCCAACATCCAAACTCCTGCCCCTCTTTGTGAAGATGTTGCTGGTTCAGGGCTAGCTTCAGGGGTTGACCTTACTGCATTACACATGTCGATTAATGGCGGTGTTGGTTCTACATATAATTGGTTTAATGACTTGGCACTAACTTCTGCTGTTGGAACACCCAATAACGTAAGCGTATCTAACGGCCAAATTTTTTATGTAGAAATTAATGATGGTAATTGTACTAATGTTACGAATGTTACCTATTCCGTTAATAGCACACCTATTGCAATTGATACAATACCAGGCCAATTCTGTGAAGATGCTGCAGGAGGTGGTGCAGCAAATGTAGATTTTACGGCATACAATAATGGCGTTAATGGAGGTATGGGAAATACAGTTACTTGGTATACAGACATCACTCTAACTACCACTGCTGTTCCTGTTAATGGTTATGCTTCAAATAACGGACAGGTTTTTTACGCATTAGTAAGCAATGGTAATTGTCAAGATACAGCAACCGCTACAATTATTATAAGCCCTAAGCCAGCAGTTAACTTTAGCGTAGACGATATAGATGCTTGTGAAACCGATAATCAAGTATTCACTTTTAATCAACTAGGAGCTCAAACTACAGATAGTACTTTAACTTGGAATTTTAGTATAGGTGGAACAACTGGTTTAGGATCTAATTATGCTGAACCAAATGCGGACTCTGCATCAACTACTTATCCTGCACACCCAGGTGCTTATGATGTGACACTTACAATTACAACCATATCATCGGTAGGGAATTGCAGTAACCATTTAACGAAACCAGATTTCATTACAATTTATAAGAATCCAATAGCTGATTTTACAATGAATCCTAATCCAGCATCTATGTTTGATCCTACTATTAGTTTTACAGATCAATCTACATCATTTACATCACCTTACACTTTTGATTATGCATGGGATATTGCTGGGTTTGACTCTAGTATTCTACAAAACCCCGTGTATGAATTTCCTGCAGATACTGGAAATTATTTAATTTATTTAACAGTTACTGATGCAAATGGATGTAAAGCAAATACAAGTAATACAGTAACAGTTAAGGGTGAATTCGGGATATTTATTCCTAATGCATTTAGTCCTGATGGTAATGGGGTTAATGATTACTTCTTTCCTAAAGGATTTGGACTATCAAACAAAGATTTCTCTTTCTTTATATTCGACCGTTGGGGAGAGTTACTCTACGAAACTCATAACACAGTTGACGGGTGGAATGGTACTTATAAAGGAAAAAAGGTTCCTAATGACACCTATGTTTGGAAAGTCGTTTTTGTAGATATTAATGGTCTTAATCACGAAAAAGTTGGAAAGGTTAGCATTCTTAGATAAATGCTTCTTTTTGAATGGAAAACTAATCGCATTTATATAGTGTTTTGAGTATTAACAACCATCCATACCTATATCAAACACAAATTTTTGTTTGATGTAGTCCCCTTTGGAGTTTTTAGCGGGCTTCCATTTTGGCATTGTTTTAATCAATTTTACTAGAATTTTATCAATTTCTTCATCTTTAGAAGAATTATCTAACTCAACACTGTCAACTTCACCTTTCTCGTTTATTACAAATGAGATTGAAGGTTGGGGTAAGTAAGTAAAATCTTTAAATTGAAGTTTATCCAAACTATTTTCTCTTAAATAAGTGATCATTTTATCATAACCTCCAATAAATTCTGCTTGATATTCAGGAGTAACAATTAAAGAAACATTCATTTGTCTATTTTGAACGTTATCATTGTAATTTTCTTTTTGATAATGAACATTTATAAGAATGTTAGAAGCAATTTTAAATAAGTTTTTTTGTTCTTTTGTTAATGTTGCATCTGGTCCAGTTGCTATTATATCTTCTCCTTTGTAGGTTGTAGAAATCACTACAGAGTTATAATCTTTAATCCAGCTTGATGGATAGTTTTCAATAACATCACTAATTGTTTCTGCATTATTAAGTTTCTGTTGTGTTATAGGACGGAAAAAACCTTCATGTTTAAACCCTCTTACTATATAGGCTAATTCTTGCTTTATTGGCCCCTTTTTCAAATCATCAATACCAAAATCAAAATATACATTTCCTGTTCGTTGGTCAATTTGTGGTTTAATTTCAGTCGTATCTATTCCACACGCTACTAATTCAGCATCTACTGGCTTATTGATAAATGCAAAGGTTATAAAACCAACTGTTACTAAAAGGGTAGCCATAAGAATTGTTCGAGTTTTCATAATCAGTTATTTTAAATGTTATTATAGAACAAATCTAAAGCTGACCTCCTTATTTTAATGTAAACCAAGTGTAAATTAGTGTAAAACCATTGTAAAAGAATACTCACCAAATTCAAAAACTATAAATTTACAATATGAAAAAATGGATTCCCATACTTACTTTCGGAGTACTGATGTTTTTAATTTTTGAAGGGTGTAAAACCGCAGCACCAGAAATAGAACAGGATCGTGAGGAAGTAATTATGCGAAAAATAGGACACAATATTTTGTTGAGTTCTGGAAATGCAATTTCTCTAGTTAAGCCTATTATAAAAGAAGAGAATCAATATCGAATTCAATTTGATTCCGATTTTGGTTTTCCTCCAGAAGGACTAGTAATAATAATAGATTCTATTTTAGGCAATTCCCATCTTAATAAAAGTTATTTAGTAAAAGTTGAGAAATGTGAAACTGGTGATGTTGTATATAGCTATGAAGTTGATATCTTTTCCACACTTCCATTCTCGGGGCCCGTTACTTGTCAGGAAAGAGCACAACCCGAAGATTGTTATGAGGTGGTTATTCTGTTTTTTGAAAAAGAAGAAGAGTCATCAAACACTTGGTTGTACATTTTATTAATTATTATTCCTTTTTTTCTAGGATTGTTTTTCTTCAGAAAGAAGAAAGTAGAGCTAGACAGTAATAAAATTAAATTGGGCGACTATATCTACGACCCAAAAAAGATGGTGCTTATTCGCAAGGAGAAAACCATTGAGCTAACAAGTAAAGAAAATGAATTGCTAAGTTTATTGTATGAGTTTGCCAATGAAACAGTAAATAAAGAAACTATTCTTAATAAAGTTTGGGGAGATGAAGGTGATTATGTTGGACGAACTTTGGATGTATATATTTCTAAACTAAGAAAGAAATTAGAAAACGATTCTTCCATTGAATTGAAGAATATTAGAGGTATTGGCTATAAATTGATTGTGGAGAATTAAGATGGTAATATCCTGGCTCTTATTCCTTCCCTGCGCAGGCAGGGATCCAGCCGCAAAAGCTTACTCGAAAATTGAGGTCTCTATCTTGATACCCGATTTCTCGGGTAAAGCTTGCACCGAATTTATTTCGGTGGAGTAAGATAATGTTTCATTAGTGGCAATCAATCCCCCTCCAAAGGAGGGGTTAGTGGAGGCATTCTACTTCTCAGTCATCAATATTTTCATCACATTCAATTGATTATCTTCATCCACCTTTTCACCATCGTGGTAAAAAGAAATAAGCTCTAAAGGTGTACCATTCCAACAAAGATTAGCAACATTATCTGGGCTAATGGTATGTCTTCCAGCCGTTTTTTCGGTTGGCCAATCTATTTGTGGAAAACACACATAAGCCAACTCAGAACAGACTATTTTTTCAGTAGTATTTACATCAAAATTAAAATCATACTCTTTACCAATTTGTCTAAAAGTAAGTAATAATGATTCCTTTTCTTTTTCAGTTACATTATCAGAAAAAACAGGTCTTAAAATGGCAATATCATCAATATTCATAAACTCTTCTAAAGAACTTAATTTAACCCCTTCGCGCAAGGCTTCAACAATTAAATAACCATCTTTAGAAGTTTCATTATTTCCTTTATGTGTTATTTTATGATGATGCGGTTTTACCACTTCATGATTCCACAATCCTTTTTCTTTTAGTTCTTTTTCAGTTCCAACCCAAATGGCAACATGACCAAAATGACCAGGGATTAATTTGTCTGTTAATCTAAAAGGTGTTTTTTCTAAGATAATATCTAAAGGTTGTAATTGTTTCAACAACTCTTTTCTAATAGCCTCTTTTCCATATAATTTACCTTTTCTGGATTCAATTAAGCCAACAGAATTTCCAAAAAACTTGCTTACACCATCAAAGCCATCATCACGCATTTCAGCTACAACATCTCTAGAAATTTTACCAAACATTTTAAACTTCTTTTTCAGCATTTCTGTAGCGCCAATATTTTTTAAATGGTTGTAAGATGGACTCGAGTAGATTAATAGCTTTAAATAATAGAAATCATCATCTTTTAAATCGGAAAACATTTCTTTTCTGGTTTCAAAAAATAGAATTCCATCCTGTATTCGTTTTTGTTTACTCATAGAATTCGCTGCCATTGTTATTTCTAATAATTCATTAGCAGAAATTCCAAAACCTTTGTCAGGATCATTTAATAGTCGCCTCAAACGTTTATCATTTTCAAAAAGCAATGCTCCCATCAAATAATTATCATACAAAGTAAGAGCAGCTGCCACAGAAAGCATTACTGCTTTGGTTCTAATAATTTCTGGTATTTGTTGTCTTGCTAATTCGCCATTGGTGGCATCTAAAGCACATTCGTAACGGTTAGTTACTGCGTAAAGCTCATCACGTAACGTTAAGCACAACTGAGTGTTTTCTTTTAAAAATTCTAAGTTTTTAGAGCCGATTGGCTCATCGGGGTGCTGTCTAATCTCTTCTGCAATTTTTATCATTTCAACACGAACCATTAAGCTTTGTTCTACTAAAATTTGGAATTCAGCTATTTCGTAATCTACTAAAGAATCTAAATCGTTTATAGAGTTAATTTGCGATTGAATGTTTGCCCAACAGATCTCTTTTTGTTGCTGCTGCTTTTTGTTTCTAGCAAAAAAACCAACTACTAAAATCATTACTACTAGAACAGTAACATAATATGGAAAATATTTTTTCTCTAAACGCATATCTTATTTCATTAAGTAACTTAAAAATACCAAAATAGAATTAAAGGAGTAATTTTATATTCGTCATTGCGAATTAAATCTTTGTCATAGTGAGTTTATCGAACTATAAAAGATTTAGTAAAGCAATCTTATTGTTTTATTATGAGATTGCTTCGTTTCCTCTCGTAGCTTTTGCTTTTAGCAAAACGTACTCAAGAGACACTCGTAATGACGTAAAACCCAAAAACAATGACAATAGAACAAGCTCAAAAAGCAGTAGACGATTGGATTAAAGAAAATGGCGTTCGTTATTTTAATGAACTAACCAATATGGCAATGCTAACAGAAGAAGTTGGCGAAGTTGCTAGAATTATTGCAAGAAGATATGGTGAGCAATCTGAAAAAGAGAGCGACAAAAAGAAGGATCTTGGCGAAGAAATGGCCGATGTCCTATTTGTTTTGATCTGCTTGGCTAACCAAACTGGAGTTGATTTAACTGATGCACTACAAAAAAGTTTAGAGAAGAAAACTAAACGTGATAAAGACAGGCATCATAATAATCCGAAGTTAAAATGACCACTTGCCAGCCAAACCCTACCGTTTAAAAGAAAAATGAACACATTATAGTCTAAACCTCTATTTTTCAATAAATTCGTAAGCATTAACTGTCATTCAGAATGATAATTTGTCCCGATTTTATTTCGGGAAACAAATTGAAATGAAGAATCTTGTTATTCGAAGTACTAACAGAAATTAAAACCATGAAAAAATTACTCACTTTAACAATTGTCTTTTTACTAATTACTCCCTCATTTTTTGCTCAGTTCGGGCCGCAAAATGACCTTACTATGTCTGCAGATACTCCAAGAGATGTAAAAGCTTTTGATTTGGATGGTGATGGTGATCAAGATATATTGTCGGCTTCATCTAATGATGATAAAATAGTGTGGTATGAGAATTTAGGAGGTGGAGCCTTTGGTGCTCAACAAATCATTACGACCAGTGCCGCGGAAGCTTATTCTGTTTATGCAGCTGATTTGGATGGTGATGGGGATTTGGATGTGTTGTCGGCTTCAACTGCTGATGATAAAATTGCGTGGTATGAGAATTTAGGAGGTGGAGCCTTTGGTGCTCAACAGGTTATTACGACCAGTGCAGATGGAGCTAGGTCTGTTTATGCAGCTGATTTGGATGGTGATGGGGATGTGGATGTGTTGTCGGCTTCAACTGTTGATGATAAAATTGCTTGGTATGAGAATTTAGGAGGTGGAGTTTTTGGCCCACAACAAACAATTACGACCACTACAAATAATGCTGTTTCTGTTTATGCAACTGATTTGGATGGGGATGGGGATGTGGATGTGTTGTCGGCTTCATCGCTTGATCATAAAATTGCTTGGTATGAGAATTTAGGAGGCGGAATCTTTGGTGCTCAACAAACAATTACGACTAGTGCAATTGGAGCTTATTCTGTTTATGCAACTGATTTGGATGGTGATGGGGATGTGGATGTGTTGTCGGCTTCAACTGCTGATGATAAAATTGCTTGGTATGAGAATTTAGGAGGCGGAGCCTTTGGACCACAACAAATAATTACGACTAGTGCAATTGGAGCTTATTCCGTTTATGCGACTGATTTGGACGGTGATGGTGATGTGGATGTGTTGTCGGCTTCATTTGGTGATGATAAAATTGCCTGGTATGAGAACTTAGGAGGCGGAATCTTTGGTGCTCAACAAACAATTACGACTAGTACACATGGAGCTAGATCTGTTTATGCAGTTGATTTGGATGGTGATGGGGATGTGGATGTGTTGTCGGCTTCATGGATTGATGATGAAATTGCGTGGTATGAGAATTTAGGAGGCGGAACCTTTGGTGCTCAACAAACCATTACGACCAGTGCAGATGGAGCTTATTCTGTTTATGCAGCTGATTTGGATGGTGATGGTGATGTAGATGTGTTGTCGGCTTCAGTTGGTGATAATAAAGTTGCTTGGTATGAGAATTTAGGAGGAGGAGCCTTTGGACCACAACAAATAATTACGACTAGTGCAATTGGAGCTTATTCCGTTTATGCGACTGATTTGGATGGTGATGGGGATTTGGATGTATTGTCGGCTTCATCGGTAAGTTATAAAATTGTGTGGAGTGAAAATTTAGGAAGCGGAGCCTTTGGTGCGCAACAAATCATTACGACCAACTCATTTGGATCTAATTTTGTTTATGCAGCTGATTTGGATGGTGATGGGGATGTTGATGTGTTGTCGGCTTCATCGTTTGATGATGAAATTGCGTGGTATGAGAATTTAGGAGGTGGAGTCTTTGGTGCGCAACAAATCATTACGACCAGTGCAGATAATGCTTATTCTGTTTATGCGACTGATTTGGATGGTGATGGGGATGTTGATGTGTTGTCGGCTTCATCGGGTGATGATAAAATTGCATGGTATGAGAATTTAGGAGGTGGAGTTTTTGGTCCACAACAAACTATTACGACCAGTGCAGATGGAGCAAAGTCTGTTTATGCAGCTGATTTGGACGGTGATGGTGATGTGGATGTGTTGTCGGCTTCATCGAGTGATGATAAAATTGCATGGTATGAGAACTTAGGAGGTGGAGTCTTTGGTCCACAACAAACCATTACGGCCAGTGCAGATGGAACCTGGTCTGTTTATGCGGCTGATTTGGATGGTGATGGTGATGTGGATGTGTTGTCCGCTTCGCTCGGTGATGACAAAATAGCTTGGTATGAAAATTTTATAGGTAGCCCCTATAAATTAATAGGAGATGTATTTTATGACTTAAATCAAAATAAGATTAAAGATAGTTCGGAATTTGGGTTAAACTTTATCCAAACGAACCTTTCTACTAATAATGTCTATTCTTATACCAATAACGGATATTATTCCTTTACAACAGACTCTGGGACTTATACAGTTAATCATAATAATGCAACTCAGATGTGGAACCTGACTACAGACTCTACAACATATAATCGAACATTAACAGGAGCGAATCCTGTAATAGACAGTTTAGACTTTGGCTTTTATCCGGATACTCTTTTAACAGTAATTGAACCTTCTTTAACGGGAGCTTTTCCAAGGTGTAATACTAATATTAATTATTGGGTAGATTTTACTAATCAAGGCACTACACTTCCTAGTGGGATTATTCATTTGAAATTAGACAACAGTATTAGCTATGTCAGTGCTGCTGTAACTCCCGACTCTATTATTGGTCAAAATATTTATTGGCATTATGACAGTTTGTTTTTCTTTTCTTCAGAAATGATTAATCTACAAGTACAAATGCCACCATTTACAAGTATGGGAGATACTTTAACATCTATTTTAACAGTACATGAGCTAGATGGAGGCAATAACATTGTATATACCAATTCAGATACTTTAAATCAGGTTTTGGTTTGTGCTTATGATCCTAACGATAAAAGTGTAACACCACAAGGAATTGGTAGTGAGGGTTATATTTCTCAAAACCAAGAGCTAGAATATTTAATTCGTTTCCAAAATACGGGTAACGATACTGCCATTACGGTTATGGTAAGAGATCAATTAGATGATGATTTAGATTGGAGCAGTTTACAGCCAATAGTTAGCAGTCATACAGTACAAATTAGTATAGAACAAGATGGTGAAGCTGTATTTAAATTTGAAAATATTATGCTACCAGATAGTGGGGCTGATTTTTTAGGAAGCCAAGGGTTCATCAGATTTAAAATACAGCAAAAACCAGGCTTACTTCCTAATACAACTATTCATAATACAGGTCATATTTATTTTGATGCCAATCCTGCGGTAATTACCAATACGGTAATAAACACTATAGAGTGTTATGGTACTCCACAACCAACGGTTAGTTACACTTTTCCATATTTAAATGCTAGTGTTACGGGTAACTTTACTTACCAATGGTACTTAAATGGTTCTATTATTTCAGGAGCAATCGCTGATACTTTATTGCCACTTACTAACGGAGATTATACAGTTGAGGTCATTGATACAAATAACTGTCCTAAAGAGTCTGTAATTTATACTCATATGTCAGTTGGTGTTGAAGAAATGCAACAGCTAAAAACAATTGTTTACCCCAACCCTTTTAGTGAATCTACTACCATTTTGTTTGATAAAAACTTAAATGGAGATTACGATTTATTGGTTTACAACATTGTTGGTGCTGAGGTAAAACGAATTAACAAAATTGCGGGAAACAAAGTAGAAATTAGCAAAAATGAAATAGGCAAAGGTCTGTTTTTAACTTACCTGATTAATACGATAACCAAAGAGAAAATCTTTATAGAGAAGTTGGTGGTGCAGTAAAACTTGCGTGTCATCCCTCAGTGCCCTACTGAGCGAAGTCGAAGTGTTGACTGGGGATTTTTTAATTTATGACCAAACTTTATAATTATTACAGAATAGATGTTTTAATTAAAAAGATTCATCATGTCATTTTCTAAATTGCTAAAGCAATAAGAAAATATCGTTCAGAATAACAGTTTTGTTTAAAAGATAACCGAAATCTAAGGAGCGAGGGCGAACGACCGAATGGAGCGAAATGCAAAGCAATTGGCCGAGTTGGGTGAGCCTAGAGCGTAAAAAATTGTGGAGCATTTGGCATTCGGTCTTGATTTTTGGTTCTTTTTATTCAAGAAAAAGAACAGTATAAATATTTAAAGCTAAAACAATCTTTCTATTATGAATGAGATTGCTTCGTGCCTCGCAATGACGTAGTACTGAGAATGACAAAACACCCCTCTTAATCTCACTTCAAGGGGAGAATAGTTACTGTATTAAAAATCAAAGATTCATCAGCGTCATTTTCTATGTTTGCTGAAGCAAACAGAAAATTTAATTCAGAATGACAAACATGAAAGTCTTCCCTATGGAAAGGTTTAAATGGTTTTTAATTTAATTTGATCCACTTGAGACTTATATTCTTTAAGCTTCGTTTTAAACCGTTTTAAATGTTTTGGTTTAACCGGTTCTGAAGGAGGAAAATCTTCTTTTAAATGATTAGTTTGACTTCCATTTTTCCAAAATCGGTAACAAACATGAGGTCCAGTTGCTAATCCAGTACTTCCTACTTTTCCAATAATATCACTTTGAGATACGTGTTGACCAACTTTTGCAAAACGTTTACTCATGTGTAAGTACTGGGTAGTATAAGTGCTGTTGTGTTTTATCTTTACATAATTACCATTGTACTTAGAGTAAGCCGAGGCAATAACAAGCCCGTCTCCTGTAGCCATAATTGGGGTTCCTGTTGGTGCTGCATAATCGGTACCTAAATGCGGTTTGTTTCTTTTTTGTACAGGATGAAATCTTCTCATGGTAAATCCAGAAGTTAGTCTCCCAAATTTAAGAGGAGATTTTAAAAATGCCCTTCTTAAACTGTTGGCTTCAGCATCAAAATAATCAGGAATGCTATCTTGAATAAAACGGCAAGCAAAAAAGTCTTTATTGTAGTGGTTAAAGTTAGAAGCTAAAACTTTTCCAATTCCTATAGATTTTCCTTCTACAAATTTTTCTTCATAAACCACTTTAAACCAATCGCCTTTTTGGATGCGGTAAAAGTCGATGGTCCAAGCAAAAACATCTGCCATTTCTATTGCTAATACAGGGCTTACATTGGCATCATCTAAAGTTTGATAAAGTGATGATTTAATGGTTCCAGAGGCAGAATTAATTTTTGTTATCACCTCTCGTTTACCTTTGGTAATAATTAAAGAATCGCACATATCATAAATGATGTAATCTATGGCATTAGGTTCATAAATAAAATACTCGGCCTTTTCTATAGAATCCTTTTTACATAGGATGGTGTAGTTTTTACCTGAAGCGATTTTGCGAACATCAAAAACCCTAACAGACTCTTTAGCCAATCTATCAATTTCAGAATATGGCACATGGTGTTTGAGTAAAATATTCGCTAAAAATTCGTTGGGTTTAATTATATTTTTATGAACAATAAATGAATCTAAATTTAAACCGTACTCCATTGTTGGTTCATATTCTGGAATAATTTCTACAGGTTCTTTCTCTACTGTTGGATTTTCACAAGAGAACAAAGAAACGGCAAGGAGGAAAAATAGAATGGTTTTAATATGATTAATCATAAGTAACAAAAATAAAGCACTGAATTGCTTCAACGCTTTAGTTCTGCTATTGTTTTTAACAGAAAATTGTTAGTCAATATTTGATGTAAAAAATCATTATCATTTAGAGTTATTCTTTCAAAAGTGTATCGATAATAAGCTTTTTTTGTTCTCGATACATTCCGATGTACCTTCCGTGGCTTTTGCTTTCGCAAAACGTGTTCAGGGTAACATACGGAACACTCGAACTGACAAAAACTACAAAACCACCTAGTTTATTACTCTATTTAGGTCTAGTCTTCTAAAAATAAAATATGAGTTTACCCTAACATTTTTTATACTGTTAGTCAATCCTTGCTGAAGGGTTGGCTAAACCACTTGCTTTGGTTAATTCCATTTTTACTGAGCCTATCAATACTTTTCCTTGAGCCAATAATGGAATTTTGTTTTTATCATCTGATATCCAAACGGCAACATCATCTTCGTTTTCAAATAACCTTCCTTCTTGTACTACTGGGCAAAATTTTAAAGCTTTGTATCTATCTCCGCTTACTTTAATTTCATCTTTACCTAAATATCGTATTCTTAATGGCCATATCTCGTCATCAACAAAAGACCAAATAGTAAAAACTTCGCCAACTTTTGCGTTTGAATAATCAATGGCTCGAGCATAATAAAATGCAGAAAGCATATCTTGAATTCCGTTAGGAGTTTCAAAAGATTTTCCTTCACCATTATCTACTTTGTTTTTTGTTTGAGCAAACTTGTAGTTTTGTTTGATTTTGTAGCCACCTTCATTTACATCTCTTTTAAACGCCCAAGGAAAAACTCCATCAACATCTAAAAATGTTTCATAACGATCTCTTACTTTAAAAAACCAATCGAAAGCACCTTTTGTTTTTCCCGAACCTACAATATGGTAAATTTCTCTTCCTGCAATTTTTTGATCTAATTTTTTCACCTCAAGTTTAGCAGTTCCAGCATTAATAACACCATAATGTAAACGGTATTCTAATTGTTCGCCTGCTTTAAAAGCATTATGATTTATTTTTCTTAAAGTTGGGATTTCTTCTGTTGCTACCTGTGGAACATCTTGTTTTGTAAAACTGAAAAATGCCAATGCAACAAAGGCTGTGAGTATTAAATTTTTAGGTTTCATAAGCATGTTTTTATAACCATTTCTGAAATTTGAGATGCAAGTGTTAACTTTCTAATATCGTATCTCAATAATAATTTCAGACATCGTCTGTTTTAGTGTGAGATATAGAACTCGCAAAGTCTGTGCCACAAACGATATTAAACACCTATTTTAACAACATCGAGTTTGAATTTTAATTTCTCCTCTATTTATGCTCCGTTACGTTTTAAGACAGACTTATTTAGTCTAAGCTTAGTTTTATATTCTAATAACGAAAACATCATCAATTTGTTCTAAATCACCTTTCAAAGTTTCAAAACCTTTATCAAAAATGGTAAGACTTTTTTCATATTTCAAAAATTGGTGTTATTAATAGTCCAAAGGAATTCTTATCCCTAAATTAAATTCTAAAGGAAAGAACATAGAGGTCCCACCCTCACCTGCTGCAGAATTTTGTTGTACCTCTGGTCCCGTTATAGTCATTTTAATTGTTGCATCGGAGTATAAATAAACTCCTTTAATCTTTTTCTCTAAACCTAATCCTACCCCTCCTGTAAGAAGCACCTCAGATGTTTCTGATTCTACAAAGTCGTCATAAGACTCTTTATTTTCTCCAAAAAGAAGATGGCGATAATACCGTTTAGAATCTTTAGGACCATCTAATTTTTTCGTGATAGGAAGATAATAATAGGAAATATCAACTAATCCATATAAACCAAAATCACTATCATAATCTCCAATAAAATAATTTTTCACCCCTAAAAACAGTTTATATGATTTCATAGAATACGTTGAAAGGGCTTGTGCTTGCCCTTGTTCAAGAACCATAGTGTCTGCTAAAACAGTTCTAGTTCCACTAACTTTAGCGTTATAACCAACCCCAAAATAAAGCATGTTTTTTTCAGCCTTTATTGTAAGACCAAAATTACCATATCCATCCTTAACTAATAAATTAAGATAGGAGACTGAAGGCGCTATGCTCCATTGAGCAAATGAAGTCCCGCTAATTGTTAATCCAGCAAAAACAATAAGTATATATTTTTTCATAAATTATTTATTCAGTACTATTCTACCTGTTGAAGATGTAGAAATAATTGTTGAGCCTACTAATTAATTACAGTTTACACTACGCCATTCCAACACCTTATTAGAATTATGTTCATTTTCAATGAAGAGGATATTTATTTATTCCATTTTTTAAAATGATACGGAATAATTCCTGCAGGCCATTTTTTTGATACAAGATTAAAAGAGTTATAATATTCCTCTCCTGTTTTTGCATTATATATGTGTACATATGATTTTGTTGATGATCTGGCACAGAAAAAAACATGAGCATCCTCTCCTGCTTTTATTTTATTAGCTAATTCTTCTTTAGAGATTACTGATACTTCACCAACATAACCTTCCTTAAGGTCTGCTTCTGTTTTTATTTTACCGTTTAAATCAGATTCTAATAAATACAATCTCTTACTTTTTACTTTTCGTTTATTTACATTCAGTTTCTTAGTATTGGCACCTAATGATGTAATTTTACCAGACACAACCTCATCAATACTTTTATTAAGATGTTTTATCAATAGGGGAAGGTAAATTTCTCTATCGTTACTTCCCGACTGTACTGCCGCTAATTGTGGGAAACGACTTATATCTCCCTTTTTTGCTCCTTTTTTATACCCTCGGATAATGTACATATAACTTAAACTCTCATTGTACCTCCCAGCTGCACTCACTGTTTGGTTTACCGATAATAAAAAAAAGTTCGTTTCAACTTTCTGCTTTTCTTCATAACTTGAATAATTAATAAACTCTACTTCATTAAAATTCCAATTCGAAGTCACTGCTTCTTTTAAAGCTTTATCATAGGTAGAGGTTCCTTCATCATCATAAACCACATAGAGGGTCTTCTTTTTTAATTCTTTCCATGTTTCTTTCTTGTAATCTACTATCACACCATATTGAGCATAACTTGTTGAAAGTAGCCCTAACATTAACATTCCTAATACTATTTTTTTCATCTCTTTTATTTTAATTTATTGATAAATAATTTTTTGACTAGACACTTTTTTTTCAGTACTCACTTTAACAAAATAAACTCCCTTTGGTTGTTCTTGTAAATCAATTGTTAATTGATCGGCTATATTTTTTTCAGACAAAATTATTTCACCCATTATATCATAAATTTCAACTACAGCACCATCCTCTTTCACATTAATTGTAATGCTTCCAGTAGTTGGGTTGGGATATAATGAAAACTCAGAACTACCATACTCTTTAACCCCTACGGCACATGGATTTACACAACTCGTACTAAAACTACTAACAGGATCAATACTTGTCCAATTTGTTGTAGACCAAGCAACATTATCTACTTCAATGCATGTTAAATTTGGATTTCCTGAAGATACAAAAGTTGTTATTAACGCGTTGCTTCCATTTTTAGCATTTAAGCAGGTTAACATATTGTTATGACACCCAAACTCAATTAAATTAGGGTTTTGTGCAATGGTTAAACTATTTATTTGATTTCCAAAACAAGCAAAATTTGTAAGTAAAGGGTTATTGGTTACATCTATGTTAATTAGCTGATTATCTTGACAATAGAACTCAAGTAAATTAATGTTTTGTGAGACATCAATAGTTGAAGTGATTTGATTTTCTGCAACATCCAAAATTGTTAAGGCTGTATTCTGGCTAACATCAATAAACGTAAGCTGATTCTTCCGACACTCTAATTTCGTTAGCGTAGGTGTTGAAGTTGTAATTAAATTTGTCAATAAATTATTATAAATATCAAGATCTACCAAAGATGAATTTTGAGAAATATTTAAACTTGTTAATTGATTATTTTCACACCATACCTGAGTTAGCGAATTTAAATTTGTAATATTTAAACTATTTAAAGCATTATCACGACACGACAAGCTGGTTAGTAAAGTGTTTGACGTAAGGTTTAAGTTTGTAATTTGATTACTTTGACACTCTAAAATGGTTAATGCCGTATTCTGAGACACATCTAAATTTGTTAGTTGATTCCATCCACAACCTAGCACCGTAAGAGCAGTAAAATCTTCTATGCCTGTTAAACTGCTAATATTATTATTTAGAGCAAGTGATGTAACTGTATTTATGTTTGCGGTTAAAACAGACCCATTAAGTGGTCCAGAATCATATCCTAAGTTAATTAAAGCTTGTTCAAAATTAGGATCAGGAATTGCTGTTGTTTGAGCAGAACAAAAAATTGCTGTTATTGAAAAAGTTAATGCTAATAGTATTTTTTTTGTTTTCATAATATCCTTTTAATTTTTAATTAATATTTTATCTTTTTACTGCTTGTGTTCTATTTTTTACATTGAGCTTTCTATAAATACTTTTTAAATGTGTTTTAACCGTATTTACTGAAACAAAAAGCGTTGTTGCTATTTCTTTATTTGTTTTCCCTTTTGATAATTCTTTATAGATCTCCTTTTCTCTCTCTGTTAATCTTTTTGAAGATACGATTTTAGGGATAGTTTGGGAAAAACATTCATTCATTTTTTAATGTTTTAAATCTATTATATTTCATTATCAGCATATTTTTATAATACACTCCAAAACTAATAGACACAGGTTATTCCTCTCTCACCCATATGGGTGAAATTGCATAATTTTAAGAAAATAATTGATTATTAGCCCACTTTTTCTAGCTCATCGACTTTTTTTACTGCTTGTGTTCTGTTTTTTACATCAAGCTTCTCATAAATACTCTTCAAATGAGTTTTAACCGTATTTACTGAAACAAATAAAGTTTCTCCCATTTCTTTATTTGTTTTTCCTTTAGATAATTCATTAAAAACTTCCAATTCCCTTTCTGATAAAGGATCATCTAAAATAGTGTTTAAATTTTGTTTGATGGTTTCATGTATATTCTTCGGTCCTTTACTGCTTTTTAATAATTCTATCTCTTTTATGTATAAATCTAACTGGTATCTAATGGCATTTTCTTCAACAATTCTTTTATTCTTGTAATTTCTAAACCACCCAAATCCTGCAAAGATTAAAAGAATAAAAATTATCAAAACTCCATAAAGTGTATAATCCTTAATCTTTTTATCTTTCTCTAATACTTCTATTTCTTTTTGTTGAAGAAGTAGTTCTTGCTCTTTTTTTTCAGTTTGATATTTTGTTTCTAATTCTGTTATTATTCTAATCTTGGATTCACTAAGAACAGTATCACTTAAATTTATTTTTAGTTCTAAAAATTTAATAGCATTTTTATAATCTTTATTTTTATTATAGGCCTTAAATAGGTTATCATAAATATTAATTTGTAAATCGACAAATTTTGATTCCTCAGCAAGCTTTTGGCTTTTGTTCAAATAATAAATAGCTTGAGAATAATCTCTATAGTACTCTATATATAAAGACCCAATATTCCCTAAACAAGCTGCAACAATATAATCTTCATTTAATTCTCTGAATATTCGTAAACATTCTTCAAAATCTTCTAACAACCCCTCATAATATCCATTATCCAATTTGTTACAGGCGATATTAAAAAGAGTTACACCAATCCCCCACGTATTTTTTCTTAGCCTTTCTAAGTGTAAAGATTTTTCAAAGTATAAAATACCATCCTTATAAGTTTTTTTATTCGAGCTATATAAAATCCCTAAAGTCTCATATGAATTAATCATATTTAATGTATCATTAGCACTAATACTTAATTTTAATGCTTTCATGCAAAACTCTTTAGTCTTTTCAATATTAGTTTGTTGATTATATAAATAACCTATATTATTCAATATAGTTCTTTGGGATAAAGAGTCGTTATTTGATTCTGCTATTCTTAGTCCTTTTAGATAATTGTTTATAGCATTATGATATTCGCCAAGATGTTTATTAATTAATCCTAAAGTATTATAGCTGTCTAATAATCGAGATTTAAACCTAACTATTCCGTGCAAATGGTTTAATACTATAGCTTCATTAACATAGTCCTTTGCAAGAATAGGCTTTGAGTTTCTTAAAACCCATCCTAATTCATTTAAAAGGTATATATTAATTGAATCATCTTTTACCACCTCTAATTTTCGAAGCAATTGATTCAGGGTGGTATCTTGACTTATAATATTAGAATTAGCACGTAAAGAATTACTTATGATAAAAGTAAAAAAAGCGATTGCAAAAAAATTTTTTATCATATTATCCTTACTTCAAAAAACTCTTATTCCTAACAACAATATCTTTTGTCATCTTTTTAAGAACATCTCCAGCTTGTAAAATAAGCGGTTCATCATGCGGAAATGGTAATGGATCTCCCCCTAATCTTTTCTTCGTTTCTGGTTTTAATGCATTTAAATCTCCATTTGCAGTAGTATAATGGTGTTCAAACACAGCATCAGATGTAATGGGTTCACTTTTTAATAATTTGTTTTTATGATTGTCTATATAATCTATTGTTCCAGAAATACGAGCCGTTTTATGTTGGTGAATTTCCTTTATGTGACATGTTATAGTTTTAAACCTAGGTACTTTTATATCGTTTCCTAAAGTATCTTTTTTCACATTCCCTTTTTCATCCAAAACATAATCAAAACCATCTTCAATTTCTTTGCTTTCTATAAACATATTTTGTTTAACCTCTTCTGGCGAAACATCTATTAACTTTAAATTTAAAAATATAGAGTAATGATAGGTTTTATTGGTATCAACATAAGTGTCATAATTTTTCCACTTACCATTTAGCTCATCCATATTAATGCGTTGAATCTCGTTAATTAGCCCTTGTGGAGCGACTACGTTAGAATGGTCTTCTATTGTAAAAAACACATTGGTAATACCTTTAAATTTAGCCTCAGCTATTTTTTCATCAACATCTTTAAAGTGTTTACTGTATCGTTTCGCTTCTAAAAACCTATCATAAGCTTTACGAGCATCAAAACGATTGTTTTTCGTTAACCATCTAAGTCCTTTAGCATAAGCATATTCAGCAGCTTTAAGTTTAGCATTTTTAATCTCCGGAGTGTAATTTATTTCCTCAAATTCAATACCAACTGGAGGTAAAGAGATAGCTAGATTCTGACGCTTATCCATTTTAAGGTAGATCTGATAAATTTTAGCCCAAAGAGATGGGTCTCCTTTTCGTTTTAATCTATCAATTGCTTGCTGATCGCGAGTTGTTGCCATTTTATAAGCATCATTAAAAACCCACACTTCATCTAAATTTTTTCCAGGGTTTCTTTTAATCTTTTTTGCTGACTTTTCTAATGCAGCATCATATTCTCCACGCTCTAATTGTTTGGAAGATGATTTACATGAAGCAAATAAAATTGCGACTATAAAAATTGATATTATTCTTTTCATACAATAATTTTTATGCCTTAAATCCAAAGATTAAGCCAAAACAAAATATTAGTTTTAGTTAGAGGGTAAATTTAAAAAAATCTAGTGAATTAATGGAGTAGCCTCAAACCTAAATTAAATGTTTGTCCAGCACCAGTATCTTTGCCTATAACAAACATGGTATAAGAAGTTTCTAGCTCAATGCTCCTAGATATTTGGTATTTTAATCCCAACCCTTCTTGTACAAAATAAGATGATAAGCCTTCCCCTCCAAGAGATGGCCAAAACTGATTTTGAAGATAAATGGTCATCTTTTTTGTTGGAAAATAACTAACAAACAAATCTACAGGAACTGCAATACCCATATTTTTATCAGCTAAATTTTTATCAATACTTACCCAAGTAGAAAGTTGAGCAAACAATTGAACTTTACTAGATATTTTTTTATCATACAAAAACTTTGAAATCCATAAATGACGATTATTATCTAAAAACGGTCTATCTAGTTTTTCGCTTTGAGGATCGGAAATAACACTTAATAAAAGAGTACTCTGGAAACTAAAGCGTTGCCATTTTTTTATTGGATTAAATCTCACTTTTAATCCTGCTAAGTTAATCCCCGTTCTTGATTTTTCAGAAGTAGAAAAGGTTAGCACATTGGTAGCGCTAGTATTTGGTCCGCCTTTATAAACAGATCTAAACCACATTTCTCCTCCTAAAGTAACTCGAGAAGAAACACCATAATTATATTCTGCGATAGAAGTAAAAAACGTGCTTCTTCCTCCTTCATCTTGTTTTGCTCCTCCTTCATCAAAAAATTGAGTCTGCGTATATAAACTATTATACATCTTAAACTCTGTTTGTCCTTTATTAATTAGAACAGAAGGTGTATAGTCTTGAAAACTTTTTGAACTCGTTTCTTTTTGCCCATTAACAAATTGTACTAACAATAAGAATGAAATTATAAGAAGACTGTAATATTTATTCATATTTTTATTAAATCAAGTAACAAATTAAAGCATTTACTTTTTAATAACTATGTCAAAATATAGACAAGTAAATTCAATTGTACTACATTACTTTGTAAAACAATTCTTATCCTAAATGGAGCACGTTGTTATTATTGGAAATGGAGTCTCTGGAATTACAGCTGCTCGACACATTAGGAAACTAAGTGATAAAAAAATAACGATTATTTCTGCCGAAACAGATTTTTTCTTTGCCCGAACAGCATTGATGTACATTTACATGGGACATATGAAGTTTGAGCACACTAAACCTTATGAAGATTGGTTTTGGGTAAAAAATAGAATTGAGTTATTAAACGCTTATGTTCAAAACATCGACACTCAAAAGAAACAATTAAACCTTGCTAATGGCAATCAAATTTGTTACGATAAATTGATTTTAGCTGTTGGTTCAAAACCGAATAAATTTGGTTGGCCAGGGCAAGATCTAAAAGCTGTACAAGGGTTGTATTCTTATCAGGATTTAGAAGCTATGGAGAAATATTCTCCAACTACAAAACGAGCAGTTATTGTTGGTGGTGGTTTGATTGGTGTTGAAATGGCTGAAATGTTTTTATCAAGAAAAATTGCTGTTACCTTTTTAGTAAGAGAAGATAGATTTTGGGGAAATATATTGCCAAAACAAGAAAGTGAATTAATTAAACGCCATATGAAAGAGCATGGTGTTGATTTACGTTGCAATACCGAATTAAAAGAAATTATAGCTGATGAAAATGGACGAGCAAAGGCTGTTATCACAAACGATAATAAAGAGATAGAATGTCAATTTGTTGGTTTAACAACAGGTGTAAGTCCTAATGTTTCTTTTATGAAAGACAACAAAGTTGCTTTAAACAGAGGGGTATTAGTAAACGAATTTTTAGAAACAAACTGTAAGGATGTTTATGCAATTGGCGATTGTGCTGAATTTCATCAACATCCAACAGGGAGAAAAAACATAGAACAAGTTTGGTATACAGGACGAATGATGGGAGAAACAGTTGCTCAAACAGTCTGTGATAATAAAACAGCTTACAAACCTGGTGTTTGGTTTAATTCTGCCAAGTTTTTTGACATTGAATACCAAACCTATGGCAATGTAAAAAATGAATTAGAAGAAAATAATTCTGAGTTTTACTGGGAGCACGAAAAGGGCAAGATTGCACTCCACTTTATTTATGAAACTTCTACCAAAAAATTAAAAGGTGTTAACTCTTTCGATATGCGATTGAGGCATGAGGTTTTTGATAAATGGTTAAATAATAACGAATCAATTGAGTTTGTTTTAGAACATTTAAAAGATGCTAATTTCGATACCGAATTTTATAAAAAGCATGAAAACGAAATCATTAATAAATATAATTTAGAAAACAACACTCAACTAAAAGTTAAAAAACGCAGTTGGCAAAGAATTTTTGAATGAACAATAACGGAGTATGGCATAAAAGCATATCGAGCAAAGGGATTTTAGCTTGGTTTTTAGGGGTAATTCTAACTACTTTTTATGTGCTAATTTATTGGTTTCCAGAAATTTTAGGTCTAGCTCAAAATGGAAATGAAAATTCAGGATTTATTGCTTTATTTAACCCTTTAAGTAATTTTTTAAAAGGTCAAGCTGCTAGCCAATGGTTCGCTTATGGTACCATATACACCTTTTTTATTGTAGCTTTTGGTGTTAAATTTATGTTTAAGTACAAAGAAAATAAGTACCAACTTATTCGAACATCTGTTGTTATTTTTTGCCAATTAATTCTTGCTTATTTATTACCAGAAATTTTGGAAGGATTTAGTAATCCTGATCATTATTTTGCGAAAGATATTAAAAATATGTGGCCATTAAACCATTACTTTTTTGATGAATGGCATCTTAACAACATGATTGAGCATGGCGGAAACTTAGGTATGTTTTACTTTGTTTTTGGATTGTTTTTATTTATCGTTATCACTCCTTTTACTACTTATTTTTTAGGAAAAAGATGGTATTGCAGTTGGGTTTGTGGCTGTGGAGGATTAGCCGAAACAGCGGGTGATACATTCCGTCAATTATCCTCAAAAAAAGTCTCTGTTTGGAAATTAGAACGCTGGATGATACATGGTGTTTTAGTGCTAGTTGTAATTATGACTATTACTACACTTTATGGCTATTTTATGAACTCTTCTACTTTTTTAGGATTAGAGATTTACACCTATTTTCAGCAACCTTATGGATTTTTAATTGGCGCAACATTTTCTGGTGTTGTTGGCGTTGGTTTTTACCCTGTACTTGGTAGCAGAATTTGGTGTAGAATGGGCTGCCCTTTAGCTGCATATATGGGGTTATTTCAACGGTTTAAATCACGCTTTAGAATAACTACCAATGGAGGGCAATGTATTTCGTGTGGAAATTGTTCTACTTATTGCGAAATGGGTATTGATGTAAGATCTTACGCTCAAAAAGGACAAAACATTGTGCGTTCTTCATGTGTAGGTTGTGGAGTTTGTTCTTCTGTTTGCCCAAGAGGCGTTTTAAAATTAGAAAATGCTCCTGAGACAGGAAGAATTAAAGAGAATCCTATTTTAATTGGGAAAGAAAACATAACGTTAAATTCCTAAACTATGAAATTTAGAGTAGCCAGACATACTTCAAAAATAGATACTATTATCAATTTCTACCATTCAATATTAGGTTTTGATATTTTGGGATCGTTTGAAAACCATGATGGGTATGATGGTGTATTTTTAGGTTTAAAGGATGAAAATTGGCATCTAGAGTTTACTATTTCTGAAGTCTCTCCCAACCATCATCCAGATGAAGATGATTTATTAGTATTTTATGCTAATTCTGAAAATCATTATACCGAATTAATTACATCACTTAAAAACAATAACATAGTTGAAGTACAACCTAAAAATAGCTATTGGAAAAAAAATGGAATAACCTTTTTAGATCCCGATGGTTTTCGAATTGTTATTTCTAGAAAAGCATGATGTTAAAAAACTAAACTATAGTCAAATTTTAGACACTTTAACCTTTAGGAAACTCCTACCTTTATCTGTATGAAATCAGCTGTTCTAATCATATTATTTTTGTTGTCTTCCTTTTTATTTTCTCAAAACATTAAGGTAAAAAAAACATTTTATTCAAATAATACTGTAAAATCTATTCTACTTTATCAGGATGGTAATAAGAACTCCTATGTAAAAAATTATCATCAAAATGGAACTTTAAAGAGTGAAGGATGGTTATATAACAACAATAAAGTTAACTATTGGTTCTATTATTTTGAAAATGGGCAACCAAAATCTGAAGGGCATTATGTTAACAGTTCAAAAACTGATTGGTGGATTTTTTATGATCAAGAAGGACAAAAAATTAACGAAGGGCATTACGATGGATCAGTAAAAAATGGATTCCATCACATTTATGAGAATGGAAAACCAAAATATACTGGTAATTTTACAAATGATGCTAAAACTGGAAAATGGACTACACTCAATTCGAAAGGACAACTTATTAGTGTCGTAGAATATGATGAATAATCCAATTATTGATATAATTATCCCGGCTTTTAATGAAGAGAATTCTGTTGGAAACGTAATAAATGATCTTCCTAAAAATCTCGTTAGAGAAATTATTGTTGTTAACAATAACTCTACTGATGCAACTGCCATTAATGCTAAAAATGCGGGAGCAACAGTTATTGAAGAAGCAACTATGGGATATGGAAATGCTTGTTTAAAAGGAATTTCACACCTCAATAAAAAAGAAATTAATCCCAATATTGTTGTTTTTTTAGATGCTGATTATTCGGATTATCCTGAAGAGATTATTAATTTAATAACTCCAATTACAACTCAAAATATGGACATGGTTATTGGTTCACGAGCTTTAGGAAATTTAGAAAAAGGTGCTATGACTCCTCAACAAGTTTTTGGGAATTGGTTAGCTACCTTTTTACTGAAATTATTTTATGGTGTAAAATACACTGATCTCGGTCCTTTTAGAGCAATTAAATACGATAGTTTAATCGCTCTTAATATGCAAGATAAAACCTATGGTTGGACAGTAGAAATGCAAGTAAAAGCGGCCAAACAAAAAATGAACTGTTGTGAAGTAGCTGTAAATTATAGAAAACGGGTAGGGTTTTCTAAAATATCAGGAACAGTAAAAGGCACAATTGGTGCTGGATATAAAATAATTACAACTATTTTTAGATACATCTAAATGGAAAGTCTGAAAATACGTTATTTCGAGGAACGAAGCAATCTCATCATTAAGATTGCTTCGTTCCTCGCAATGACGGAAATCAAAACAAACTTCTATTAATGGAATTAGTCCTCATCATCATATACGGCTTAACGCTTTCTTTTATTTTTTTGTATAGCATTGTACAAATTAATTTAGTGATTAATTATCTCAAACATAAAACCCCTGCAGAATTATTAACCACTATTCCTGAAGAAAAACTTCCATTTGTAACTGTTCAATTACCATTATATAATGAGCTGTATGTTGTAGAAAGGCTGATAGATTCTATTGTTAAATTTGATTACCCGAAAGATAAATTTGAGATTCAAATCTTAGATGATTCTACTGATGAAACTGTTGAAATTGTTGCAAAAAAAGTAACAGAATATACAGCTTTAGGTTTTAATATTTACCAGCATCGAAGAGAAATTAGAACTGGTTTTAAAGCTGGTGCTTTAGCTGAAGGGTTAGCAATTTCTAAAGGAGAATTTATTGCCATTTTTGATGCCGATTTTTTACCTGACTCATCATTTCTAAAGAAAACAGTCCCTTATTTTCAGAATCAGAAAATAGGCGTTGTTCAAACCAAATGGGAGCACCTCAACAAAAACTATTCCCTCTTAACACGTTTACAAGCTTTCGGATTAGATGCTCATTTTACTGTAGAGCAAACTGGTAGAAACACTAAAAACCATTTTATCAATTTTAATGGAACTGCTGGTATTTGGCGAAAATCATGCATTGAAGATGCTGGAGGTTGGGAAGCTGATACACTTACCGAAGATCTAGATTTAAGCTATCGAGCTCAATTAAAAGGCTGGAAATTTCAGTATCTCGAAAAACTAGGATCTCCAGCAGAATTACCTGCAGCAATGAACGCCCTAAAAAACCAACAGTTTAGATGGACTAAAGGTGCTGCCGAATGCACCCGAAAAAACCTACTTAAAGTGTTGAAAAACAAGAAAATACCTTTCAACACTAAAGTACATGCTCTGTTTCATTTAATGAACAGTTCCATTTTTATTTGTATTGTTTTATTAGCCGTATTAAGTATTCCTATGCTCATAATAAAAAACAACTTTGTGGAATATGCACTGTTCTTTAAACTTGGTAGTTTCTTTATTTTAAGTGTGTTATTCTTAAGTATCTATTACTTTACATCCCTATCGAGTAGTTATGAGAATAAACTCAGAGCTTTTATACATTTTATATTTTTATTCCCTCTATTTCTATCTGTTTCTATGGGGCTTTCATTACACAATGCAATAGCAGTTATAGAGGGTTATATGGGTAAAAAATCGCCATTTATTAGAACTCCAAAATTTAATATTATTGAGAAAAAAGATGTTTGGAAAAAAAACAAATACTTAGTAAGCAGCGTAAGCTTTTTAACTGTGTTAGAATTCTTAATGACTGTCTATTTCCTTTTCGGAATATATTCTGCATTTCATTATCAAGATTTTGTGTTAATTCCTTTCCATATTATGTTATTTTTGGGTTTTGGATACGTGACTTTTTATTCACTATTCCATTCACGAAAGGCTAAATAGCCTTAACCGCAAAGAGTTTTAAGAATTCGCAAAGAAAAGAAGCTTTGCGTGTTTTGCGAAAAAACTTTGCTCTCTTAGCGGTTAAATTAAAAGAAGACTAATTAGAAAAAAAACTTTAAAAACACCCAAAGTTAGCTTAGAAAAAAAAGAATATTTACTTTGTACTTTTATGTTGTAAAAGCTTAGCATTCTTAGCGCAAAACTTTGCTTTCTCTGTAGTTAAATAATAAAACTTAAAAATTGTCTCCAATAAAATACATACTATCAATTGTTTTTGCAGCAGTCTATGTATGCTTTGGTTATTTTTTGGAAAGAGAAAACTTTCAACATTTAGTTATTTTATTTGGCGTAGGGTTTGCCCTTTATTTCTTTTTTGTATTTACTACAAATGACAAAAATGAAACGGACAAATTACTCTGGATATCAATGTTGTTCAGACTTATTTTCATAATTGCAATTCCTTGTTTATCTGATGATTATTTTCGATTTATTTGGGATGGAAAACTCTTTGTCAATGGATTTAATCCTTATTTATACCTTCCATCAGAAATATTAAATACAGACATTGCTAAAACAGCAGGATTAACTCAAGAACTTTACGATGGATTAAACTCTCCTAAGTATTACACCGTTTACCCTCCTATTAATCAACTCATTTTTTCTTTAGGAGGATTCTTCTCTAAGTTTGGAATGTTATCAGGAATCATTGCTATTCGCATTCCTATTCTTATAACTGAATTTTTTCTCATAAAATACATTAGAAGATTATTAGATGCTCTAAAATTACCTCATCATCATGTGCTCTTATACGCATTAAATCCTTTAGTAATTGTTGAACTTTCTGGCAATCTACATTTTGAAGGAATGATGCTCTTATGTATGGTTGTTGGTATTTACTGGCTAATGGCAAACAAATGGGCTGGAGCTGCTTTTTGGTGGGCAATGGCTATCAGTATCAAATTAATTCCAGTACTGTTTTTACCCGTTTTACTAAAGCGTTTAGGGTTTACCAAAAGCATTTCGTTTTACATAATTACAGCATTGGCTCTAGGTTTTACATTCTTACCTTTTTTAGATCAACAACTCATCGAACACATTTTTTCTAGCATCGATTTATATTTTAGAACCTTTGAGTTTAATGCTAGTATATATTATGTAATAAGGTGGCTTGGGTTTAAAAGTGTAGGCTACAACATCATTCAACAAGTTGGTCCAATATTATCTATTGCCACTTTTGTTATTGTAATGATGGTCTATTTTTATAAAACCAACACTTGGCAAGATGTCTTAAAAAAGATGCTTTTTGCTTATACTATTTATTTACTCTTAGCAACCACTATTCACCCTTGGTATGTTATCAACCTCGTATTACTAAGTGTTTTTGTGCGAAATTATCGTTACGCTATTCTTTGGTCTATGCTGGTAATACTAAGTTATTCAGCATATATCAGCGATTCATATCAAGAAAATTACATGTTAATTACAATTGAATATACTATTGTAATTGTGTGGTTGGTGGTTGAACTTTTTCTGAATAAAAGGTCACTTAATTAGCGTAACCGTTCCATACAATATTCCATTAACTCCTAAAGTGTCTTTGTATTTTATTTTCCAAACATACACATCATTTTTAGCAAGTTCCCCTTTATAATTACCATCCCAACCATTCAGCATGTTTTTAGCATTAAATAATAACTCTCCCCACCTATCATAAATGTTCATTTCAAATTCTACAATATCTATTCCGTAAGCATAAAAAACATCATTAGTGCCATTTCCGTCTGGCGAAAAAGAATTAGGGACATAAATTGCTCCATCAAAAATTATGGTAATGGTATCAGCAGTTAAACAACCGTTAGCATTTTCTACTATTAAATAAAATGTTGAAGTAGTTAAAGCGGTTACTTCTGGGTTTTTACAAGTATCACAACTTAATCCCTCTGACGGGCTCCACCAAAACTTAACCCCGTCAGTAACTGGATTTAGTTCTACCAAAGTAGCCCATTCTGTTCTAATGTCAACACCTATTTCTAATAGTGGTCTTGCGAGGGTATCTACAAAAACTGATAACGTTTTAGTACATCCAGCAGCATTCGTTATATCAACAAAAAAAGTGGTTGGAAGATGAATAACAGGTGTATAAACGCTATCTATTGAGAGGTTTGAATTTTGAGCAGAATACCACAAATAAGAAATACCTCCTGAAGCCCATAAATTTACACGCTCTCCAATACATACAGCTGTATCTACAACAACATTCGCTTCTATGGTTGTTACATTAACAATAAGTGTATCATAATCGGATCCACAACCATTTTTCCCTTCAATTACATATGTTGTTTGCTGTATAGGAAATGCCTGCGTTACTGAATCAATTGTACTAACTAAACTTGCACCTGGTGACCAACTATATGTTGTAATACCTATCCCTGAAACAGATACTTCTATGCTATCTCCCAAACAGACAACAACATCATGAGCATTATATAGATCCGGAACAGCATTAGTGACTTCAACTTCCATAAGTGTATCCCAAATACAATTATTAAAATCGGTGATACTTACATTATACGTTGTAGTTACTAAAGGTGTAGCAATAGGGTTTGAAATATTGGAATTATTTAGTGATATAGCCGGAGACCACAAATAACTATTTCCTCCAGATGCAAAAATTTGAACATTTTGCCCCAAACAAATCATAGTATCCGCCATTATATTAATACTTTTTTGAAACACATTTACTGTAATTTGAGAGGTGTCCATACCACAACTGTCCGTTGTAATAACAGTATAAATAGTGGTAGTATCAGGCCAAACTGTTGGTGTATCTGTATTGTTGTTTAAAATATTATAATTCGGTGTCCAATAATAAGATGCACCTCCTGTTATATTCAATTGAATACTGTCTCCTTTGCAAATTCCATTAACTGGAGAAATATTAGCAACTGGAGGCCCTGCAATAAAAATATCAACATAATCTGTATCTCTAAGAATACACGAAACAGAATCTAAAACTACCAGCCTAACGTTATAGGTTCCCATTGTATCATATATATGCGTGGGTTCAAATAATGTAGATGTATCTCCATCTCCAAAGTTCCAAGTCTGGCTTATACCTCCATTACTTAAGTTTTGAAAGTGAACGGTGTCACCAATACAATAAAAAGGAGTAGTATAGGCTTCAGCATCAGCAGTTAAATGAGACAAATCAAGTTTAAATACTCCTAAATTGCAATTTACATTTTGATTCGTAGCTGTTGAAAAAGCTCCAGATGTTGTAGGGAAATCATCAAAAGCAGTTCCACAAGACGAACAAACAGCTTGGTAAACAATTCCTCTTTTATCAAAACGGCTTGTTCCTCCATCTACATGATCATTACTAGCATTGCCTCCAAAAAATGTTGCAAATTCTAAAGAGGCTGCATCTTCAGAAAACATAGCTAAATAGTAATCACTTCCATCTGTAGTTAACTGCACTGCATTAGGTGTTACTGGAAGCCCAAAGGTGGTGCTTGATGGTACTGCCCAATTTGATCCTCCTCCCCAACCAGAAACATATATATAATTACACTCATTTACTAAAAATGCCGACAAGGAAATGTCTACTTCTCCTGAGCTTGTACCAAAAGTGGTAGAAAAAATAGTGCTAGATAAATCTGGTGATAATTTATGTAGAAATTGTCCACTACTAATATTATTATAAACCGTAGAAGGAAAAATAGGATATAATCCTGTAGTTTGACCAGCCACATAAACATTATTTGCTGTGTCTGTTTCAATAAAATAAGCTTGATCATATTCTGATGTTCCTAAAAAGGTACTTGCTAAAATTGACGTAGCTAAACTGTTTATTTTGCTTATCCAAGCATCTGATTCTCCTAATTGAAAACTAGAATGAAGTACCCCTAAAGTAGTAGGGAAATCGGGGCTTGTTGTTCCTCCTGTAAGCACAATTTCTCCCAATTCATTTATTTTTAAGGAATATGCTGCATCGTCTTTTGTTCCTCCAATGTAAGAACTCCATACTAATGAGCTTAAATTAGAGGGCATTTTAAAAATACACCCATCTTGATTACCAGAAGATGTAGCTTGAAAAGCTCCTGTTGAAACTGGAAAGTCATTAGACAAAGTAGTACTTGCCACATAAACATTATCATTTGCATCAATAATTATCTCTCCTCTGTAAGCATCTGCATAATTATATTTTAAGGTATCACTAATATTAAGACCGTCATTACCAGTCCCTCCAACATAAGTTGAAGCAAGTAATGTTGATCCATTTACATTTAATTTTGAAACAAACATATCCGAACCATTGGTATAATAAGGAACACTTCCTGTATATGAAATTCCTCCATTAAAAGACGTATCATAAGCTGTTAAAGAAACTGGATAATCAGCAGAAGACGTTGTTCCAAAAATCAATAATTCTCCAGCATTATTTACAATTAAACTATGAGGAGATTCATTGTCGTTACCACCAAGATAAGTAGCATAAATTAAGGCTGTTCCATCTGGTGAAAATTTACTAATTGTTATATCACAATCATAAACACCTGAGGTTCCTCCAGCAAAGTTTATTTGATAAGCTCCTGTTGTTACAGGGTAACCTATTCCAAATGTTACGCCTCCACCATATAAATGCCCGGCATCATCAAACGTAGATGTATAGCCCCAGTTGTCTACTGTGGATCCAGAATACGATGCAAACACCAAAATAGGGTCAATAATTAAATCATATTTTCTATTATAACCTTTGGGGAAATCAAAAGAAACAATATTTCCATCTAATTTAAATTTACACTTTACCTCTTTTTGGTTTCCATTTATCATTTGATAAGCGTAGGGTTTTTGCTCTATCATTTCATTTACAGAAGTCGTAATTTTTAGTTCTCCATTGTTCAAAACAATATTATCGACTCCTTCATAATCCATTTGAATTTGGGCAGGGTTTCCTCCTTGATGAACCACAAAATCATACTTCAAATAATTTTCTTCCAAATAAAATTTTAAATCAGTATTGAAGTAAATATTGTTATAAGTAGTTTTTCTATACTTCTTTACATTAGAGGCCCATTTAGACTTATCATTACCTAAAAAATAGTTAACATAATCAGATACAGGTTCTGTAGCACTGATTTTATCGGTTTGAGCATTCAAAAACTTAATCTTAAATGCATGAAAACTCATAAAATAATCTTGTGGCTTTGGATCTTGAATAGCATGATGATGTAAATCATGAAACCTTGCCATATCTTGTTCGTCATAAAACTGATAGGTAATGGCATCATCTTCTAAATAAAGATTTCCTCCAGGTAAATGTGCTTTAAAAACAACATTATCATTCCACTGACCTTTATTCTCAATAAATTCAATATGAGAGATTTGTGCAAAAGAGCTTACACAGGTAAAAAGTAATAATATGTTTAAAAGTTTCTTCAACTCAGTCTATTAGAACTATACAAGGTACTATTATTTAAAATAATAGTACCAATTTAATTTCAAAACACCCAACAATGGTTTTTGTATAATGCCGATAGATAATCAAAGCCTGAGAATGAGAGTAACGAACTTATCGGGCATTTTGATTACAAATCGGTATAACTACTTTAAAGACTGAAATTTAGGCAATTAGTTGCTTATAAAGCAAACAGTTTAAATAAAAATATGGTGATTATTGAATTGTTAAAACTAATCCAATTTCATTTAGGAATATCTTCATCATCTAATAAATAAAAAATAATGACTACTGAATTGCTAAGAGGCCATTTAACAATCTTATTCATCGGATAACTAGTAACTATTGATAAATAGTCATCCTATGAATCTATTAGCTAATCTGCATCTCAGGAATATCTCCTTCTACAATCAATTTTCCTGCAGTAGCAGCTTGTATTTCTTGAACAGAAACTCCTGGTGCTCGTTCTAGCAAATGAAATGCTCCATCTTTAATTTCTAATGCGGCCAAATTGGTTATAACTCTTGTAACACAGCCAACTCCTGTTAAGGGTAAAGAACAAGAAGGCAGCAACTTACTTTCTCCTTTTTTGTTGGTATGCATCATTGCAACAATAATATTTTCAGCTGAAGCAACTAAATCCATTGCTCCTCCCATTCCTTTTACCATTTTACCAGGAATTTTCCAATTGGCAATGTCTCCATTTTCTGAAACTTCCATTGCACCTAAAACCGTTAACTGTACATGTTGTCCTCTAATCATAGCAAAACTCGTTGCAGAATCAAATACGGATGCACCAGGTTGTAAGGTTACCGTTTGTTTTCCTGCATTAATTAAATCTGCATCTTCTTCTCCATCATAAGGAAAAGGTCCCATTCCTAAAATTCCATTTTCAGATTGGAATTCTACCGTAATATCATCTGGAACAAAATTAGCAACCAAAGTAGGTATTCCAATACCTAAATTAACGTACCAACCATCTCTTAATTCTTGTGAAATTCTTTTTGCTATACCTACTTTATCTAACATCTTATATAATGTAATAATTAAACAATTTTCTAATGTAACAATTATTCTATTGTTACATTAGAAAACTGCTACATTGATTTTTTACTACTACTTAATATCTTATAAATAATCAACCCAATTTCTTTAATATGATGTTCTAAATTCTCATCAAATGGGTATGATTTTGCCTCTTTACATAAAATCAACCAATACTTTACTTCTTCAACTTCTTTTGCTGCAATTTTTACTTTATGAATAAAATCAGCTCTACTTTCTGCATTTTGTGCTTCATGAATGTTTGCTCCAATTGAAGTCCCTGATTTTAACAATTGATTCGCAATCACAAATTTTCTTTGCTTTTCTAAACTTTCACAAAACTCAATTATTAACAAAGAAAAAGCAATAGTTTTTGTAAGTATAACATTTTCTTTCTTGTCCATAATTGTTACATTAAAGAATTAATCAATTATTACATTTAACTATTCGCGCATGCGAGTAGTTCTCTGCTCTATTCTTTTTTCATAATCCACTCCTTGGAAAATTCGTTGTACAAATATTCCTGGTGTATGTATTGTATTTGGATCTAATGTTCCTTCAGGAACTAATTCTTCAACCTCAGCAATGGTAGTTTTTCCTGCCATTGCCATCATAGGATTAAAATTACGTGCGGTAGCTTTATAAACCAAGTTACCCGCAGTATCTCCTTTCCAAGCTTTTACAATAGCAAAATCTGCTGTTAAAGCACTTTCTAAAATATGTGGTTTGCCATTAAATTCTCTTACTTCTTTTCCTTCTGCCACTTCAGTTCCATAACCAGCAGGTGTAAAAAATGCTGGAATTCCAGCACCACCAGCTCTACATCTCTCTGCCAAAGAACCTTGAGGTATTAAATCCACCTCCAACTCTCCACTTAACATTTGGCTTTCAAACTCATCATTCTCTCCAACATAAGAAGAAATCATTTTTTTGATCTGTTTTTTCTGAAGCAATAACCCTAATCCAAAATTATCAACCCCTGCGTTATTAGAAATGCAGGTTAATCCTTTTACATTCATATTTACCATTTCAGAAATGCAGTTTTCAGGAATACCACATAAGCCAAAACCTCCTAACATCAAGGTCATTCCATCTTCAATTCCTTTAGTTGCTTCTTCTGCGTTTGTAACAACTTTGTTTATTGCCATAGTTTTATTTTTTAATACTCTTGAGGTTCAGAACCAAAGTCTCCTCCTCCATTATTCATCAGATTATATTTAATACAATCTAATTCCATACTTAATGGTTTATCTGGTTTTTCAAAATCTTTATCAGGGTAATTTAATTTCTTATCTGCTTTTACTTTTTGCATATAATAACCCCAGACAGGTAAAGCTGTATTGGCTCCTTGCCCCATAGATATAGTCGCAAAACGAACAGCCCTTTCATCAGCACCTACCCAAACTCCAGTTACTAAATCTGGGGTTAAACCCATAAACCACCCATCAGACTGATTATTTGTGGTTCCTGTTTTTCCAGCTATGGGATAATGATGCCCCACATAAGGTCTTGATTTAGATATAGTTCCACGTAACCTTACCCCTGTTCCATTAGTATATATTCCTTTCTTACCCCTTTCTTTCATATTGTCTCCCATACATTTATTGTATTCCCCCTGAACTATTCCCTTCATTAAATCTAACATTAAATAAGCCGTTTCTTCACTCATTGCTTCTTTGGTCTCAGGATTTACATCCATAATTACATTGCCATGTTTATCCTCAATTCTCGTAAACATGGTAGGCTCTATGTAAACTCCTTTATTTGCAAAAGTTGCATTGGCCCCTACCATTTCGTAAACACTTAAATCGGCAACCCCTAAACATAGTGATGGAACTGGATCTAATTTATTTTTTATCCCCATATTTCTTGCTTGTTGCATTACTGCTTCAGGACCAAACTGTTTCATAATCCATGCAGTAATTGTATTCATAGAATTTGCTAAGGCATATTTTAAAGAAACATGACATCCATTATAAACTCCATCCGCATTTCTTGGTGTCCAATCTTTTAATAATCCAAACTCTCCTTTATTAAAAGTGATTTTAGTGTTTGGCACTTCATAGCAAGGTGAATAACCGTTTTGAATAGCCGTTACATACACAAAAGGTTTAAAGGTAGAACCAACTTGTCGGGTACTTGTAACATGATCATAAGCAAATTGCTCATAATTTACTCCTCCAACCCAAGCTTTAATATAACCAGTATGTGGGTCTACAGACATTAAGCCTGTATGTAAAAAAGTTTTGTAATATTTAATAGAATCATTTGGCGATAGTAAGGTGTCTATTGCTCCAGAATGAGCAAACACTTTCATTTGTATCTTTTTATCAAAAATAATATCTATAGAATCCTTGTTGGTGGCCCATCTCTTTTTACCGCAATCATCAGTATTCGCCTGACAAACATAATACTTACCCTCTTTTTTTACATTTTTAGAACCCCTTCTTCCACAATTAAAACATTCTTTACCCGCCAAAATTCGATAACGAGGTGTTTTTTCTTTTGATGATTTTAAAAGAGAAAGATATTGTTTTTTTGAAATCCCTTTATGACTTCCATCGTAAGGGTAACGGTTTGTTCTATAACGTTTTAAATGCCTATCAAACTGCCCTTGTAAGGTTTTTGCGATATACTCTTCTACAGCAAACTCTGCATGTTTTTGCATTCGAGAATTTATTGTTGTAAATATTTTTAATCCATCTTTATAAATGTCATAAGGCTTTCCGTCTGATTTAGCATAAATATAATTACTGTCTGCATCTTTCTCCTTAAACATTTTTTGAATTTTCAATCTTAATGTTTCTCTAAAATAAGGAGCAATCCCTTCTCTATGATCTACAGCTTGATAATTTAATACTATAGGTAATACTCTTAATGAGTCGTATTCTTCTTGCGTAATCAATTCGCTTCGTTTCATTTGAGCAAAAACAACTTCTCTTCGCTTCATTGCATTCTCTGGAAATCTTTTCGGATTATATCTTGATGGGTTTTTTGCCATCCCAACCAAAACAGCGGCTTCTTCAATATCCAACTCTATTGGAGTTTTGTTAAAATAAACTCTTGCTGCAGACTTAATCCCAACAGCATTGTAAATAAAATCAAACTGATTGTAATACATTGTAATGATTTCATCTTTAGTATACCTTTTCTCTAATTCAACCGCTAAGATTTGTTCTTGTAATTTTTGTTTTATTCGTTCTATTAGATTTTTAGCTTTATGTTCAAACATCATTTTAGCCAATTGTTGCGTAATGGTACTTGCTCCTCCTGCCTGTCCTAAATTAGCTACAGCCCTTACTAAACCTCGCAAATCTATTCCTGAATGAGTTCTATATCTTTCATCTTCAGTAGCTATTAAAGCATCTACTAAAAAAGGAGATAAATCTTCATATTTAACATTTGTTCTGTTCTGAAAGAAATACTTTCCTATAATTTTACCATCAGCAGTAATAATTTCTGATGCCAAGTTGCTTTTTGGATTTTCTAATTCTATTAAATCTGGTAGTGGATCAAAGCCTAAATTACCTGTTTTTGCTCCCCACATTGCAATAAAAAATAAAAAAACTGGCACAAATACTAGCATCCAAAAAAACATAAGTCTTTTTCTATTGTTTGTTGTATTTTTTTGCTTTGTCATTATTTATTTGTCGTTTCAACTCTTAGTCCAACATCAGTTATTCCTTTTAATCCATCTTCAACTCGCATTGCTTGTTCTAAAGAAATAATGTATTTTCCTGATTGAGCAAACTTAAAACCTCCAACATAAGGAATTCTTAAATCCCATAAATCACCAACTCCTTTTCCCAACCATTTCCCTCTATTATCTGCCAACACACAATTTACTGTATCTTTTAACAGCCCTCCATTTGGACCTTTCATGGTAACAAAGAGGTAAATATTGCTATATGCATAATCTCCAGTATTGCGAATGTTAATGTATAAATTATGAAGAACTGTTGTGTCTTTTGCTTCAAATTCAAAACTTGCTACATTCTCTTTTTGCCAATTGGCCTTTTTTACTTCAATATATTCTTCAAACACTTTGTTGCCATCGCAAGAAACCAATCCAACAAGCACCAAAATAATTCCTATTATTTTAAAAGAACCATTAATCATTCTTCTTTGCTTGAGGTTTATTTCCTTTTCCTTTGTTATTATTATTTCTGGTTCTATTCGGGTTATTGTTTGACTTAGACCCTTTAGGTTTTTCTCCTTGCTTATTCCCGCTATTATTCGGTTTATTAGAATTACTAAACTTACGTTTCTTGTTTTTGTTCTTCTTGTTTCCTCCTTTAGGTTTGTCAAAACGAGTTAAATCATCCTGACCAACAACATTACCATATTCTGGTTCTTTCACAACCTCTTTCAACACAACGAAATCCATTAAATCGTTTGGTTTCTCCTCTTGTTTATTCATTTCAACAATCTCATTAACTCTATCGAGTTTTAACTCAATAAATTTTAACGGTTCATCTTGATAAGAATACCACATTACATTTTTAAAAATGTCCATTTTACGGTAAAATGCATTTCCTTTTTTCGTTTTTAATTTCAGGTTAGTGTTCGGAAAATCTTTTAATGCATCAACATAACTATCCAACTCATAATTCAAACAACACTTTAACTTACCGCATTGTCCTGCTAATTTTTGTGGATTTAAAGAAAGCTGTTGGTAACGTGCAGCAGAGGTTGAAACGGATCTAAAATCAGTTAACCAAGTAGAACAACAAAGTTCTCTTCCACAAGAGCCAATCCCTCCTATTCTACTCGCTTCTTGACGAACACCAATCTGTTTCATCTCGATTCTTATCTTAAATTCTCCAGCTAATTTTTTTATCAATTCTCTAAAATCAACTCGTCCTTCGGCTGTATAATAAAAAGTTGCTTTAGATCTATCTCCTTGATATTCAACATCGCTAATTTTCATTTGCAAGCCTAGATCAATTGCAAGTGTTCTTGCTTTGTACATGGTGTCAGTCTCTAAAGATTGAGCTTCCATCCACTTATCAATGTCTGTCTTTTTTGCTTGGCGATAAATCTTTTTTACTTCTTCAGAATCAAAAGCAACTTTACGTTTTCGCATTTGCTTTTTAACCAATTCTCCTGTTAAAGAAACCGTTCCCATATCATGGCCTGGAGAAGATTCTACAGCAACAACATCACCAATATTTAGGCTTAATTCATCTATGTTTCTATAAAATTCTTTTCGGCTATTTTTAAAACGAATTTCTACACAATCAAACATTTTCTGACCGTGAGGCAATTCAATATCCTTTAGCCAATCAAAAACATTTAATTTATTACAACTGCCAGTTTTGCTTTTACACCCTTTCGATGATGTTCCACAACCCCTCTCAGTACTACATCCACTACATCCCATTCAAATTCTATATATTGTGAGTTTTTTATTAAAAAACTACGAATCGTTAAACTTATTGTTCCTCACAAATATAGCATATTTGTAGGCTAAATTTTAACTGATGTTTATGATTTTTAAAGAATAAATTGTTAAGTCCCAACTGGAGCTTCAACACGCAATAGTTTGGTGAGTTTTAAAGAAACATCTAAAAACAAAATTTTAGGGTTGGCATTTCTTTCAATATGGTAAGAGGCATCATTAAACAACTCAATAATTTCAATGCAATTTGCTCCATGAATGTAAGGTGAAAAATTGGATAAAAATTTCACTTCATTACTGGCAACTCTTTCCATTTCAGCATCACCATAATTCTTCATTAAACTTTCTCTAAAAATATGTAAAGAATATTTTAAAAATTGCTTTTGTTTTTCTCTTCCAAAAGAAATATTTGCCATATTTTCTGACCAAATAATTAAACCTGCAACATTGCCTTTAAAGGCAGAACGCATCCAATCTTTAAACAAATCATGGAATTCTTCTTCTGTTGCCGAATGTTCAATTAGTTTTTGAGCTGTAATAAAATTTCCATCCGATTGGTGTGCTATTTTATGTGCAACTGAAGCTTCTAAACTATACTTTTTTACCAATTCAGCCTGCAAAACTTCTTCTTGAATTCTACCAACTTTAACAAGTTGTGTTCGTGATAAAATAGTGGTTAAAACTTGTTCCGAATCCTGTGCAACCAATATAAACAATGTTTTATTTGGTGGCTCCTCAATAATCTTTAACAGTTTATTTCCTGAGGCAATATTAAACCTTTCTGGATACCAAATAATCATCACTTTATATTCCGATTCATAGGTTTTAAGGCTTAAGATTTTTAGAATATCCTCACTTTCATTTTTAGAGATTAAAAGTTGTTTATTTCCCGTTTCAATTCTATTTTGCCAATGAGCTAAAGATAAATAAGGCTCATCTAAAATTGCTTCGCGCCATTGTGCAATATATTTAGTGCTGGTTGGCTTATCTTTTACCTCAGCACTTGATGCAACAGGAAATACAAAGTGCAAATCTGGATGTATCAATTTCTCATATTTAATGCAAGATTGACATTCGCCACAAGAATCCATTTCAGATTTTTCTAAACAAGAAATATATTGGGCATAAGCAATTGCCAGAGGCAAATTACCACACCCTTCTGGTCCTAAAAACAATTGTGCGTGACTAATTCGTCCTTCGTTAACTGAATTAATTAATCGTTTTTTTACATTTTGGTGCCCTATGATCTTTTTAAATTGCATCGCTTTCAAAAGTAATTATTATTGGGGTTAGCTCTCCTCTTTATAATTTAATTTTATATCGACTTATTATTTTAGAGGTACTTACTGTTTTCCATAGAATTTTAGCCCTGTTGATCTAATTCCATTAACATCTCTCTCCTAGGGGTTTTCGAATTAAATTAGCAGGCTAAGGAAAATTCATTTTCCACCGATTTATTCACTATCGTGCCTCTTCTTAAAAAAGTAAAACTTGATCCCTAAAGAAAAAGAGAGATATGAAAAAGGAGTGTCAAACTTTTGACGAACCTTAGGTTTGTTAGTATTATAGTCTTCCACCCACTGACCATCAATATAATCATAATCTTTGACAACATTCTCCTTATAAACAGTCTTTAATTCAGATGCGCTGAAAGCTGATAAAGAATCATGCCCACCAATATCATATGAAGTAACCTCACTTTCGTTTGGAGAAAAATTAATGTAAGTAAATCCTATCTCTCCAAATATTTTGAGGCTTTCATTTAACTTCGCTGAAACACCTAATTTAGTAGAAACTCCAACACTGACAGAGCCTGTATACCTTCTATGTATCTCGGAAGTTTTATAAGAGCCAGGTTCTTTGCCAACATAATACGAATCAAATGAAATAAAATTTATCGGAAATCCTAAAGAAACATAGGTTCCAAAAGCATCTTTTTCTTTTGAAGAAAATACAAAAGCTGGATCGATAGAGAATAGTCGCCCTGTTAAAGTGTAAGTTGACTTTTCTTCCGAATTTGTGTACCTCAAGGTAAGACTCGACTGTGATTCCTTCCCCTTTAAGTATGATGCCCCCAATTCCATACTAAACTGAGGAGTAAAACCATATCCAACTGAAAAACTAGCCATATAGCCTTGCCCAAGACTAGAACGTACATTGTCAACCTTTTCTTTAACCTGATCTAACCCAGAGACATATTCTAAATATGTGTTTTGTGCTAATACCTGTCCTCCCAACGACCTATTGTAGCTAGGATTTAGCTTTACATACATCTGTGAAAAACACTGGCTTACCACAATAATATTTACTAATAATAGTAATACTCTTTTCCTCATTTTAAAACTAAATAATTTTACTAACTTATAACCTCTTGAATTCCATCACTCTCAAAAGTAATTAATATTGAGTTTGATAGTCTCATTATGATCCAAAACTTTAACTTTACGTTCCAATATTTTTTCTGAGATGCAAAACATTAACGATTACAATTTCAACAATAAAAAAGCTTTAATACGTGTAGATTTTAATGTTCCTTTAAATGAAAGTATGGAAATTACTGACGACACAAGAATTCGTGCAGCAATACCAACTATTAAAAAAGTACTTAACGATGGTGGAGCTGTTGTTCTTATGTCTCATTTAGGTAGACCAAAAAGTGGTCCTAATGATAAATTTTCATTAAAACATATTGTAAATAGAATTTCTGAACTAACTGAAACTAAAGTAAATTTTGTTGATGATTGTATTAGTGAAGATGCCATTACCACATCTTCTAACTTAAATAATGGTGAAATTCTTTTGCTAGAAAATTTACGTTTCTACAAGCATGAAACTGCCGGAGATCAAAATTTTTCGAGACAATTGGCTAAACACGGTGATGTTTATATAAATGATGCTTTTGGAACAGTTCACAGAGCTCATGCTTCTACAGCTGTTATTGCTAAATTTTTTCCAACTGAAAAAATGTTTGGATACTTAATAGAAAAAGAGATAACAAGTGTTAACAAAGTTTTAACTGAAGGAAAACATCCAATTACTGCGATTGTTGGTGGTGCAAAGGTATCTTCTAAATTAACCATTATTGAAAATTTATTAGAGAAAGTTGATAACATCATTATTGGTGGAGGAATGGCTTACACTTTTGCAAAAGCATTAGGTGGTAAAACAGGAAATTCTTTGGTTGAGGATGATTTTATCCCTACGGCTAAAGAAATCTTAGAAAAAGCTAATGCTAATAACGTTTCTATTTTACTCCCAAGTGATACTGTTGCTGCTGACAACTTTAGTAATGAAGCCAATAAACAAACTTGTTCTACCACTGAAATTCCTGATGGTTGGATGGGATTAGATATTGGTGTAAATGCAATTAATGAATATTCTAAATGTATTAAAAATTCAAAAACTATTTTATGGAATGGTCCTATGGGCGTTTTTGAAATAGAAAGCTTTCAGGAAGGAACCAAACAGGTTGCTTTAGCTGTTGTAGAAGCTACCAAAAATGGTGCTTTTTCTCTTGTTGGTGGTGGTGATTCTGTTGCGGCTGTGAACAAGTTTAATTTAGCAGACAAAGTTAGTCACGTAAGTACTGGTGGAGGAGCAATGTTAGAATATTTGGAAGGGAAAGATTTACCTGGGATTAAAGCTATTTTGGGTTAGAGACATTTTTTTTATAACTCCATATCGTTATTAATGATATAATAGTGATAGAAATAGTATTGTATTCTCGATAAAAATTCTCTTCCATTAGATTAGCTAAGCCAAATGCATAATCGAAAAACATCCATCCCATTACTGCTGAGCCTATTAAAAACCCCAATCTTTTTGGATGAATTAGGTAGGCAAAAAAGCTTAGTGAAAAAGGCAATAATTCTCTGACTATTTTTCCAAAAACTGGAAAAAGGAAAAGTAACGGAAGAGTAAAAACACGACATTCCTCTGCATATCCAAATGCTAAAATAAAGGGAGTATTAATGCAAAAAGTGATAACGAAAGCTCGGATTAACTTAGATTCAAAAGGAGAAAAAAAGTGTTGTTTTTTATAAAAAAGAAGAAAGAACATGGGTAAAAGATAAACTGATATAAAAAACAAAATAGTTCTACTAAGATTTTTAACACTCCCAAAATTCTTTAAATAAACAGATGATTTGGCTGCCATGACTACTTTAGTTTGTTCGTAAGTTTCTGGATTTTCTTTGTAAAACCACAATAGATAAAGAATATAAAAAACAACAGGAAGAGCAACAGGAATTATTTTAAAAACCGTTTTCAACTTTTTTTGAATGGCATTTTTAAAATCAATATTAAGCAGAAAAAAAGCGATTCCAGGAAGCAGTATTAACGAGCTCTCTCGGGTTAATGTGGCTAATGTAAAAGCAACAACAAACAAAATCTTTTTATCCTTATTTAAGGCAATCAAACTCAATAAAATAAAAAAGTATTGAATTGACTCATCATAAGTTGCTATTGGAATAAAATAAGCAAGTAAAACAGAAAAACTACAATAAAAAAATACAATACTCCATAATGATTGAGAATGAGTTAATGCATAAAGTTGTCCTAAATAATAAACAAGTAGCCCGCAAAAGAAGAGAAAAGAAAAATTAACCCAAACGAAAGAAACAGCAATCCTTAGATTAAAAACATTCGCTACCCACTCTATTATGGTCGTAGTAACTTGCCTTTTTTGAAAATCAGGAAGAGTCTTATGGTAATTAACTGCATAAGACAAAAAACGATTCGATATTTTCAACCCTGCCTGTTTAGGTTCTCCCTCTTTAACATAATTTATCATTGTATTAACCTGAGGAAGAGTATGTAACACCAAACTAAAAAGTGTTAACAACAGACACAAGATAAGAGGAGTTAACCTTTTACGCTCAAGAATCATTTCTTTAATTTTAAGCTAAAAATTAAAGATAAAAACAAAAAGTAACCCATAATGCTAATTATTATAGCATAAATAATTTTAGAAGACCTATACTCAAACTCAATTATTCCACTAGTATTTTTTGGAATAACAACCTCCATAGTTAATTGATTATGCTTAGCGATAGGAATTTTTTCTCCATTAAGAGTAACATTCCATAAATCATGATAATTTTGATTTAGAACAAGTTTTTGATTTTGATTACTAGGTTTATTAATTTTAGCTGAAAACTTATTATACCCAACAAAAATATCGTCTAATACAAGATTAGAATCAATAAAATATATAATGTTACGCTCTAAAGATTGGGCCAAATTTCCATTTTCTTTAGCTTGATCAAAACTTTTAAATCGCATTGGGTTAACTCCAACGCAAGAAAGTGTTTTATTGAATGTAGATACATTTTGCCATATTCCATTTGTTTTAACTAGAGGTTGTTTCTCATTTAATTCTTTAAGAGCTGTATAATTATCTTTTTGGTTGATTTCGTTAGGAATTTCTTTAAAGAATTGAGTTAAATCATTCTGTTTAAAGTTGTAACACACTGTTGTTGGAATTGTTAACTGAGTTTGAATTCCTAAATCCAACCCTATAAAAATTATCATACTCAAAAACCAAGAGAGCTTAAAAACTCTCTTCGACACAATTAACAACCCTACTAAACTAATAGTAATAATAGTGTTCAACAACAAATGAGTAGATAGAGCACTTTCTGAAAATTCTACAAAATCAAAAGCATTAACTATTAACATTTTAACTTCTGAAAAAGAGGTTTTAGTAAATGCCCACAATCCAGCAACGAAAAACAATCCAATTACTCCCGAAAAAGCAATTTTATGCCGCTGCTCTACCCCATTATTTATTACCTGTTTTAATTCTCCACCAGCAAGTAATATACAGCAAAAAATAGTGAACGCTCTAAATACTGAAGGGTGTCTAAAAATTCCGAAGCCTGGCAAGTTATAAAGCAATTCAAACACAAAGGTTTTATCGCCTGCTGCTAATATTAACGACATTATTACACACACTATTAGAATCATTTTTAACCGTGTAATTCTTGAACCTAAAGCAGCAACAGCTCCTATTAAAAGTAATATTCCAAAATAACCATTTCTCAAACTTAAATCTGTAATGTTAAACCAATCAGATTTTGCAATAACAGCATGTGGAAATAAAAAAGAAATATAACTCACAGGAGTAAAAGGGTTCGATAATAAAAACCCGCTATATTCTAATTTATCGCCCCTATTAAAATAAGGGATAAACTCTAAAAAAGATACTATATAAGGAGCTATTAAAATAACTAATGCTATTAAAATTAACATTCCTCCAATTAGTATTTTCTTAATATTAACAACGTCTTTACGCTGAATTACAATCTGATAAATAAAAATTCCGACTACTATATATCCTAATATAATTGTATAAGCAGGACTGGCTCCAGTAATAAACAACGCCATAAATAATGCTGAAAGTAATTGATACTTTAACCGGTATGTTTTAAAAAATTGTAATAGGGCATAGATACACCAAGGGAACCAAGTTACTGCTATTAAAAAAACCATTAGCTGTGCCGATCCAACCATAAAACCCGATAAAGCATAACTCAACCCTAAAATTAGACTGGTTTTTTTACAATTAAAAAAATAATTTGCTAGCTTAAACATTCCCAAGCCTGCAAGTACATAGCATGAAAGTAATTCAACTATTAATGAATTGATAGTGTATTTTCCAAAAAGCACTATTACCCACATTATAGGGCTCCAAACACCACTCTGTAAATCTGAATAGCCTGGATAACCTAATCGTTGAAATGGGTTCCATAAAGGTAAATGTCCATTCCATAAATAATCACTAATAAAATAACGGTAAGGTAAATATCCATTTATATTATCCCATTTTGGGATATATACAAAAAAAGAAAGTGGCCATAAACACAATAAAATGGCAACTATTAATACTAAAGAATACTTATTTTTTAATAAGATATTATTTACACTATTTTTAACCTTACTTTTTGTCAACTTTTATTTTTTATAAAATTGATGGATTTTTAAAAATTCCATTGGCAATCTTATTAGATCTCCCATTTTAACCTTTGAATCTCCCCTATTAAGTAACTTTTGTAATGGGATTTCGCTAGTGTGGGTAGAAATATAATTTCTACCATAGGCCTTAATTAACCTCCAAAAAATTTCAATATCAAACAACCATGAGCTTATAAATTCATCTTTGAAAGAAATTTCAGCTACCTTTTTTGTCATTATTTTACAACCACATTGAGTGTCATAAACATCTATTTTTAAACTCCATTTAACCATTTTAGAAAGTGTTCTACCAACAAAAACTCGTTTAAATTTAGTCTCCAAATTGTGATTTAATCTAGTGTTTTTCGAAGAATAAACAAATTCAACATCACCCGAACCAACAAGTTTCCTATATAATCTTTCTAGCTCTTCTAATGGAATTGCCAAATCAGCATCTAAAAACCCCACATAACCATCTATCCCTTTTTTAATTGTATGATTTATACCATGCCTAACAGCCTCAGCCTTACCCTTATTTTTATCTAATCTTAAACATGAAATTTTACTATGTTGTGCTAACTTTTGTAAAATAGAAAATGTATTGTCAGAACTACCATCATCAACAAACACAAACGAAAAGTGATTGTTAATCTCTAAAAAAGCTAAAAATTCATTAGATAAAATACGATTGCCTTCGTTGTAGCAAGGAATAATAATTGTACAACTTTTTGACATTCTTAACTAGTATAAACGTGACCCCGGAGGGATTCGAACCCCCAACCAGCAGAGCCGAAATCTGCCATTCTATCCAGTTGAACTACGGAGCCATTAATTTTTCGTAAATATAACTTATTTTTACACAATATAATTTGTCAAAACCAGTTAAAATCTTGCATAAAGTTTTATGATTAATAAATTTCTAACATTACTATTAGTACTCCAAACGAGTATCTTATTTTCTCAGGATATTCCTATTGGCGATTGGCAAGACCATCTCCCTTATTCTGATGCTGTTTCCGTTAGTTACGGTGAAGACTTGGTTTATTGTGCTACAAATTCTGCAGTATTCACCTACAACATTAAAGATGGAATTACTGAACGACTAAACTTAGTTAATGGCCTCTCAGACATTGGGTTAAGAAAAATAAAATTTAATGATTATAATAAGCGAGTAATAATTGCTTACACCAATGGGAACATTGATATTATAGATGAAAACAAGAATATAACTAACCTTTCTTTTATCAAAAACAGCAACATAATTGGAAGTAAATCTATCAATCATATTTACCTTGTTGGTAAATTAGCTTATCTATCTACTGGTTTTGGAATTGTTGTTTTAGATACAGATAAATCGGAAATAGTTGACACTTACATGTTTGGCCCTTTAGGCAGTTTTGTTATAACTAACGCTGTTACTACAGATAGTTTAAACATCTATGCTGCAACAAATCAGGGTGTATTTTTTGCAAACAAATACAATTCTAATCTTGCCGATTACAATAATTGGTCTTTATTGTCAGATCTTGGAACAGGAAGTTATAGTAGCATTGTAACGTTTTCTAACCGTTTATTTGCAAGCTCAAATTCCAGTGTATGGGCTGCTGACACCTTGTACTATAATGATTCTGGAATTTGGCAAAAATTTTTACCTGATGGAACTAACATTAATTCATTAAGTATTTCACAAAATCATTTATTTATTAATTATTATAATAAAGTTAATAAATATGATGTCTCTTTGTCGATTACAGGGCTTGTAACACATCATAAATCACTGTTCAACATTTCTCCTTTTGAAACAGTTTTAGATGATGAAGGTTATATGTTAATTGCTGAAGAATCGCATGGCATACTACGTAAAAAAAATAGTTATGATGGTGACATTATTACGCTTAACGGCCCTTCAACAACAAACATTTTTAATATGGATTTTGTTGATGATGAATTATGGACAGTTTCAGGGGGTTATGGGATTAAAATCGATGAAAAGATTATAAATCATCAATCTAAGAGAACTTGGTCAGACTTACCTCTAACTTTTCAAAACCCTCAAGGAAACAATCTTGCTAAACTAGTGAATATTGCAATAAACCCCCAAAACACTAGCAATGTTTATGCCTCATCGTGGCAAGATGGTCTATTAGAGTTTAATAATGGGAACCTTACAAACATCTTTAACGCTCAAAATTCTATTTTGGATAACCTAGGAAGCTTAACTGTTACAGGCCCTTTAAATTTTGACAAGGACAACAATCTTTGGATTTTAAACTCCTTTACTGAAAATATTTTAGCTGTAAAAACTCCTACAAATAATTGGTACAATTATTCTTTCCCAGGGTTCACAAATGCTTTAGATCAATATCAAGATATGATTATTGATAAAAATAATTATAAATGGATTATAAACACTCAAACAAAAGGCATTATTGTCTTTGATGATAACAATACCCTTAGTAACAAAAGTGATGATTTAGCGGTATTATTAACTGGTGATACAATCTCAATAAATTCTGATTTTCCATATTATGATGCTAACGTTCCAGGGACAGTAATCTTTGCAATAGAAGAAGATCTTGACGGTGAGATTTGGATCGGAACCGATGAAGGTATTGCAGTTTTTTATAATTCTTCTGCTGTATTTGATGAAAATATAAAGGCAGAACAAATTTATATACAACAAGATGGTCAAACACAGGTGTTATTAGAAACTGAAACTGTAACCGTAATAGCAATTGATGGTGCAAATAGAAAATGGATAGGAACACAAAACTCTGGAGTATATTTAATGAGTGAAGATGGTACAGAAGAAGTAGAGCATTTTACCACTGAAAATAGCCCTTTATTTTCTAACAATATTTTTGATATTGAAATTAACCCTAAAACGGGAGAAGTATTTTTTGGAACAGAAAAAGGACTTATATCTTTTAAAGGAACAGCCACGGAAGCTGATACAGATTTTAACAATGTTTTTGTATACCCCAACCCTGTTAAACCTGATTTTACTGGAACAATTGCCATTAGAGGATTAGTAAAAGATACTGATGTTAGAATAACAGATATAAGTGGAAACATTGTTTACCAAACAACCTCTTTGGGTGGGCAAGCCATTTGGGATGGAAAAGATTTTAATGGAAATAAAGTTCATACTGGCGTTTACATGATTTTTAACGGAAGCCCTAATGGTGATTTAAAAGCTGTTGCAAAAATTCTCTTTATTCACTAATGCTTACCTCTACCAAAGGCATTATTATTCATCATTTTAAGTATTCTGAAAAAAGTGTAATTGCCAAAGTTTATACTGAAAATTACGGTTTACAATCCTACATCTTAAATGGAGTAAGAAATAAAAAAGCCAAAAACAAAGCAGCCTACCTTCAACCACTATCATTGGTAGAAATAACAGCTAATCACAAAGAAAACAAAGGTTTACAACGTGTAAAAACAATCGATTTAGAAATTCCGTTTCAGACTATTCCTTTTGACATCAGTAAATCATCTATCGCATTTTTTATTGCAGAAATACTTTACAAGTCCATTAAAGAAGAGGAAGCCAACGCCTCTCTTTTTGAATTTTTACATCAATCTATTCAGTTTTTAGATTTATCTGATAATGGATATTCAAACTTTCACCTTCTCTTTTTAGCTAATTTAAGCAAGTACTTAGGTTTTTATCCTCACATTTCTACTCAACCAAAAACAAATTCTTTTTATTTCGATTTACAAGAAGGTTGTTTTCTAACGTTATTACCCTATCACCGTGCTTTTGTAGAACCTCCTATTTCAACACTTTTATATCAAGTTTTTGGTGCAAATTTTGATACAATGACAACTCTAATTATTAACAACAAACAAAGAAAAATGCTTTTAAGTACTATTTTGAATTATTATAGTTTGCATTTAAGTAATTTCGACAACTTAAAAACATTAGACATTTTAGAAGAAGTCCTAAATTAATGCCCTTTTCAAACATTATTAACAATAGCAACAAATTAAAAAGAATTAGCTTTCTAATACTCTTTTTATGCTCTTTATCCTCTTTTTCACAAAAAATTAAAGTTCAAAATTCTGAAAGCAAAAAAGGTGTTAGTGAAGTTTTTGTGTACAATAAAAACCAATCTGTATCCGCCATTTCAGACACGCTAGGGATTCTTGATATTTCTAAATTTTCAAAAAGGGACACCTTAATATTTACCCACCAAAGCTACGCCACCTTTATGATTCCTAAACTAAACATTGGAAACACTATTTACCTTACCCAACAAATAATAAATATCCCTACGATTGAAATAATTGCCGAACAAGAAAAAAATAAAGCATTAGAAGTGGTTTCAAAAATTGATCATATTGATGCCAAAACTGTTCAGTTTAATAACCCTCAAACAACTGCAGAAATGTTAGAATTAAGCGGGGGCGTTTACATTCAAAAAAGTCAGATGGGTGGAGGTAGCCCAATAATTAGGGGCTTTGAAGCCAACCGTGTTTTATTGGTTGTTGATGGTGTTAGGATGAACAACGCTATATATAGAAGTGGGCATTTACAAAATGCGATTACCTTAGATAATTCAATTATTGAAAAAACAAGTATAATTTATGGGTCAAACTCCGTTATTTATGGTAGTGATGCTATTGGAGGTGTAGTACATTACGAAACAAAAACACCTAAATTTAGAGCTGAAAAAGACACGATTAACAACAACAGTGCAGATGCTTACGCAAGATACGCTACTGCAAATCAAGAAAAGACAGTACATTTTGATTTTAATTTAGGAGGTAAAAGAATTGCAGCGGTTACCAGTGTAACTTTTAGCCAGTTTGAAGATTTAAAAATGGGAGGCGGAGCAAATTCTACTTATCCTGATTTTGGTGTTGTAAAAAATTATGCTGACAGAATAAATGATAAAGACACCCTGATTAGAAAAAGTGATTTTAACAAACAGATTGGTACAGGTTATAATCAAACCGATTTACTTGAAAAAATTAGCTTTAAAGTTTCTGAGAACTTTTTACTTACACTTAATACACAATACTCAACCACATCAAATGTTCCGAGATATGATTTAATGACAAATTATAACGACAATGAAAATTTAAAATGGGCAGAATGGTATTATGGTCCACAAAACAGATTTTTAGGCTCACTTTCTGCAAAAATACTATCCGATAGTAAATGGTTTAGTAAGGTAGAAGTACTTACCCACTATCAAAAAATTGATGAAGACAGAATTTCAAGACAATTTGGAAACGACATTAGAACTACCCGAGAGGAAGATGTTAGTGTTTATGGAGTAAACATCGACTTCTTAAAAGACAACAAAAACAAATCGCAATGGTATTACGGGATTGAAGCCATTCATAACAATGTAATTTCTTCTGCATTTTCTGAAAACATTGTTACAGCAGAACAATCTGTTGCCTCTACACGATATCCCGATAATGGAAGTACATTAACAAGTACTGCAGCTTATCTTACCTTTAAAAACAACTTTACAAAAAAAGCAACATACAGTTTAGGTGCGAGATACAGCTACTCCATGTTAACAGCTTCTTTTGCAGATACCACTTTTATTAACCTTCCTTTTAATGAAATAAATAATAACAACGGAGCATTAACAGGTAATGCTGGCTTTGTATTTCATCCCAATAAAAAATGGAACATACAATTAGCTGTTTCTACAGCATTTAGAAGCCCTAATATTGATGATGTTGGGAAAGTTTTTGCTAAAAATGATTTTGTATTAGTTCCTAATGATCAATTAACTCCAGAAAAAGCTTACAATGGAGAAATAGGAATTACACGTTCTTTTGGAGATGAGAAATTGGTAATAAATGCTGTTGGTTTTTACACACTCTTGCAAGATGCTATTGTTAGAGATTTTTATTCTATTGATGGTGTTGATTCATTAGTATATGATGGAGATTTATTACAAATGCAAACCAATGTAAATGCAAAAGAGGCCTTTGTTTATGGAGCATCAATGAATCTTAAAGCTCAATTAAGTGAAGAGTTTACAGTAAAAAGCACATTAAACTACACGCTTGGAAGAAATGTAACTGATGATCTTCCTTTAGGTCATATTCCTCCACTTTACGGAAGAACTGATTTTATTATCCATTCAGATCCATTAACCGTAGCTGTTTATGCTAAATACCAATTTGAAAAATTAATTGCTGATTATTCTCCTTCTGGTGAAGATAATGAAGAGAAAGCCGCCAAAGTCAAAACCGGAGAAATTTATGGAACCCCAGCATGGTACACTTTTAATATTAGAGCTCAAATGCAATTGAGTAAATCTTTTTCTATTCAAGCCGCTCTAGAAAATATGTTAGACATACATTACCGCCCTTTTGCATCAGGAGTTAGCGGCTCAGGAAGGAACTTTGTTTTTACCTTTAGAGCAGATATATAACCCCTTAGTTTTCAACACTTATTTTTAAGAACTATTTTTTGATATGGCTATCGCCTATGTCCAAACTTTTATATTTGTTTGAGATTAAAATTTAAAGAAATGAATTACAATAACATTATCGTTGAAACAGAAGAAAATATTGCTGTTTTAACCATCAACAGACCCAATCAATTAAACGCTCTTAATTCGGAAACAATTGCTGAACTAGGAGCTGCTTTTAAAACTTTAGAAGCTGATAACAATATTAAAGCAATTATCATTACTGGTTCTGGAACAAAAGCTTTTGTAGCTGGTGCTGACATAAAAGAGTTTTATCAATTTGACATAGAACAAGGAAAAGCTTTAGCAGCTAATGGCCATAAATCTTTATTTGATTTAGTAGCCAACTTAACTACCCCTGTAATTGGAGCAGTAAACGGTTTTGCATTAGGTGGAGGTTTAGAATTAGCTATGAGTTGTCATTTTAGATTAGCATCTGATAATGCAAAATTAGGCTTACCAGAAGTTACTTTAGGAGTTATTCCTGGTTACGGAGGAACACAACGCTTAGCACATTTAGTTGGTAAAGGTAGGGCTATGGAAATGATAATGACAGCCAAAATGCTTTCTGCTGACGAAGCCTTAAATTATGGGCTAGTCAACCATGTAACCTCACAAGAAGAATTGTTAGGTGCGTGTAAAAAGATTGCGTTAAAGATTGTTAAAAATTCACCAGTAGCAATTGCCAGTGCAATAAGAGCAATAAATGCTGGTTATACCGATGGTATTAACGGTTTTAATGCTGAGATTGAAGAATTTGGAAAGTGTTTCGGAACAGCAGATTTTAAAGAAGGAACAACTGCATTTATTGAAAAAAGAAAAGCCGTTTTCCCAGGGAAATAATATTTAAACGTCATTGCGAGTGCCCCTTGAGCGGAGCCGAAAGGAAACGAAGCAATCTTAACATTCTAAACGAGATTGCTTCGCTTCACTACGTTACGCTCGCAATGACGAAAACAAAAAAATGAGTAACCCTCTAAAAAAACTAGCAAGCCAAACAGCCGTTTATGGTTTACCAAGTATTGTTGGTAGATTGTTGAACTGGTTTTTAGTACCTATGTACTTAGGTATTGCAGCGTTTACTACAGATCAATATGGTATTGTTACGGAGATGTACTCTTATGTAGCATTTTTAGTCGTGTTTTTAACCTATGGTATGGAAACTGCTTTCTTTAGGTTTTCCTCGCAAGAAGAACATGACAAAAAGAAGGTTTATTCGACAATAATAAGTTCATTATTTATTACTTCAGGATTATTTATTGGAGCCGCATTTTTGTTTGATCAATCAATTGCTAATTGGTTAAAATACCCTAACAACACCGAATTTGTTACTTGGTTTGCCTTAATTGTAGGATTAGATGCTATCTCATCCATTCCAATGGCAAAGCTTAGAGCTGATAATAAAGCACTAAAGTTTGGAGGTGTTAACTTGGCAAACATTGCCGTTAACATTGGTTTAAATCTATTCTTTTTAGCTTATTGCTTACCAAATTTTAGAGATGGGGAAACCAATTGGTTGATAGAAACTTTTTATAACCCAGAGATTGGTGTTGGATATGTTTTTATTTCGAACTTAATTGCTAGTGGGGTTAAATTTATTCTGCTATTACCAGATATGCTCAAAGCTCGTTACGGAGTTGAAATTTCCTTACTTAAAAAAATGTTTATTTATGCACTTCCCCTATTGGTTTTCGGGCTGGCAGGAATAGTTAATGAAACCATAGATAGAATAATGATGAAGCGAATCTTATTTGATGTTATTGGTGAAACCAAAACAATGTCGGAAATAGGGATTTATGGTGCCTGCTATAAAATATCTATCATCATTACTTTATTTATTCAAGCCTTTAGGTATGCTGCGGAACCCTTCTTTTTTGCTCAAGAAAAAGAAAAGAACGCCAAAGATAGTTATGCTACCATTATGAACTATTTTGTTATTGTTTGTGCCACCATATTCTTAGGTGTAATGTTATTTATGGATGTTGTAAAATATTTTATTCCTAATGAAGATTTTTGGGTTGGACTACCTGTCGTTCCAATTTTACTATTTGCCAATATCTTTTTAGGAATATATTACAACCAGTCTATCTGGTATAAATTAAGTGGTAAAACAAAATACGGAGCCTATATTGGCATCTTTGGAGCAATAATAACCATTGCAATAAATTATATCTGGATTTTAGAATACAGTTATATGGCTTCTGCTTGGGCAACACTAATTTGCTATGGTTCTATGACTATTCTTTCTTTTATTTTAGGTCAAAAACATTACCCTATCAATTATAATTTTGGTAAAATAGGGCTGTATTTAGGCTTAGCTTTGGGTTTATATTTTTTTACCACTTATATAGCACTCCCTGCCGGAATACTAAAATATGGAATTCATAGCCTTATTATTCTTGTTTATTTAGGAATAATTTACTTCTTAGAAAGACCTGTAAGAAATGTGAAATCATGAATTATAAATGCTAAATAAAAAGTACCTTTATAAACTTTTAACTTTAAGCCTTTTATATCAAATTAATGGAAATAAAAATAGTAAATAAATCCAATCATCCCTTACCACATTATGGTACAGAAGCTGCTGCTGGAGTTGACTTAAGAGCAAACATAACAGAAGCTATTACCTTAAAACCACTAGAAAGAACTTTAATTAAAACTGGTTTATTTATTGAATTACCTATTGGTTATGAAGCACAAGTTAGGCCAAGAAGTGGTTTAGCTTACAAACATGGCTTAACTGTTTTAAATACTCCAGGAACAATTGATGCAGATTACCGTGGCGAAATAGGTGTAATTTTAGTTAACCTTTCTAACGAAGATTTTACGATTGAAAATGGTGAACGAGTTGCACAGATGGTAATTGCCCAACATGAACAAGCCGAATGGAATTTAGTAGAAGAATTATCTGATACCAAAAGAGGTGCTGGAGGATTCGGAAGTACAGGAAAAAAGTAAATAAACAATTATTAAATGTAGCAATTGTTTAATTGTTACATTTTCAAATTATTACAATAGGAAAATGAAAATTATAGTACCAATGGCAGGAAGAGGATCTCGATTAAGACCTCACACATTAACAATTCCTAAACCTTTAGTTCCTGTTGCAGGAAAACCAATTGTACAACGTTTAGTTGAAGACATTACCAAAGTTTGTGGAGAAACAGTTGATGAAATTGCTTTTATTATTGGCGATTTTGGTGATCAAGTTGAAAAAGATTTAGTTGCTGTTGCAGAGAGTTTAGGTGCGAAAGGAAGTATTTATCATCAAGAAGAAGCCTTAGGAACTGCGCACGCTATCCTTTGTGCTAAAGACAGTTTAAAAGGTAATGTTGTTGTTGCTTTTGCAGATACACTTTTTAGAGCTGATTTTACTTTAGATGCAGATGCTGAAGGAATTATATGGGTAAGTCAAATTGATGATCCAAGTGCTTTTGGAGTTGTAAAATTAAATGGTGATAATATTATAACAGACTTCGTAGAAAAACCAACTGAATTTGTTTCTGATCTCGCTATTATTGGAATCTATTATTTTAAAGATGGAGAATATCTTAAAAATGAATTGCAATACTTAATTGACAACAACATAACCGATAAAGGGGAGTTTCAATTAACTAACGCTTTAGAGAACATGAAGCAAAAAGGCACAAAATTTGTACCAGGAGAAGTGAAAGAATGGTTAGATTGTGGTAATTACAAGGCTACTGTTTATACAAATCAGCGAGTTTTAGAACACATTAAAGACGAAAACATAGTCGATTCCTCATTAAAAAATGAAGCCTCAAAAATTATAGAGCCTTGTTTTATTGGAGAAAATGTAGTGTTAAAAAATGCAACAGTTGGGCCTCATGTTTCAATTGGAGAAAATACGGTAATAGAAAATTCAACAATTTCTAATACTATTATTCAAACCAATACAACAATTAATAACTCAACACTAAGTAACTCAATGATTGGAAACTTTGTTAAAATAAACAACAATTCACAAGAATTAAGCGTAGGTGATTACAACGAAATAGATTAAATTGATAAAAATTAGAAATTACATATTAATATTGTTTGTTGCTTTTATGGTAGCATGTTCTCCTACTGCCAAAGTTAAGAGTACGTCTAAACCTCAGAAAACACTCAATAAAGACTTCGTTGATCTTCCTGAAAAACAACAGATTAAATTCAAATTTTTATTCCATAACGCAAATAAAGAAAGGATATTAGGCAACTATCAAATAGCTGCAAATTTGTTTAAACAATGCATAGAAATTGCACCAAAAGAATCTGCTCCTTATTACGAATTAGCACATATACTTGAAAATTCTAAAGAAAAAGATTTAGCACTAGAATATGCTGAAAAAGCGGTTAAAATAGATCCTAAAAACTATTGGTATCGTGTTTTATATGCACACACCCTCCAACGAAAAGGGAAATCTGATGAGGCCATAAAACAATACGAAATACTCATTGAAAGCAACGGAGGAAATATTGATTTGTATTTTGATTTAGCAGGAATGCAATTGTATTCTGGCAAATACAAAGAATCCATTAAAACATTTAATCAGATAGAAAAACAAATGGGAATATCTGAAGAAATTTCTGTTCAAAAAGAAAAAATTTATGTCAAATTGGGAGATATTGATAAAGCCGCAAACGAAATTCAAATGCTGATTAATGAATATCCTGATAATTTAAAATATCAAGTGCTTTTAGCTGATTTATATTTAGCAAACGATTTAACCGAAGAAGCGTTTACAGTTTATCAAGAAATATTAGAAAAAGATCCTCAAAACCCTTACGCCAATTTATCTTTATACGAGTATTATAAAAACAAAGGAGAAAATGATAAAGCTTCTGAATCATTAAAAAAAGCATTTGCTAGTACTGATTTAAATATCGATACCAAAATGAAGATTTTACTATCTTATTATGCTACAACTGATGATAAATTAAAAAAAGAAGCGTTAGAGTTAAATAAAATCCTAATTAAAACCCACCCAAAAGAAGCTAAAGCATATACCATTTATGCCGATTTTTTATACCAAGATAAAAAGCTAGAAGGGGCTAAAGAAAACTATTTAAAAGCTATTGAATTGGATAATTCTAAGCTTCCTATATGGAATCAATTGGTTTTTATAGAATCTGAATTGCAAGATACCGAAGGGTTATTAAGAGATAGTAAAGCAGCAATAGAACTATTCCCAAACCAACCTCACTTTTATTTCTTCTATGGAGTAACCAATCTTCAAAAGAAAAATTACACAGAAGCTATTGAATATCTTACACTTGGGAAAGATTACGTTATAGGTAACCCTCCTTTATTGGCTCAGTTTTATTCTAGTTTAGGTGATGCTTATAATGGCTCAAAAGAATACGAAAATTCTGACACCGCTTATGAAGAAGCTCTTAAAATTGAACCTAAAAACATTTACGTATTAAATAATTACTCGTATTATTTATCTTTAAGAGAAGAAAAACTAGAGCGTGCCGAAGAACTATCTGCACTGTGTAATGAGATAGAACCAGACCAAGCTAACTATCAAGATACTTATGCTTGGATACTTTATAAACAAGGAAAATTTGTTCAAGCAAAAGAATGGTTAGAGAAAGCCATGGAAAATGGAGGGAAATCAAACTCTGTAATTTTAGAACATCTGGGAGATACCTACGCCCAACTCAATAACATAATAAAAGCATTAGAGTTTTGGAAAAAAGCCAAAGCAATTAATGATGGACAAACTACCGAGTTTCTAGATAAAAAAATTGCTGATAAAAAACTTTATGAGTAGGCTAAAGCTAGGATATTGGCTGCCAATATTTATCATTGGAGTTTTTCTTTTTTCATGCAAAGTTCAAGAGAAAGAAAATGTTAAAATCAAGATTAAAATTAAACACCGTTCTTCTAAGTTTTTGATTAAAAAATTAAAAGAGAAAGAATTTAATTTTAAAACCATTTCTTCTAAAGCAGCAGTTTCAGTTATTGATAATGCTAATAAAAAAACTTCTTTTAAAGTGCATCTTAGAATAAGAAAAGATAGCATTATTTGGATGTCTATATCAAAGCTTGGAATTGAAGCAGCTCGTGTAATAATTACCACAGACAGTTTAAAACTTATTGATAGATTTAAAAAAGAATACTTTTTAGGTGATTTTAAATACATTAACAAACTATTTGGAACCGATTTAGATTACCAAATGTTAGAAGCTCTATTAATGGGGAATAGTCTTGATTTTGATGAAGATGAAAAAATTCATTCTAGGGTTGACCGAAAAAAAGAACTCTATTTTTTAAGTACTGAAAAAAAGAGAAAAGTTAAAAAAGAGATTAAAAAAGAGAAAGAGAAAATTAAAAAAGAAGCTCAAGTGCTTTGGTTAGACCCAATTTCTTTCAAAATAAAAGAATTATTACTCTCTTCTCCTGAAACTAACCGTTCATTATCAGGAGTGTATTCAGACTATAAAATCTTAGAAACACAATTAATTCCAGATAAAATACGTTTTGAATTAAAATCGAACAGCACTACTACAATAGAAATTGACTACTCTAAATTTTCAAGTGGTAAATCGTTAACTTTCCCTTTTAAAATTTCATCTAAATATGTGGAGATTAAAAAATAAAATCCTTCCGGTCATCTGCTTGGTATTGTTTGTTTTGATTACTCAAAATACATTTGCACAATCAAAAAAAGATTTAGAGAATAAAAAGAAAAAACTATTAAAAGAAATACGTCTTACCAATAAACTCTTAAAAGAGACTCGAAAAAACAAAGAATTATCTGTTGATGAGTTATTAAAACTAAAGAGTAAAATAAATTCTCGATCGAACTTAATTGCTGCTATGAATTCAGAAATGAGACTGGTTAACAAAGAAATTAGTAACAGCAAGCATAATATTTCTAATTTAGAAACAGAACTAGCTCATTTAAAAAAAGAGTATGCTAAAATCATTTATTATGCTTTTAAACATAGAAGTTCTTACGATAAAATGATGTTTATTTTTGCTTCCAAAGATATAAATCAAGCATACAAAAGATTAAAATACATACAACAATATTCTGAATATAGAAAAAGTCAAGCTAATGAGATAGTAAAAACCCAAGCAACTCTAGAAGCAAAAATAAATGACCTAACACAAACGAACGAAGAAAAAACTATTTTGGTTTCTATGGAAGAGCAAGAGAAACAAAACTTGGCAATAGAAAAAGCAGAACAAGAAAACATTGTTCAAAAACTACAGGGAAAAGAACAAGAATTAAAAAAGCAATTAAAAAAGAAAGAGGCTGCTAAACGTAAGATGCAAAAAGCCATACAGCGAATTATTGAAGAAGAAATTAGAAAAGCTCGTGAAGCTGCTAAAAAATCAGGGAAAACATCAAAAGGTTTCCCTATGACTCCAGAAGCATTAAAGCTATCTAATTCATTTGCATCTAACAAAGGGAAATTGCCTTGGCCAGTTAAACAAGGTGTAATTACAGCTCAATTTGGTAAGCATCCTCATCCTGTTTTAGCAGGAATTGTAATTAACAATAACGGAATAGATATTAGCACAACCAAAGGATCCACTTCACGTGCTATTTTTAATGGTGTGGTAAGTTCTGTTGCTATTATCCCTGGCGAAGGAAAGGTAGTTATGGTTAGACATGGAGAGTACCTCTCGGTTTATTCATACATGAGTGAAGTTTTTGTTAGTAAAGGTGATAAAATTGATATCAAACAAGATTTAGGGGTTTTAATTAATGAAGCTGGAAAATCTAAAACTCAAGTTCATCTAGAAATTTGGAAAGGTATGACCAAGCTGAACCCTAAATACTGGATTTTTAGAAAGTAACATGAAACTATCAACCACTGTTTCTATTCCAAAAAGTGATGTAGCCATTAAACATCAATCTTCAATTTTATTAATAGGCTCCTGTTTTTCTCAAAATATTGGAAAAAAACTAATAGAGAATAAATTTAATGTTAACATTAATCCTAACGGAATAATCTTCAATCCTATTTCTGTATTAAAGGCTTTACAGCGAATTATAAAAAATAAACCTTACACAGAAAAAGAACTACTTCAACACAACAAAAAATGGTTAAGCTTTGATTATCATAGCTCATTTTCTTCTTTTAATAAAGAGGAGTGTTTAAATCAAATTAATAATTCTCTAGAGTGTGCTCATCAACATATCAATAAATCAAAAACTATTTTTATTACATTAGGTTCTGCTTGGGTTTATGAATATGAAGATTTTGGTATTGTAGCCAATTGCCATAAAATTCCGAACAAACAATTTAATAAACGATTGCTTTCGGTTAAAGAAATTTTAACTGCTTTTAAAACAATTAAAGAGCAATTAAAAGACTTTGATATTGTTTTCACAGTAAGTCCTGTAAGGCATGCTAAAGATGGTTTACACGAGAACAATTTAAGTAAATCAACCTTGCTTTTAGCAATTAATAACTTAGTAGAACAAAATAGCAATTACCATTATTTTCCTGCTTATGAAATTGTTATTGATGAATTAAGAGATTATCGTTTTTACAAAGATGACTTAGTTCATCCTACCGATTTAGCTGTGAACTATGTATGGGAAAAGTTTAGCGATTGTTATTTTGATAACACAACTCAGGACTTAAATTCTGAAATTCAAAAAATAAAAACCGCAGCTAACCACAAACCTTTTAATTTTAATAGTGAAGAGCATCAACAATTTATTGCTAAGCAAATTCAGCAAATGGAAAGTCTTTCTAACGATTACTCTTTTTTAAATTTTGACGAAGAAAAAACTCAACTAGATTCTGAATAGCTTATCTTTTTAGACCATTTCATTGATGGTTTTTCTATCAGTCTATAAAATACCCAAGCTGCAAAAAGTGTAATTGGCAAACACAAAAATAGCAGAGCCATTCTTCCTGTTTCAGTAACTACGTAGTTTTGTAAAAAATTAATCAAACCATCTGTTCCAAAAGGTGTATGAATTAAATATAAGGAGTAAGAAATGGTTCCTAAAAAGATTAAAGGCTTTATTGGCTTTTTCACCAACAAGATAAAGCCAATTGAAATAACAGCACATATAGGGGTTTCCATCCCTGCTTTTAAATACCCTAAAACAAGTAGGATAGTCATTAACCCTATGAATAAATTCCTTCCCATTTGTTTAGTGAAAAACCAAAACAACAACACTCCGGGTAAAAACATAATAAAATAATCTGTTACAAATCGATCATCGTTCAACACAAAAGGAATAATACAAAAAGCTAAGAAAAATGGAACTTGAGCAACGGTTTTTTTTATGGTTAATAACGGGAAAAGTAAGCCTATCAATAGATAAAATTGAAACTCAATAGCAAGCGTCCAAAAAACAGGATTTAACCAATCTTGATTAGCAATTTCTACCAAGTAAAATAAATGAAGCATTGTTTTTTCTGTAAATATTTCTATCGGATTACCTTCACTAAAAGGTGAAAGCTGTGCAACGTAAGAGAGCAAAAAGATGCCTATTATACTCAATAAATAAGGGGGGTCTAATCTGGTAATTCTCTTAACTAAAAACTTAAAATAGCTCTTAATCTGATACTTTTTTTGATATAACGAATAAGGAATTATAAACCCAGTTATTGCAAAAAATATAGGAACACCATAACCTCCAAACTTTCCAATTTGAATGATTTTTTCTGAATGAAGCGTACCTAAAAAGTGCCCCAAACACACTGCTAATGAAGCAATTCCTCGGAGCATAGTAACAGAATGAATGTTTTTGTTTTCCATTACTTTAAGAAACCTTTTAATTTTACAACCTGCCTAAATTGTTCTCTTGGAAAAAACTTCTCCACCTCAACCATTCCTTTTTCCAGATCAAACTCATTTTGTTTTTGCCTGTAAAAACTTCCTTGTTGATAATGATAATTAGCTAAATATTCTTGTTTTAAAAAAGCTAATGGGTTTTTATCTGCACCAATAACACCATGATTGCCTAAACGCAACAACTCATTTATAATAGGAACACAACGTGTTGCATGGCCTAAGCTCCAATCTAACGGACAAACCAATATGTTTTTTGAGTTACTCAGGCTTATTTCTTTTATGCTTCCATCTTCTATGTGTCCACAGCCAAAATTCAGGATTTTCTACAATGTCTTTCTCCAACATTTTAGTGTTTTTCTCTGTAATATATCCGTATTCCGTTTCTTGTGGCACATCACAAATTAATTTTAAAACACCCTCATAATGCCCTCTTTTAACTTTGTTAATCGTACAAAAAATAACAGGTGAATTATATTTCGTAGCATACTTTTCTGCACCAAATAACACTGGTGTGTCTTGATTTAAAAAAGGCATCCAATAACTTTTATTAGGGTTTCCAGGACTTTGATCAATCGCAAAAATAGTTCCTTTAGGCTTTCCTAAATCTCTCTCTAAAAATGCTTTTGTTTTTCTTGTCGGACAAAGCAACATGCCGTACTTTTCCCTAGATTTTTTCATCTTATGGTTAAAATATTTATTACTTAAGGGCTTATAAATTCCCACTATTTTATGCTGTAATTCTAAATTTACACCTTGGGCTAATATTTCCCAATTATTGTAATGCCCTCCTACAAAAACAACATCTTTACCTTGTTTAAAATAATTGTTAGCAAGTTCTGAATTAACAATAGTAAATCGTTTCCTAAGTTCTTCTTCGGATAGCACAAACCCTTTTAAGCTCTCCACAATAATATCGCAAAAATGCTTATAAAATCTTTTCATAATTAGCCCCTGCTCTTCTATTGTTTTTTCAGGAAATGAGTTTTTAATATTCTCAAAAACAACCTTTTTTCTGTAGCCTAATAAATCATATAATATCAAAAAAGCAAAATCGGAAAATAAATACAAAAACGGATACGGAAGCAATGCAATTGGCAATATAACAAGATAGTAAATTATTCTGCTTCCCATTAAATAGTATAATTCAATTATAAGTTTATAAAGTTAGTTAATTTTGTAGTCTATTGTTTGTTAAATATTTACTCTACTATGAAAAACTTACTACTCTCATTATTAGTTATTAGCACAACTTTTTTAGAGGCACAAAACCCATTATTTATTCCCTCAACTATTACAGGCACTAGTATTAACCTTATTTTAGATACAGGAACTACACAGTTTTATCCTGGAAGAAATACTAAAACCATGGGAGCAAATGGTATTTTATTAGCCCCAACCATTATCATGGAAAGAGACTCTTTTGTAAACATTACTGTTGATAATCAACTACCTGACACCACTACCATGCATTGGCACGGATTACATGTTTCTCCTGAAAATGATGGAGGCCCACACAGTATAATTCCCCCTAACACCATCTGGAACCCTCAATTTACCGTAATGGATAAAGCCGGCACATTTTGGTATCACCCACATTTACACCATCATACAGATAAACATGTTTCTATGGGGATTGCAGGACTGCTATTAGTTAGAGATGCTGAAGAGGCAAGTCTTAATCTTCCTATGACTTATGGTGTAGATGAATTCCCAATTATTTTTCAAACAAAAGGTTTAGATTCTTTAGATCAAATTGAAGTTCATACAGAAATGGATACTGTAGTAATGGTTAATGGTACATTAGATGCTACCGTAGATTTTCCTGCTCAAATAGTTCGGCTACGTGTATTAAATGGATCGTCTCAACGTGTGCTTGAATTTGGGTTTTCTGATAATCGATCGTTCAGTTTAATAGGAACAGATGGTGGATTACTTTCTGCCCCAGTAAGTTTAACACGTTACAGAATGGGACCAGGACAAAGGGCAGATATTCTAGTTGATTTATCATCTAGTTTAGGGCAAAACTTTAAGCTAATGAGTTTTGGTAGCGGCCTTCCAAATGGTCATTATGGAGCAACTGCACCAGGAATACAAACATGGCAATTAATCCCTGGTTATCCAGACAACCCTTTAAATGGTAGTAATATTCAATTATTAGATATTGATGTAGTTGCTCAAACAAGTAGTCCAATTTTAACGATTCCTACTACACTTGCCAATTTTACACCTTTAGCAGCAAGCTCTGCCGATTTAACAAGAAGCATTACCTTTACTGTAGCCCCTGGTGCTCCAGATTTAGGTGGTCCATTTTTAATGAACGACACCACTTTTGTGCATGGATTTGTTAATGACACTGTTCTATTAGGTGCAACAGAAATATGGTCATTAAATAATCATACAGGAATTGCTCATCCTTTTCACATTCACGATGTTCAATTCTTTATTTTATCACAAAATGGAGCACCACCTCCACCAGAGCTACAAGGCTATCATGATGTAGTGCTTGTTCCTGGTAATTTTTCTAATGTACAATTTATTGCCAAATTTGAAGATTTTGCTAGTGATACCGTTCCTTACATGTATCATTGCCATATGCTTCCGCATGAAGACATGGGCATGATGGGCCAGTTTCTTGTTTTAGAAACTGTTGGTATAGATGACATAAATACAAATTGGGATAACCTTAGTATTTACCCTAATCCAACCGAAGGAAATATTACAATTGATGGATTAAAAGATCTGAAAACCATAAAAATTCTATCTATTGATGGCAAACTAATTAAGAAAACTGATGTGAGCAACTCGGTTTCAACAAAAATAGATATGCCAACAACAAAAGGAATTTATCTGTTAGAAATAATTAGTACAGATGGAAATAAAACGATTCGAAAAATTATTCATTACTAGATAATGGGCGGAAAAGGAAAATTAAAGAAGTGGGCTGAAATGAAATCATTTAACAATGTTGTAGAGCCTACAACTGAAGAAGTGTTTAGAAAAGACCATTCTCTAAAAGGAAAGTGGAGGTCTGAAGTTTTCAAAAATGATAACCCTATTGTTTTAGAGTTGGGGTGTGGAAAAGGTGAATACTCGGTTGGAATGGGAGAACATTACTCTAATAAAAACTTTATTGGTGTTGATATTAAAGGGAACCGAATTTGGCGAGGAGCTAAAACAGCCTTTGAAAATAACATGAACAATGTTCACTTTTTAAGAACACAAATAGATCATATTACTTCTTTTTTTGCGGAAGGTGAAGTGGATGAGATTTGGATTACTTTTCCAGACCCTCAACCAAAAGATAGATTAGAAAGAAAGCGTTTAACATCACCGATGTTTATTGATCGTTACGCTTCTTTTTTAAAACCTGACGGTATTATTCATTTAAAAACCGATCATGAAGATTTCTTTAAATATACTTTAGAAGAAGTTGAGCGTTGTAAGTTTAATTTGTTAGAAAGTACTTTTAGTCTGTATGATGAAATGGCTGAAAATTTAGATCCAAAAACACAAGATATTCTAAACATTAAAACCTTTTACGAAAAACTATTTTCAGCAAAAGGACACAGTATTCATTATTGTAGGTTTCAACTGAATTGAACTACTCTCAAAATAGTGAAAACTTCTTTCAATTGGTTTACCAAGTTTGTAGAGAAATACCAAAAGGAAGAGCAACTTCTTACGGAAATATTGCCAACTATTTAGGTGCTAGAAGAAGTTCTAGGATGGTTGGTTGGGCAATGAATAATGCACACCAACAAAACCCTCCAGTTCCTGCGCATAGAGTGGTTAATAGAAATGGACAGCTAACCGGAAAAGCCCATTTTGCTCATCCAAAAGAAATGGAAATCTTATTGAAAAAAGAGGGTGTGGAAGTGAAAAATGATCAAATTATAAATTTTAAAACAGTATTCTGGGACCCAAATATCGAATTGGATATTGAACTGTAAATGAAAACTTTCCTTAAACAAAATATAAACCTCTTTAAAATTTACATTCTCGGATTAATCCTAATGGGAATGCTTCGCTTTGTTTATTTACTCCGATTTGGAGAAGAAGGGATCTTTGAAAATTTTAGTTCTGATTTAGTTTCGGCCTTTATAACAGGAATAAGATTCGACACCCAAATACTCTGTTATTGTTTTGCCCTTATCTTTCTTCTCAATTTTTTACATTTTATTCCGAAAGAAAAACTCCGAAAATTCATCGTTTCTTTTTCTAAAACTTACAGCATTATCATTTTAGCCCTATTAGTTTTTATCATTTTAATAGACCACCAGTTTTACACTTACTTTCAAACACATTTAAACATTTTAGTGTATGGTTTTTTAGAAGATGATACTGAAGCAGTAATGGCTTCTGTTTGGTCAGATCATCCTATTATCAGATTATTATTCGCTTTTGCTTTTATGTTTTTTGTTATCTACAGCGTTTGCTCAAACATTTATTCTTCACCTAAAAATATAGCGAAACAACTTAATGTTTTTATATCTACTGGTTTAACCATCTTAATTATTGGGTTATTTGGCTTAGGAATAAGAGGCTCTATTGGTATTTTTCCTTTACAGGTAGATGACTCAACAGTTTCGGAAAATCGATTTATAAATAGTTTAACACTCAATGGCTTGTTTACCCTAGAAAAAGCGATTGAAGAACGGAGCGAAGCGAGTAAACCCGTTTACAAAACCGATGTACTAAAAAATTCTGGATATGCTTCTGTTAAACATTTAATGGCGGACTATTATGGATTGCCTGTAGATACTTTTACCTCTGATAATTATTTAGATTATCTTTTTGAAACTACAGCAACAGATAGTTTACTTGAAAACGATCCTCCAAATGTTATTTTTATTTTGATGGAAAGTTTTGGTGGTTATTATTTAAACTTCCATTCCGAGAAACTGAACCTTTTTGGTAGCCTTGAAGAACATCTTAATGACGGTGTTTTGTTTACCAACTTTTTATCAAGTACCCAAGGAACTATTTACAGTTTAGAGAATATCGTTATTAATAAAAATCATCCTATTGTATCAAACACTAACAGACGATTTGAGTCTTTTAAATCATCTATAGCTTATCCATATGTTAATGCTGGTTACAATACTACTTTTATTACTGGTGGTAAATTAGGATGGAGAAACCTAAAAGATTTAATTCCTAATCAATATTTTAATGAATCTTACGGTAAAGCAAAAATCTTAAAATCTAATCCTAAAGCTACCACTAATACGTGGGGTGTTTATGATGAGTTTTTATTTGAAGACATCTTTAATCAGTTAGACAATAAAACGCCTCAAATGATTTTTGCATTATCTACCAGTAACCACACCCCTTATGAGCTTCCTGCAAACTACAAGCCTTATCCGATAGAAATTGTTGATAGCCTTAAAAACATAATTATGGCCAACAACGATATTGCCGAAGCCAATTTTAGGGCTTACCAATATGCCAATGATTGTTTAGGTAAATTTTTAACCAAATTAAAAGCTTCTGAATTTGGAGAAAATACCATTGTAGCTGTTTCTGGCGATCATAATAGTTATGCTTTGTTTCCTCTCCACAATTCTACTATGGAAGAAAAAGACAACCATATTGTTCCTTTCTTCCTCTCTATTCCTAAAAAATATAAAAAGCATTTACACATTAATCAAAATCGATATGGATCTCATAAAGATATCTTCCCAACCTTAATTAACATCTCTCTTTCTAATGAGAACTATTTTTCATTAGGAAATAATCTTTTTGACTCTAACAAAGCCGATAGTTTATTTTATGGAATTAATGATTATTATCATTTTGGAGATCCAAAAATGAAAACAGCCCTTTTAAATAAAAAAGTAAATGCGAGGTTGATTTTAAACAATTACTACTTCGCACAATAAAATCGTGCTTAACTTTGTAAAAACATTTTTATTATGAGTTTTACCGAATCCGATATAAAAAAAGCACTGAGCTTTGTTGTTGAGCCAGATTTAAAAAAGGATATTATTGAGCTAAACTTAGTTACTAATATTCAAACTGAAGGAACTAAAATTAGTTTTGATTTGCAGATTAACAATCCTGCAATGCACAATAAAAAACGAGTAATTGAAGCCTGCGAAATGCACCTTAACCGTATTTTAGCTACAACTGTAGAATTGGATGTTACTATTACTCCTATTCCAAAAGCTCCCGAAACTCCTGCTCAAAATAAAGTGCTGCCTAATGTAAAAAACATTATTGCTATTGCTTCTGGCAAAGGTGGTGTAGGAAAATCTACTGTAACAGCAAATTTAGCTATCGCACTAGCCCAAAAAGGATATAAAGTAGGATTAATTGATGCTGATATTTATGGCCCATCTATGCCGCTTATGTTCAATGTTGAGCATGAAAAACCAAAGCCAACAGAAGTAAATGGAAAAAGCTTAATTAAGCCAATAGAAAGCCACGGTGTAAAATTGCTTTCAATGGGGTTTTTTGCAGATACTGATCAGGCTATCGTTTGGAGAGGCCCTATGGCAACAAAAGCGTTATCTCAACTTTTTACTGAAGCAGATTGGGGAGAATTAGACTATATGTTAATTGATTTACCCCCTGGAACAGGTGATATTCACCTTTCATTAGTACAAACAGTATCTGTTACAGGAGCAATTATAGTTAGTACACCACAAAAAGTAGCCTTAATTGACGCAAGAAAAGCGGTTGGAATGTTTAAAATGGAATCCATCAATGTTCCAGTTTTAGGAATGATAGAAAACATGTCTTATTTTACTCCTGAAGAATTACCAAATAATAAATATTACATTTTTGGACAGGATGGGTTAAAAAGTTTATCTAAAGAAAATGGCATACCTTTATTAGGAGAAATTCCTTTAGTGCAGAGCATTAGAGAGGCTGGAGATGCTGGAAGACCTGCCGTATTACAAGAAACTACTCTACAAGCCAAAGCTTTTATGACTTTCGCAGATAATGTTGTTAAAGCAGTAGCAGCTAGAAATCAAAAATTAGATCCAACCAAAAAAGTTGAAATAACGAACATGGATGGATGTTCTACTAATTAAATCTATTTTTCTTAAATTGCACTACTATTAAATGAATAAAGCAGAAACCATAGAAAAAATAAATGTTGCTCTTGAGCAAATTCGTCCTTTTTTAAATGATGATGGTGGTGATATTGAATTGATTGAATTAACCGATGACAACATTGTTAAAGTCAAATTCTTAGGTGCTTGCAGCGATTGCTCTATGAGTGCAATGACGCTAAAAGGTGGTGTTGAAGAAGCCATCAAAAAAGGTGTTCCAGAAATACAAGCTGTAATATTAGTTGAAGAAACCGTTTGTCATTAGAGTTGCACTAAGACAACTTACTCGTTAACAACCTCATCTCCATTATAGGAGATATTTTTTCATAAAGAATGTGATAAACTGCATCAACAATAGGCATATCTACCTTAAACTTCTTGTTAATCTCATAAATTCCTTTAGCAGCGTAATATCCTTCTGCTACCATATTCATTTCAATTTGAGCGGAACGAACCGAATATCCTTTACCAACCATACTTCCAAAATTTCTATTTCTAGAAAATTGAGAGTAAGCGGTTACTAATAAATCTCCCAAATACGCTGAAGATTTCACATCTCTATGAATAGAATGAACTGAATCAATAAACTCTTTGGTTTCTCTAATGGCAGCAGCTATTAAAACTGCCTGGAAATTATCTCCATAACCTAACCCATGGCAAATTCCACTAGCAACAGCGTAAACATTTTTTAAAATAGCTGATAACTCCGTTCCTAATAAATCATCAGACGTAGATGTGTTTATATATCTACAATCCATTGCTTTGGCTAAATAAGATGCAATTTCTTGATCTCTACAGGCAATTGTTAAGTAAGATAATCGCTCTAAAGCAACCTCCTCTGCATGACAAGGTCCTGCAATCATTCCAATTTTATCCCAAGGCACTTTAAAGTTAATGTTAAAGTATTCTGCAGGAATCTGATTATATTCTGGAACCACACCTTTTACAGCCGAAATAATTACCTTATTTTCTATTCCTTTTATTTCAATCTCATCAAAGGCTTGAGCCAAAAATGCCGAAGGAACAGCCACAATAATAATTTCTGAACTATCTACAATTTTTTGTAAATCGGTATCAACATTTAATTTGTCACCATTAAATTGTATCGACTGTATGTATTTAGGATTATGTTGAAATTTTTTGATGTGATTGGCACAATTTTCATCACGCATCCACCAATTAACTACCTCTAAATTTTCAGTAAGAATTTTAACAATAGCCGTTGCCCAACTACCCCCACCTAATACTGCTACTTTTTTGTTAAATTCCATAGAGAGGCAAATATAAGTATCTCAATTTTAAATCATAAATTTAAATTTACAATATGTTTTTATTAAATTTAAAAAATCATTTTACTTAGCCTGGTTTTTTTCACTAACATTCTAAACTTATTAAATTGAGTATTTTAAAAAAATCAATCATTTGCTTTACACTTATTTTAAGCTTAACTAATGTTTGGTCTCAAAACAAACTTTATGTTTATCAAGATACCATTAAAAAGCCTCTTATAAGTACAATTGAAGTCCTTGGGTTAAATGTTGGAGTAAACCGATTTAATCTTTTAACCAAAACTGATAAAGAATTGTCAGAAGTTACTTTAGCTTCATGGAAAAGTAATTTAACTTATGGTCTTGAATGGGATTGGGATAATTTTGGTGTAAACTTTATTGGACATCCCTACCAAGGAGCTCATTACTATAATTCGGCTAGAACTAATGGATTTGGTTTTTTTGAATCTGCCCCTTTTACTTTTATGGGCAGTCTTACATGGGAAATGTTTGGCGAAACCCACCCTCCGAGTGGAAACGATTTAATCAATACTACTATGGGAGGAATGTTTTTAGGCGAAATAATGTATCGGGTTTCTCATCTTGTTATTGATGAAAATTCTTTTGGATTTGAAAGAGGTTTGAGAGAATTTATTGGTTTTGTAATCAACCCTATGAACGGTTTTAATCGACTAGTTAGTGGTAAAATGAAATACCAAGGTAATCATTTCGAATATGTTAGACCTAAATATGATGGTGATTTTTCTATTGCTACTGTTTATTTAACTCGTGGAGTAAATATCCCTCATGTTAAAACTAGTTATATTATTGATGGAGCATTAAATTATGGAGAGCCTTTTGATGAAAGAATTTCGAATAAAAAGCCTTATGACCTTTTCAGTGTTGAGGGTTGGCTTAGATTAAGTAAAGACACACTTAGTAATAGGCACTTTAGCATATATGGTCATGGTAATTTATTTTTTAAAGACATATCAAAACAAGAATCATTTAACAAACATGGTATTGGATTATTTCAAACCTATGATTTTTTTAATGGAGGTTTAATAGAAATAGGAGATATGGGTGTTTCTGCAGGTCTAATATCACATTTTAAAATTGGCAAAGAATTTAAATTAAAATCAATTATATTAGCTGGTCCAATTATATTAGGAGGAAGTAATTCTGAAGTTGTAGACCCTAGAAAATATTCCGATGATCTTTCAAACAATAGAGATTATATTATGGGACCAGGATTACAAAGTAAAATAGAAATTGAATTAGCATCCAATAAATTTGGTGACATTAAGTTTAAGCATCATTTTTGGAATATTTTTATAGCTTCAGGCCCTGCCGGTGTTGAGCACTTACAAGGTTATAGTTTTGATTATGAACTTCCTGTTTTTAAACCTTTTTATTTAGGTTCTAGGTATCTTATTTATAATCGCAATGCAAATTACAATGATTATGATGATATCAATAAAAGAATAGATGAATTAAGAATTTATGCCAACTACCGTTTTTAAACCAAAAAAAATAAAATTCTTGTGGAAACTTTTTTTCTATAGTCTCTTATTATTTTTTTGTCTGAATGAGCATTTAGTTGGACAACAACTTGAAAATGAAGAGGCATACAATCAAATTCATATGCTTAGGATTAAACAAGAAAATGATCTTTATCAATATTGGTATAAATCCGACAAAGATTTTACAGATGGATTTCACATAGAATTTTCACACTCCATATTTAACACTAAATGGGCCAATTGGATGTTAATAGGCTTTAAAAATAACGTCTATGATGATTTTACACTTAGTTTGGGTCAAGATATTTTCACCCCTGAAAACACAGAAATCACAACCCTAGATACTACAGACAGACCTTATTCAGCACTGTTATATCTGTCATATTCCAAATTTTCTAACAATTTTTTTAAGGGGCAGAAATTGTTTTCAAACCTTTACATGGGCTTGTGCGGGAGAAATGCATTGGGAAAAGAGATACAAAATGGAGTTCATGGTATGCTCGGTAATAGCCTATCATATGGATGGGACAATCAACTCAACACAGGATTAATGCTCGATTACGATTTAACCTATAACCAACTCCTTCCTATTTCAAGCAATTTTTTTGAAACAAGTTACTTCGGTAAAGCACACCTCGGAACAATTTATAATTATGTAAGTGCTGGAATCAATTTTAAAATTGGTCATTATACCGATAGTTACATTAACCAAAATGGCATTTACAACCCACGAAACAAAAAGCACATTAACCAAGATAATTTTCAACTTTTAAGCAAAACCAAAAGGAAATTAATTCCTAAGCGCATAAGAAAATTGTCTCTTAGCGAACAAATCAACTACTTAAATGAACGCATGAACAGAAAATTCCAGTTATTTTTCTTTCTGTCCATCCAAAGCTCCTATTCCCTCTATGATGGAACAGCAGCAGGTAGTTTAATTCAGTTTGAAACCAATAATTACACCTTCAATACCGATAATACAGAACAAATTATTGTTATGGGTGAATATGGTATTAACTTCCAATACAATCGATTTTACATCAACTTTAACCGTTTTTTAGAGAACAACGCCTTTCAAAAAGGTGAGTTATTTGGGTTCGGAGAAATTTCATTAAGCTATATTTTTTAAAGTGACTTATAGCAATAATTAACTCAATTAGAACTTTATTAATAGTTATGATTGTAAAACACAAACCTTAGCATCACCATCTAGCTCAACTTTAATTAAACCTTGTTTTGATAAGCCTTTCATTCCCTTATCCCATTGTTTTCCGCTTAATCCTGCTTCAGTTTTTAAAGCTCCCAACTCCATACTGTTATTAGATTTCAGAATATTAAAAATAGCTTTTTCTCCCTCACTTAACTCTAAAGCTTTTTTCTCTGGACGCATCTGCGGAAACAAGATTACCTCTTGTATAGATTCGTTATTCGTTAAGAACATAATTAAACGATCGATACCAATTCCTAAGCCAGATGTAGGAGGCATTCCGTATTCTAATGATCTTAAAAAGTCATAATCAATAAACTCTCCTGCCTCATCATCACCTCTTTTAGCTAATTCTAACTGAGATTCAAAACGTTCTTTCTGATCGATAGGATCGTTTAATTCTGTGTAAGCATTCGCTAATTCTTTTCCACAAATCATTAACTCAAAACGTTCTGTCAAACTTGGGTCATCTCTATGTTCCTTACATAAAGGCGACATTTCTTTTGGGTAATCTGTAATGAAAGTCGGATCAATGTAGTTTCCTTCACATTTCTCTCCAAAAATCTCATCAATCAATTTCCCTTTGCCCATGGTTTCATCAACCTCAATTCCATTTGCTTTACACCAAGTAGCTAATTCTTCTTCAGACTTGCCTTTAATATCAAACCCAGTAAAGTCAATAATAGACTGAGTCATAGTAACTCTTTTGTACGGTGCTTTAAAATTTATTTTGTTCTCACCAAAAGTTGCTTCTGTGGTTCCATTTACAGCAATTGCACAATGTTCTAATAACTTTTCTGTAAACTCCATCATCCAGTTGTAGTCTTTGTAGGCTACATAAATTTCCATCATCGAAAATTCAGGATTATGGGTTCTGTCCATCCCTTCGTTTCTAAATGTTTTGGCAAACTCAAAAACACCTTCAAAACCACCAATTAAGGTCTTTTTTAAATACAATTCACAAGCAATTCTTAAATACATTGGCACATCCAATGAGTTATGGTGTGTAATAAATGGACGGGCCGAAGCACCACCTGCAATAGGTTGTAATATTGGCGTTTCTACCTCATAATACCCTTTCTCAATAAAGAAAGAACGCATAGCATGCATTAATTTTGCTCGCTTTATAAACACCTCTTTTACATGGGGGTTTACAACTAAATCAGCATAACGTTGTCTGTAACGCATTTCAGGATCTGTAAATGCATCATGCACATTTCCTTCAGCGTCTGTTTTTGGTAATGGTAATGGTTTTAACGATTTACTCAATAAAGAAAACACATTTACCCTTACACTAATTTCACCAACTTGTGTTTTAAACATTGTTCCTTCAATGCCTATAAAATCTCCAATATCTAAAAGTTTTTTGTACACTTCGTTGTACATGGTTTTATCTTCTCCTGCACAAATCTCATCCCTATTAAAATAGACCTGTATTCTTCCATCACTATCTTGTAATTCAGCAAAGGAAGCCTTTCCTTGGTTTCTTCTTGACATTAAACGACCAGCAATCACCACTTTCTTACCATCAACAAAGTTTTCTTTTATCTCATTAGATAAAATTGTTACTGGATATAATGCTTGAGGATAAGGGTTTATTCCTAACGCTCTTAATTTGGTTAACGATTCTCTTCTAACCAATTCTTGTTCTGATAATTGCTGACTCATTCTTTTAAATTTTACGAGAGCAAAAATAACGCTTTATAGACAAAAGATAACAAGACAGAAGACAAAAGATTAAGTCTTATGTCTATTCGTCTTGAATCTTAATATCTTATTTTTGCCCCATGATTTTAACAGATACACATACTCATTTGTATTCAGAGCAGTTTAATGATGATATTGATGTTGTTATCCAAAATTGCATTGCTAAAGGAATAGAAAGATTGTTTCTCCCCAACATTGATTCTTCTTCTATTGATGGGATGATGAAATTGGGAACTGATTATCCTAACAATTGTTTTCCGATGATGGGATTACATCCAACTTCTGTTGGAGAAAATTATAAAGAAGAATTAACCATAGTTGAAGAATGGCTAAACAAACACCAATTTTGTGCTATCGGAGAAATTGGAATTGATTTGTATTGGGATAAAACCTTATTGAAACAACAGCAAGATGCTTTTCGTTTTCAAATAGGGTTAGCAAAAAAACATAACCTTCCTTTTGTAATTCATTGTAGAGATTCTTTTGATGAGATTTTTGAAATTTTAGACGAATTAAACGATGATAAAATGCGTGGTATTTTTCATTGCTTTACCGGAACTGTTGAGCAGGCCAACCACATCATTAACTATGGTGATTTTAAAATTGGTATTGGCGGAGTAGTTACTTTTAAAAATTCGGGTTTAGATAAAGTTGTTGAGCAAATTGATATCAAACACTTGGTTTTAGAAACGGATTCTCCATACTTATCTCCAACTCCATATAGAGGTAAGCGAAATGAAAGCACTTACCTTTTAGGAATTGCAGAAAAAGTAGCTGATATCTACAATATTTCTGTTGAAGAAGTAGCTAAAATAACGACTAAGAATTCTAAAGAAATATTTGGTTTTTAGTTTACATTTGTCTTTCCGATTGAATCCTGACTTTTTATGGCAGGAGGAACTGAGGCATCTTTTGAAAATTGTATAATAAATCAAAAAAGATACCTCCGCAGCATTCGGTATGATATTGTTTTTATGAATTCTATTTTAATCATATACACAGGAGGTACCATCGGGATGATTCGCGATGAAGAGTCTGGGGCATTAAAAACATTCGATTTTGATTCCTTGATTCATGAAATTCCTGAGATTAAAAAGTTTAAATCTAAAATTGAAGCCATATCTTTTGAAGAGCCTATAGACTCATCAAACATGCAACCCGAAGATTGGATGGCAATAGCTCAAACTATTTATGACAATTATAATCAACACGATGGGTTTGTTGTGTTACATGGTTCTGATACGATGGCTTACACCGCTTCTGCATTAAGTTTTATGTTAGAAAACTTAAATAAACCTGTTATATTAACTGGTTCTCAATTACCTATTGGAGAAATTAGAACGGATGCTAAAGAAAATCTAATTACGGCTATTGAGATTGCCTCTACCATTAAAAATGGTAAGCCTGCAGTTCCAGAAGTGGCTATTTATTTTGAGTACGATTTATACAGAGGCAATCGTTCTACAAAATCTAATGCTGAAGATTTTGAGGCATTTTCATCTCCCAACTATCCTGTTTTAGCTGAAGCAGGGGTTTCTTTAAAATTTAACCACTCAGCCATTTATAAGCCGAACGATAAAAATTTAAAAATCAATAAATTCTCTGACAACCATATTGCTACAATAAAGCTTTATCCAGGGATTTCTGAAGAGGTTATCTTTTCTATAATTAATACTCCCAACCTCAAAGCTATTGTTTTAGAAACTTTTGGAGCAGGAAATGCCTCTACTCAATTGTGGTTTATCAACCTCTTAATAGTAGCTGTAGAAAAAAATATTATTATCCTAAACATTAGCCAATGTGAGGGTGGTGGCGTTAGTCAAGGAAAATACGAAACCAGTTCGGCTTTTAATAAAATTGGTGTTATTAGTGGTGCTGATATGACTTATGAAGCAGCTGTTGCCAAACTAATGTATTTGCTTGGAACAGACTTAACTACTCAAGAAATTAAAAATTGGTTGCAGAAACCTTTAAGAGGAGAAATTACTCTTTAAAACCCACCAACAAAGCAACACAACCATTAGGAACCAAATTGGTTTTTTGATTGTCTTTTTTCATCGCAGGAACTACTAGCTGAACAATAAACTGTTGTGTATTGTCTACCTTAAAATCCCAAGAAGGATTTGCATCTTTAGGATTACTTTTATACAATACTTTACGTGATTTATCTAGCACTTTAAACTGTACATTTCCTATTTGTTCTTGATTACATACCAGTAATCTATATTCTTTACCAGCATTAAAAGTCATTTCTATATCTGCAGAATCTCCAGGATTTAAAACGGCACTAGTTAACTGTCCGTTATGCATATATGGGGTTAATGCTGGTAAACAATACTTTTTTGTATAACGCTTACATTGAGCATTTGCATCAATAGTTAAAGAGGAAAATAAAACGAGTAAAACCATCCCTTTAAGTAAAGAAAAGATTGCTTCACGCTTTTGAACGCGCAAATCACTCATAATAACGTATGTTTTACTGAATAATCTCATTTCTAATTTTTTCAATTGTACTTGTTATTTCAACTATTGTTTCTGGCTGATAAGTTAACGTGCTTCCGCCTCCAATAGTTGCTACACCACCATCGTTAGAAACTGTTGTTTCAGCATCTGTTTCTTCAATTTTATTATAAGCTATTTGTACTTCTTGTAATTTTTTAACCAATTCATTTACTTCAGCATTGTTATAAGACTTCAATAATTCGGTTAAATTGTTTAACGAATACTTTTGATCCGCAATTCGTTGCATTAGCTTATCATCAGGAGCTTCTGTATTTAATGCTTTTGTTCCTAAATACAATCCTTCTATCCAGCCACCAGTAATTATTAGTGCTGATAAATAATCTTGTCCATTTTCTTTTAAGTGAGCATCTGCAATCCAAAAGGCATCATTAATAATAGTCATTAAAGAATCTCTATTATTCATATTTTCTTCCATGCGCTCCATAGTTATGGCATCAAAAGCAGAGGTTATTCCTAAACCATCAGCCATCTTTTTAGTGCAGTTCATGTAAAACATCGATTCTTGTGATTGATCAAAAACATTGGCATAACTTAAATCAGCACCATAAACGCCTAAATTTAATGCCATTTGAACATTGGTGGCATAATTACTTACGTTTTCTACAGGGTTAGTAATTCCAACATTGTAACCAGCACCAGCATCCTGAAAAATAGAGGCTGTTTCTAATGGTGAGGGTATTGTTTGAAACACCATTTGTGCTTTTGCTACCCTTTCTAATGTTTGTTCTTCATTAATAACTTCTTGTACAACTGTTTCCTCAACATGCTCTGCATCACCACCACAAGCCATTAATATGCTCGATGTCATTAGAATATAAACGTACTTTTTCATTTGTTTTTTATTATGCGTTGGTCAAATATAGAACTTTTAATATTAAATAAGACACCTAAGGCAAAAAAGCACAGAGAAAATTCATACTTTTTTATATAAAACAACAAATTGATTGAATAATGAGAGAAAACTGCCAATTCCTCCCCAGACTTGATCCGGAGTCCAGATGCAAGAGATTACTTGGTGGAACAGAATAAATAATTCAAGCTAAAACAATCTTACTATTTTACAATAAGATTGCTTCGTGCCTCGCAATGACGTAATAACTAAATGTACCATTACTGTCTTAAACTCAAAAGATTCATCATGTCATTTTCAATGCTTGCTGAAGCAAACAGAAAATTTAATTCAGAATGACAGTTTTGTTTGAGAGGATAACCAAGCGTGATATTCAAAACCACAATTGCTATTGAAAGGTGGCATTCAAAAAATTGATGTTCTAGTCGAAGTAAAAATTTAGTAAGACTGGAAAGTTGAGGGCTGGGGCCCGAAAATCATCCAACCGCACTTATTTTTATAAAGAATAGGTTATCAAGGTTTTGTAAGCCTTGATTTTTTGCTTTCTTTTTTATCAAGAAAAAAGAAAGTGCCTGCACGGCATGAGTGCAAAAGGTAATTAAAAGGAGAGTATGGTAAAACTTAACGTCATCCTAGTGAGGGCTTGACCCGCAATCTGGCTATTATGAATGAGATTGCTTCGTACCTCGCAATGACGTAGTACTGAAAATGACACCCCCCCACTTAATCTCCCCCTCAAGGGGAGAATAGTTACTGTATTAAACTCAAAATATTCATCACTTCATGTAGGTGTAAATAAATACCGTTTGTAGCTGCAAGCTACAAACAGCTATCTTAATAACAGTTGCAGTAAGCTTAATTCCTTTAAACAACCCATAATATTCCGCTAAATTGCATTTAATATTTCGGGGCTTTTGCTCTCGCAAAACGTGCTCAATAACCAAGTGTTGCCAAGCTTTACATTATGGCTTATTACTAAACCACAAGCGGGACGCTTGCGGCAGCGAGGGGGAGGGGGAGAATAGTTACTGTATTAAACTCAAAATATTCATCACTTCATGTAGGTGTAAATAAATAGCTGTTGCAGTAAGCCTAACTCTTTAAACAACCCATAATATTCCGCTAAATTGCATTTAATATTTCGGGGCTTTTACTCTCGCAAAACGTGCTCAATAACCAAGGGTTACCAAGCTTTACATTATGGCTTATTACTAAACCACAAGCGGGACGCTTGCGGCAGCGAGGGGGTTATTACTTTGTTACTTCTTTATTTACAACCGATGTGCGGAGTTTGCCCTATAAAAAAAGCACCTTGCGTTACCACAAGATGCTGTAAACTGAACTAAAAATTCTTAAACTTTACTGATAAATTATTTTCTCGTTAAACACCTCAATCCCTACAGTAATTCTAACCAAGTAAATACCTTTTGGTTGGTCTGAAATATCAATCTTTTTAATTGTTTCATTGGTGTTTTGAGTAAACACTTGCTTACCCATTAAATCATAAACTTCAATCAATGCATTTACATCATCAATTTTTAACTCAATATTAAATTGGCCAGTATTGGGGTTCGGATAGATAGTAAATATATTTTCTTCGATAATTACCTTTTCTTCTAAACTCTTTTCAAGGTCATTATTGTTTGTAGTATCTCTTGTTCTAAGCTTTTGCCCACAAAGATTAGGATCTATCATGGCATGAAAATAATTTCCACTTGTTGGTTTTATAACAGTGTTTGGTTGTATTACAATCTTATTACTAGCTGCTACGGAAGAGCTTCCATATAATGTTGCATTCTGATTAAAAGTCAGGTAGTCTACTTTCTGACTGTTCCCATTAGTACCAAAGTTTCCAGTAAAACTTCCAGTTACTGTTGCATTTTGACCGCAAGGATTAGGTTGAACATTCTTCCAATACCTAACATAATCTATTTCATAGACACTTGCCACATCTACATTTGTAAGAGCAATTCTATTACTTATAATTAAATTACTTAAAACGCCAGGAGGAAAAGCTGCATTTATTATATAGGGAGTATTAATCCGAAGATTTGAACACGAAATACCTACCCCTTGGAAATTTAAGTATTTATAGACTGTCCTTATTAAATTCCCCTCTAAATACCATTTAATTTCGGTGGGTGAGTAGATGCAAGTGTAGGTATAAAACCCCTTAGAGAAATCTGTTCCATTACTATATGACCTGCTACAACTTTTTTTATTAGGATCATCATCTTGACTAATTGGATTATAATGTGAATTCATTTTAATTACATCATTTTGAGCCGGAAAATTCTCAAAATTAAACTCAAAAAAGTCGATTTCTTGCCAAGTTGGTGTATTCTTTCCAAAAATCCAAAACGCTGGCCAATGACCATTTCCTTCGGGTATTCGACACCTTATTTCATATTTACCATAACTAAATAAATCATCTTTTGAGTGTATCAATCCAGATGAAAAGTTGTATCCGGACTCATATTCTAAACCTGAATTAGTATATTTCCAACCAGTAAGTGGGGTTGGTTCAGCTTTAGATAAGATTTGTAAAACGCCTGTCGCTGAGTTTACTGTATTACTACTCTGACTTACAAATTTCAGATTGCTTAATTTGTAGACAGCTAATCCTCTCATATTCGTGTAAGGATAGTTAGAGAGCCATTGAGCATCCATTTGCCCACCATCAAAATTATCTTCAAATTCTAAAACCCAATTTTCAGAATAACAATTATTTAAATGAGTAAAAGTTCGATTCCCTAGAAAATCACCACATTGTGCAATTATCTCTGTGCTAAATAAATTAAAAGAAAATAACACTGCAAAAAATACTATGTATATTCTATTTGTTTTCATAATATCTAAATTTTATTTGTAACTAGTTTAGATTATTTGTTTTCAATTAACCCTCTTAATTCTTCATTTTCTTTTTTCAGTTCTATCATATAAAGAGTTAGTTCTTCTATTTTTTGTAATAAAGTAGCATCCATTTTAGCTAAATCAAATCCATTTTCTAAAATTTCTTTTTCAGAAGGTACATCTGGCAAATGATTGTTCTTTTCTATGTATAGTTCTACTTCTTCTAAAGAATTTAATTCATAATCATCAGCAAATACAAAATCAGACCAAGTAGATGCATTTACTAAAATTTCTCTCGCTCGCATTTTCCCCTCAACAGAAAGCTTGAAATCAGAACCATCTATCGCATTGGTACCTATACCAACATTTCCTTCTTTAGATATTCTCATTACTTCACCACCGTTAACGCTTGTGATACCATTCCTCCATATAAAAGTTCCTGCTCCAGAATTATTTTCAAATATTAGAGCTTCTTCATCCACACTTCCCCAATCAAAACGTTTAGCATAAATACTTGAATATGCTGCACCATCTTCTTTTCTTCTAAACTTAATTTTTCCACCTTCTCCAAAACCACCAGTATTAAAATTGTCTCCTACAACCATATTACCATTAACATCAAGTATTTCAGTCGGAATTAAAGAGCCCCCAATTCCAACATTCCCGTTTTTGTGTAATGCTAAAGGCCAATTCCAATTACTAGCTGTAGCATCCTCCCATCCCATTAACAATACGTCTTGGTTTGCTACTGGCGGGTTATGTATTTTCCATCTTCCATTACCATTTGTTGTTTGAAACTGCATCCAGTCACCCAAAACTGTTGATTTAATTGTACCATTTACATGTAGTTTAGCTTCTGGTGTTGTAGTTCCTACACCTACATCACCTCCATCTGGATTAATTAATGTGTTGTATGCTGAAAGCCCTCCAGAAACCACCTGACCTAGAGCAGGGTTAATTAATAAATCTCCATTAGTAGTATGAATAGTATTACCTAAATTAGTCGGATTACCTCCTAACCAAAGTGAGTTAGTCCCCACTTTTAAATAATCATTCACATAAAGGTTTTGGTAAGGTGTTATTTGGGAGCCCAATTGAGCTCCTGCAGCACTAGTTTGTACTGTTCCGTCAGGAAACTTAAACCCTCCTGTAGTAGATTGTATCGTTCCTGCTACACTCAATTTTTCGTTAGGTGTTGTAGTTCCTATACCTACGTTACCGTCAAAAAAGGAATTACCTAGTTTGTCTATCCAAAACTTATCTACCATTGGGCTTCCTGTTTTTAAACGAAAGGCTTTCCAGGTTAAATCTTCATTAACTCCAACCACATTATTATGTGGAAACAAGGCTACAAAGTGCCCGTTATTATCGTCTCCATTTAACCAATTGTTATCGGTATAGGCTACAAATCCAGATCTTCTGGAAATTGTTTTTACTGTAGCTCCTAAATAAAATGGTTGCCCTCCAATCATAGTAGGCAACGCAGTTCCAGGCTCTATTTTTAGTGTAGCAGACTGTGTGCTAGGGCTGCCTGTTATTAACATTTCTCCTTGTACATGTAAACTTGTTTGAGGTGCTGCTACTCCAATACCTACATTACCTGCTGTATAATAAGCATCATTAGCATTCAATGACCAAATAGAGGGCTGAGCAGCCGGAAGAGCTTGCCAAGTAGCATCACCAGCAGCATTGGTTCCTAAAAAATAACCAGCGTGCTGAGTACCATTATTCAAACGAAATGACCCTTGAACATCTAATTTTGCTGCAGGAGAAATTGTACCTATACCAATATTACCATTCTTAGCAATTCTTAAACGCTCATGATTTGTAGTGGTTCCTCCTGTTGTAAAGCTTAAATGTTCAGCAGAAATAAGGTTCATTCCATTAGGGGCACCGGTGTAAATGTTCCCTCTAGCACTCCCAAATGCAGTGTGCACACCAGGGTTATAGGCAGAATTAGTATACCCCATGTATATGTAACGCCCGAAGTTTCCTTCTCCAACTAAAACAGTTGCTCTTCCACTAGGATTTGAACTGTAAATGTCCATTCCTGCTCCTGCTGCACCAGATGATACAACTGAAATACTATTGGTTGGAGTTCGTGTTCCTATTCCTAGATTACCTCCATCAGGGTTAATAATAGTATTTTGCCCCGAAGATGTTCCTGTAGCTGTTGTTTGACCAGAACTATTTATAATTAACGGTCCGTTAGTAGTAAAGATTTCATTTTGAGTAGTAGAGGCAGGAGTTCCCATATGTATAGAGTTGTTTCCTACTTTTAATGCATTAAGTACAAACAATTCACTAAAAGGATTAGTTATACTACCATAAGGAGTTGCCAAAACTACTTTTCCATTATTGTTAACAGCTAAAGTTCTGTTTGTTGTTGCTGCTAGATCTTCTAACGATTTTATTGTTAAATTAGACTTAAGAACCATGTTGGCATCAAAAACAGATTTTTGTTTAAATAGACTTGCTCCTTTCACTACCAACTTATTATTAGTCGATTTTAGTCGAAACCCCTCTAATCCATTCGCTTTAAAAATTAGGTCCTCATTATTTGTAGTTCCTACAAACTTTGTGTTAGAAACAGCGTTTCCATTAACAGACCATTTTGAGCCTCCTTGAGCTAGTGTTACCGAAGAGAATAGCGAAGCTGCTATTATTAAGTATGTTTTTGTTGAATTCAATTTAATCTTCATTTTAGCGTATTTTTAATTGATTTAATACTACAAAACTCAAAAAATTAAAAAGTTAACCTAATACAAAACTAGTAGGTGGTAAGAGGTAATTATTAATTGGTTGCTAATTGCAAAAAAGTGGTAATGTGACTATTTTCTTTGAGCCATCATTTTTAGGAAATCGTCTTTTCTTCTTCTAGATAAACCAATGTTAGAACCATCATTAAGTATAATATAGCCCCCATCTTCTTTGTGGTATTCTTTAACGAAGTTTATATTAATAATATACGATTGGTTTACCCTATAAAATAAAGCTTCTGGAAGTAATTCTTGATATATCTTTAAGGTTTTAGAAACAGTTAGTTCTCTACCGTCATTTAAGTAAAATTTAGTGTAATTTCCTTCTCCTTTTAGCTTCGTTATTTCTTTTACAGGAATGTATGAAATTTTGTTTGCTTCATTTATAACTATTGTTCTCTCTTCATCATTTTTAGAATAGTTATCTAAAAATAATTTTAAATCTTCTTGGGTAATGTAGTTTTTATTAACTGCTTTTTCTACTTTCTCTAAAGCTTCGCTAAGTAGATCGGTTTTTACAGGTTTTAATAAATAATCTAGTGCATTAAACTTAAAGGCTTTAATGGCATAGCTATCATAAGCTGTTACAAAAACTACTTTAAAGTTTATATCGTTAAGTTTTTCTAATAATTTAAAGCCACTGCCATCAGAAAGGTTTATATCTAATAATACTAAATCAGGTGTTAGCGTGTTTAACAACTTTACTCCGGTTACAACAGAATCTGCTTCTCCAATAATTTTAACGTAGCTAAAATTATCAGTAATAATTTGTTTTAAATTATTACGTGCTGGAGTTTCATCATCTATAATAACTGCTCTTATCATATTTACACTGTAAATATTACTTCAACCCTTGTGCCAGAGGGTTTGTTCTTATTAGTTAAATCAATAATTTTAAAATCGAATTGTTTATCAATTTCCCTATCATACAAATTTAAACGTTCTTTAGTAATATCCATTCCCATGGATGTTTTATTTAGATTATTTAATTCATTTATTTTTCTAGCTGTTTTTCTGCCAATTCCATTATCTTCTATAATACATAATAGTGTTTCTTCGTCTGTTAATTTAAACTCAATGCTTAGCATTAACCCTTCTTCTTTTTTTGGTGCCAACCCATGTATTATAGCATTCTCGATAAATGGTTGAAGTACCATTGTAGGTATCTTATAGATATCATTTTGTAGTTCAGGATCTATAATTAAGTTATAAGTAAACTTATTAGGAAACCTTATTGCCTCAAGATTTATATATAGTGTAAGCATTTCTATCTCAGTATCAATAGTTATCATAGTGTTTTTAGATGACTCTAATACTATTCGTATTAGCCTACCAAAATCTGCTACATAGTTAGAGGCAATTTTTCTGTCTAAAGTGTTAACTGCATTTTGTATGGCATTTAAAGTGTTAAATATAAAATGAGGATTCATTTGAGATCGTAGCGATTTTAATTCTAACTCAATTACTTTTTTCTCATTTTCAATTCGTTTATTATTTTGCTTTTCACGATATCTAAATAGCATAAAAACAATTAAAATACCTATAAGTATTTCTAGGATTATAAACCACCAAGTTTTCCAGTAAGGAGGTTTAATAGTAAAAGCTATAGATGTTGGCCTACTCCAATATCCATCTTCGTTTTTGGCCTTTATTTCAAAAGTGTAATTATTTAATTGTAAAGAGGGGTATTGTACCATTCTTGAGGTTGTAGTTGTCCAGTTGGTATCGGCTCCTACTAGCCTATATTTATATTTAACTTCTCCAAGGCTTTTGTAATTAAGTCCTTCATACTTGATCGTGATAAAATTTTCTTTGTAAGATAAATTTATTTCATTTTGAGTATTTTTTATTGAAGAGTTTGCCTTGAATTCAATAATGTAAATAGGTGGAGGTGTTTTATTTACATCTAATTTAGCCCTATCTATTTGTATTAATCCTGATGGAGTAGTGGCATAAATGATGTTTTTAAGAGAGTGTATCTTTAAAATTTCAGTAGAAACTAACCCGTGTTTTTTTGTGATTTGATAAATATTACCGCCCCCTGTCCCTTTATAGTTAATTCTATTTAAACCTTTATTGGTTCCTACCCATATTGTTTTTTCATTATCAACATGTATCGATTTAATTAAATTACTAGTAAGTCCGTCCTCTTTATCTATAATATCAATTATTTTATTGTCTTTAAAAATAATTAACCCATATGGTTTCGTTCCTATTAGTAGGGTTTCTTTGTTCAGCTTTGCTAAACTTGTTATTTGAGATGTTAAGTATTTATTAGTAGGGTAAAGATTATTCAATTTACCTTTAAGGTAAATTTTAACACCATTTTTTGATCCTACCCATATTTTGTTTTGGTACCTTAAAACACTAGAGCACCATGCTGTTGAGTTGTCTTTTTCATGAGTATAGTACGGCTTCCCTCCTGTTTTTAACACTTGGAGTCCAAATGTATGTGCAACATAAATAACACTGTCTTCAATTAGGTATGATTTTCCTCCTAGTAAATTTGATGTGTAGGGTGTATTGTTTTTATTATACTTTACAAATTGATTTGAGCCACCAATTAATAACGAGCTATTACCATAATTAAATTGTAAGTCATATACCTTGCCTGGTAAAGCGTAGATCTGATTAAATTGATTTGGATGAGTAATAGATGATTTTTTAACCTCACCATTTTCAAAGCCTAAATAGATATCATTGCTTGAAGTATCTATTTCTATTGCTGAAATTTTATTTTTAAAAGAATGGTGCGTTATTGCTTCTGTTGGCAAAAAGTAAATACCCTCTTTTAAAGTTTGAAACCATAAGCCACCACTCTTATCTTTAAATATTCGTGAAACATTAGTGTTTTTTAAAAATTGATCAACAACTACTAAGTGGTTATTCTTAATTATGCATTTATATACTCCGTTTTTTCCTGTACTAACATAAATGTAATTACCATACACTTTAACTTGTTGAATAACTTGTTCTATAGGAAATAATTGAGGTGTATTTATTTTACGACACCCCCCTTCTTTATTTACAATAAATAAAGTGTTTCTAATTAAAGCAATTACATCATTTTTATACTCGTTGAAATTACAACTGAAGCCTCTGTCTTTGTCTAATTTTAAAATAAAAGGATTAGACTGTTTTTTTAATCCTAAATCAAAACCTATTAATTTAGAAGTAGTATTATAGGTGTTCTGAATGATTCCTGAGATTAACGAGTTCTCTATCTTGAATAATTTTACAGAAAATGCAATCTCTTTGTTTGTAGTTTTTATTAATTGCTCTAAATCTCCATTTTCATCACATTTAAATAGACCCTTTATATAAAATCCCATATAAATGTTGTCAGCCGAATCTATATAGAATGATTGGATTGTTCCAGTATTTTTTAATGTATCTAATTTATCATTATGCTTGTAATGGTAAATACTATCGTTAAAGTAATATGATAATTGGCAGTTAAAAGTCCCAAACCAAATTCTTCCTTTATGATCTTCAGTAATTAAAAAAACAGTGTTGTCCGTTAATCCATCAGAGGCATCAAAATTTTCAAACTCATAACCATTAAAACGACTAACACCAGCATCGCTAGCAAACCAAATATATCCTTTAGAATCTTGAAAGGCAGTATACACCTCTGAAGAGGGTAATCCATCTTCTGTACCGTAATGTTTGTACACATGGGTTTGGGAAAAGGTGTTGACCCAGCATATTAAAATGCTTAGAGCAAGTAATATTGTTTTTATATATCGGTGAAGTATTAACATGAAATTGATTCTCTCTTTTGCTTCCACAAAACGCTCGCAATGACGTTCGCTAGATTAATGAGCCAACAACCAGTTTTCAACAGCGTTGCTTTCTAAATCTAACGGAACTGGTAGCTTAACGACATTTATCATAGCAGTTTTAATGAAAAAGCTTTCTTATTTAAAATACGAAAGCTTTTTTCAAAGATTAATCAGTATCCATTCGTTCCAAAAAAGCTTTTTTTCGTCTGCGTGAAAGTTCTACTTGGATTCCATTTTTTAACTCAATAATTTCTTTCGTTTTTACATACGATTTGA
>NVUQ01000067.1 GCA_002401955.1 Flavobacteriales bacterium | reverse complement strand
GATAATTGATAATTGATAATTGATAATTGATAATTGAAGAAAAAAAATATTTTTTTAACTAAACCTACTAACAAATAAACTTTTCAACTTTATGAACTTTCTAACTTTATGAACTTTCTAACTTTATGAACTTTCTAACTTTCAACTTTATGAACTTGTTAACTTTATGAACTTGTTAACTTTATGAACTTGTTAACTTTATGAACTAAACTATGAATATCCAAACCAAAAATCCCGTTTTAGAGGTACACGATCTTACAGTAAGTTACGACAAAAAGCCTGTGCTTTGGGATGTCGATTTTACGATACCTTATGGAAATTTAGTAGGAATTATTGGTCCGAATGGTGCCGGAAAATCTACTTTAATAAAAGCCATCATGGATCTTGTACCTACTGCAAGTGGTTATGTAAAACTATATAACGACAAGCTAAAGAATGTGCGACACAAAATTAGTTATGTTCCTCAGCGTGAGTCTGTTGATTGGGATTTTCCCACCAGCGTATTAGACGTTGTTTTAATGGGACGATATGGCAAAAAAGGATTGCTAAAAAGATTATCAAAAGAAGATAAAGAAATTGCTTATGAAAGTCTGAAAAGAGTAAATATGCTCGATTTTGCAAACAGACAGATTTCTCAACTTTCTGGTGGACAACAACAAAGAACATTTTTAGCAAGAGCATTAGCTCAAGAGGCAGACCTCTATTTAATGGATGAACCTTTTGCTGGTGTTGATGCTGCTACAGAAAGATCAATAGTTGACCTTTTACTAAAAATGAGAAAAGAAGGTAAAACAATTATTGTAGTTCATCACGATTTACAATCTGCCATCGATTACTTCGATTGGACACTTTTATTAAACACCAGATTAGTTGCTTCTGGCCCTACCGAAAAGGTATTTACCACGGAACTATTACAAGAAACTTATGGTGGTAAACTAACCTTACTATCCAAAATTGGTGACTTAATGAAAGAAAAACAATTTCCTTCTCGTGAGAATAAATAATGTGGTTGTTTGATCAAATATTAGAGTTCTTTTCTTTTCAAGATATTAACATCCGTTATGTCGCGTTAGGAACAGTATTGCTTGGTGCCAGCTCTGCAATAGTTGGCTGTTTTACATTCTTAAGAAAAAAAGCCCTTATTGGTGATACTATTGCTCACTCAATACTTCCAGGAATATGCTTAAGCTTTATCATTTTTAAAACAAAAGACCCTCTAATGTTATTGCTTGGAGCAATGGTTTCGGGTTGGATTTCTGTTTATCTAGTTGATTACATTTCAGCCAAATCTAAAATAAAACCCGATACAGCAATTGGACTTGTGTTATCCGTATTTTTTGGCATTGGCATACTCTTATTAACCTATATTCAACATTCTGGAAATGCTGCACAAGCTGGTTTAGACAAATTCTTATTCGGAAAGGCAGCATCATTAGTTCAAGATGATGTTATCACTTTCGGAATTGTTAGCGTATTGTTAATCGGAACAATCATCATGTTTTTTAAGCAATTCTCACTAATCTCTTTTGACATTCATTTTGCCAAAACAATTGGCCTTCCAGTAAGAATGTTTGAGATTTTACTTTCAACACTAACCGTTTTGGCCGTTGCAATTGGCATTCAAACTGTTGGTGTTGTATTGATGGCAGCAATGCTGATTACCCCTGCTGCCGCAGCACGATTTTGGACCGATAAATTAAAAGTTATGATTGTTATTGCTGCAATTATCGGAGCTTTTTCAGGATTATTTGGGGCATTTATATCCTATACTGCTCCTTCTATGCCTACCGGACCTTGGATAGTTGTTGTGCTTTCTTTTATTGCAATTGGCTCCTTATTAATAGCTCCAAAAAATGGTGCAATCTCAAAAATAAGGAAACAACAAAAAAACAAGAGAAAAATACTGGAGGATAATATTTTAAAACTCTTATACAAATTGGGAGAAAAAGAGAATGATTATTTCAAAAACCGTTCAATTACCAAATTAAAAAATCATAGAGAAATACCAGAAAATAAATTCTTAAAAGGTTTAAAAAAATTAAGGAAGAAAAATCAAGTAGCCAACGTTAACGACCTATGGGTTTTAACCGAAAAAGGAAAAAAGTCAGGAATGAGAATTGTAAGAATTCATCGATTATGGGAACTTTACCTTACCACTTACCTGCGTATAGCTCCAGATCACGTACATGAGGATGCCGAAACTATCGAACACATTATTACACCCGAAATGGAATTGAAACTGAAGCATTTATTAGATTTTCCAGAAAAAGATCCTCACCATAGTGATATTCCATACAAAAAAGATGACAATGAGTGATTTTTGGATTATACTAACCGGTTGTTTGGCTGCAATTTCATGTGGTTTACTAGGATGCTTCCTCATTCTCAGAAAAATGGCAATGATTGGTGATGCCATCTCTCACGCAGTATTACCTGGAATTGTAATTGCCTTTTTATTTTCTGGTTCTTTAAACTCATTTCCAATGTTAATTGGCGCAGCTTCATTTGGTCTTCTTACTACTTTCCTTATTGAATTATTCAATAAAAAAGGAGGTCTTCAAAAAGACGCTTCAATCGGAATCACGTTCACTTGGCTGTTTGCTGTTGGAGTCATCCTAATTTCTCTTTATGCTGATAATGTACATATCGATCAAGATTGTGTGTTATTTGGAGAAATCGCCTATGTAGCTCTAGAACCACTCACCTCTCTTTTACCAGGAATTTCTGCCCCAAATACTGTATGGATATTAGGCACAGTAATGATTTTAGTAATTGCAATGATTGTTTTTGGATACAAAGGCTTATTCCTTACTACTTTCGACCCTTCATTTGCCGCTACCATAGGAGTTTCAACCGTTGCTTGGCATTATCTCCTAATGAGTGCTGTTTCTGTAACCACCGTAGTTTCTTTCGAATCGGTAGGTGCAATATTAGTAGTAGCCTTATTAATTGCTCCAGCAGCAACGGCCTATTTACTTACCGACCAACTTCCAAAAATGTTAATTATTGCTGCTTTAGCAGGAATTATAGCATCGATAGGAGGTTATTATTTAGCCGTTTGGCTCGATGCATCGGTAGCAGCTGCAATTGCAACCGTTCTTGGAATCGAATTCACACTAGTATTCCTTTTTGCTCCTAAAAATGGAATAATTATTAAGAAATTTATAAAATAGCTTTTGGGCGTTTTAACAGGCTATCCACTATATCTTTTTTCTATTTGACGTTTCGGCTCCGCTCAACGAGCAAATAAAAAAAGGATGTCGTTTCTATCCTTAACGCAAGTTGTTAATTACTAATTAAGAATTCTCCATTCAGATTTCTTAATTTCGTAACCAATGTCAAGTCAAATCAATATAAAAAACAAGAAAGCAAAATTCGAATACGAATTTATAGAAAAGTTTACTGCTGGATTACAGCTTTATGGAACAGAAATAAAATCTATAAGAGCCGGAAAAGCAAGTATTGTAGAAGGTTATTGCTTTATAAATAATGGTGAAGTATTTATTAAAAACATGTATATAGCCGAATATGAACAAGGCTCTTACAACAACCATGAACCACGTAGAGACAGAAAACTTTTATTAAATCGTAACGAAATAGATAAGCTCATCAAAAAGAAAAAAGATGTTGGTTTAACTATTGTACCACTAAGTTTATTTATTAACGGAAAAGGTTATGCTAAACTTGATATTGCTTTAGCTAAAGGAAAAAAATTACACGATAAACGTCACGATTTAAAAGCGAAAGATGCCAAACGCAGCATGGACAGAGCCATGAAATCATAAATGATAAAAAAACTCCAAATATTATCTTTTTTAGTTTTTACTAACCTTGTTAGTTTTGCCCAATTAGATGGCTCTGATCAAAAAGAAAAATGGGCAGAAGACAATATTTTTTTAGATGGTGTAGTCTCCGATTATTACAGTGGCGAATCCATTTCTGGAGTTAGAGTTACAGCTACTGGTGGGCAAAAAACTATTAGTGGTACTTCAGATGAAAAAGGAGAATACAAACTGGTGTTAGAATACGATGAAATTTACACCATTACCTTTTCTAAAGCAGGTTTAACCAGTAAAAAAATAACCATGAACACCAATGGGGTTCCTGATTTAAAAAGGCAAAAAGTACCTGACATGGGAGCTGAAATAACCATGTTTAAACCCAACAAATGTATTCAATCAGAAATGTTAGACGCTCCTATTGGACGAGCAATTTACTATCCTAAAAAAAATGTAATGGATTGGGATATGGATTACTCTATGGACAAACTCATAGCTTTAAATGAAATGCTAGATGATTGTGCTAAAGAAGCAGAAAAACAAAAAGAGTTAGAAGAACAAAAGGAAAAAGACTACAACACAGCTATGAAAACAGCTAATAAAACTTTTGCTAAAGAAGATTATCCAACTGCAATAGAAAATTATAAAAAAGCCATTGCTTTATTTGATGACAGACCCGAGCCAAAAAATAAGCTCAAATTAATTGAAACAGAAATCGCTAAAAAAGCAGAAATAGAAAAACAAAGAGCAGAAGAAAAAGCACGTGCAGAAGCAGAAGCGAAAGCTAAAGCTGAAGCAGTAGCTGCAGCTAAAAAAGCTGAAGAAGAAAGATTGGCTAAAGAAAAAGCAGAGCAAGAAGCTCTTGCTAAAGCTAAGGAGGAGGAGGAAGCTAAAAAGCTAGCAGAAGAGGCTGCTAAAAAAGCAGAAGAAGAACGAATTGCAAAAGAAAAAGCAGAACAAGAAGCTCTTGCTAAAGCTAAGGAGGAAGAAGAAGCTAAAAAGCTAGCAGAAGAGGCTGCTAAAAAAGCAGAAGAAGAACGAATTGCAAAAGAAAAAGCTGAAGCATTAGCAAAAGAGAAAGCCAAAGCAGAAACTGATGCATTAGCTAAAGCAGCAAAAGAAGAAAAGAAACTTCAAGAAAAAGAAAAAGCACTTGCTAAAGCAGCAAAAGAAAAACTAGCAAAAGAGAATGCAGAAAAAGAAGCTTTGGCAAAAGCAGCTGAAGAAGAAAAACAGCTTAAACAAAAGGCTAAGCAAGAAGCTATAGCCAAAGAAGCAGCCCTTGCAAAAAATACTGCTGAAAGAGAAGCAGCTGAAAAGAAAATAGCTGAAAACCAAGCGAAACAAGATGAAAAAAATGCTTTAGCAAAAGCAAAAGAATCAGAAAAAGAAAAATTATTGGCACAGCAAGAAGCGAAAAAAAGAGCTGATGCAGAAGCCAAAGCATTAGAAAACAAACTTGCTGCCAAAAAGAAAGAAAACGAAGAGCGAAAAGCAAAAGAAACAGCAGCACTATTAGCTAAAAAAGCTGAAGAAGAAAGAGCTGCAAACCAAGTTGTTTTACAAGAAGTAAAGGAAGAAGTAAAAGTTGAAATTGCCAAACAAGAAGAGCAAGAAGCTATAAAAGCCGCCATAGAAATTAAAGAAAATCCTAAATCTCCAGCAGAAAAAAAAGCCTCTCCTAGCATTAAATTTAAACGACCTAATCCTAATCGTCACCTTTATGTAAAACCCAACAAACATAAAAAAGGAAAAGGACCACAGCCTAAAAAACGTATCGTTTTTTAAAGAAAACAATTATCTGGTAAAAGAAAGTAAATCTAATTAGCTTTGCTGCTCAATGAAAGAGAAAGCAAAAATAGGGTTTAAAGAATTTGTTGCTTTAATGGCAATAATGATAGCTTTAACCGCCCTATCTATTGATGCTATGCTTCCAGCGTTAACTGAAATTGGTTCTGATTTAGGAGTTACTAAACCCAATGACAATCAACTCATCATTTCAACACTATTTTTAGGTTTAGCCATTGGCCAATTGTTTTATGGTCCGTTATCTGATAGTATTGGAAGAAAACCCTCACTTTACATTGGTTTAGCAATATTTGGAATTGGTTGTATCATGTCTTTATTCGCTAACAACTTAACAATGATGCTTGTTGGAAGATGTGTTCAAGGAATAGGATTATCAGGGCCAAGAGTAGTGAGCGTAGCTATAATAAGAGATCTTTATAAGGGAGAACGAATGGCTCAAGTTATGTCGTTTGTTATGGCAGTTTTTATAGCTGTACCGGCAATTGCTCCTGCTGTAGGGCAAGGAATACTTTTTATTGCTAATTGGCGAATGATTTTTTTAGTGTTATTAGTACTTGGTGTTATTGCTTTTATATGGTTTTCAATCCGACAGCAAGAAACTTTACTTAAAGAAAAAATGCTGAAATTTTCTTTTTCAAACCTTGGTAAAGCTTTAAAAGAAATATCGACCATACGATCTGTCATTTTTTACACATTAGCTGCAGGGTTCATTTCAAGTTCTTTTGTAGGTTTTTTAAACTCATCACAACAAATTTTTCAAATACAATATGGATTAGCAGAAAGATTCCCTATTTATTTTGCTGCAATAGCATTAAGTGTTGGTACAGCATCGTTTGTTAATGGAAAGTTGGTAATGCGATATGGAATGCACAAAATGGTAAAAACTGCAGTATTATCAATAGTAAGTATTTCGTTATTATTTTACGTCTTAATTAACTCCATTGTTGTAAATCCATCACTTCTAATTTTTATGGTTTATTTAACATCAACCGTATTTTTTATTGGAATACTTTTCGGAAATTTAAATTCTATGGCTATGGAGCCTTTAGGGCATATGGCAGGACTTGGTGCTGCAATAGTTGGTTCGGTTTCTACCTTTATTTCTGTTCCTTTCGGAACTTACATTGGCATGCAATACGATGGTACTATACAACCGTTAGTTCTTGGTTTTTTAATTTTTGGAGGGCTTACAGCTACTTCTATCTTTTTAGCTAAAGAATAAAAA
>NVUQ01000029.1 GCA_002401955.1 Flavobacteriales bacterium | reverse complement strand
ATTTAAAAGTACAAATTTTCGTTTACCCAATTAGCCAAAATTTTGGCTTTGATTATCTATAGGTATTATACAAAAACCATTGTTGGGTGTTTTGAAATTTAATTGGTATAAAAATACGCAGAGATGTATCAATCAAAAAAGCGCCTCTGTTTTTCAACGAGAGACGCTCTTAAAAGAAGGATCTTTTACGTTATTGCGAGTGTTTTGCGAGAGCAAAAGCTTCGAAGCAATCTCGTAATTAATGAGAAGATTGCTTCATTTCACTACGTTACATTCGCAATGACGTTATATTTTCATCAATTTAGCAAAGCTAAATTGGGCTCTTAACCTGAGCACATTTCACAATCGTCAGGATTATCTATAGAACAAGCTAAAATTGCAGCCTCTTCCATTTCTTTGGCTGTTGGTTTTGGAGCCTCTTTTACTTTCGTTTCAACAGTAAATTTAACAGCATCACGAGCAGCTTTTGTTCTTAAGTAATACATTCCAGTTTTTAAACCTTGTTTCCACGCGTGGAAATGCATTGATGTTAATTTTGCAAAGTTTGGACTTTCAACAAATAGGTTCAATGATTGTGACTGGCAAATGAAAGCACCTCTATCAGCAGCCATGTCAATAATTGTTCGTTGTTTAATTTCCCAAACAGTTTTGTATAATTCTTTTAAGTTTTGTGGTATTTCAGGAATGTCTTGAATAGATCCATTCGCTAACATAATTTCATTTTTCAAATCATCATTCCATAAACCTAACTTATTTAAATCTCTTAATAAGTGTTTGTTTACCACAATGAACTCTCCAGACAATACTCTTCTGGTATAAATATTAGAAGTGTAAGGCTCAAAACATTCGTTGTTTCCTAAAATTTGAGAAGTAGAAGCTGTTGGCATTGGCGCCAATAATAAAGAGTTGTACACTCCATATTTAGCAACCTCTTCTTTCAACACATCCCATTCCCATCTGTCTGTTGGTGTAACATTCCACATGTCATATTGGAAAATACCTTTAGAAACAGGAGACCCTTCATAAGATTCGTAAGCACCATTTTCTTTTGCCAAATCTTTAGAAGCTGTCATCGAAGCATAATAGATTGTTTCGAAAATATCTATGTTTAATTGCTTTGCTTCTTCAGATTCAAATGGCAATCTTAATAGGATAAAAGCATCTGCTAAGCCCTGCACACCTAAACCTATTGGTCGATGACGGAAGTTAGAGTTTTCTGCCTCTTTAACAGGGTAAAAGTTATTATCAATTATTTTGTTTAAGTTTTTTGTTGCCACATAAGTGATGTCAAACAACTTTTGGTGATCAAATTTCCCATCAACAACAAATTTTGGAAGAGCTAAAGAAGCTAAGTTACAAACTGCAACTTCATCTTTAGAGGTATACTCCATAATCTCAGTACATAAATTCGAAGAACGAATTGTACCTAAATTTTTCTGGTTAGATTTCTCATTACATGCATCTTTATACAACATGTAAGGAGTTCCTGTTTCTATTTGAGATTCTAAGATGGTATTCCAAAGATCTCTTGCTTTAATTGTTTTTCGTCCTTTCCCTTCTTCTTCGTATTTTGTATAAAGAGTTTCAAATTCTGCCCCATAAGAATCGTACAAACCTGGACATTCGTGCGGACACATTAAAGTCCATTCAGCATCTTGCTCAACTCTTTTCATGAATAAATCTGGAGTCCACATAGCATAAAACAAATCTCTTGCTCTTTGCTCTTCTTTTCCGTGGTTCTTTTTTAAATCTAAGAAATCAAAAACATCAGCATGCCAAGGCTCTATATACACAGCAAAAGAACCTTTTCTTTTTCCGCCACCCTGATCAACGTAGCGGGCAGTATCGTTAAATACTTTTAACATTGGCACAATTCCGTTTGATTGACCGTTTGTTCCTTTAATGTAAGAACCTGTAGCTCTAACATTGTGAATACTTATCCCTATTCCTCCTGCAGATTGAGAAATCTGAGCAGTTTGTTTTAATGTATCGTAAATACCAGCGATACTATCATCTTGCATTGCCAATAAGAAACAAGAAGACATTTGTGGTTTTGGCGTTCCAGCATTAAATAATGTTGGCGTAGCATGCGTAAACCATTTTTCCGACATTAAGTTGTATGTCTCAATTGCCGAGTCAATATCTTCTTTGTGAATTCCGATAGAAACCCTCATTAACATGTGTTGGGGTCTTTCCGCTATTTCACCATTAAGTTTTAAAAGGTATGCTCTTTCTAATGTTTTAAAACCGAAAAAATCGTAGTTAAAATCTCTGTCATAAATAATGGACGAATCTAATAACGCTGCATTTTCTTGAATGATCTCATGAACATCATCAGCTAAAAGAGGCGCTTTTTCGTTTGTTTTAGGATCAATATAGGTGTACAATTTCCCCATGGTAGTAGAAAAACTTTTATCTGTTCCTTTATGTAGGTTAGAAACAGCAATTCTTGAGGCCAATAAAGCAAAATCTGGATGTTGAACCGTCATTGTTGCAGCAACCTCTGCGGCTAAATTATCTAACTCAGATGTAGTTACACCATCATATAACCCTTCGATTACACGCATAGCAACCTTAGTTGGGTCTACCAATTCGTTTAAGCCATAACACAGTTTTTTAATTCGTGCTGTAATTTTATCGAATTGAACTGGCTCTCTTTTTCCGTCTCTTTTTTGTACAAACATTTTCTTCTTAGGTTATTTGGTTAAGGGTTATAGTATAAAAACCCAAGTCTTTTTTCTTGCCTCTATAAGCGAAGCGGTCTTTTTCTTTTTTAAAAGTCTTCGTCTAAACTAAACCCTTCGTTTAAGTCTTGGGTACTGTTAGATACTCCTGCTTTTTGGTATTCTGCAACTCTTTTTTCAAAGAAATTTGTTTTTCCTTGTAAAGAAATCATATCCATAAAATCAAAAGGATTCGTAGTGTTGTAAACTTTATCACAACCTAACTGAACTAATAATCTATCAGCTACAAATTGAATGTATTGATTCATTAAATCAGAGTTCATTCCAATTAATTTAACGGGTAATGATTCTGTTACAAATTCTTCTTCAATTTTTACAGCATCAGTAATTATCCCAGTAATGTGCTCTTTAGAAAGTTTGTTAACCAAGTGGTTGTTGTATAACAAACATGCAAAATCCATGTGCATACCTTCGTCTCTAGAAATTAATTCGTTAGAGAAAGTTAAACCTGGCATTAAGCCTCTTTTCTTTAACCAGAAAATAGAACAGAAACTACCAGAAAAGAAGATTCCTTCAACAGCAGCAAAAGCAACTAAACGCTCCGCATAACTTCCATTGTCAATCCACCGCATTGCCCAATCAGCTTTCTTTCTTACTGGAGGGAATGTTTCAATAGCATTAAATAAGTAATCTTTTTCTTTTGAATCTTTGATGTAAGTATCAATTAATAATGAATATGTTTCAGAATGAACGTTTTCCATCATTATTTGAAACCCATAGAAAAACTTTGCTTCAGTGTATTGAACTTCACTTAAAAAGTTTTCAGCTAAATTTTCATTCACGATACCATCGCTAGCAGCAAAAAATGCTAAAATATGCTTAATGAAAAAACGTTCGTTATCATTTAATTTGTGTTCCCAGTCGTGTAAATCTGGAGACAAATCAATTTCTTCAGCTGTCCAAATACTTGCTTGTTGATCTTTGTACATTTGCCAAATATCATCATGCTCAATGGGAAACAAAACAAAACGGTTTGGGTTATCTTTTAAGATAGGTTCTTCATGAGCTACAGTTGTGTTTTCTGGTAACACTGAAGCTATTTCTAAGTCTTGTTTTGTTTTAGCTGTCTCTTCCATTTACTTTAGTTTTGTTTTTGGTTTATACACGTTTTTCCTAGTACAATAAGCATTTTGGAGCCTTTTTATACTGTTTTATTCGCCAGAAATCTCCTATTGGAAACAAATTGGACTACAAAAATTGACAAAAATGTTTAGGTTGGCAACACATTTTAATTAACAAAACATCGAAGTTTTGAACAACTTAAATTAACAAAAAAATGTGCATAAATATTTATAGTTTGCTCAACTAATTGACAGTAAAGAGATTTAACTAATGAATGTTATTTATTTGTTTAACGAAGAAAAAAAAGAGTTGGTCGGGTTAAATAATTTTTTATATTATAGAGGAATTTATTCTTTTTTATTTAAATGCTTATCGACTAATTCTAATTCTTCAAACCATTTTTCTCCAAATCTTCTTATGAGGGGTTCTTTTAAAAACTGGTAGGTTTGAACACCTAATTCTTCGCCAAAAGCACAAGCATCATCACAAATATCCCAATGGGCATAGTTTACAGCGGTAAAGTTTTTGTATTGTGTTAGCCGTACAGGAAATAAATGACAAGAAATAGGTTTTTTAAAATCGGTTTTACCATCTATGTAAGCCTGTTCTATAGAGCATTTTGTAATTCCTTTTTCATCAAAAAATACAAAAGCACATTCTTTACCGTTTACTAGCTGGGTTACAAATTCACCATCGCTATCAACCGTATACAAATCTTGCTCTAAGGCTTCAATGTTTTTTTCTGAGAGGTAAGGTTTAACTAAAGGGAAAACATTTTCTAATTCTTTTAATTCATCTTGCTCAAGTGGGGCTCCAGCATCTCCCTCAATGCAGCAAGCGCCCATACATTTGTCTAAATTGCAAACGAATTTTTTTTCTAAGAGTATTTCAGAAACTACTGTATCGTCAATTTGTATCATAAAGCAAATTTAGAATTAAGAAATCAGAATTATGAATGATTTAATTTAAACTTTTTAGGATTTTAATTGCTTCCGTAAGCATATCATCTGTAAAATCAAGATGTGTAACCAGTCTTATTTGTTGTGGGCCGAAAGCAACGGTTAAAATGTTTTTTGCGTTAAGCTTTTCTATAATGACATTCATATCAATGGTGTCTACTACCTCAAAAACTACAATATTGGTGTAAACAGGAAATACTTTTTTTACATAGGATAAACTACTTAGAGATTCTCCCAATGTTTTTGCTCGTTGATGATCTTCTCTTAATCGTTCAATGTTATTTTCTAAAGCATAAGTTCCTGCGGCAGCAATAAATCCTGCTTGTCGCATTCCGCCACCAAATAATTTTCTAATTCTTCGTGCTTTTTTAATGGCTGTTTTTGTTCCTAATAAAAGTGAGCCAACGGGAGCTCCTAATCCTTTAGAAAGACAAATAGAAATAGTGTCGAACTGAGCTCCTATGTCTTTTGTAGAATAATCTGCTTCTACAATGGCATTAAAAATTCTTGCTCCGTCTAAATGAAGTTTTAGCTCTTTATTCGTGCAAAGTGTTCTTATTTTTTTGAGTTCTTCTAAATCGTAAATAGTTCCACCGCCTTTATTACATGTGTTTTCTATGCTTACAATTTGCGTTTCAGGAAAATGTATATCGTCAGGATTAATTGCTGCTTCAATTTGAGCTGCAGTAATTTGTCCAGCACTTCCTTTAATTAATTTTGTGGCTAAACCTGAGTTAAAACCAATTCCTCCGCCTTCATATTTATAGACATGAGAAAGTTCATCACAAATTAATTCTCCGGGAGCGTTAGCATGTATTTTTATTCCTATTTGGTTAGTCATAGTTCCTGAAGGACAATAAATTGCGGCTTCTTTTCCAAAAAGAGAAGCGCCTAAACTTTCTAAACTATTTACAGATTCATCATCTTCAAAAACATCGTCTCCAACTTTAGCGTTAAACATTGCTTCTTTCATCTCTGGAGTAGGTAGTGTAACAGTGTCGCTTCTTAAATCAATAATCATGGTGTAAATTTTCAATAAAAGTATTAAAATTATTATTAGATTTGCAGACTTAATAAGAAAGGGTTCCGTGGCCGAGTGGCTAGGCAGTGCTCTGCAAAAGCATCTACATCAGTTCGAATCTGATCGGAACCTCGATAAATTGAAAACCATCCGTCAGCTGACGGATGGTTTTTTTATGACGTTCCGCTGGGAGTTTGTTCACATAAGGAAGATTCTAAAAAAACAAAAATTCACGAAGTGGGACTGGTTCTCAACTTTGACTAAGGCTTGTTTCGAAGGATCATGAAATAATCTGATCGAAATCTCATTTTACAACCGAACACTCCTGTATTTACAAATGTTTCGGTTTAAGTCCCCCTGGGAGTAGTCAAAATGTAGGTAAGTACCTTTTATTTACAACTCTGGTTGAGATCAAGAAAGAGAGACAGAAATCACTATAAATAGAATTATTAAATTAAGGGATTTCGTTAAGTGATTGATTAATCAAGTTTAGAAAGTTGGAAAAATTAATACGACTATAGCTATTTTTGTTCGATTTCCTAAAACCTTCTCCGGTTTCTAAATTAACAATATACCATAAACCGATATCACCCTCATAACCGACATCACCCTCAACCCATAAATATTTATATTGAAACGTCTTCCATGTCCCAGCTCTTTTTCGGCTTCCTGTACCAGCACAACCGGGACATGTTTTAGTCCCTCCAGCATAATTATCTGCTATTTTTCCTGAACCATTACATCCAAAATCACAAGACACGGAACTATTACCTCCTTCTTTTTCTTTTGTGCTGGCGAGCACAACAAATGCTGTGAACCTATTACCGTAAGTAGTGTATTTTTTTTGAATTTCTTCAACTTGAAGAGCAAACTCATATTCTTCAAATTCAAGATAATTTGTGTCTGTTTGATGAGTATTGTGAGAAGTATCTAGAGTGATTGTTTCCCCAAAGAGAGAATAATACTTGCCCGCACTCGCATCGGAGTAGTATTCTAGTTTACCAAAAGAATAACATCCTTTTGATTCTAATTCTCCTTGTTCATTGTATTTTTCAACTTCAATAATATCATCCTGAAATTTTTCAATTATATCTCCTTCATCAACATATATGTGAACGTCATCTGAATTGTACTCGTATTGTTTAATGACTTTATGTCTTAACTGACCAGTCTTTAAATAATGGTCATAAAAAGAATTATCCATCGGGGCAGGAGTACTATTACTAAAGAATCTTTCGGTAACGGAATTGTTAGCAGCAACATGAAACCCTTTCTCAAAAACGTTACCTCCGTCAATGAATAATAATTGATAAGGTCCAACCATGTTTTCATAGTATTCTCCTATATGAACTTCAGGTTCCATTCCAAATTCCATCACCTTTTTCTTAGCGTCTATAGGCACATAATACTTTCGAATAAAATAACCGTATTCAAGTCCAAAAAACAAGTTAGAATACACTGCATAAGGAACAGTATCAATTACAATTTTGTTCTTAGAAGAGAAATCTTTAAATGCTATCAGTAATTCATCTAAATTGTTTTTGTTAATGTCTAAATGTTCCAGATAACTAGCATAGTCATGTAGATTATCAGTTTCACTTTTTTCAAAATTTTCGCTCTCAACGTAATCGTTAATCACGGATATCTTATCGTTTCCCCAAGCTTCTTCATCGCTTGGACCACAAGAAGTTAGAAAAAAAGGTAATAAACCTATTAAGATAATTAGGGTGATTTTAGTGTGAGTTTTCATATTTATTGCTTTTTAAATGTAGGGCCTGAAATCATTCTTCTTTTATTAGGTTCTGACTCCGAATCAAACACCTTACTTTCAATCCATAGATTAGAAAAATTGTTTTTGTCATCATTACAAACAAACATCCTTACCATATCTCCATTTAATTTATCTGGGTAGAAATCAAGAGTGTAATATGAATCATTCGATACTCTATCTCCTCCCAGATGTGATTCAATTGTGTAACTAGTTGGTGTGGCATTTCCATACGTCACTTGATTATTTGAGAAAGAAATATGTAATTCCGAGATGCTCATACCAAGTGAACTATCAGAGTAGTAGTGGTTATATTCATCAAAAGATTCAATCTTAGCTTCTTCTAAGAATTCTACTAAGTCCTCTTTATTTTCGATAGAATGCCCACATGAAGTAAGGCTTAATAAAGCATAAATGGATAGGAATAGATAAGAGTATTTCATAATTTCTTTTTTATAAAAATACTACTTTTTATGAAAAAAATTTTCTCCTCAATTCTCAAAATCTTTTAATTGTTCAATTTCAATAGAGATTCTATCTTTGGTTATCTTTTTGGTAAGAATACTTTTGGTGGTATTATCAGTTGTCGTTTTTAGTTTCTCTCTATTCTTCCTGATACGCTCTTGATACATTTGGGTTTTATCGTTCATCAGATTATTAAAATACCTATCCTCATGTTCTTGTCAATGAAGTATTCCTTAGAAAAATACTTGTAACATTCATCATTGAGGTTTTCATTAAATGGAATACATTCCCTCGCTGCCGCAAGCGTTCCGCTTGTGTTAAATAAAGTTTTAGTTTTAGGGGTTGTTTTGCTTTAGCAAATTACAAAATGTTAACTGAATAGTGTTAATAGAAAAACAGTAACAAAATAATAAACCATAATACGAGGCGGGAAGCAATCTCATTCAAAAGATCCTTTTTCATTTTTTCCTTGGATGAAAAACAAACCCGATTAATGAGGCCTCTCGCTATGCAGAGCAAAAAAATCAATCCAGAAAATTACTTGAACCGTACCTCTGATAAGCTAGCTTATTCTCTAAACAGTTTTTTTAGTCTGGTTAAATAGGCCTGTTCGTAATTTCGTTTTAATTGAACAGATAAATAAGAGTGTTCAATTAATCGTAATACTTCTTCCTTTTTAGATGTTAATAACGAAATAATGGTATTCGTTTGTTTTTCATTAATTCCTGATTGTTCGCCTAGTTTAAAAAACTGTTCATGTACTTTACCTTTTGCTTGGTCCGGAGGTAGTAAACCATCGTTAAGGGCAAAGTCTTTATCTAAAATATGTATGCGACTATTCAATAAGTCATATGCTGGACTTAATTTATAATCTCCCAACTCCGTTTCTATCAGTGAAAAATTTTTGAAATGTGCATCCCCATTAGAAAACAAGTAGTTAAACAGAATTAGTTTTAGCAACTTGGGTGCTTCAACATTATAGGCTGGCACAAACTTTTTCATTAATTCAAACAGTTCGTAATAATTACCTAGATACTTATAATTTTCTCCATGTGTTTGGGATGTTCTACCTGCTAAAGAAGCAAAATCTTCTTGTGCCCTTTTACTACCATCATCTTTAACATCAAAGCGTTTGGTAATATAAGCTGGAGCTCCGTCACTAAAAAATATAAGTGCATTTTCAGCTGTTTCTATATCAAACACCTGCCTTGCAATTTGCATGGTTAAGTGCTCGTTTGCTGCCATCTGCTCCGTATTTTTACCTGCTCCTGGTTTAGGTTTAAGGATGTAAAGCCCTTGTTCTCCCTCTTTAATAAGGCGTAATTTGTTTTTGTCTAATAAAATCGAAAACTTTTCTTGAACACCAGAAATAGACATTCTTTTTCGGTTCTCTTCAAACATTTCGTCTGTTACTTCGTTTGTTGCTGGCGATTGGTAAGCCAATAAATGACTTACCTTTTTTCCATTAAAAACACGTTTTAATGCTGTAGAAGAGTAAGAATTACACCCTTTTTTTAATGTTCCCGGGCAATATTGAATGTTAGGTAAACTCACTTGCTGTCTATTTTAATAATTTTCACTGCTCCTATGGTATCGTGTTTAGCGGTGGTTAACAATAAACCAAAATAATCTTTTTTATCAATACGCAATGCAAAGCACACCGCTTGTTTATTGGTTCCTTCGGGTAACATGTTGTAGAAAAATGGAAACAAATGTTCCGACTGATATTCCTGTTGGTTTTTAGGAAGTGTAAGGCTAATAGCTGGTTTATTCGTTGCATTAAACCAGTCGTCATTATAGCGAAACACAAATGTGCCATTGTCTAGTTGAGTAAGTAAGGCTGCCTCTTCGTTTTTATAGATAACTTTGGCCTGTCTCATTTATCGGGATGTAATGCTTTTACTTGTAGTGTTAGCTCTAAACCCAGAACATCTGCTAGTTTGCTCATTGTTTGCAAGGTAGGGTTGCCTTTACCGCTCTCAAATTGCTTTAAGGTTCTTAGGCTTACGCCAGATAATTCCGCAAGGGTTTCTTGATTTACCTGCAGCATTTCTCTGCGGGTTTTAATGGTATGTATTAATTTTGAAAAGTGCATTATATTGCTCTATTTATATCAAAAATAGTAAACTTATTAAGATAATCACAACAAAAGTGCTTTAAAGTACACTTTTAGAATCTTTTTATTTGTTTTATTTCGTTTTTAGGTGTGAAAGTGCGTTTTATTGCACTCCTTTTTATTGTCATGATTACAAATCGGTATTACTCCCGATTTATCGGGATAATAAAATGCAGTGATGAATCTTTTGAGTTTAATACCGTAATTATTCTCCTCTTGATGGGAGATTTTGAGGGGTGTTTTATCATTCTCAGTATTACGTCATTGCGAGGCACGAAGCAATCTCATTGTAAAATAGCAAGGTTGTTTTAGCTTCAACTATTTATTCTGTTCCACCAAGCAATCTCTTGCATCTGGACCCCGGATCAAGTCCGGGGAGGAGTTGTCTCGTGGTGTTGTTTACGTAATTACGATTGTTTTGCGAAAACAAAAGCGGGAAGCAACTTCATTCAAAAGAGCCTTTTTCATTTTTTCCTTGGATGAAAAAACGAAACAAAAAAATCAAGGCTTACAAAAACATTGATACCCTATTCTTCCTAAAAATAAGTGCGGCTGGATGATTTTCGGGCACCAGCCCTCAACTTTCCAGTCTTACTAAATTTTTATTTCGACTAGAACATCAATTTTTTGAATGCCACCTTGCAATAACAATGGTGGTTTTTGAAAACGTCATTGCGAGGTACGAAGCAATCTCATTTAAAATAGCTGTTTGTAGCTTGCAGCTACAAACGGTATTTATTTACATTATTTAATAATGAGGATGTCATTCTGAACAATATTTTACAAGCAATTTATTGCTTAGAAAAATGGCATGATGAATCTTTTGAGTTAATAAACCATTACCACAAGCGAGACGCTTGCGGCAGCGGAGCTCGCAAAACCTTGCGAAGATTGTTGTAAACTGTTTTATTTTTTTAATTCAAAAGTAATTTCATTAATAGATTCCTCAGAGCTAAATTCCATATCAACATCATTTTTATCCGTTGATAAATTATATTCCCCAGCCAATTTCGCTCTTAATCTGTCAAGTTTCATCACTAAATGATCTATTCCTCTTCGGTTCATTTCGATTCGAACTTCTTTTGAATCATTGTTTGTATTAATTTCAATTTTTTTGTTCATAACTGCTCTTTTTAATTGTTTATAAAATTGCATTAATAATTACCTAACACATAACAAAAGACCTCACTACCACAAGCGAAATGCCTGCGGTAGTGAGGAGTTATACCGATTTGTAATCAAAATGCCCTATAATTTCGTTACTCTCATTCTCTGGCTTTGATTATCTATCGGCATTATACAAAAACCATTGTTGGGTGTTTTGAAATTAAATTGGTATAATTACATTTACCACCTAATTAATAAAGGGAGACCATGAAAATAAATGTAATCGCCATTGCTTCTGCAGCAATATTATTCAGTTGCTCATCAGAAGTACCAAAAGAAGAAACAATAACATACAACTATCCCGATTCTAGACAAGACACAACAGTGGTAGATGATTATTTCGGAACAGCAATAACTGATCCCTACAGATGGTTAGAAAATGATACATCAGCAGAAACTGGTGAATGGGTAGCTGCTCAAAATGCATTAACCAACGATTACTTGGCTAAAATTCCATTTAGAGGAAAGTTAAAAGAGCAATTGACGAGCCTTTGGGATTACGAAACTATTGGCACACCTTCTAAGTATGGAGAGTATTATATATATACCAAAAACGATGGAAAACAAAACCAATCGGTTTACTACATTAAAGTTGGTGAAGATGGAAATGAAGAAATTTTATTAGATCCAAATACCATGTCTGATGATGGTACCACTTCAGTTGGCGGATTAAGCGTTTCTAAAGACCATAAATATTTAGGTTACACATTCTCTGAATCGGGTTCAGACTGGAAAGAGATTGTTGTAATGAATTTAGAAACCAAAGAAATGTTAACCGACAAAATATTGTGGTCTAAATTTTCGGGTATAAATTGGTTTAAAGATGGTTTCTTTTATAGTGGTTACGAAGCTCCTAAAAAAGGCAAAGAATTCTCTAACAAAAATGAATACCATAAATTATTCTATCATAAAATAGGAACAGACCAAACGGAAGATAAAATTATTTTTGAAGACAAAGAACACCCACTTAGAAACCACTATGCTAGTGTTACAGAAGATTGTCATTTCTTATCCGTGCAAGGAGTTGAAGGAACAAGTGGAAACTCTTTACACGTAAAAGATTTATCTAAGTCATCAAGTGATTTTGTAACCTTTATAGCCGATTTTGATAACGACAGCTATGTGATAGACAACAATGGTGAAACATTACTGATTTTCACCGACTATAAAGCACCCAACAAAAGAGTTGTTAAAACGACAATAAATACTCCAGAAAAAGACAGTTGGACAGACTTTATCCCTACTAAAGATTACGTGTTAGAAAATGTAAGTATTGTTGGCGATAAAATGTTTGCTAAGTATTTAAAAGATGTTCAGAGTAAAATTGAAATCTTAGATATGGAAGGTTCCTACATTAAAGACTTAGAATTACCTGGTATTGGCATTTGCTCAGGGATTAGTGGCGATAAAGGAGAAAATACGGGATATTATTCCTTTACTTCTTTTACCACTCCACGAAGTAGCTACAAAATTAATACAGATGATTTAACGAGTGAACTTTACTTTAAGCCAACCATTAACTTTAACCCAGATAATTATGTAACGGAGCAAGTTCGATTTAAAAGTAAAGACGGAGAAAGCATTCCAATGTTTGTTACCCACAAAAAAGGATTGAAAATGGATGGCTCTAATCCTACGTTATTGTACGGTTATGGAGGATTCCAAATTAGTATTAAACCTTATTTTAGTGTTACCAATGCGGTATTTATGCAAAACGGTGGCATCTATGCTGTGGTTACATTGAGAGGTGGTAATGAATTTGGGGAGGCTTGGCACAAAGCAGGCATGTTAAATAACAAACAAAACGTATTTAATGACTTTATAGCTGCTGGTAATTACCTAAAAGACAACAAATACACTTCTACAGAGAAATTAGCGATACACGGACGTTCTAATGGAGGTTTATTGGTGGGAGCAGTTATGACTCAAGAACCAGACTTAGCTGCTGTTGCATTACCCGGAGTTGGTGTGTTAGACATGTTGCGTTACCATAAATTTACCATTGGTTGGGCTTGGGCTACCGAATATGGCTCTAGTGATAAGGAGGCAGACTTTAAGAACTTAATGACTTACTCTCCTTTACACAATGTAAAACCAGTGGATTACCCTGCAACAATGATAATGACTGCCGACCACGATGACAGAGTAGTACCTGCTCACTCGTTTAAGTTTGCTGCAGAATTGCAAAAACAAAACACAGGTACCAACTCTATGTTAATTAGAATAGAAGCCAAAGCAGGGCACGGAGCAGGAAAACCGAAGAACAAGTTAATAGACGAATGGGCTGATGTTTGGGCGTTTACTTTCTTTAATTTGGGGGTTAACATCAAGTAAACTTAAGTATTTACAACATTTTACATTGTTATACAATTGGTTTACATCTTAAAATTACTTCTCATCATACATTTGAAGTGAATTTAAACCGTAAAACAATTAGACATAAAAAAGAGTATCCTTTTGTGTATTACACTACCGTTATTCCTGAAAAACAAGCGTCATTTAAAGCAGGTAAAGAGGCTGTTATTAACTACATAAAAGAAAATTGTCAGTCAACTATTGCTAAAACTCAACGCGACAAGCTTAAATCTGGTAAAATTAGTTTTATACCGATTTGTAATCAAAATGCCCTATAATTTCGTTACTCTCATTCTCTGGCTTTGATTATCTATCGGCATTATACAAAAACCATTGTTGGGTGTTTTGAAATTAAATTGGTATTACTACCATCAACACCTATTTTAGGTTAAGTTTTAGCTGTATAACTTGCTATAAATAAATATTCAAATTTAGCCTGATTAAATATAAGTTTCAACGGTCCATCTACTTAAACTAAAAATGAGTATTTATACCCTATTGACTAGGTACAAATACCTAGAAATGGCAAATACTGAATTAATGATTAAATATGGAGAGAAATGTAAATGTATGAATATAACTCAGAATAATACAGCATACCTTATATCAGTTGTAGGCAACACATCTTTTAAATTAAAAACTATGATACTAACTTATTTTGAATGGCGTAACGTATCATTTCTGCAGTATTTCTTATATCCAGTTTGGCTAAGATGTTTCTTCTATGAGTTTCAACGGTTCTTTTACTAATGTTTAACTTATCTCCAATTTCTTGGTTGGTTCCCCCTTTTGTAACCTGTCCCAATATTTCTTTTTCTCTAACTGATAATTCTGAAAGTTCTGATTTATTCTTTTTCAATAAAGAATTAATCATAGTAATAGAAACCGAATTACTATAATATTTAGTTCCATATGCAATTGCCTTAATAGCTAACTCCAACTCAAATGTTTTAGATCCTTTTAAAACATATCCTGAAGCACCAGCATCAATCATCTTCGATATATATGTTGATTCATCATGCATTGTAAGAGCTAAAACATTTACAGAATTATATTTTTTCTTAATAATCTCTGTTGCTTCTATACCAGACATAATAGGCATATTTATATCCATAATAACCACGTCAATAACATTTGGATTAACTTCAAGGTATTTTATAACTTCTTTACCATTTTTAGCTACAGCTATAATGTTGAATTTTGAGTTCTTTTGTAACATCATTTTAATTGCGTCTCTTACAACTAAATGATCATCTGCCAATAATAAATTAATAGTATTCACTTGCAAAATTTTAATTATTACTTCTACTCTCCTTCATACCTAATCCTCTGCCTCTATATTCTGTAGATAACCCCAGAAAAAATGTCAGCATATACACAAATATACATTTAAAACCTTGAATAAAAAATACCTTACAATACGTAATTTTTAAAAATCACTAGGTATTTATACCTTGTTGTTTGAATCATACACGAACCTGCAGTTAAGACAAGGACTTAAGCGTTTTTCAAGAATTTATATTGCGAATATAAGTGCCATAAATGGCTTTATTACAAAAAAACTAATTATGAAATTAACTTTTGTCTTACCATAAATTCTAGTTGTTTATTTACTTGGATAAGATTATTTGTTAGTTCTACATTTTCTTTTCTCAATCGGTATACTTCATAAGCTCGATCTATTGTTTGTTTTAAATCATCATTATTCCAAGGTTTAGAAATGTATTTGTAAATCTGCCCTTTATTTACTGCGTTAATAACCGTATTTATATCAGAGTAACCTGTAACTAGAATTCGAATAGGGTCAGGATAAAATTCAATAATAGATTCTAAAAATTCTACGCCTGTAACTTCTGGCATTCGTTGATCGGTCAAAATTACTTGAATATCATTTTCATCAAGAATTTCTCTACCTTCGCTTCCAGAGATTGCTACAAAAACATTATAAATCCTACGAAAAGCTGCTTTAAAAGCGTATAAATTTTCTACTTCGTCATCTACATAAAGTATATTAATTTTATTTTCTACTTCCATATCCCTCTTATACTAGCTACAATTCAATTAGTTACAACTAATCAAAAACTAAGTATTTATACTTAATTATATTAAGGGTTAATACATATTTACAACAATTTAATATCAATAATATTGAATACATGTGATTTTCAATAGAATATTCTCTTATATTTAACAGTATATCTTATAAATTTTTGGTTGCACATGCTTAATAAATCGAACAAGTCTAATCTAGATTTTAAACCAACTTTTTTCAACCTAAAAATAGAGAAAGAACAAAAAGAATTTTATACTCTTATCGAAACTAACACGAACATCGAAATTTTAGATGAGATAGATTGCCAATTGAAAGAACTTATTAAATTAAAAACTCCCGAAAAGAAATTTACTTCTGATCAATTAGATACTGAAATAAAGAAACATCTTGGTAAAACTCCGATTAAAGAATATGGAGTTTGGATTTATTATCCTTGGCTTAACAAAGCAATCCACTTACTAGATAAAGAAGAGTTCATTGATGTTCGAACGAATCGTAATCAATACAAAATAACAGCTAAAGAAAGAGATGTATTATCCACGAAAAAAATTGGAATTTCATGCAATGTTTGTAGGAGAATTTTACTAAAACAATTTAACGACTCAGGAAGATATTACATTGAAATGAATTAATTAATTAATTAAAGATAAGTGAACAATCTTAGCGAAGTAAAAATAAGGGTATACAAAGCAGTTAACAACAATATTGCTTGTCATCGGTTCCATAAAGGACATGCTGAAGTATTGAAAAGTTATGGCATCAAAAAAGTGACCTCAGCTAGTATTGAATGGTTTTCAGATCCTAGTGTATACTTTATAATGGTTGAGTCTAAATCTGGAAATGAAATTTATGGAGGAGCAAGATTTCATGTTAAAAATAACACTCATAAATTACCCATAGAAGATGCTTTAGGCAAACTTGATCCAAAAATATATGATTTGGTTGGAACTGGAAATCAAAATAAGACTGGAGAATTATGTGGCCTGTGGAACTCTAAGATGATGTCTGGTTCTGGTCTTAGCATCCTTCTAACAAGAGCAGTAGTAGCAAGAGCAGGCATAACTATGGCTGGTTTGTTAGATTTAAAATCTGTTTATATTTTATGTGCACCTTGGACAGTTCAAATGGTTAAAAATACTGGATTCAGAATTGAAAAATCTATTGGTAATGAAGGTACATTTATATATCCCACACCAGATTTAATAGCAACACTTTTAGTAGTAAGCGATATTAGTACTTTAAAAACGGCAAAACCAGAAGATAGAAGCTTAATTTTTGATTTAAGATTACATCCTAGACAAAAAAAATTAGAAAAAAGTTCAAAAGGACCTATTGAGGTTGAATATGACTTAATGTTACCCGATTCTATGATACATGGAAAAAAATAATAGACAAGACTTGGGCTCGAGTAACTCAAATTATAAAAAACTATATTCATTATGAATCCTGAATTCAATAATATCGATAATATAATTACGTCTAATCAATCTATTATTGATCAATATGAAAGTAATATTTCAGAATTCCAAAAAAAAGACATACACTCCATTGCTACTCCAACTAGTTTTGCAGAATTGAAAGAAATCGTAAAAATATCTTATCAAGATAAAATAGATATATTCGTTACAAGCACTGGTAAAAATTGGGGGTTGGGATCAAAGCAACCTATAGCCAAAAATAGTCAAGTTGTTCATTTAAAAAACATGAATAACATCATTGAAGTGAATGAAAAATATAGATATGCGATTATTGAACCTGGAGTTACACAAGAACAACTCAGTACATATCTCCGAAAAAATCACCAAAATTTCAAATTTCCAGTCACCGGATCTTCTAAAGGAACGAGTGTTGTAGGTAATATGTTAGAAAGAGGTGTTGCGGCATTTGGTCATAAGAACCATCTTTTAGTAGCTTTAGAGGTTATACTGACCAACGGAGAGGTATTAAGAACTGGTTTTTGGCATTATTTTGAAAACAATAACCCTCTAGCTTTTCATTATCCATTTGGACATGGACCAGATTTGAGGGGGATTTTTACTCAATCTAACATGGGGGTGGTATCGAAAATGGTAATTCGTTTAGTCCCTAAATTAGAAGGTGTTGTATTAACATTACATTTTCAAGAAGATTCGTTAAAGTTAGTTACTAACTTATTACGCAAAATGAATGAGGAAAAATTATTAGATGATGGAATTGTTATTACAAATCTCAATGACCCAAGAACAACCAATAATCAGGTTTATCAGTATGAAGGGGAATGGATAGCAAGCGCAACTTTTTCTGGAGTAAAGCAAGTGTTAAAAGTCAAAACATCTGTTATTAGAAAGCGACTAAAACAGCATGGAATTGAAGCCTATTTTATTGGTTCAAAAAAAAAGCATTTTGGAATTTCGAAAAGCTCATTCTATCCATTCTTATTAAATATGATTGATAACAATAGCTTTTTGAGGGGGAAAATTGGTACCATAAAGGTTAAAAATGGAATCACATTTAATCAAATTAATAAGGGATTTCAAACCCTTGTTAATTATTTTGATGGCATACCGTCTAATCATAGTATAAAAACAATGGGGATGATAAATAATACAACCTTAACCCATGAAGATTTGGATAATACTGATATTATAGGGTTGTCTCTTGCTCTACCAGCAATTCCTTTTAATGGTGAGGATGCTTTACAGGCTAGTAGGCTGGTCAATCAGATATCAAAAAAATGGGAGGTAAATGCTTTTCACAATTTAGCCACCGTAGATGAATTAACCTTTGAAGGGTTTTATAGAATTTACTTTGATAGGAAAGATTCCTCGGCTATTGAACGAGCTCACGCATGGAGCAAAGATCTTCATCAAGTTTTTGAACAAAAAGGATACTTGCCTTATAGAATAGATAATAAATTGATGAGCAGTTTTACCAATAAAAAGGATGATACTTATTGGAATATAGTTCAACAAATAAAAAAAACCTTAGATAAAAACCTACTCTTATCAAAGGGGAAATATTGTCCTAATTTAGATTGAAATGTCAACAACCTTAACTCACCATAGCACTGCAATACGATATTATGCTACGATGGCATTAATGCTCTTATTCTTGTTAACTCATAAAACTGGAGTATCTCAAACTTTAGAAATAAGTAAGAATACAAAAAATTCCATTAACCTGAACAATCTTATTAGTACGTTCAGTGATAGTACTGGAAACTTGAGTATTGAAAATATTTCTAGCCAAAATCATCCTTGGAAAGAAGAAGCCAACCCTATTTTAAATTTCGGAATGACAAAACATTCTCATTGGGGAAAAATTGAAATTAACAACAATGGAAATTATAATTATTTAAGATTTAAAAATCCTATTATAGATGAAATTGAGGTGTTCTTTTATGCTAATGAAAAAATAATTCATCAATCATACGCAGGGTCTTCCTACTCATTTAAACAACGTGAAATAATCTCTACTGATTTTCACTTTATAATTCCTCAAGGTAAAAGCATATGCTACTTTCGACTTTTTAGTAATTTCCCTTTACAGGTGCCTGTTGATATTGTTCCTGCACAATCTATATCTGAAGATAGCCGCCTAAATGATTTTGTCTTAGCTCTTTATTTTGGACTAATGCTTACCATAATTCTTTACAATCTCTTCATTTACTTTACAGTAAAAGACAAGACTTATTTAATCTATATTATTTACATTTTATTTTTAACACTTACCTATGCTAGTTTTAAAGGTATTTCATATGAATATTTATGGCCAAATACGCCTTATATGAATTACTTAATTCCCTCTTATTCATCGATAGTGTCCATTTTTCTATTACTGTTTATCAATCAGTTCTTAAAACTGAAAACACACTTACCAATAATTAGAAAGATAAACTTTGTACTTATAGTTCTTTTTACATTTTGTATAGGATTGAATTTATCTGGAAACTATTTTATAGGAGCAAGCATTTCTCAATTAATAACAATTTTAATCTCTCCATTTTTAATCGTTATTGGAGTTATCTGTGTTAGAAAAAATATTCGCGAGGCTAAATTCTTTTTATTGGCTTGGAGTTTCTTATTGGGAACCTTAATCATATATATATTTAAATTAAATGGTGTAATACCATTTAATTCTTTTACTAATAATTCAGTATTGTATGGATCAGCTGCTGAAGCCATATTACTTTCTTTTGCTTTAGCCGATCGAATAAACATATTTAGAAAAGAAAAAGAGATTGCTCAAAAAGAAGCTGTAGAAGCTTTAATCGAAAATGAAAAGTTAATTAAAGGTCAAAACGTTGTCTTAGAACAAAAAGTAAAAGAACGTACCACCGAACTAAATCAAACACTTCTTAATTTAAGAGAAACCCAATCTCAACTTGTTGATGCCGAAAAAATGTCATCTTTAGGTCAATTAACTGCAGGAATAGCTCATGAAATTAATAACCCTATTAATTTCGTTTCTTCGAATATTGCACCATTACGACAAGATATTGCAGACATAAATACTATTATTAATAAATATGCCGATCTGAAAGATTCAGATAACATTAAAGAAAATTTAGAAGAAATTGAATCCCTCAAAAAAGAACTTGATTTTGACTATTTAAAAACAGAATTAACAACTATAATTAATGGAATTGAAGAAGGGGCAAAGAGAACAACTGAGATTGTAAGTAGCCTTAGAAATTTTTCTCGTTTAGATGAGGGAGAGTTAATTTATGCTAATATTAATGATGGATTAGAGTCTACAATAGTTTTAATAAGAAATAAATTAGATGGAATTAAAATTGTTAAAAATTTTGGTAAAATACCAGATTGCGAATGTAATCCTGGGAAAATTAATCAATTGATTATGAATCTGATTGACAATGCAATTTATGCCATTCACAAAAAAGACATAGAAAATAAAAATGGAGAAATCACGCTAACAACCAAAAGCAAAGAAGGCTTCATCATATTAATCATTAAAGATAATGGAATAGGTATTCCTGAGAACATAAAAGAGAAGCTGTTTGACCCTTTCTTTACAACTAAGGATGTTGGAGAAGGAACTGGTTTAGGGTTGTCTATTGTCAGAAATATTATAGATAACCATAAAGGCATAATAAAAATAAATTCTACCTTAAAAGAAGGTTCCGAAATAATTATAAAAATCCCTATAAAGCACACATAAATGGAAAAAATTAAAGTATTGTATATTGATGATGAAATTGATAACTTAAATGCTTTTAAGGCATCTTTTAGAAGACAATTTGAGATACATACCGCAACTTCTGCAGATGAAGGTTATAATATCTTGAAATCTACCCCAATAGAAGTTGTATTGTCTGATCAGAGAATGCCAGGAAAAACAGGTATTGATTTCTTTGAATCAATTTTAGATATGCATCCAAACCCTATTCGAATTTTACTAACTGCATATAGTGATATTAATTCCGTGATAAATGCTATTAATAAAGGAAGAGTATATCGTTATGTAACCAAACCATGGGATGATTTTGATTTAAAATTAACCATAGAAAATGCTTATCAACTATATTGTCTTGAAGAGCAAAATAATAAATTGAATCTGAAATATAGAAAAGTTTTTTCAGAATCATCTGACCCTATTATTTTATTTGATGTAAAAGGAAGAATTGTAGATTTTAACAGAGCAGCAGTAACAATATTTGATAATGGCTCTAAAGGAATTAACCTTCTTACAATTAATTCTATTATTAAAGACAAACACGTTGTAAAGCAAATTCTAAAAAAACTGAACGACAAAGGAATAATCAATTCATTTGAATGTCAATTCTATGGGCAAAACAAAGAAATTAAAAACTGTTTGCTTTCAGCGAATAAAATCACAAACAACTTTGGTGAGACAATAAGCTACCAAGCAATTATAAAAGACATAACACAACATATAGAAATGAATCAGCTGTTACTTAAAAAAACAGTTGAAACTCAGGAACAAGAAAGAGAACGAATTGCGAAGGATTTACATGATGGAGTTGGACAATCCTTAGTTGCAATAAAGATGCATTTAGAGAGTTTAAAAGATAACTATGATCAGAATAATAGTATTAAAAATGAATTAGAAACAATTCCAAAAATACTACAAGACACCATAGAAGATCTGAAAAGAATATGTTTTAATACTTTACCTCTTGTATTGCAAGAGCATGGCATCATTAAAGCTATAGAAGACCTACAATCAAAAGTTTATAGAGTAGATTTTAACGTAAAATTTAATTGTAAAAATGAATTTCCAGAAATAATCAAGACCTTAGAAATTTCTATTTTCAGAATAATTCAAGAGTTTATTAATAATAGTATAAAACATGGTGAAGCCTCTGAGGTGATTATTGAACTTGAAAGCAACCCAGATAAAATCATACTAAATCTAAAAGATAATGGAAGTGGGTTCAACATCAATGATCTTGACCTCTATAAAGGGGCTGGTCTTAAAAATATTCAAAGCCGAATAAATTCTTTTAGAGGAAACATTAAAATGAATAGTATCATAAATGAAGGAACCGAATTTGATATTGCTTTTCCATTAGAACTTAATTAATACCGATTTGTAATCAAAATACCCTATAATTTCGTTACTCTCATTCTCTGGCTTTGATTATCTATCGGCATTATACAAAAACCATTGTTGGGTGTTTTGAAATTAAATTGGTATAAGACATACATTATAGAATTACCCTACTAAATATTTCCAAAATAGATTTAGACCATAACTTATTGTTTAGTAAACACATTTGAATATAAAATATATTAATGCTAGAGACCTCAGTCTTTAGTGCTTACTTTTCTTCTTTCACCGTTAAACTTCTTATCCAAGAAGTAAATAGATAACATCAACTACCTATTAACAACTAAGTAATTACCTATTACTTCCTATGTGTTCTTCACTTAAACAGTCAAGAATTTTACCGAAATAAAAATTACCGTTTTATACTGCTGTATCGCGATTGTTAAGGCTATAACTTTACTATAGTTCTTTAATTAAAACGATATATTATGAAAAACGTGTATAAAAAAACAATCGCTATAACCTTAGTTAGCCTAATAACCTTAACTGGTTTTTCTCAATTAAACAACGCCTTTAGATTTAAAATTACTGGTAATGGATATTCTGATGAGACCATAATAAGATTGGTAAATGGTGCTTCTGTAAATTTCGATGGAAGCTATGATGCTTGGAAATTGTTCAGTCTAAACCCTAATGTTCCTTCTTTATATACACAGATTTCACCAGGACAAGAATTATCGATTAACGCCTTACCTGATTATACTAAAGACACCTCTATTATTATTTACACCCATATTCCAGCTAATGGAACTTACACTCTTAATATAGAAGAGCTTTTTCCTTTAACCTCAAATTATAAAGTTAGCATAACTAATTTAAACACAAATACACATTATAGAATCTTAGGTGACACCTCAATTGTATTGTCTCTCGATACTCAGCAGTATTCACCAACATTCATGTTTAACATCTCCACATTAGCTTCTTCATCAGTAGTGGATGAAACATGTTTTGGAATGAATGATGGGTCACTTATGGTTAACAATTTAGGTAATACAAATTGGGACATTGTAATTCTAGACTCAAACAACAATATTGTAGTAAATAGTACATCCAACTCAGGTGTAAATAATTTCAACAACCTTACTCCTGGAGATTATTCGGCTGAAATAGATAGTAAAGGAATTATAGACGAAATTAACTTTTCTATTTCCCCAGCCCTTAATTTAATAGCTGATTTCACTCTTGATACGGATACTGCTTACCTAAGTGATGGAGGAATAGTAAATCTAACTAATAACTCTCAATATGCACAAAATTACACTTGGGATTTTGATGATGGGGTAACATCTTCTACAATTAACCCTTCTCATACATATACAACAATTGGCAACTATGACATAACACTTTTAGCACAAAACACAAATTGCTTAACACAAAAGACTAAACAAATAATAATATTATCATCTCCTGCAGTAATAACAGGTATAAATGATGTTTCTGAGAATAAATTGAAAGTGATAAATCATGGGAATGGGAACTATCAACTATCAACAAATTTACATTCTCAAAAATCTCTTAAAGTCTATGATATTACGGGAAAATCAGTTTTAGAAGATTTATACTCTAAAGACAATTATAATTTATCCTTAACAAACAATTCTCCAGGCATATACATTATAAAAATTAGAGGGGAAAACGGATTTATTTTTCAAGAAAAAATATATCGATAAGTAATTCCAAAATCAACTTTAACACAAACAAAATTATAGGCCTATGAAATTAATATACAAATTATTACTATCACTTATTGCATTATTCTCAGTTTTTAATGCTAGTTCTCAGCAATATTCACAAAATATAACTGTACAAGCTTTTGCTACAGTCATAACAAATCCATCAACAATAATCATAAATTGGATAAATGATAACTCAGGTAATGGGTATAAAATTTATCGAAGAAATTCTTTATCTGGGAGTTTTTGGGGAAGCCCCATAACCAATCTACCAGCATCCTCATCTCAATACATTGATACTAACGTAGTAAATGGAGTAAGTTATGAGTATAAGATTAAAAAAATATTAGGAAATGGCAACAAAGGATTTGGATATATTAATTCATCTATAGAGTTACCTGTTATAGAAAATAGAGGGAAATTAATTCTTGTAGTAGAAAACACATATATAGGGGATAATAATTTTGATGCTGCAATTAATCAAACAATTACTGATATACAGGCTGACGGATGGATTGTAAATAGGATAAATGTAAATAGAAATGATGCTGTTACCTCCGTAAAACAGTTAATTGTAACTACTTATAATTTGGATCCTATTAATACCAAAGCAGTTTATTTACTCGGTCGGATTCCTGTACCATATTCGGGATTCATTAATCCAGATAGCCACCCTGATCATGAAGGAGCTTGGCCAGCAGATGTTTATTACGGAGATATGAATGGTATATGGACAGATTTTAATGTTAATGATACTTCTTCTAGCAGGCCTCAAAACCATAACATACCAGGGGATGGGAAATTCGATCAATCTAAAATTCCTTCAAAAATTGAATTGCAAGTAGGTCGAGTAGACCTATCAGGATTAGTATCCTTCTCTGATAGTGAAAAAGATTTATTGACTAAGTATATGTATAGGGCTCATAATTATAAAACTAAAAATATAGCAGTAACTGAAAGGTCATTAATAGATAACAATTTTACATCATATCAAGAAGGTTTTGCTTCTAGTGGATATAGAAACTTTTCGGTAATGTTTGGCCCAGATCAAATAAATGATAGCCTTGATTATTTTACTGGCACATCAATTAATGCAGGTGCTAGCCATATGTGGTCCTATGGTTGTGGTGGTGGTTCATTTAATTCATGCGGAGGTGTAGGTTCTACCACAGGGTTTAGTGCTGATTCCTTACAAACTATATTTACAATGTTGTTTGGTAGTTACTTTGGCGACTGGGATTCTGACGACAATTTATTAAGGGCATCAATTGCTCAAGGTCAAACCTTAACAGCTGCCTGGGCGGGTCGGCCTCATTGGCAATTTCATCATATGGCTTTAGGCTCTAATATAGGTATAAGTACAAAACTCACTCAAAATAATAATGGACAATATTTCTCTAGCACCTATACTCATTATTACAAAAGAAAAGTTCATATCGCTTTAATGGGTGATCCAACTTTAAGGATGCACTATATTTCTCCACCTAGTAATTTAACTACTCATCATGATAATGATAAAACTGTTTTGAATTGGACTCCGTCACAGGATGTAGTTTTAGGATATAATATCTATAGAATTTTACCGGGAGAAAATGTCTATACTAAAATAAATAATTCACCAATTCAACCGACTACATTTACTGATAGTTCTATTACATATACTCCTAATGTCATCTATATTGTAAAAGCTGTCGATTTAAAAATAACAGCAAGCGGAAGTTATTTTAATCAAAGCTTAGGAACTTCAAATACAACATCAATTATTCTTGAAATCATGAGTTTTAACATTTCAAAAATGAATGTTTATCCGAACCCTACTAAAAAACATATTAATATTGAATGGAATAACCCTAAATCTTCTGTTTTTACCATTTCGTTAATTAATGTAAATGGTAAAATTATTACTGAAGAAACAACAAATAATTCAATTCATACTCTTTCTGTACAACATATTCCTCGTGGAATATATTTCTTAAAATTGGTTGATGAAACAAATGTGTCCATCACAAAGAAAGTAATCAAGTATTAAATTCTAGTCAAAAAATAAACAGCTGATAAATGTGTATAATGCCGATTTGTAATCAAAATACCCGATAATTTCATTACTCTCATTCTCTGGCTTTGATTATCTATCGGCATTATACAAAAAACATGGCTGGGTGTTTTGAAATTAAATTGGTATTACCCTTCGTAAGAAAACAACCTACACTACTAGTTATTTTACTTTCTTTTAAGATTTAATAAATACGGGTATTTACACAGTAAAGTAGAGCGGTTTTACTGTTTTTTTAGGGTGCTATTTTCATTTTCTTTACTATATAATCTTAAACACTTTAATCGTGAATATGAACTATATAATAGGAGACCAAAAGTTAGAAACTGAGATTATTGCTAAGGAGATATTTTCTGCTTTCGATATCTATTTTAATAGATTAGGATTTAAATATAATTCTATACTTACGTTTAATAGCAATTTATATAAGCACTCATTAGAGGTATTAGCCTTTAAGGCTTTTGGAAACAAATCTTCTCTTGGCTCAAACTCTGATTATCTCAAGCTAGAAGATAGTAAATCTATAACAACCTATATTATTTGTGATATTCAAAAGATAAGTGAGACCCTTCAAAACAAAAAAGCACTTATTACTAAATATAAATCAAAAATAAAGTTAACTCATTCAAACACACCAACACCAATGAACAACTACAAATACATTACAAATAAGAATCTAAAAGAAAGTGGAAAATTACTTGCTATTCAATTCGCTAAATCATTGGTTTCATTTCTATTAAAGGATAAGAAAGTACCTGCTGATTTATGTATAAATAAACAATCCTTCCACATTCACGATATCTATCAGCAAAAGCAACTAGTTCTAAATATCAATTTAATATTAGCTAAAGTATAATATCATCCTGTTATTAATTACTCTATAAAACCTAAACACTATGAAAAAATTATACCACAACTTATTGATAGCCGCACTATTAAGCATTATATCAGTTTCGTCTTTATTTGCCCAGAATAAAATAACATGGACTGGAAATACAGATGCAAATTGGGGTACAACTTCTAATTGGTCAACAAATACTGTCCCTACTTCTGCTGATACTGTAAATTTCCCATCTGGTGTTTCTATAGATCCTGTTTTGGATGTAGATAGAGATGTATCAAGCATTACATTTGGAAATGGCGAAACATTAGACCTATCTAATAACACATTAACTGTAAAAGGAGATTGGACTAATAATGGATGTACATTTGTTGGCAGTACTGGTAAAATTAGATTTGCAGGAAGCACACCTCAATCAATTTCTGGAATTCAAACTTTAAATGATGTTGAAATTGACAATTCAAGTGGCGTAAATATCGTTTCTGGAAATTGGTCAATAAAAGGAACACTATCATTAATCTCAGGAACATTATCAACCAATGATTCCATAATATTGGTTTCTGACAACTCAGGCACTGCAAACATATCTAGCATCCCTTTAGGAGCTGATATCGCAGGAAAAGTTTATGTTCAGCGATATATAAATGCAGGGTCTACAAATTGGCATTTTTTTAGCTCTCCTGTGGTTAATGGAGATTTATCTGGTTGGGATGATGACTTGATTACTTCCGGAATACCGGGATCTGATTACCCAAATTGGCCAAGTGCAGCAAACCCATGGGCATCAATATACTACTATGATGAAACCGTTATAGGGAATGTAGATTCTGGATTTGTAGTACCGGCCAGCATGAGCTCTATAATAGGTACAGGACAAGGTTACTGGGTATGGTGCGGAGATACTATTACTGGAACTCAACCATTCACAATAGATACGTATGGTCCAATTAATAAAGGAAATATAAATATGCCAGTAAGTTATACTAATAGTGGAAATTCAGATGATGATGGTTGGAATATGGTTGGAAATCCTTATCCTTCAACTATAGATTGGAATGATGCAAACTGGGTTAAAACTAATATTGATGATGCAGTTTATGTTTACGATCCAGATAATTTACAATATGCATCTTATGTTGGTGGTGTTCCAAATAATGGAGGAACACCATACATTGCTTCATCTCAAGCTTTTTGGGTAAAAGCAAATGCAGGAAGCCCTGTTTTAACCGCCAAAGAAGGGGTAAAATCAATTGTTGATTCTACATTTTTTAAACAAGGAGGAATTCCTTTTAATATTAACGTTTTAAAAGGTCAGTATAATGATCAAGTATCTTTTAAGGTTAATGCTGCTGCAACAATGAATTATGATCCTCAATATGATGCTTATAAATTTTATAGTGCTAGTACTGATGTTCCTTCAATTTGTGCCATTTCAGATGATAATAATGATTTATCAATTAACAGTTTTAATTCTAATGGAGCAACTACTATCCCTATAAAAGTTACAGCAAATACTTCTGGTTTAACTCAACTCTCATTTAATAATATAGTTGAACTAAGTAATTTTAATTGTGTTTATTTAGAAGATTTGCAAATGGGAACTTTTATTGATGTATTGACTTCGAGTGGTTACTTGTTTTATCTTTATGACACAACGAATACTGCTAGATTTGTTTTACACTTAGAAGAATTGACTGCTGATTTTAATGCTGTTGATACAGTTTATTTAGCTGTTAATAATGGAGAATTTATTCCTACAAATAATTCTACCAATGCAACTCAATATTTATGGGATTTTGGTGATAATAACACCTCCACATTACTTAACCCAGTACATTATTACACTCAACCAGGGCTATACAATGTAACACTTGATGCAATAGGGATGCAATCTTGTACTGATAATAAGACTCAACAAGTAGAGGTTATCTCTGCGGTAGTTACTTCATTAGAAAAGCTTTCATCTTCAGAAATTAATGTTTATCCCAACCCGATTAAAAAAGGAAATCAATTAAATTTTGAAATAAAAGAATCACAAAAATATTATGTTGAAATCATTGATCTTATTGGAAAATATTCCTTTAAGAGTTCTATAGATGAAAACAAATCATCTTTAAGAATACCTGATAAATTTAAATCTGGTATATACCTCTTAACCATTTATGATGCTTCTAACAAAATAATAAACATGCGAAAAATATCTATTCTCAATTAAACGAACACCAAAACAGAATTAAATTTTAACAATAGTTTTAGTTAGTTAAAAAGAGAGGTGCTAAATTTAGTATCTCTCTTTTATCTTAAAAAAATAGGTGATTGAACTCAACAAGGTTATTCATAAATTAAACAAAACCTTTCTACACTCTCAAGAAAACTTTAGCCCTAAGTAATTGTAACTTAATAAATAAGGGGTATTACTTACTAAAAAAAGGGTAATATAACTGATGTTTTCAAATCTAATTCTTCTTTATATTTACATATAATCTTAAAAACTTAATGTTATGAAATTACAACAACTTTTAGGTGATTATTCATTAGTGACAAAAATTTCTGTGAGAGATGTATTAACTTCTTTCGAATTTTACTCCAACAAACTTGGTTTTAATTATGAACCTCAATTTACTTTTAATAGTGATGGAAAATTCGGAGATGGATCTTGGATTCAATTGTCAATAACAAATGTAGATCAAAGTAGTTCTATCTGTTTATTTTCTGATCCAGAACATGCTGGAAGCGAAACGGAAATATTTACTATTGATGTTCAAGATATCACCCTAGCCAAGCAAAGCTTAGAGGATGAAGGAATAATTGTTGGAAATATTGACAAAACCGATACCGAAGATGGTAATACGATATATTTTGCTTTTTTCTATGATCCAGATGGCAACGGAATAGGAATTAGGCAAAACGAATTTTCCTCCCCGGAAGAGTATAAAGAAATCCCAAAAAGATGTGCAACTATTTTCTAAGTATTTTCTTTATACATAAAAAAGGCTATCTCTTGAAATGGAGATAGCCTTTTGTCTTTATTGCCTTTAACAAACTACAATTAAGATTCATCATTTTATTTATACCAATTTGTAATCAAAACACCCAACAAATGCGGCACTTTCGTACTTGAAATTGGAATTAATACAAAAGAACCTGAAAGATTAGTTTTTTACTTTTTCAAACACTATTCTGTAATGATCAAAAACATGTCTATCAAAAACATGTAAATTAGCTTGTATTTTAAACCTACGCATCCATTCTCTAAAAGTAGGATCAAATAAATAATCTGGAATTAAGGATAAGAATAGTAAATATTTTCTAAAACTAAACTTTTTAAATTGGGCCGTCCATCGGTGAATAGTTTCAACGTAATCCCATCGTCCACTATCAACAGATACTAATTTAAAATGCTCGCTAATGGCAGGATCAATTAATCCTTCTTTACCATACGGAAGCCAAGAACCTGGAAATACACGACATATAATATCCATGTATTCTGCATTCGTGAATTCTTTTTTCTTAATGTCTGTTTTATTAAAAGGAATATCTTTAAAATCAACCATATTAGGACCAAACACCATAGATTGACAGTAAAAACGGCCTCCTACTGGTAATAAGCTAGCCACTTGTTTAAAGTATTTTTTATAAATTTCTTCCTGTTTTCCCGCTTCGTACTCATCTACTGAACATAAATGCTCAGGGCTACCCATTGCAGTTACTACATCAAATTGCCCAAATGTTTCTGGAGTAATGTCTTTGGAGTCCATGTGTTTAACATTTAATCCATTTTTAACACATGCATCTGCTTGTCCTTTTGCTAATACCACACCACAAGAATCTACACCCCTACCATTTAAATAATCCATAAATGCGCCCCAGCCACATCCTATATCCAGCACTTTTGAGCCTTCTTTTATGTTGCAATTATCAAAAATAAAATCATGTTTTTTTAATTGTGCCTCTTCAGTGGTCATAGAAAAATCACCATCAAATCGTGCCCCACTATACGCTCCTTTATCACCTAAACTTAAGCGAAATATTTTATCCATTCGTGTATAATGCGCGTCTAATTCTCCTTGATCTGCCATATCTTCTTTTAATTTTAAATAAATTATTAATTCAATTATGCTGTACCGAAGATAGTTAAATAAAGTTAACAAAAAAGTGCCGACAGAAATCTTCACTTTCATAATCAGGATGGGATATGAAACTATATGTCCTAATTGGCACAAGATTTTATGTATTTTGATCATCCAAGATAAAATACTATATATAAAAGCAAGGCATTTAAGTTGTTTTTTAAGTTAATATTGTTGATTATTGTAAATTATGAGTTTTGATTCAGAAATACCATCTACAGGATTTAAAGGTCTAAGAGAGAACTGGCGTAACGATTTAATTGCTGCATTTAGTGTAGCATTGGTAGCGTTACCACTGGCCTTAGGAATAGCTGTAGCTTCCGATATGGAACCCATGGCTGGAGTATTATCAGCTATCATTGGTGGTATAGTTACTACTTTTTTAAGAGGAGGACATGTTGCCATAAACGGTCCAGCCGCTGGTTTAATTGCGGTTATTTTAGGAGGAATAGCCCTTTTGGATGATGGAACAGGACATGCCATTCATTATGTTTTAGCTGCCATTGTTATCTCTGGTGGAATTCAAGTGATATTCGGATTATTAAAAATGGGACGGTTGGCCTATCTATTCCCTTCTTCTGTTATACACGGAATTTTGGCAGCAATTGGAATCATTATTTTCTCAAAGCAAATACACGTTGCATTAGGAACTGAATCCAATGCAGATTCAACACTTGGAATTTTAATTGATATTTTCCATCAACTTCCTAATATCAATCCTTTTGTGGCAATTATATCCGTTTCGGGATTGATATTACTTATGTTTTATGGAAGAGTTAATAACAGGCTTTTTCACTTTTTACCTGCTCCTATGTGGGTTTTATTAATAGCTATTCCATTTGTATACCTCTTTAATTTTTTCGAACCACATACAATGGATTTTCTTGGCAATAGCTTTGATATAGGACCTCAGTTCTTACTAAAAATCCCTGATAATCCTCTAGATTGTATCATCTATCCTGATTTTTCTAAAATTGGCACCCTCCCTTTTTGGCTAACGGTATTGTCAATAACCATAATTGCTTCGGTAGAAACATTGGCAAGTGCTAAAGCTGTAGACAATCTAGATCCTTATAAGCGTAATACTGATTTTAATAAAGATTTAATTGGTGTTGGTGTAAGTACTATGGTTTCTGGAGCAATTGGAGGCCTTCCAATTATTACAGTAATTGTAAGAAGTACAGTAAATGTTCATCACAATGCCAAAACAAAGTGGTCCAACTTTTATCACGGAATATTATTAATTGTGTGCATCATTGTATTGGCTCCGGTACTACAAAAAGTTCCATTGGCTGCATTGGCAATCATACTGGTATATACTGGTTTTAAATTGGCCTCACCTAAAGTACTGAAACATACCTATGATCAAGGTATAGAACAACTCTTTATATTTATGACCACCATTATAGTTACGCTACAATCTAATTTGTTGTACGGAATAATTGCTGGAATTTTTGCTACTCTTATTCTCCATATGCTATTGGCGAAAGTTGGAATTAAACGCTTCTTTAAATTAGTTTTTAATGCTAACTCTTCTATAGAAGTGTTAGATAGTGGTGTTAATCAGGTAAAACTAATAGGTATAGCCAACTTTATGGCTACTGTGAAATTGAATAAGATGCTAAGTACTATTCCAAAAAAAACCATTATAGAAGTAGACTTATCCCAAACCCGTTTGGTTGATCTAACAGTAATGGAAAACATTATTGAGTTCAAGCGAATTCACGATAATCAAGGCGGGCATGTTACCATTACTGGGCTTGAGCAACACAACTCATCAACTTCACATAATAGAGGCTTAAAAGTGATTATCGGACCTGAAAAAAAGAAACTGACTGGCAGACAATCTCGATTACAGGAAATGGCCATTAGAAATGGATGGACTTTTGAGAAAGAGGTAGATTGGAATACTTCTTACCTCCAACAATTTCATTTCTTTGAATTAAGGCCCATTGAAAGAAAGAAAAATCGCTTAAAAGGTAAAGATAAAGAGTTTGGCGTTGAATGGGAAACTTCTGATATTACTTTTGATGAAGGCGCTCTCCTTTCTTCTGAAGTATATAACACTACGATTCATGTTGTGCGATTAGACCAGGAAATTCCTCAATTTGCAATTGAGTGGGAAGGCTTTTTAAGTAAATTCTTTGATCGAGTAATGTCTTATGCTGGTTACGAAGAACTTGGCTTTAAATTACACACCAAATTCTCGTCTAAGTTCTTAGTTTTGGGAGAAGATGAGGATGCACTCAATAAATTCTTTACACCAAAGTTGATTCAGTTTTTAGAAATTAACAAGATCCATCACATCGAAAGCAATGGGGAGGCCTTAATGATTTTTAATTATCTAAGAATTGCTAAGACTGCTGAAATAGAAGAAATGTTATCTTTCAGTCAAAACTTGCTCCAGCACATGGAGATAGATAAAAAGTCATAAATCATTATATTTAGAATAACAACCATGCACATTGCTAGAGATAGTTTTGGAAATATTGCAGGCGATAAAGTTTCTCCTCAAATGCTACAAAAATTATACAAACACACAAGTATTACAACCACAATGGAGCGCAAGTAAACTATATGCACAAAGAAGCTAATGATGCTTTAGATATGGTTTTAGATTTTTAATTGAAGAACATAGAACTATATCTTAAAGCATATAATTAGAGGTTAAAACAATAAATTATACGTAAATACATATAATTACCTATATTTGCATAGATTTATATCTAAATACATATAATGAGACGATTAGCAAATTTTGTAAAAGAACGAAGAAAAGAAGTGAATTTAACGCAAGAAGAGTTCGCTGAACGTGCTGGTGTAGCACTAACCGTAGTTCGAAAAATAGAACAAGGAAAATCTAACATGAACCTAGATAAGGTGAATTTAGTTTTAAGTATGTTCGGACATGAACTTGCACCAGTTAACAGCAAAGAGTTAACCGATAATAATTAATTGCTATGAGAAAAGCTGAAATACATTATAAAAAATTACTTGCTGGCATTCTCAAAGAAACGAATGAAGGAGAATATATCTTTCAATATGAAGAAAGTTATGTGTCAAAATTCCCCAAGAAATTTATCACATTTACAATGCCTGTTACCAATGATCCTTATGTAGATAACAGGTTGTTTCCCTTTTTTGAAGGACTGATACCTGAAGGATGGCTCTTAGATATTGCCTCTAAAAACTGGAAAATAAACCCTAATGATAGAATGGGGTTATTATTGGCTTGTTGTCAAAACTGTATAGGAGCTGTAAGCGTTATACCAATACCTGAAAAAGATGAAGAATAAGTGTTTATACTGCTACAAAGAACTCCTTAACGAAATTGATTTTCATCAAAAATGTAGCCTTGCCTTTTTTGGAACAAAGGGAATTCCGAAACTATCGTACAACTTAAAACAGATGTCGGAACTGGCAAAAGATGTAATTGACCGTAGCGTTTCTGTTCCAGGAGTACAACCTAAACTATCAATGTCATTGATTAATGAAACAATGGACAATACAAAAAACCGATTAACAGTAGTTGGTGCTTTAGGTGGAATTTATATTTTCAAACCTCCATCAGAGCAATTTCCTGAAATGCCACAAAACGAACACGTAACCATGCGAATTGCAGAAGCATTTGGAATCCGTGTTGTTCCTTCGAGTTTAATTCGATTACAATCAGGAGAATTATCATACATCACCAAAAGAATTGACAGAACAGATGATGGTAATAAAATACACATGATTGATATGTTTCAAATTACCGAAGCTTTTGATAAGTATAAAAGCTCTATGGAAAAAATAGGTAAAGCGTTGGGGAGTTATTCTGATAATACCTTATTGGATAAACTGTTCTTTTTTGAATTGACCTTGTTCAGTTTTATAACTGGAAACAATGATATGCACCTTAAAAATTTCTCGATGATAGAATCTCTTTCGGGTTGGGTTTTATCTCCTGCATACGACTTATTAAATGTAGCAATAGTAAATCCTGAAGATAATGAAGAATTAGCATTGACCTTAGTAGGGAAAAAGAAAAATTTAAGCTTAACTCATTTTAAAACTTTAGGAGAGAATTTAGGGTTAACCCAAAAACAAATAAATGGTGTTTTAAATCGTCTTACTGAAAACAAACCAAAAGCTATTCAATGGGTAAATGAATCCTTCTTATCTGATGAGATGAAAGAACATTACAAAAACATATTGAACGAAAGGTATTCAAGGATTATAGAAGCAGATAATCGTTAATACTAAAGTGAACAAGAACTGATTATACGACCAGTATAGGTGAAATCTATATTTAGCAACTCACCAAACCACAAACACTAGACATTCCAAAATTCAGTAAATCCATAAAAGCTTTATTTTATCCTTATCTTCGTTCTTTTAGATAGACATTTGAAAAAACTCCTTTTCATATTATTGCTTAGTCCACTTTTAACATTTGGACAAAAAAACCTTGATTCTTTATTGAGTGTTTGGGAAGATCAATCTCAGCATGATACTACTCGCTTAAATGCGCTCGATAATTTTATTTGGAAGGGATACCTCTTTACCCAACCAGATAGTGCCTTTTATTTAGCAGACTTACAATATCAATTTGCTAAAGCCAAGGATTTAAAAATTTGGATAGCTAAAGCGTTGCGAATTAAAGGAATTACATTTTCTATTAAAGGAGATCAAAAAAAGTCCATAATTCATTTTAACCAAGCGCTGGCCATTTATACCGAAGTTGATGACCTAAAAGGCATCTGCTCTGCCTACTCCAATTTAGGCAGTGCTCATCGTAGTCGTGGCGATTTATCGTCTGCGATAAGCTACCAAACGAAAGCATTGAGCATAGCTGAAAGTCTAAAGGACACTTCATCGATTCAGCGGTGCCTCCAAAATATTGGTACAATATATTCGGATCTTGGAGATATTAAAAAGGCACTAATTTATTTTGAAAAAAATTTAAAAGGAGGAAATACGAAAGGAAATGCTCGACATCAGATGATTGCACTTAATAATGTTGCGACATGCCATCAAGATATGGGTAATTATGAGGCTGCTTTAAAATACTTAACCCAAGGCTTAAAACTAGAAGAAGCAAACCCAGAAAAAAGAGTGAAATCCACTATGCTTGAAGGAATTGGTCAGGCTAAACTTAGCTTAGGGGATACCGTCAACGCAATGCAATCTTTTAAACATGCGTTGAGCATACATAAGGAAATTCAGGACAATGAAAGAGTTGCACTAGATCTGCTAAATATTGCTAAAATTCATCTCAATAAAGGTATGTTAGATAGTGCAGAAATCTACAGCACTGAATCCTTAGAAATAGCCCAAAAAATTGAATCGGTAATTCTTATTGCAGATATCAGCCAATTAAGATTTGAGCTATTTAAAATACAAGGGGACACCAATAAGGCATTTAAAATGTTGGAAATGATGGTAACTTATAGGGATATTCTAAAAAATGAGGAAACAGAAAGAGCTGTTATTCGGCAAGAGTTTAAATACAAATATGAGCTACAGAAATCACTTGACGAAAAACAAAAGAAGATTGATGAAAAATTGAACAGAATAAAAATTACATCTATTTTAATTGCACTGGGAGTGGTTATTATTTTCTTTTTGTTCTACCGATCTAATGTCATTAAAAAAAGGAAGCTTCAAAATCAATTGACGGCCAATGAAAAAGAAATTTTAAACCTGAAAATTCAAGAAGAAAACAGAAATGTTCAAGCCTTATCTCACGAATTATTGGTTAAGCAAGATTTTTCAGAAAAGCTTATCAATCAACTTGGGCAAATAGAAAGTCTTTCTAAACCTGAGATAAAGAACATTGAGTTTTTTATACAGAATGAATTGGATGTTAAATCATCACGTGCTGAACTGCAAAATAAGATGGGTAATTTAAGTAGCAACTTCTACAACGAATTAAAAATAAAACATCCTAACTTAAGCGATATAGAAATAAAAGTGGCTGCCATGGTGGTCATGAATATGTCTAACAAAGAAATTTCAATTAGCCGAAATATGGAACCATCTTCTGTTAGAGTTGCTAAAAACAGGATTAAAAAGAAAATAGGATTACCAGCAGACACTTCTCTTTCAGATTACCTTACCGGTCTTTTATAATTACAACGATCATAAATAATAGATAACACGCTTAAATAGTGGGCTTTAAAGTATTATAA
>NVUQ01000066.1 GCA_002401955.1 Flavobacteriales bacterium | reverse complement strand
TGAGTTATTTTTATATTATAAGAAAAAAGGTTAGTCATTTTGTTTGAAGCATATTGTACACCTCTATCAGAATGAAAAATAAAACCATTAATGATATTCGCCCCGCTGCCGCAAGCGTCACGCTTGTGGTGATAGTAAAGATTAATGCCACAAGGCAGAGCCTTGCGGTGGTATCAGGGGTCATGAGTTATTAGATTGTAAACTTTTTAGACTCGCTGATATTATTATAGTTGATGTCTCTAACTAATTTCCTGAACTTGTTCATGTATCGACCGTTTTTGATACCGTCCAAGAAAGTGTGTCTGAGTTAAAATACAATCATCTCAACAATTAAATTTGAAGTTGACTTAAAACTTTAAAAAAATAGAGTTTAATAAAACGTGAATAGGGGTTTATAATAAAATTGATTGTACAGCTTGTTGTACATGTTGAAAATATTTAGTATTTTCACATAAAATATATAGCTATGGAGATAACAACATATACTAATTTTAGAAAAAATCTCAAATCTTTTTTAGATAATGTGTTTTTAAATCACAATCCTTTATTTGTTACAAGAACAAACGGAGAAGATGTAGTAGTTTTATCTCAGTCGGATTATAATTCGATGCAGGAATCATTGTATTTATTGGGAAACCCTAATAATGCTAAATTTCTAAATGAAAGTATTAAAGAGGTAGGGGAGGGTAAAACTGTAAAATATTCTTTTTCTGAATTAAAGAAGTTAAAAGATTAATGGAGGTTATATTTTCAGAAAAAGCCAATACTCAGTTTACTAATTGTGCTATTAATGATAAAAAACGCTATAATAAAATTATTGTTTTGATTGAATCAATTATTAATGAGCCTTTTGAGGGAATTGGAAAGCCTGAGCCATTGAAAGGTAATTTAAGTGGGTTTTGGTCAAGGCGAATAAATAGAGAGTGCAGATTGGTTTATTCGGTAGCAAACGATGCGATTTATATTGTTCAATGTAAGTATCATTATTAATTAAGGTTTACAAATACGGTTGATATGGAAGTTGTATTTCAAAGTAAAGAGGATAGTAATAGAAAACAAGAAGAAGAGTTTTTAAAACTACTCCCTATGGAAAGGTTTTACAGGTTTTTAAAATTATCGGAAGCGAGTAAGAGGTTGTTTCCTTTTAATTCAAAAAAGGAAAAAGAAAATAATTTTAACATAATTATTAAAGATTAGTACAATGAATAATAACTGGGAAGATAAAATTGATTCTTTTATAGAGTTGTCTAATAAGCATAATGTTAGGATGATTATGGTTGGAGGAGGGGCTGTTAATTTTCACGGCTTTCAACGACATTCTGCTGATGTTGACTTTTGGGTTGATACAAAGGAAAATAATATGAAAAATCTTATTAGTGTTTTTCAAGAATTAGGGTATGAAATTAAAGAGTTTCCTGATTCAGTTAAAAACCAAGAGCAGAATATTTCTGTTAAGTTCTCACCAGTTGATTTGGATTTAGAATTGATTACTAAGTTTTCTGTAAATAAATCTTTTGATGATGCCTATAAAGAAGCTAATCAACAAATAATTAAAGGGAATAAAGTATTGAAATGGAAAGTTCTCTCTTTTGATGATCTTATAACAAGTAAGATTAAGTCTGATAGACCAAAAGATTTATTAGATGTACAACAATTAAAGAGAATAAAAAAGAGGAAAGAAAAGGATCAAGACAAAAAGTTGGGGAGTAATCTTTAAAAAGTGTGATCTTTGTATTTTCTTCTTTTATCTAATGTAAGTTTAAGTGTTGCCATGTTTTTAGTTTGTGCTATAAGCGCGTCACGTGCAAGTTGCAGGACCCATTCCGCTTAGCTCAGCTGGTTCTATTTTCTGACTGAACCTTTAGGGCATAAAAAAGTCCTACTATTACTAGTAAGACTTCTTTTTTTAAGCCCCACTAATAGTTCCTACCTCGAACCAAGAAGTTAGTGATGTCAATACATCTTTATTACGAAAGGCGATAGGTAAGAATATCCCTATGTTATCAGCCGAACTAAAACGATTACATCATGTAGAAGATTTGATGAGAGCCTCAACAGGGTGTTATAATTCAGAACAATGCGATTAGTTATTCTATTGCCTTATAGTAATACAATAGAAGTCCTATATTTGGTTTGTGAACTTTGCTATAACTTATTAGAATATGGAAAAAGAAATTCAAAAATTATTTAATCTTACAAAAGAAGCCTTTGAAGTTTCAGATATTAAGAAAACAGCTAATAAAATAAGTGAAGAATGGAATTATTCCTTAACTTCAACTAAAATCTCTAAAAGAAATAACGTAATCGTTGGATTTAATTGGGGTGCAGAAAGTGGTGCCGAATATAAACCACAAGTTAAAATACCTAAAGAATCTTTTGGAGATATGTATCGTAATAATGAATTAGGTAGTTTTCAAAGAATATACGAACCGTTGAAAGGGTTTTTTCCTAATGAGGATATCGAGAATTGTGTTCAGACTAACTTCTGTATGTTTAGGTCTAAATCTGATGGTCAAATAAGTGACTCAGATTTAAAACTAAGCACTCCTATTTTTAACAAATTAATTGAAGTTCTTGAACCGATAAGATTAATTTCTTTTTCTTCTCGGCTTCGAGATTATTGTATCGAAAATAATTTATGTTCAGACATAAAAACAGTTAATATACCATCAAATAAGAGAAGTGTTAATGTTGCAAAAGGAGATTTGAAACTTGGCATCGTTGAGGTTCCTATTTATTTTCTTCCTCATCCAAATGCAAAGTTTACATCTGAGTCAAGGAGAAAGGCTTGGGGATTTTGTTTTGATGACATAGTTAAGCCAAATAATAGGGCAAGAGAAAGCCATATCAAAGAGTTTTATGCTGATTTTAAAACTAATAAAACAGCACAAGATTTAACGGGTTTTAAAGAGGGATACGGACAAGTTATTTATGCTGAAAATGGTAATAGAAAAGAATTAATACGTGTTATGCATAGTGAAAGTGATAATTCTAAACATTTTGTTTTTGGTGGCTTTAAGAAACAATTAGATGCATATGATGAAATTACTTTTGATGATGCTTTAAATTTAGTCACACTATATCCTGATGCCTCTTGGAGTGATTATTTTAAAGAATATCCTTTTGGAAACCCTAAACTATTTAAAGCAAATCTAAAATTAGATAACTTACTAAAATCTACCAATGGGTTATTAGTTTATCATCATCAGATGGAACAAGTATTAATGGAATTTCTTGAGTGTAGCTCGACAGATGCTAAAATTTTAAGGAAGGAGTTTGGGAAAAAGAAAGAAAGAGTTCTAAATAAATTAAAACAAAGAAAATTCAATGGTGTGTCACTATTTAATATTCTTACTGAAAGAATGATTTGCGATTTCACTTTCCCTGCTAATTGGAAAGGAGCATATTTGTTATATAAGACTTTGTAGAATGGGAGTTGTTGAAAGGTTAAAACTAAAGTATCCTATACTTAATCAGTCGGATATTGAAATTGAAGAATGTATTTTGGTAGAAGATGAGAATGGAGTAGAATACGAACCTCATTTAAGATACATATTTATTAGACATCCATTTGTTTTTAATCCAACAGGGTTGCCATTGGTATTTGAAGGGGTTAGGGTTTGGTTGAATTATTTTAATCATATCCCAAAAGAAATAAAGGAAATAGACTATATGTCCCCTTATGAAAGTTGGTTGACTGATGAAGAAATTAGGGAGTACATTGATAAAAATTTGGAATCAATTATTCTGACTTTTGAAAATAGCGAATTAACTAAGGAAGATTGCTTTGTGATTTTGACTCATACCCGAAATAATTATGAAGGGTTTTCAGATTGGACTGTTAAATAGCATAAAAAAAGTCCTACTATTACTAGTAAGACTTCTTTTTTTAAGCTCCCCCTCTAGGACTCGAACCTAGGACCCTCTGATTAACAGAAGAAAATGAGCAGTTTTAGAAAATCCGTAAAAATCCTAAAACGCAATAAACATAAGGGTTTTACAGTTTTTTTAGAACGGTAAGGTTTATTAAAATCTGTTAAAGATGGTATAAACCGTGCGAAAACCGTGCGAAAAAAAATGTAAGAATGGCTACAATTAAATTATTTTATGACACAAGAAAACCTAAGAAAGACGGTACTTATCCGCTAAGATTAAAACTATTTCATCAAAAAAAAGCAAGATATATTTTTCTAAATCTATGTTTTAAACCAAACGAATGGATTAAAGAAGATAATCAGGTAAAATCCTCATTTCCTAATTCTACAAGAGTAAATGTTACGATTCGTAAGCATTTGTCTGATGCTTCCTTAGTATTGTTGGAAAATGAAAATATTTTAGATGATATTGATGTTGACGAGCTGCAAAGGATGATAACAATAAGATTGTTTGGAGAGAACAAAACAATTCAAAAGAAAGAATACTTTTTTGTTTTTACAGAATCAATAATTAAAGATTTGATTAGAGCAAAACGAATTGGTTCAGCAACTTCTTATAAAACAACTCTCAATTCTTTCAGAGCATTTTTGAATGAGAAAGATATTTTACTAATGAAAATTGACCATAAATTTTTAACTGACTATGAAACTCATTGTTTAAATAAAGGTATGAAAATTAATGCTATTGGAGTATATCTTAGAACTTTAAGGGCTATTATAAATAGAGCAATAGATGAAGATATTTTACTGCATACAAAGTATCCTTTTAGAAAGTTTAGTATCAAATCAGAAAAAACGGAGAAAAGAGCTATAACAAGAGAGCAGTTAAAAAAAGTTCTTGATTTAAAATTGAAGAAAGGAACAAGTCATTGGCACGCTAAAAACTATTTTACATTTATGTTTAATATGAGAGGGATGAACTTCATAGATGTGGCTTATTTGACTATGAAAAATATACAAGGGGATAGGTTAGTATATAAAAGAATAAAGACGGGTAAAATTTATAATATTAAACTAACCACAAAGGCACAAGAAATTATTAAACATTATACCAACGGAAAAAAAACAAATTCTAATGAATACGTTTTTCCAATAATGCCTAAACCAATAGATAATATTGAAAAAGAAAGGGAAAGATATATTGATAAAAGACAATATTTTAATCAGTACCTAAAAGATATAGCAGAAAAATGCGAGATAGATGTCAATTTAACTTCTTACGTAACAAGGCATACGTGGGCTTCTTTGGCAAAATTTGCAGGAATATCACATGCTATAATTGGAGAATCTTTAGGACATTCAGATTTAAAAACAACAGAAACCTATTTAGCCAATTTTGGTAATGATACATTAGATGATGCAAACGAGATTATTGTTAGTTAGGTTTGGTTCGGGATTCTTTCTTCGAAATTAGTTTTTAACGCCACTATATGTTTTCTTTTTGTTGAAACCAAATATAAAGCAATCAGTCAACATAATGAAATATAGAAATTGTTACCAAACGTATTTATTACTTAATCAGTTTTATAATTTGAATCTATTTCTTCTATTAAACCATCAAACATTTCAAATAACATACCGTGATTGTTTATTGAATTATTATTTATTAAAATAGAATCAGGAACCGAATCAAATCCAGATAATTCGAAATTAAAGACAAAGTAACAAGTGCAAGCCGTTGCCTCATAAACAAAGTTTGTATCCCCATTTGGTTCAATATCAACTCTTTCAGGAATACTTTCAATCAACAAGTTTAATACTCCATTTTTATATTCGAACCCTGCTACATTATGCTTTATGGATGTGGCGCAATTCATCCAATGACTTATTTCTAGTTTTAAAATATTAGAGTCAAGAGTTTGACTAATCAATCTTCCAGATTCCTTATGGCAATCTTCTATGCAATCGGTAATATCAAAATTTTTAACTCGAGGGTCTCCAAGCTTTTGAATATGAGTTTTAAGTATCTCCTGTTTTTGTTCTTCGTTAACACCACAAGAGCTAAGTAAAATTGCTTGGATAATTATAAGATATTTAAGCTTTGAATACATATTTAATGTGTGGTAACGCTACTGTATGTTGCGTTTTCTTAGTTTGTTAAGAGCTTAAAAGTAATAATTTTTGTGAAGCTTCCCAAGTTAAGAATTGTCAAATAAGTGAAACCTTACCAAGCCCAAAGCAAGAATGCAGCTTGCACAAAATAGCCAGAAATCACAAGCAAAAATTATGGGATAAACCACAAAAGCTGATTAGAATAAAAAAAGCTAAAGGCAGGGCATATTATATATTGAATGTTGTGCGGAGTTCTTATTCGTAAATTATCATTCTATTTGTATGAATTACAGTTAGATCACAATTGTAACTCCAAATATGAATCACATTATATTTTACATTGTAGGCAATGTCTGTTGTAGAACCATTATAAGTGAAACTTATTTTGGCATTTGTCTTTGGTCTTTTAAATTTCAGAGAACCTGTAAAACCTAAACTTTCGTCTGTTGAATTATTGAGTGCCTTTTGTACTTGATTTACTCTTACAATTACAGGGGTTTTGTCAAAACCATCGTTAAAATTTATTTGTAAAGAATCTTTAGAAATTTTAGTGAAGAATATTTCTTTTTTTTCAGATTCTCTTTTTAAATGGTCAACTTGATAGTTAACTTTTATTGAGTCACATTGACCAAATGAGGTCAGATAGGTTGCTAAAAATAAAATGGATAGAATTGATAACTTCATTTTGTCAAATTACACACAACAATTGAATAAGTATACTTATGCAATGCTTAAAAGTAATAATTTTTGCCAAACCCGCAGTTTACTAAGAAACAAATAAAGTGCACCCAAACAAACCCACCAAAGCAAGGATTCAACTTTCACAAAATAGCCAGAAAGCACAAGCAAAAATTATGGACTAAACCACAAAAGCTGATTAGAATAAAAAAAGCTAAAGCAGGGCATATTTATATTGAATGTTAGTAGCTGTTTATTTTAGCATACCCCAATTTTTCAATATCCTTGTGTTCACTTGTTAGATGAACCTTCCCATTATTTATTACATAT
>NVUQ01000065.1 GCA_002401955.1 Flavobacteriales bacterium | reverse complement strand
CAACTTGATTGGATCTTAGGGTAGCGACCAAGGATCCTGCTTGATAGAAATTGTATTCATATTCGATGGCTCCGTATCTTGGAGTGCCATAAATCCAATTATTCAAATCGTTTCTTGTAATTCCGCAATAACCACTTAAGTAAGTAGTTGCTCCAACAATATGTATGGTACATGGATCATTTTCACAATAGAACTCAGAATTATCAGTAGTTCCATCTCCGTTTTGATCAACTCCAACAGCAACAGTAACATCATAATCACCATCATAAACTATTCCTTGGGTACCTGGCACAGGTGTAGGTTCATAAAGGTGAATTCTAGGTCTTCCAGAATTGTCTAATTGATTGGATTGAATTTGAGCAACTAGAACTCCATTTTTGTAAAATCGAAACCAATACATAGAAGCATTAGGTACAGGAGTTGCATATATCCAATCGGCCAAATCATTTCTTGTGATCCCACAATAGCCAGATAGTAATGTTGTGCAATATGGTTCTTGGGTAACTGTTACAGTTCCTTGTCCTGAGCAACCATTAGCGTCTGTTATTGTTACAGAATAGTTGCCAGCTGCTAAATCTATTGCTGTTGGTGTAGTTTGTCCATTACTCCATAAGTATGTGTAAGGGGCAACTCCTCCTGAAATTGAATCTACACCAGCTGTCCCACAAGTTCCACATGAATTTGTAGAAGTCATATTTGGGATAATTGAATCAGAAATGATTATTTCTACTTCATCGGTAGCTGTGCAACCATTAGTGCTTGTTACCTCAACTGTATAGATGTCGCTGGAATTTACACTTAGTGTTTGAGTGCTTTCTCCACCACTCCATAGATAGGAGGCATGACCTGATCCAGCATCTAATAATGTGGTAGAGCCATCACATAACTGTTGGTCTGGACCTAGGTTAACTATTGGGGTTAGTAAAATGGTAACCGAAAACTCTTTAAAATAGGTGAAGTCACAAATTCCATCACTATTTAGGTCGTAACCAACTTCAACAGTATAAACACCACTAGTGGTGACGGTTATATTTTGAACTCCAGAAGCTCCAGTGCTCCAATCGTAACAATTGTAATCGTTACACCCCGCATCTAAAATCACTGAATCGCAGCTTTCTATTACTGGATAAACCACCGTTTGTAAAGTGGAGGTTGCGTTACTTGTAATGATCACATTATCAATTTTAAACGACTTGTTAGTAAAGGTTGGACTACCCACTTGTTGTTTTGCAACTATAATAATTCGATAATCCCCATTCGATGTCCCTGTGAAATTGGAACTATAACTACTATTACCGCTTAACATTCCACTATTGTGAATTATTGTTCCAGTGGTGAGGTCTTTTATTTTCACTATAACTCCTCTAGTATTGTTTGTATTGCCTCCCAGACCATTGGTGTTGTAGTCTAAGTTAATATTGTACTGAGGTCCTGCCATTAGTCCTATTACAGTTTTTGTGGCTTTTAAATTTGCACTACCACTGTTCTTTTTTACTTTCAACTTGCCGTTAACATTAGTACCAACTACGCCAGTAGGTGTAGTCCAACCTTGAGTCGTCCCATCACCGAAATTATCGTTCACATAAATATTTCCGAGACCACTTTGTGCCATAAGCCCGAAAGCTATTACATTTGTAAGTATTGTAAAGAATAGTTTTTTCATTGTTCCTTAATTTGTTTTAACCCAAAAGTAGTGCTAAGAAGGTATAAATATTTATGCACTTATTGTAGTGCGAGTTTTCTGATTGTGTAACAGGTTTGATTTATTTAACAGCGGATTTCGTTATTGATTTTCCAAAGTTTTTAAGAGGAGATTTTTCATTTTTCTAGCAACGGGCAGGATGCTGCCATCCTTCATTTCTATTTCGCCACCATCCCCTTTAAAATACTTAACTACATACGCTAAGTTAATGATGTGCGATTTATGAATTCGTATAAATTGCTCGTTACATAAAGACTCATGGTAGGTTTTGAGTGTTTTTGCCACTACAATTTTCTTGCCTCCAACCAGATAAAACATGGTGTAATTGACATCCGCTTCGCAGCGTATAATTTGCTTGACTGCTACATAGTTGATTCCATCAATTTCGGGTAGTGCAATTTTATTAAATGTTTTGGTTTGGATGTATCCTTGAAGCAAGGCAGATTGTTGTACTGAGTTGTTTGATGGGGCAGAAAGGCAGCGATCAACGGTATTGATTAATTCATCAGGGTCTATAGGTTTTAATAGATAATCCATGGCGCTATATCTAAAAGCTTTTAAAGCAAAAGAATCGAAAGCCGTTGTAAATACCAGATGGAAATTTTGTTTTGTTAATTTGTTAAGCAGGTCAAAACCAGAGCCATCATCCATTTGAATGTCTAAAAATACCAAATCGGGTTGTTGTGTTCTTATGGCTTCTAATCCTGTAGCAACACCATCTGCCACGGCAACGATATCAATTTCACCACAGTATTTGTTAAGCATCTTGCTGAGTACCTCTTGTGCTTTTTTCTCATCATCAATAATGATTGCCTTCATGGTTTCTGTTTATAATGTTAGTTTCTTTTTAATTCTTAGAAAGTTGGAATAACAATTTCAACTTTAGTACCTATGGGCTGATTTGATTCGTTTTTTAGGTCTTCAATTTTTATTAATTCTACAAGAGCAATTGATTTGTTCAATTGCTGTAGCCTTTCTTTTGCGATTAGTAAGCCAACAGATTTATGTCCTATATTTGTTTTGTTTTTAATTGCTTTTGCTTTTTCTCTCCCTATACCATTGTCTTTAATGGTACAAATGATTTGGTCCTTTTTGGTTTCCATTTTTACGAGAATGTTTCCTTTATGTTCGATTCCTTTCATTCCATGCAAAATGCTATTCTCAACGTATGGCTGTATAAGTAAAGGAGGGATTAAACAAAATTCTGTGTCTATGGATTCATCCACTTCTATGGAAAAATTAAATTTATTTTCAAAGCGTAACTTTTCTAATTCTAAATACAATTTCAATGATGTAACTTCATCATCAACGCTTATTTTTCCTTCTCTGGAACCGTCTAGTATTAATCGGGTTAGCTTAGCGAATTTTGCTAAGAAGCGTTCTGCTTGGTCTCCATCGTTCGAAACAATAAAGCTTTGAATAGAGTTGAGTAGGTTAAATAAAAAATGAGGGTTCATTTGAGCTTGTAAAGCCTTTTTTTCCAGTTCAAAAAGCTTTATCTTAAGCTTGTTTTTTTCTTCTATACGATTTACCCTAAATTTAAACACAGCATAGACTATTAATAGAAATAAAATTGAAAGCAGCGTGTAAAACCACCATTCTTTCCACCAGGGTAGTCCGATTGAAAAAGATAAGGTTTGTTTTTTGCTGGCGATGTTATTTTCATTGATGGACATTACTTCTAAATAATAATCATTGGGCGAAAGCGCATTAAAAAGAATGTCTGATTGTTCCGTATAGGTCCATTTTTTTGAGTTATTTAATCGGTATTTTAACTTAACGTCTCCATTGTTTTTATAGCTTATACTTTCATAAGACAAACGCAGGTTGTTTTCATTGTGTTTAAGGTTTATGTTGCCTTTATAGTTAATAGCTGCATCATTGGCATAGAAGCATATTAATTTTAGCCTCGGTAAAACCGTATTTTTTTTAATTTTTTCAGGGTTAAATGACAATATTTGATCCTCATAACATAAATATAGTTTGCCGCTGTTTTCAACCATCTTTTTTATTTCGTCTTGAGGGAAACCCATGTATTGACCAAAGTTTTGAACCCTAAATTTAAAAGGAGACCAACTTACAATGGATATTTTTTTTAATCCTTTACTCGTTGCTAACCAAATGGCATCGTCTATAGGGAGTATTCTTGTTGGAAATGTATTTGATAATTGAGTATGCTTAATTTGATGAATCTTTTTCCCTTTTACAATGAGAACGCCATGTTTAGGAGATATCATATATTTTACACCTTGTGCATCAATTTGAATTTTCGAAATTTTCGATTGTAAAAAGGGGTGGGTAAACTGTTTGACTTTACCTTGATTATAAACCCAAAGTTTGTTAGCCCCAGCCAACCATAACGTTCCTTCTGTGTCCATGGCTAAATCATTTATTCTATGTTCAAAGCCTTCAAGAGCTTGTGCTTGTTTTTGGTGCTTATTTAAAAAGAACACACCTTTATGGTTACAAGCAATGTAAGCATCGCTTTTGTTAGGTTTGATGACCTTTTTTAAATTCGAAGCAATCTTTTTTGAGAAAACATACTTTCCGGCAGCGTTAAAAAAACCATACCTAGCACCTTTCCAGTCAAAAACAAATGCCGTATCGCTTCCCAAATGAAATAAATTATAGGGCTCATTTTCATTTTTGGTGATAAAACCATCCCCAACTCTTTCTAAATATCCGTTGGAATAGCCCAACCATAATTGGTGTTGACGATCAAAGGTCAGGGTATTTATTCTTCCTTTTTTTTCAACTTCAGAAGGGTAGTACACTTCAATTTCTTTTGATAAAACCCGGTAAACTCCATTTTCTAATGTTGATACCCAGATGCTTCCTTCTTCATCTTCAATAATTGAGCTTATTTTTTCACCCTTCAAGGATTTGATGGGAGCTTCATCCATTCCGTGCTTGTAATATAAGAGCCCGTTATCTGTTCCTACCCATAATTTATCTTCTTTATCAAGTAGTAATGCAAAGGTTTGATTATCAATGGTTTTTTGATGAATGACTTTGTCATGTTCTATGAAAATTATTTGATTGCCCGAGCCAATTATAAGTCCATTTGTATCTCTTTTTTTAAATATAATTTTACCTGTAATGTTATTTTTTAAATTGGAGCGATAAGACTTGTCTTCAGTAATGACTTTTATTGAAGGCCCTATGTTCGATGTTGATCTATTGTCAAAATAGGTGTAAAACAAATCGTTATCAAATTCCTTAACCAACCAATCAATTTTTGTTGAACCATTGAGTTGAGTTATTCTTTCTAATCTACCTTCAGGATCTATTTTTAACAAGCCTTTTTTACCCATCTTCAGACTAAGATGAAGAACATCTTCTTTGTCTATAACAAGCGATAGTATCATTTCATTTTTAAGTTCTTTATGGAGCAGATGATTATACTTATAGGGTATGATGGTATCATGTTCTATGTAACATAACTCCGATTTAAATGATCTAATCCATAATCGATTTTTAGGGTCTTCATAAAATCCAAAAACTATGTTGTCTATTAATCCATCATTCATGGTGTAATTAACAAATTCAGCACCATTAAACTTACTAATGCCTCTATTGGTGGCGATCCAAATATAACCTTTAGCATCTTGATAAATTTGGTGGATTTCTTTACTTGGGAGGCCATCCTTGGTTGAATAATGGGCAAATTTAAGCGTAGTTGGCAAATTATTTCCAGTGGATTTTAGAAAGGCTAACATAAAAATTAGCAAGCAAAAATGGTGTGTCGTTTTAGCGCTAAAGGATTTCATCTAAGTGGCTATTTTTATTTTACGATATAGCAATTTTGTTAATAGCAATGATGATCGAAGAGTAAATAGATATATGGGTATAAATTGGTGCACGGTCAAATTTAACCATTCTTTTTTGTTGAGACTTGTAATACCGATTTGTAATCAAAATGCCCGATAATTTCGTTACACTTATTCTCTAACAGCTTGCCATATAAAAGTAACGGTATTGCAGCTTGAGCATATAATAGCATTTCTTTCAGCTTTGCTGAATTAGAAATACTTTATGGCAAGCGATTAGTAAAGTAGCCTTGCTTGTGGTAATGGTTTATTAAACTCAAAAGATTCATCACTTCATTTTACAAGCAATTTATTGCTTAGGAAAATATTGTTCAGAATGACATCCTCATTATTAAATAATGTAAATAAATACCGTTTGTCTCTCTAACAGCTTGCCATATAAAAGTAACGGTATTGCAGCTTGAGCATATAATAGCATTTCTTTCAGCTTTGCTGAATTAGAAATGCTTTATGGCAAGCGATTAGTAAAGTAGCCTTGCTTGTGGTAATGGTTTATTAAACTCAAAAGATTCATCACTTCATTTTCCTAAGCAATAAATTGCTTGTAAAATATTGTTCAGAATGACATCCTCATTAATTAAAATAATGTAAATAAATAGCTGTTTGTAGCTGCAAGCTACAAACAGCTATTTTAAATGAGATTGCTTCGTGCCTCGCAATGACGTAATACTGAGAATGATAAAACACCCCTCTAAATCTCCCCTCAAGGGGAGAATAATTACGGCATTAAACTCAAAAGATTCATTTCCGTATTTTATTATCCCGATAAATCGGTAATAGAATATTGTTTCGTTTTACGCCTCTTAAATTCCCGATTTGAGAATTTTTTCTCCCCATTTGGGAATCAATTTTACCGAGAGAATAAGCCAGCTCTGTATTTATAATGCTTTACATCTTTTGGCTTAATGATTGAGAAAAGTTGTTTTAAATAATTAATCTACTTTTTAAATTCAATGATTATGGAATGTATTATAGATAAGCAGCTAAAAAAAATCAAAAAACGAAAAAAAATCAAATTAAATGTTATTCGAAGATATCTTAAAATGAAAATAAATGTTGATATCGGACCTATTGCTTTAAGTAGAAGAATTAACAGACTTAAGTTGTTTTCAACATAAGATTAATTGAAGGTATCAATTAATTATACAGATTTGTAATCAAAATGCCCTATAATTTCGTTACTCTCATTCTCTGGCTTTGATTATCTATCGGCATTATACAATAACCATTGTTGGGTGTTTTGAAATTAAATTGGTATTAGTTTAAGGGCTTTGCATAATGACTCTAGTTATTCAGAAATTGTCATGCTGTGTATCCTATCACTTATTATTTTAAAAAGACGTAAGATTCTTTCACAATTGACAAAATAACGAATTTCTTAAGTCGTTTTGACTGGCAGAATCCCCAGTGAGTCGACTGGTACCAAGTCATTTTTTTTCATCACTGAATGATGAATTGCTTATTACCACCTGCTTTCATCTCTTATCGATAATGAATCAAGCAAAACTCCCAACTAGATTTGCTCAGCAATTCTTAAAACAACATATCATGAGAAAAGTGTACTATTTTGTTTAATCAGCTTACTTTCAAGAGTGACTCACGCAAAATGGACGTAAATAAGAAAATAGCCTGATAATTCACCTATAATTGTTAATTCAGAAGGGAATGTAAGATTTTATAATATACTTTTTTGTTAATGTAAGATTTTGTAATACGTGAATTTAAAGGAA
>NVUQ01000028.1 GCA_002401955.1 Flavobacteriales bacterium | reverse complement strand
CATAAAGTGCTTCAGAATTATTGGAAGATATTTCCAACGATCTTTCAAAGCTGATTCTTGATTTTTCTGTTTCGTTTATATGAGATTGGGCCTGTCCCAGGTGAAACCAAATATCAGAATTGTCCGGATTTTGATGCGATGCTTCTGTTAGAAAAGACAATGCTGCTTGAGAATTTTCCTTCGCTAAAAACACCAAACCGAGAAAATGGTTTATCCCGCTTTGATCCGAATCAAAAGATAAGGCAGTTTCCAATTTGGATAGTGCTTCATCTAATCGTCCCAAGTAAAATAAAACCACACCCTGTTTATAAAGACCTTTCCAATTTTGTGAATCATATGCAGAAGCTATTTTATAATCCTTTAAGGCTTCCTCATATCGTTCAGATGATTTATGGATATTCCCCTTAGCTAACCAAATTTCAGAAAGCGACCTGTCAATACTTAACATTTTCATCAACTACTCCAATAGCATCTTTTCTATCACTCAAATTAAATTCAGCAATGTAATTTTTAGTTTCTACAGAACGTAAATACCAAACCTCCTTTACTCCATAGATATAAGATCCTTTATCATCTTCTGTATCAGATCTAAACCCGCCATTATATATGGCCTTATTTGCTTCCAATGGAACCCTCCAGTTATAATTACTTGTATCTTTAGCATAATTAAATTTAGTATAGTTCCCCAAGTCATCTTCTGTAGGACCATCTCCAGTAATGTCAACATAATCATCAGAAATAATAGCTGTTAATAAATAAGAATGCGCGTAAGCAGGAGTTGTTGTTGCTTCAAAATAGTTATCCATTCCATTATCATTACCAATAGTGTTATCCGTTCCAGCAACATATTCTATTAATCCTGTTGCACAATCAGGATGAAAAACATTAGGATCCTCCACAACATTAAATGTCACATCTTTTTGTATAATATTATAAGCAGGTATACCATAAATATACCTTGCACCATCTTCTCTTAATATTGTTACTTCTGATAAGTGTTTAGATTTTCTGGCACCACCAACTCTTGGCACTTCAGTACCTTCTCTAATCTCTATTTTTTTTGATAAACCAAAAATTGCAGCTTCAGCAGCAGTTAAGTAAGAAAGGTTTTGATTTCTCTGTACTCTTTTTGTTCTGTATTGATTAGCAGAGCTTACACCACTTAATGTAGAAGAACCTTCAATATCAGTACCTGTTTGATTCAAATCTAATTGTAAAGCTCTATCTCCACCAATATTTGCATAATAAGTATCATCTCTTACTGTTAACTCCCCTGCTCTTTTAAAGTATGTTGATTCATTTAATTCCGTTCCATTTGCATTACTTTTAAACTGTAAATCACTATTTGATGAATTTCCTAAACGCCATTCTCCACTAATATTATATGAGGTGGTGTAATTGTAGTTTCCGCCTAAATGGAATAGATTCCCAGCACCAATCTCTCCACTAAAAGAGTGATCACTAGAAGATTCTATCATAAATGGATCTGAAACAGTACCTACATTATTTCTATAAGGTCGATACATCCCGCCTATTCCTTGACCAGAAACAGCGTAAACATCATAAGTATGATTCGTTAATGGTAAATTCGGCATAGTGGTATGAAATACACCATCTTTTTCTCTATTAAAATCTTTCAATGAAAAAGGATTAGCTGCTCCTTCATGTGCGTACAAATAACCATATGCAGGAGTTATGATACTGTTTGTGGCGATACTCTGTTCAGTATACCATCCCGTAAATCCAGCAAACAGATCTAACCCATAGATTTCTCCTCCTGCTGAAGCAGAAAAACTGATTCCAAAACCATCAGTAGGTACATTAATTTTAGGTACATGAGATTGTGTTCCTATAGGAATTGACCCTCCACCTATACTATGATTAATTCTACCATTTTTTAACGCAGGATTACTATTTCCATAACTAAAGCCACTACTTACATTAATACTCTTTAGCCCTGATCTAGAGCTATAAGAAGCTCCAACATTTAACGATAATGCTGTTGAATTATTTTCGCCACTCGCTAATGTTACAGACAATCCAATGTCTGCACCTATATCCATTCCTTCTTGAGAATTGGCTGTTACACCTAAATTGACTGTTAAAGGAATAGAAAGTGGTGCTTCATAACCTATTCCTGTAGAAAATTCAAATCCAACCCCTTTGTAATTATTGTAAAAGACTCCCATTCCCATACTCGGAGTAAAGCCAGTACCAAAAAGTTCAACGCCTGTATTTCCCTTTATGCCAGCAGTCCAATTATCTCTAATGTTTATTTCTTTTTTCACTTCATCTCCAGCAAAATCATCTGGCAAGCCTCTCATTCCTCTAGAAATAACTCCAGGGTTAACATTCCATCCTAATCCAACCCAACTTCCTTCCTGATCAGTAGAAATTCCCGAGTGATAGCTCAGATTAATCGGGTAACCATCAACATCCAATAAAGGTATATTATAAGTGAAATCTCCTGAAGATAAGTTCACCATTTCTGAAGCTCCAACAGGTTCAAAACTTTGAAATTCTGTTTGACCAGGACCTCCTCCTAAAGCAAAAGCCGCTGTAGGAAAAAATATCTGTGTTAAAAAGTTAACAGCTGCAAAAACAGCGATTACTTTAATTGTGTGACTATTTCTTAATTTATTTAACATCGTATTCTATTGTTAATTCAGGAATATTATTAATATCTTTTGCTCTAATTTTATACTTTATTGGTCCCACTCCAAAAGCCTTATCATCGTACACCAAGACTTTGTCATCTTTAACGATTTCTTTTACCGTATTACCTACTTCTTTTAACTCATTATTACTATCAAACCCTAAAACAAATGTGCTAAAAGGAGAAACACCATAAGTCCTTTCAAAATGGAATAAATTACATTTCAAACTATCCTTTCCATCCAGTAAATAGAAATCATTTTGCATTCTTGATGAAAAATATTGAACTCGATCGGCATATTCTTCCTGATTCTTAGCTTCATATTTTAATAAATCTCCCTGTTTATCTTTTAGTGCTATTTTAAAAATAAAATATTGTCCGCCTTTAAATCGTTCTACATCCTCCCTGTATTGTTTCGGTGTAATTAGTCTATTTTTTACTTTTTTCAACACTTTATAGTTTATAGGCTCATACTGTAAATGAAATTCAATATCATTGATTTCTTTCGTATTTAGCAAACCATTATCTTCATTGGTAACATAATGTACATAGTCTTCTTTATTCAAAGAAGATTCACCATTACAAGCTACAATGAAGAATAGAAAACCTATTTTAATTATTTCCGTTATACTTTTCATTGATGTAGTTAATCACTTCTTTTGTTACATTATTTTTAGTTTGAGCATACATTATATTTCCTTGTCCTGTAGTTCCAAACAAATAATCATACTTATTTTCGGCTCCATACTCTTCAATATATTTGTTCATTTGTGTGAAAATTTGATTTTTAAATTCCAATGTAACTCGCTCGTTTTCTTTTAAAAATGTTTCCCTATTAGACAAGAATCGCCTTTCTAAAAAATCAAACTCTTTTTTTTCTTCTAGAGAAATTTCTTTATCAGGCGAAAAATTATTAGCATACAATTGAAGTTCTACCTCCAAACTATCTAGTACTTTTTTCCTTCTATTTTGAACTGTTATTAATTTATTTTCTAATTCTTTTTTCATTTCAAAATCATTATAAACTTCACTCACATTTACATATGCCTGTTTTTCTTTTTTTGATGTAAATCCTAAATAAGCTAGCACAGATATCAATAAAACTGTATTAATTATTAGTATAATATTCTTCATTGTTTAATTTATTTTGAACCTTAAATATCTTTTCTCTTTTTTACTGTTTTCTATTTCTAAAATGTAAAATCCACTTGGAGGGTTCGTTGTGAAAGTAATTTGTCTTCTATTGTTCCCTACATTTACTGAAACAACAATCCCTAGTGTGTTTTGAAGATTTGATTCTCTATACATTTTATAGTTCATATTTGCAGATGGATTAAGAGTATAGTCTTCTGTATATTCTATAAGAACTTCATCATTATTAACCAAATAATAACCTCCATCTAACTCTTTAAATACTTTAGTATAAACACTCACATTGTTAGCTGGGAGACAACCAAATGAGGAAATGGCTTTAATAAGTCCTTTTCCATTTTCAGCTAGAGCAACATCAATAATAATGTTTGCTGAAGAATTTTGGAGTGGGGATAAAAGCGGAAACATATTTTGTCCATTTTTAAGAAAAATAATATTACCTAGATTATCTCGCTCAATCCTAAATACATTTGAAGATAAAAAAACATTAGACTGTGAAGTATTAATTACTCCATTGTTAATTAGTTGCACTAATTGACCAGTACTTGCGGCTGTTCCGCCAGATATAGAAACCCCACCATTAAAATACAACCCATAATCTATTGAAGTATAATCTTGATCTACGTCTTGTAATGAAAACCCTACACTAAATGCAGGTAATAATGCAGTACCTGAAATAGGAGCTGTAATACTAAATTCTACCCAACCACTTTGTCCATTTAATAAAATGTTAGATGAAGATGCTCCACTTTCTCCATAAACGTTATTTGACCCCCATTTAATCAACCCTCCATCTGGTTGTGTAATAGAAAGAAATCGATTGGTCCAATTAACCTCATAACCTACATCATAAGTTCTCTGTATAGAATATGGTTGGTTGTTAAAGGTATTTAAATATGATATTTGAACCGTATAGGTTCCTGCAGCTAACCCAGAAACATCTTGGGTTGTTGCTATCACAACACCATTAATATCAGTCCAGCTATACCCTATAATTGGGAAAAAGCTGATAACCGATAAATCTATAGCCCCATCAGATCCATAACATTTATTATGTATAATTTTTTTACTCGTTCTCGGCCAAAAAGAAAACCTTATAATTTTAATGGGCCCTGTTCTCATCGCTCTTGAAAACAATGAAAAGTCTATTTTAAAAACACTTGTTGCAGTATAATCGGCTTGTCTTAAAACAGCTTCATTTTTCTTAAACAACATTTGATTGTCTGTTTTTTCTATACTTATAACGTCTCCTTTTCCAACTACTCCCAGGTTAGTTAATATCCTGTTTCCCCAAGAGAATAAATTATTATCAGCATCTATATAATATGCATAATCTAGCATGTCGTAACCTGAAGCCTGATCACCTGTAGCCAATCTATACCCAAAAGTCCATTCAACGTTAACATCTTCTATTATTACTCTAACCTCTCCTTCATTATTAGCGATATTCCCCATAGTTGCTAATCCATAACTATCAGTCGCTGTTTTACTCAATATATCATTATCTGTTGTAACATTGTTTAATCCACCCCATAGAATATCCATCCCTACAGGAACTACTATTTTTAATGAATCTAGTAAAGTATCTTTAACTGTTACCGTATAAACTCCTGATTCTATACTGTTACGATCTGCACCTGCACCTCCATCACTCCAAAAATAATAGTAAGGTGGTGTTCCTCCATAAGGAGTCAACTTTACTGAACCTAATCCAGATGGCGATTCGTTTATTACTGTATAATCAACAGTAATTCCTGAATTACAAAAATCTGTATACAAATCATTAAGACTAGCACAGGTTTCATTTAGTACAAATTTTGCTAAAAGCATTTTTTTTGCATCAGTTGATGATGTATTAAATGTTACACCATTATTTTTATACAAGATGTTATTCCCTGAACGTTCTACTTTTAGTACATCGCCTAGTTTAAAGTCTCCAAAATTACCTGAGACTTGAGTTCCTTGTTCAAAGACTAAAAGACTACCATTGTTTGCCAATTGAATTGAATAATTGATTAATTCTCCAGAGTGGTTATTTTCTTTATCTGATAACCCAAATGTTTTTGTATAACCTATTTGGTCTACTTGATAAGAAACTCCTCCATCTTTATTTGGGTTTAATTGATTAACTGATTCAGCTGTACCTGATGAAGTTGATTTAACACACATCTCAGATCTAGAAACTGATGATAAATCAGTTCGTTTTTGATCGGAGTAGTTATCATGTCTACATCCCGATAAGTTAGTTGTAGTTATAGCATAACCAATTTCATATACCTTAGTAACTACATGGGGTGTAGACCAACTATCGGTTACCTCCAAGGTATAAATACCAGGTGTTATATTTCCTATTTTAGTAGCAGTAGATGATGTACTTGGGCCTGTCCAGTTGTAAGTAAAAGGTGGTACTCCTCCTTTAATTGATGTGGTAATGGAAGCACTTCCAAGGTTTGCACAATCTTCATGTACAATAGATGCTGTTATTTTCGGAATAACAGAGAATCGAATCACTTTTATTTTAGCTACTCTCATTTGAGGGCTTGCTAATGAAAAATCAATTTTAAAGAGTGGTAAAATAGGTTTCTCTACATCACACAAATGAACGTGATCATGCACATCAGTAATAGGAAAAGCAATATCAGTAGCAATATTAGTAGAAAGATCCAAATTATATCCAATGGTTGAACCAATACGAGTTCCTACAGGGAGCACATCTTTACAGGTACACTCCACTCCGGTTTTAGAAGACTTAATAGTTATTCTTGGATTTTCAGATACGCCTACTGGCTCAACGATAGCGGTTACTTTCCCTGTGTTTGCATACCTTTCTGAATCTTCTATTGGAAGATCTGTTGACATATCAATAAACGATTTCCCTATTATTTCTTCATTTTTTTTATAATAAATCGTTTGCTCTTCTTTTTGAATGCTTAACACATCTCCAACAGCAACAGTTCCTACATTGGTTAACGTTAAATTGTCCCAAGTACTTACATTGTTTTGTTCGTCTATCATCAAACCATATGATAGGCCTGTGTGGTCTGTTGCTTGAGGGTTTGCTTCATCTCTAAATCCAAATGTAAATTCTTTGGTTGGGTCTGTTATTTCAACTCTTACTTCTCCATCTCCATCTACAACGTTATTAAGGGTTGTCATTGCATTTCCATAACCTTCTGCTGCTGTTTTTAATAGCTCTTCGTTGTTCAATACATCTAGTCCTGATACATCAGTAAATTCTATTTCCATTCCCACTACTATTTTATGTGTTATGGATTCGTTGTTTGCATCTGTTACGGTAACATTATAAATTCCTGATTCTAAATCAGCTCTATTCTGGTCAGTTGCTCCATCTTTCCATTGAATATCATAAGGTAGTTTTCCAAATTTTGGACTCAACGCTATACTTCCCAATACGTGCTCACCAACTAAAACAGTAGAATAGTCTACTAAAAAATCTACATTACAAAAATCTGATTTGATATTGTTAAAGGTTGCTCCCTGATTGTTTAGTGCTAATCTTATAATTAATTCTTTAGCTGGATCTACTTCCGTTTTTCTAACTTTATTTCTACCATTCTTATATACTATTTTATCTCCTCTTCTTTTAATCCTTAATTTATCTCCAACTTTTACTTTTCCAGCATAGCCTTTAAATACTCCATCTTCAAAAATGAATAAATTGTTTCTTGAAATAAAGAAAACATGGTTTAATCCTTTTAATCCAGCAACACTTTCTTTTGTTGTTAGGGAAATAATTTTTGACCCATTAATTTCACCTACTTTATATTCAACAAATCCATCTGTATTAGCTAATAATGTATTGTATGACGCTGTAGTTCCTGTAGCCCATCCAGATTCCCCTGTTTTAGTAATGTTGCCATCTATAGCAGTAACTCCTTCTAGTTTATTCCATGCAATTTGAGATAGGATATTAAATTTTCGTTGTTTTGTTTGATTATTGGCATCGGTTACAACTAATTTATATTTTCCAATATCAAGACCAGTTAAATCTTCTGTAGTTGCTCCATTATCCCAACTAAAGCTATAAGGAGGCGTGCCTCCTGTTACAGTAACATCTATTGCACCACTAGATGCTGCTATACAATTGGCATTTTCTTTTACAAAATTAATTCGTAGTGGTTTTGAAAAAGAGGCTTGAAGATTTTCGATTACTGCTCCTGATGTAAAAATAGCCACATCAATATAGAGCGTATGTTTCTTGTTTGTTTTTCGTTTTTTTATCCTTTTCCCGTTTTTCTTAAATAGTATATCTCCATTCTTTCTTTCTATCTCAACAACATCACCTATTTTAACTTTTCCAAAACTTCCTTTAAACTTCCCTTTTTCAAAAATGTTAATCTTTGTTTTGTTGAAGACTAAAGCATAGTCGATAGATTTTATTTTTTGATCTTTATTTTTTGTCGATAATCCTATTGCTTTGTTGGTACTTAATTCTGTTATAGTGTAAGTAATTTTTCCGTCTTTATTTTTACCTATGCTATTTTCTGATCGTGCTCCTGAATTATTCCAACCATTCCCTTCTGTTTTCGCTAGTGTTTGCGAATTTTCATTATAATCTACACCAACCATATCTGTCCACTCAATAGCTACTTGAGCGTTTATAGTGAATGTTGTAAGTATTACAACGAGTATTAAAATGAGTCTTTTCATATTGTTATTTTTTGTAATCAGAGCTTATTCAGGGTAAGTTGTAATTATTGGTTCGACTGGCTATTTTCTGCAATTGATAAATTCCCTACACTATCTTCTAAAACAATTTCGCAATAAAATACACCTACATTCAAATGAGTTCCCATTCCTAAAGTCATCATCTCTTCTTCTCTAAAGTAGCTAAGGTCTCCCCCAGGTGCTGTATTATCAAAAGTAAAAGTTGTTGTTAGTAAATCTCCTGACCCTGATGTTGTTCCTAATTTAACATGAATTTTAGCTACTGTATTGGTATCTGCTAATAGCATTGATACTGAAAGAATTAAAGGGTCTGTTGACGATAATAGATTCATCGGATCTGTTAAGGTATCTAATACCTCATCTGGAATTACAATATCATTAAGCGGTTCTAAATTAATAGTTAGCTCTGTTGGTGATGGAACCGTTTGGGCATTTATTCCAATTATCATTGTCAATCCTAATACTAGCGTGCTTATTACGTTCTTCATGGTTATTTTTTTGATGTTAATTCTCAAAAGAGAATGTAAAAGTAATTGTAATCCTATTTAAAAAATAGTAAATGACCATTTTCTCATTTAACGGTCGCTTTTTACGGTTAATCGGTCATATTTTTAATTATCCGAATAATTTTACGAAAATAGGTACTAAGCAAATTGCTTCAACATGAAACAGAATTGTTCATAGACTGTTCATTACTTTAATCCATCTATTGTTCTGAAAATCTGAACATTACCTTACTTATGACTTGATTTTTTTCTAACTAATGTTAGTAAGTTTATTTTTATCTGAAAAAACTCTAGTAGTCACCATATTTTTTTCAAAAAATATGGCCTCTTTCATTTTAATATCGTTATTAATCGATTATTTTTCTTGTTTATTTGAATGGTTTTTAACACAGGCATACATTCTTGAACGGCATTGCGGGCTTGACCCACAATCTCCACTATAGCGTTTTACTTAGATCCCCAGTCAAGCTGAGGATGACATTATAATTCTAACGTTCTTTAAAAACAAAAGTGGTTGTAGTTTAGCGTAGTGAGTACCTCTAAGGAGCGAGGGCGAACAGCCAAATGGAGCGAAATGCAAAGCAATCACAATGTCGTAAGCAACAACAATACGAGCCAACTCCTCCCCGGACTTGATCCGGGGTCCAGATGCAAGAGATTGCTTGGTGGAACAGTATAAATATTTAAAGCTAAAACAATCTTGCTATTTTATAATGAGATTGCTTCCCGCTTTTGCTTTCGCAAAACACTCGCAATGACGTAGTACTGAGAATRAYAAAACACCCCTCCTAATCTCCCCTCAAAGGGAGAATAGTACATAGTGCAAAAGATTTACTCATTCTTTATTATTTCTTTTGATATTCGAACACCTAAAGTGTAATCTACTCGTGTAGGTTGCAGGGTGTTATTACTACTCCACAAGCGGGACGCTTGCGGCAGCGAGAGGGAAGGTTTTATTTGCTGAAGATAAGTGACTAATTTTTTATTTCCTTTTGATTTTAGAAGGATTCATTTCTGTAGCAAAGAAGTCTGTAACATAAATTTTATTGGCTGACTCTTCAACAAAGTAAATGATTTTAACTGTTTTCCGATTGGTTAAAGAATAAACCAAAAATTGATGTTCTTTCCCTAAATATTCCAATTCATCTTCTTTTCTTCCTCTATTTGGAAAATCCGATAGAGATAGGGCTAAATCTAATATTTCTGTTGTTTTTTCATCTGCACTTTCAGAACTGTGAGTTTGATAAAGATGAGACAATAAATCCAAATAATATTGCTCTGCTTCTGGTGTAATCTCAACTAAATAGCTTGCTTGTTTTTCCAATTCTGAACGTCTTTTTTAAATTCATTTATGTTTCTTGTATCTCCTCTTTCTATTGATTTCAAAGATTCTTCTGCTCTTTGCTTTAAATCTTCTTTTGTTGTAGAAAAAAAAGTATCAGATAGTTTACTTTTTGTTTTTCTGTATTTCAACATATTTTTAAACGCTTCTACTAAATTAGGGTCTTTCACATCAATCAACTCCTCTCGTATCCAGTTTATGTCTGCTTGTAAGTTCATAATTTATTTGTTTAAGGTTACTACAAATTTAACGCTTTTTAGTGCATTTTGTTCTGTTTTACACTAAAAAGGGTAGAATTCGTCAATATATTTCTGTAAATACTCTGTTTGATTTACTAAATAATCTTCATTTTGATTACAAATCGGTATAAGCCAAATAAAATGAGATGAACAAGTCCGTTTTAGGCTGTCACACCTGTAAAGGTTAGGTAATTCGTGAACAGTTTTGGTTAACAACAATACGAGCCAACTCCTCCCCGGACTTGATCCGGGGTCCAGATGCAAGAGACTGCTTGGCGGAACAGAATAAAAATTTAAAGCTAAAACAGTCTTGCTATTTTATAATGAGATTGCTTCGTACCTCGCAATGACGCAGAAACTAAATGTACCATTACTGTATTAAACTCAAAAGATTTACTCATTCTTTTTTAATTCTTTTGATATTCGAACACCTAATTACTACTCCACAAGCGGGACGCTTGCGGTAGCGTGGGGCTACATACGTCAATCAGCTTACTTACCATAATGATAACGACAAGCGGCTATCAATATCTGCTCATTTTCATATTTGTAAACCAATCTATGTTCTGATGTTATTCGCCTTGACCAATAACCTTGTAAATCTCCTTTTAAAGATTCTGGCTTTCCAATTCCTTCAAAAGGTGTTCGCATACAACTTTTAACGAGCTCGTTAATACGTTTTACATTCTTCTTATCAACTTTCTGCCAATATAAATAATCTTCCCAAGAAGATGTAGACCAAGTTAATTTCATTATGCTTTTAAATCCTTCTGAACTCCTTTACCTGACTCTAATTCTTTGATAGAGTTTAGTAATATGTTTCTGTTTTTCCCTGTTAAAAGGTAAGTAGTTTCTTTTAATGAATTGTATTCATCTAATGAGATTAAAACAAGGTCTTTGCCGCTTTTTCTTTTGATAACAATGTCACTAACATCATTAATCACTTTATCGAACCAATGCTTTAGGTTTGAACGAAAGTCTGTGTAATTTACTGTTTCCATAATACAAATGTAATAAAAAAGTACTTAAAAAGGTACTTTTATTACATTTAATAAAAAGCCTGTAAATTAAAACGGATGAAATTCAACATTCATCATTTCTACACCGCTGTTCAGTTAAGGCTTTCTATTTTGCTAAGCAAAACAAACCCTAAAACTAAAAGCAGCTACATACGTCAATCAGCGGGGTGTTGTTGGCTTTTTAAAATAAGCTATAATATTCCGCTAAGCAACATTTAATATTACGGCTAGCTCAATAACCAAAGTTGCCAAGCTTTACATTATGGATTATTAAAACTTCTCCACTTCCAACAACCCTTCTTCTCCTACAAAATCCCGAGCACTACTGTACAAGTAATCTTCTGCCTTTACCACTATCCCTTCTAATACTGGATTGTTATGGATGTAATCTGTTTTTTGATTAATCACCTCGTTATTGCTTAGCTCTATTGGATGATTATCATTACGCCACAATTGATAGGTTTGTTTTTTACTGTTGGATTCTCCTGCTTTTAACATTTCTGCTAACAACCAGTCTCTACGGCTCTCTGGTTCTTCTTGGATTGCTTTAATTATCTGTTGTGCTGTAAACTTCTTAAAATCTCTTATTATCGCTGACAGCTTGTTACCTTCACTAGCTTTAACTACCATATGCATATGGTTACTCATTAGCACCCAACTGTACAATTCTAAACCCTTTTCTTTTTGACAATACGCTAAACTATCTACCACAATATCCTTATATCGTTTTCGAGTAAAAACATCTATCCATTCTACTGTACTAAAAGTCAAATAATACAACGCTTGCTCATCTTTTATCCGATAACTCGTTGTGCCTTTACTCATAATGCTAAAAATACAAAAAGCCACCTATTTCTAAGTAGCTTTTCTGCTAATTCCAATACAAACAATTAATTATTTGTCCCTCGGCTCGCAGATTGACATTTTAAATTCTCTTTTCATTTTTTATGAAATTAGAAATTTTAATGGCATATCTACTAAACTACCAATACACTATTATGCTGTGCACGACACTACCCATTTATATTTCGGCTTCGCTCAACAAAACATTTAAAACTTAAAATTTAGCATTCAAAATCTATAACCGCTGTGCGTTAAACAACATTTAAAAACAGTTTTTTAGCTCTACATTATAAGTTATTACTTTGCTACTTCTTTACTTTTAACGATGTGCCATTAAGATTTTTACGCAAATGCTAAAATCTAAAATGTGCAAGCTGCATTTATCGCTTAGTTGAAACATGGCAAGCTGTTAGTGGGTAATGTAGTTTCCTTCTTCTATTTCTTTTGCACCTTTTTCTAATATTTTATTATACTCCTTCTCTATTAATGGTTTTCCTTCTACCGTATAACCTACTATCATTTCTTTTTCTAGTAGCTTATTAATTTTTTCAATGATAGATTCTTTTTGTAAGGACAGTATCTTTTGAGCTAAAGTTATTTTTGCTGCTTCTATGTTCATAATTTATTTGTTTATGAGTTACTACAAATTTAACGCTTTTTCTGCTCTTTTGTTTCCTCTTATTTATCTAATCGGATGAAACTTGCTAATATTTTCTTATAAATAGTCTAAATCATTTACTAAATAGGCTTTAAACAAACCCATAATATTCCGCCAAGCAACATTTAATATTTCGGGGCTTTTGCTCTCGCAAAACGTGCTCAATAACCAAGGTTGCCAAGCTTTACATTATGGTTTATTACAAAACCACAAGCGGGACGCTTGCGGCAGCGTGGGGGATATGAAACCATCTATTGATATTGCTACTAAAATTGCGCAAGCCCTAGAGGTTTCTCTTGATTATTTGGTAGGTGTTTCTTCTGTTATTGTAAAGGATAAACAAACTCTTAAACGCTTAGCTGATATTGATAATCTTTCTGATAAAGACAAGGAGTACATCTTTTATACTTTAGATAACCTTATTAAAGCGGCTAAACTTAATTCTCTTTAATTATGAATATTGATATTAATCAAATAACAACTTTACTTATCAGTGGTATTATACTCAAATACATACTCCCACCTGTAATCAAATTCACAAAAACACATATTTATCCAAAACTTAAAACTAATATCAAGTCTATTTTTAATAAATATGATTTTTCACATAATCTAAATGATAGCTTCCAATACAATCAAGTGAATCTTAATCAAAACAAAGTACACTCTTCTTCTATGATTTTTGAAAAGAAAAATATGGAACAAGTATTAATCTTTGATAGACCTATCAATACTTTCTTTATTAACTTCTTTTTAACCTACAAACTATTACCCTTAGGCAGCTCTCTCTTTTGCTCTAAAAATGGCACACTACACAAAATAAAAGCTTCTCAAATATTCTCCAATACTACACACATTTCTTACTAAACAAAAAACCTAACATTTCTATTAGGCTAACTCTTTAAACAAACCCATAATACTCCGCTAAGCAACATTTAAAAACGGTTGCCAAGCTTTACATTATGGCTTATTTTTGCCACCCCAAAACATCTAAAACTTAAAATTCATCACTCAAAACTTCTAAACCGATGTGCCATTAAGATTTTTTAAACCGCTAAAGCTGTTTAAAATCTAAAATGAACAATCTGCGAACATGCCAATCTGTTAGAGCGCTTTTGCTCTCGCAAAACGTGCTCAATAACCAAGGTTGCCAAGCTTTACATTATGGATTATTACTTTGTTACTACTTTACTTTTAACGATATGCCATTAAGATTTTTAAAACCGCTAAAGCTGTTTAAAATCTAAAATGAACAATCTGCGAACATGTCAATCTGTTAGAGGGCTACTTTTTTATTAGCTTCATAATTTTCAATATATTCTGTATCATTTTTTCATAAGATAAACATAAGAGCCCCAACTTGCGTTGAGGCTCTTATGTTATTTCTATTGTTCCAATATCAGAACCCTTTTGTTGCAGTTTAACGTAGTGCTTACTTTATACGATAACCTATTCTAAATCCCAATGAAAAATTTGGATAAATGAAATTTCCAGCTCTATTCGTAAATTTATTAGGGCCATAATCAGCAGATGATATCATGTTTTCATTTTCTGTTTCTGTTAAACCATTATTGGTTTTCTTAAGTCGAATACCGACACCAATATATGAGTCTATAACTAAACCAAACTTATATACTTTTAATCTCCCAAATTTAAAAGTAAGAGCACCAACATTCTTCGAAACAGAATATACTTGTCCATATTTAATTTTTCCAATACCAATACTATCTGTTGCGAGGTAGTTCTGATGTTTCAAAAATAATTCTAATGAAAAGTATCTTCCAGAATTTCGAATTCCATCCCCCCTATAGTTTTTAAGCTCTATTTTTGTTGTATATCCTTTTACATTTTTCGGGTATGATATTTCTTTGAAATAATTTATATAATAGCCTAATTCATTATACATAGACCAATTTTCTTTCAATTTATATTCTATCCCACCCCTAACCGAAGTACCAGAATACATTGGAAGTATTGATAGTGGCTCAACGCAAATGGATAACTCATTATTAATGGTATCTGCTGCTTCAGAAGCCCAAATAAATTTTGAAAAAAATAAAAAAATAAAGACTAAATATATTCTCATTTTTCAAAGATATTTAAAAATTTACTCCACGAATAATCATCAGCGGAATTAAGGTGATTAATTTAATTTTTGCAGTAACTATCTACTTTTTTAATTGCCAAAGAATATCCTAATTCAGCACTTTCATTAAAATCTACACAAGCTAATTTATGATTACCCATTGCTTCATATGACAAACCTCTTCTATAGTATATTTCACTATCCTTTTCAGAAATATTTAATGCTTCAGAATAATCCTTAATAGCTTTCAAATATTCCTTCATTACAAAGTAGGCATATCCTCTATTAGAAAAGCCTTTAGCTGAATTATTAATCAGTAAGCTTTTATTATAATCTTCAACAGCCTCATTTATTAGATTCAACATTGATTTAGCATATCCTCTATTAGTAAAATAGGAATTATTTTTAGGATTAATTTTTATCGCATTATCTTCATCCGATATTGCACCTAAGTAATCTCCTAACTTTATCTTAACAGATGCTCTGAAATTTAAAACGTCTGCATCCTTTTCATTTAAAGATACAGAAGTGTTTAAAAAATTTAAAGCCACATTATCAAATCCATTAAAAAAATAAGTTCTTCCAAATAAAAAATAGAGACGGTAATCAGTTGAATCTATTTTTTTTGAAAAATTCAAATCCGAAACTGCACCATAGAAATCACCGCTCTCACCTTTTGCAGAGCCTCTCAACATATATGATTTCGCTATTTCTTCCTTATTCTCAATTGCTATAGTAAACAATTCTATTGATGCCTTTAAATTACCTTTAAAATATTCTTCACTTGCCTTTTCAAAATATTGTTGTGAGTATGCAAATAAAGACCAAAAAACTAAGCAAATTGATATTATTGTTTTTAATACTAGACTAACCATACTTAAAGTTATTTAAACATATTCTTAAACGGATTCTTATCAATATCAATTCCTATACCAAAATTTAATGAACCCGAACGAATATCGGGTGTAATTTGTTTACCAACACCTGTATCGAAACTTTTCATCTGCCTATAAGATACTGTTCCTGCCAAAAAGATATACCATTTATTTATGACTCTAAAATTTACTTGTGTTATTACAGAAACAAATCCTCCAAGATATCTAAAGCCTGATCCACCTGAAACAGGTATAGTTTTATTATCCCCAAAACCAGGTTCTCCAAAAACAATACCTAAAGATACACTACTGTTTATTGAAAATCTAGAATTCTCTCCAAACTGATAATTAATACCAAAATTTAAGCCCAGATTTGTAGGACCTCTAAAACCGAATCCATCACTATTTGACGTAAATTTTTCTTTATTAAAATGAAAGCCAACAGTCCCTCCATTCTCAAACTTAGCCTCTATACCACCGAATAAATTAGGTTCTGACAATTGGTCGACATATGGAGCTTTAATAGCAGTGTTGTAAAAAGTATTGTTTCCCCATATAGATGTTGGATTTTGAGTTCCTTCTTTAGCCTTTGTTGAGAATTTATCTCCTAAAGAAAATGAAATAGCTTTAATTTTAAACTTTGCTTTTTTAGGTGAATCTTCTATATCTGGTTCTGGCTCAGTTTCTCGTGGCTTATTGTCTTGTCCACGAGTATCATCATAACAACCTTCGCATTCATCTTCACCAGCTTTACCTCCCGAATCTTTCTTATTTTTACCTTTCCTTCCTTTTCTCGCTTTCCTGTTTGCTCTTTTTTTCTTTCTCTTAGCTTTTCCACTACCTTTCCCTTTCTCACCCTCAGCTCCACTAGGGTCAGCAAAGAATATTGGATTGTTATTGAACGCAGCATAATCTGATTGCCAAGGGTAGTTAACCGGGTCCATGCTATGGAACCTACCTAACCTTGGATCGTACTGTCTAAAGTAAGTAGTATAACTCGTACCTGTACTTCCTTTAACTTCATCATCTTTCTCCATGCCATTGAAGCCAAAACGATAAGAACTACTTGAAAAATTTCTTCCGGGCATAAGAGAGCCGAAGGGGTAGTAATTACATCGGTTTTTCAGAATAGGATCATTTTCTCCTAAACTCTTTCAAAATTTTTAAAGAACGTTTTTTTATAGTCTACAAGATAATGGTTTTTATTTAATCCTCACAGTAAAAAGTACAAGCGTTTCTACAAAACTTCTTTTGTTCTTTTTACTGCTTCCCAATCAAAAACAGCTTTAACATAATTGGTATTACAATACAAATCTTCACACTAAGGCTTGCCCGATTTCCTTTGCCAAAGTCAGCTATTCGTCTTATAATAGCAACTATGTTAAGTAAGCACACAAGCCCCCTTACCCGCTGTTTTTCGCCAACCCTCTAGGTAAGTGTTTTCATTTGCTTTCTAAAGCAAACTAGCGCCCTTTCGGTTGCTGCATCTATTTGAATGAAGGATAAGCTTTTGACATTAGGTGTTATGATTCACAATTTTGCTTGCTTATCATTCATTCAAATTGATGTTCCAGATTTTAAAGGTGGAAGACCTTTAATTAAAAGAGCTGCGAAGCAATCCGAGAGCGTTTGGAGTGTGGCTATTTAATATAATACTAGTTATGATGACAGCTTGGGATTGTGTGGTGGATTGGTGTGGCTGTGCTCATAACTCGTATTATGTTACTTAGCTTTGGCGCTTTTGAAACAACTTATTTTTTGCGTGAGGGGATTTAGCTTTTTGCTTGGAATGATTGTTCATTTTTAATGACAATATGTAAAGCAATAGGCTAAAATTGGGTTGCCCTAAAAAATGTGTTGTGATAAAGCTTTTGTGTGATGGATGGGGAACAAAATAAAAGCTTGTGCAAGTTTTGAGCTTTTCGCGAAAAATGAAGCTTTTATTTTGTGAGGATTCTTTTAATAATTAACCTATTGGATGGAATTTTTCAATATCTGTTTTTAGTTCTTCTATGTTTCCGACTTGATACTTTTCTGTTGAACTGATGTAACGATGCCCTGATAAATATTGTGTTTTTCTTAGATTATGGACTTTTAACCAATTGGTTATTACACTTGCTCTGATTTGTTTTACTGTTTTTATTCTACGGTTTTGTGTTTTTAGTTCTTTCATAAATTTAGCAATTACGTTATTGAACTGATCGCTTTTTCCTAATGTCATAAAGAGTTTTTTGGTAGGTGTTTTTCTAATGCTTAAGATCTCGTTTCTTGTTACATAAATGTAATCTTGTAAGTCTATTATTTGGAAGGCTTTTAATTCTAGTTTTCTTGGATTGCTTTTTCTTCCTCCTTGTATTTCTACTTGTCCTTCTCTTAATTTTAAATCTTCTGGTTGGATTACTGCTAGCTCTTCTGTTTTTAATCCTTGGTAAATAATTAATCCTAGCATTACTTTGTTTCTCCTTTTTATGGGTGTTTCTCCTTGATACTTTTTGTAAATATCGTCTAGTTCTTCAGTTGTAAATAAATCATACAACTCTCGCCTTTTTACTCCTTGGATTTTTAAACTTACTACTGGATTGGTAGTTATTGTCTTTTTATCATTTTGTAAAAAGGTGTAATAGGTTTTTATGACTCCTACATATTGTTGAATTGTTCTTTGTTTTATGCCTTGTTTTTTTAGTGTATTTACATATGCCATCACATCATTGTAGTTAATGGTTTCTTCTTCTAGATTCTCTTCTACCATCCATTTTTTTAAGCGATTAACTACTTTTAACATTCCTGACACTGTGCTTTTGGTGTGTCCTTTTATGATTAGATATTCTTCAAAATGTCTCATTTTCTTCTATTAAGTGTGTGTAAATCTGAGTGCTTTCTAAACTGCTGTGTCCTAAAAACTGACTGATGTTTTCTATTTTCATTCCTGCTTGCATCAGGTGTGTTGCAATGGAATGTCTTAATGTGTGTAGTGTGATTTCTTTTTCTTTGATGTGGATATTTTGGGTTCGTTGTAAGAGTATTTTTAAGCGTACCATTAGGCTTTGTCCTTGCATTCGTTTTCCGCTTTGGCTGAGAAAAAAGGATTCTGTTTTGTTGTCTTTGGTAAAATAGGGTCTGCTTTCGTAAAGGTAATCTTGTAGGTATTTTTTGTTGGTAGTGTTAAATGGCACTAATCTTTCTTTGTAGTTTTTCCCTTTTTTTACGTGGATTATTTTCCTGTCCCAGTTAATATCATCTATGTTTAATTGTACGCCTTCATTTCTTCTTAATCCACATCCATAAAATACGCTTAACATTGCTTTGTCTCTGATGCTTATTTTTTCATACAACCAGGTTCTTTTTCTTCTGTCTGTGTATTCAGGAATAATATTGGCTGCTTTGTAGACTTCTTGTATTTCTTCTGGAGAGAGTGTGGTAATCTCTTTTTCTTGTTTGTGTTCTTTTCTAAGATTTAAGTTTGGGAGTGTCATTTTCCCTGTTTTTAATAGGTATTCAGTAAATTTTGCTAGTGCTTGTTGATGCTTGTTTAGGTAGGCATTACTTAAGCCTCCTCCTCTTGTACTATTGGGTCTTGTTTTTAATTGATTGTAATATGCTTTGATATGTTTGGTTTCTAATTGTGCAATATGATGGATTCCGTTTTGTTCTAAGTAGTAAAATAGTTCTCTGATATTGTTAGGCATTTGATAAACACTTGTTGATGCATAGCCTAATACATCTAACCACTGTTTAAATGCTATTTCTAAATACTGAAAGCTTTGTGATTTGATAGGTAGTTTTTTCATTTACGATACCTTTTTTACTGTTGTTGATTTTTTCTCACTTACCTTTTTGATTTTCTGATTGTTAGGCAGCCCATTTTTTAACTGGGCTACTGGTGAGCTACTGGGCTTTTGTGCTTTGAGTAAATTTTTTAAACTATCATCTAACACTTTACCTATTCCTTCTTGTAGCTGCTTGTATTCTTCATAACTCAGTATTTCATATTCATATCCTTTCAATTTTTCTTTTTTTGCTACTCGTAAATAACCACTATTAAACAGATCTAAGTGATACCGCTTTATGGTGGTGATTGGGATTCTTAGTTTTCTACTCATTTCTCGATTGGTAAAGGTTTTTTGTTCTTCTCCTAACAAGTAAAGTTTTAGTTTCTCAAAGTAATTTCTGCAAGCCCCTGTTAGTTCATCACTTTTTCTGAGTAATATTTCTTTCAATAGGTTATTCGCATTTTCAACATCTTCTAAAGTGGTTTCAATAAAAATTTCGCCTGTTGATGCATCAACTTTTTGCTCTCGCTGATATTGATGGTAATAAGTTACTGCTTCAATAAATTGTAAATAATGATTATTGGTTCTTCTTGGTTTCAATACTGCTTGTGGCAGATTTAATAATTCTGCATAGGGATTTATTACTTTGATGGGTTGTAAGATTCTTTGGGTATTACAGAGAAGCTCCGCTGCTTTTTCTTCTATTGCTTTGTCTATTTTTCCTGCTGATAATGCTCGCTGATATTCCATTATTTTTTGGTCTTGTGCTGCACTTTCATCTAAGTAGATTAAAAAACTCCTGTTGGCATTGTCTTCATAAATTTGTTCTTGGGTAGTACATCCGCTAACACTTACAGGGCCTTCAACAACTAAGTGTATTGTTCTTGTTTCTCCTCTTGTGTTTTTGTGGGCTAGTGTTTTACTAATTTTCTTCTTTGATTGTAATTCCCTGAGTGGATAGAGTGAGCTTTCTGCCCCATCTAAATCTTCTATTAATATGAGTTTGTGTTTGAGTTCCCTTTGTCCAAAATAGTAAAAGGCATTTTCTGATAGTGTTGTTATTTCTACTTTATCTTCTTCAGGTATGAGTTCGCCTACTTTTTCTTGTAAATGTGTTTTCCCTGTTCCACTTGCTCCAAGGCTTACAATGTGTAAGGGTTGGGCTAATTTTCTTGATGTAAAAATGATGTACATTAACAGCCTATTACTTTCTTCTCCTATCATTCCAGATTTTCCAATCATTTCATTAGTCTGCTGCATTAGGTTCTCAGATTTCAAAAAGGCCTCTGCTGCTTTTCTTTCTATTGATGTAAGTTGTTTAGCTGTTATTTTATTTTCATTTTCTGAGTCTTTTATTCTTTCTAAACGATAGATTTCTAGTTGACTGGTAATCTCTGCTAAGTTTTGAGCAATGGAACTTGTTCCGATTTCCAAGCGTTCTGCTACTCGTCTAATTAGTTTTTCTACTTGGGTATCATTGTACAGATCTAAATTATGCCTTACTGCTAGGTTAGCTATTTCGGGATTGTTTAGGTAGTGTTCAAATTTTCTATTGACCACTTCTATTTTTAGGGTTACTCTTAATCGGTCTAGTCCTTCTAGTTTTATTCCTCCTAATATGGCAAAACCCAATTCTTCTGTCTCATAAATGATGTGTTCGGGATTTTCTGTGTTGATAGTTATTTTTTTTACCATTGTTGAAATTTATTTTTTACCTACATATTTGTAGTAAAACTACAATATTTCATTTACTCAACCAAACATTTATAATTTCTTTCCAACATTTATTATGTATATTTTTACAGAATCAAGCAATTTTATGCTGTAAATCCTACATTTATGACCTTTGGAGAACGTTGCACTTTAACTAGAAAAAAGAAAAAAATATCTCAAGCGGAGATGGGTAAAGCTTTGAGTATTGATGGTGATGCTTATGGTAGGTATGAGCGTAATGAAGTTAAACCTTCTATTGAGGTTGCTACTAAAATTGCCAATGTGCTAGAAGTTTCTTTAGATTATTTGGTGGGGAAAACTGATGTTGAGTTAGATAATGAAACTCAAAAACGCATCCTAGACATACAAAAACTACCAGAAAAAGATAAAGACAACATCTTCTACACTTTAGACAACCTTATTAAAGCTGCGAAGCTTAACTCTCTTTAATTATGAAAAAAATAATCTCAATTTCTCTTTTACTACTATCGTTAACAGCCTTTTCTCAGACAGCAGAAGAGTTTTATAAACAAGGCCAAAATAAGTTCTTTGCTAAAGATTATAAGGGAGCTGTAGATGTTTTTTCTAAAGCAATTAATGCTTACCCTAATAATGCTCAATTCTATTTTTACAGCGGTCTTAACAAAGAAAAGATAAAAGATTATGAGGGAGCAATTAAAGATTACAATAAAGCAATCAGCCTTAATCCTAATGATCCTGACTACTACCAATTCAGAGGAGATGCTAAATGTTCGTTAGAAAATTTTGAGGAAGCAATTAAAGATTTTACAAAAGCAATTAGTCTTAATCCTACTGATGCAGAAAACTTTTCTTGTAGAGGTAATGCTAAAGATGATTTAGAAGATTATAAAGGAGCTATCATTGACCTTACAGAAGCTATAAGATTAGCAGCTACAGAAAGTGATTTTTATTTATTTAGAGGTGATTCTAAACATTCCTTAGAAGATTATGAAGGAGCAATACTTGACTATACTAAGGCTATTGAAATTGCCCCAAGAGATGCTGACTCCTATTCTTACAGAGCTGATTCTAAAATCAATTTAAATGATATAAAAGGAGCTTGTGAAGATTGGAACAAAGCCAAAGATTTAGGAGATATTGATGCTGATGAATTTATAAAAAAGTATTGTAAATAAACTCTATAAAAGATTATAAAGTCTCAATTATTGAAAACACTACATTGAATATTTGCTTTTTTCAGCTCTTCCTCCACTAATCCATCATCAATAATATAAATATTAAACTCTTTTTTTTCTCTAAAGTTTTCCTCTCCGTCAAAATTTGGCACCGACTTCCATTCATCTGCCGTACTATTTAACATTCTTAATAAATCATACTTTTCTTCATCTTTCCCTTCCGATAAAAATGCATTAAAATTTTCTATCACAATACTATAATCATCGCTCTCTAACCAATCTAAATCATTTAACATTTCATTCAAAGCATTCATATTTTCTCCATAATAATCTGGAAACTTAAATATCCCTCCTATCTCTTTAAGAAATTGAGCAGCTACTTTAACTCTTTCACCATCTAATATGGCTAAATAAGTAGCATTATTCTTTTTTAAAACACTTTCTTTATTCTTTATCAAATAGTAATTCATATCCTACATTTCAGTGAAACTTTTATAATGGTTATTCGTGTAGTAAGACTTGCCATTTGAGCCTGTCACAATTCTTTCAGAACCTCTATTGACACCCTTGGTAAATGGATTAACATCCCATTCTTTATAAACTATTGGCTTCCCATGCGGAGTACTAGTTGGTAGAATCTCTCCCCCTAATCTACCATCATTAGAAAATGTTCTACCACCCTTGTATCCCTTAGGTGCCGTTGATTTCGATTTAACTATATCTAAAACTTTTTTCGCCTTTTCTGGAATAAAGCTAGTCAATTTTGAGTTTTTAGCCAAATTGACTTTTGGGACTTTCCCTGTTGGTAATGCAAATTGCAACTGACTTCCAAGAGCATGAAATCTATCATCTGTATAATTCCATTCTCCTCCAGCTTTTTCAAAATTTTCTTCCCATCTTAAAGCTGAAACATATCTCTCTACCGCTTCTCTCCTCTTTTGTTTCTCACTAGCAAGCCTTGATGAAACCGCTTTTACCATATCCTTCTTCACCTGTTTTGGGTCAAGACTAGCTTTTTCAGCCCTAAATATTTTAGCTTCTACACCTCCATCAATTCCTTTCTCAACAGAATAAACAGTGTTTCCGTCATTATCCGTTAATTTTTCTAAATCGCCTCCATTTTTTCTTTGGAATTTTTTAGCTGCTCTTTTAGCTTTTCTATTATTTTTTTTCTGCTTTCTATCTCGCTTCCTCCCAGCTTTAGTTTTTCCTTTCCCTTCAGCCCCACTAGGGTCAGCAAAGTAAATAGGATTATTATTAAAGGCAGCATAATCTGATTGCCAAGGATAGTTAACTGGGTCCATACTATGGAATCTCCCTAACCTTGGGTCATACTGTCTAAAGTAAGTCGTATAAGAACTACCAGTACTTCCTTTTACTTCGTCATCTTTCTCCATCCCATTAAAGCCGAACCTATAACTTGAAGAACTAAAGTTTCTTCCGGGCATCAGCATACCAAATGTAGAGTAATTAAGAGCCATTTTTTTACTAAAGCCCCAATTCGCCTAAGCACATTTCAAAATTTTTAAAGAACATTTTTAACAGCCTCTAAAGTAACCATCTTTTTTATTTCTTTACTGATTAGAGTCTATTATTGTTTACTAGATTTCTCCCTATTTTATATAATTAATTATATAATTTTTGATTAGTTATTTAACCCTCACAACAAGTGCCATTCCTCCCAAAACTTGTTGATTACCCAATAAAAACAGCTTTAACATAATTGATATTACAAAACAAATCTTCACACTAAGGCTTACCCAATTTCCTTTGCCAAAGTCAGCTATTCGTCTTGTAATAGCAACTATGTTAAGTAAGCCCAAACCAGTCCCCTTACTCGCTGTTTTTCGCTTGCCCTCTAGGTAAGTTTTTCATTTGCTTTTTCAAGCAAACTACCGCCCTACGGTTGCTACATCTATTTGAATAAAGGATAAGCAGAGCAATTATTTCACTTTTAAAACCAAGGTTTTTAGCTTATCATTTATTCAAATTGATGTTCCAGATTTTAAAGGTGGAAGACCTTTAACTAAAAGAGCTGCGAAGCAATCCTAGAGGGTCAGTTGCGGGGCTATTTTGCATAATACTAGTTATAAGTACAGCTTAGGATTTTGTGTTTTGGCTTTGTGTGGCTGCTCTTATAACTCGTATTATGTTACTTAGCTTTGGCGCTTTTGAAACAACTTATTTTTTGCGTGAGGGAATTTAGCTTTTTGCTTGGAATGATTGTTCATTTTTAATGACAATATGTAAAGCAATAGGCTAAAAATTGGGCTGCTCTAAAAAATGTGTTGTGATAAAGCTTTTGTGTGATGGATGGGGAAGTAAATAAAATACTGAGAGAAGTGAGTTTACGAGCTGGCTGAATTTTATTTACTGAGGATTTTTTTAATAATCAACCTATCGGATGGAACTTTGTAATATCTTCTTGTAATCCTTCTAAATCATTAACTAAATAGGCTTCTGTTGAACTTACGTAACGATGCCCAGCTCTGTATTGTACTTCTCTTAGATTGTAATGTTGTAACCAATTTGTTATTACACTTGCTCTGATTTGTTTTACATTTTCTATTCTAGCATTTTGTTTATTCAACTTCTTCAGTAATTGCTGCATCATATTACTAAAATGATTTCCTCCTCCTATTCCAATAAAGAGCAATTCACTTTGCACATTGCTTAGTTTTATCATTTCTTGCCTTGTTTGTAGCGTGTATTCCATAACATCTAAGATCTGATGGGATTCTAATTTCAATTCTCTTTCGTTACTCCTTCTACTTCCTTGTATGTAAACTTTTCCTTCTCTTAGTTTCAGATCTTTTACTTCTAGTTTTGCTAGCTCTCTTGCTCCCAATCCTTGCCAAATCATTAAACCTAATATCACTTTATTTCTTCTGCTTGTCAACAAACTTGCTTTGTACCAATTTTGATTTTTAGCTTTGTTGTTTTCTTCTGTTATTTCAAAGTTTTCATAAAGTGTTTCTAGTTCTTGCTTTTTTAAAATATCATACAAGTATTGCCTTTTTACGCCTTTAATATCAACCTGTCTTACTGGGTTTTCTGCCCTTAATTCTCGTTTTACAATCCAGGAGAAATAATGCTTTATTGAGCTTACATAAACTTGTACGGTTCTTTGTTTTATCCCTCTTTTTTGGATGTATTTAATGTAGGCTAATATTTCTGTGTAAGTGGATTGTTCTGCTTCTATGTTTTCTTCTTCACACCAATTAATAAATGGGATTACATCACCATAAATACTTTCTACGGTATTGTTGGCTAATCCTTTTTGTATTAGGTAATTCTTAAATGTATTACTCATCTTTTTAATTGCTTTCTGGTGCTACCAGATGGGTGTAGATTTGGGTAGATTCTAAAGAACTGTGTCCTAAAAATCTTGCAATCTTTTCTAAACTCATTCCTGCTGTAAGTAAATGTGTTGCTATGCTGTGCCTTAACGTGTGCAAGGCAATGTCTTTTTGTTGGAGTTCAATATCATCAGTTTTTTGTTGGAGTAATTTTAAGCGAATTACCATACTTTGCCCTTCCATCCTAAGACCTCTGAGACTTAAAAAAAGCACACTTATTTCTTTCGCATTACTGAAGTAAGGCCGATAATCATAAATGTATTCTTCTAGTATTTTAGCATTGGTTTTATTGAATGGTACAAATCGTTCTTTGTAATTTTTCCCGTGCCGAACGTGTAAGACTTGCTTGTCAAAATTAACATCTCCCAAATCAAGATTAACCCCTTCATTTCTTCTTAATCCACAGCCATAAAATACACTCAACATTGCTTTGTCTCTTGCTGCTAACACTTCAAATTTTGGACTATTATTATGATCTTCTGCTGCCTTGTACAATGCTTTAATTTCTTCTACGGTTAATACTTGTATTGCTTTGGGATTGGTTTCTTCTCTGTTTATTTCTAAGTGTGGCAATGTGATTCTTCCCGATTTTCTGAGGTAATCCATAAACTTGTAAAGTCCTTGTAATTGCTTGTTTAAATAGTTGTTACTTAATGCTCCGCTTCTTCTTTGGTTGCTTCTGTATTTTAAGTTATGGTAGTGTTCTTTTATTAGTGGAGTGGTAATCTGATTGACTTGTGTTATTTGTTTTTCTGTTTCTAACCAGTAAAATAATTCTCGTACATAATTGGGCATTTGGTAAACGGTGTTTTGAGCATAGCCTAGTACATCTAACCATTGTCTAAAAGAGATTTCTATGTACTGGAATGATTCACTTTTTAGTTTTAAATTTTTCATACCCTCTTGCCTTTTTATTTTTTGTCGTCCTACTGGTTTAACCTTTGTGTTTATTATGTTTTAGTGCGTCATTTCTTCTTTTGTCGTACTTTGGCTTGCTGCTCTATTTTCTTTAATATTTCTTTGATTTGTTTATTTATTTCGTGTTCTAATTTTATCTTTTCTGCTGTTGGATTTAACTCATATTGGTAACCCGTTTTGTACTTGTTCCCTCCTATTATTTGTAAATAATTGTAATCGTTTAGTTCTTTTAAATGTCTTTGTAATGTTCTTGGATTTATTTTACTGTGCTGCCTGATATCGCTTGCAAAAAACTTTTCTAGCTTCATTCTTTTTAATGCTTGGTAAAAGCTTCTACAGGCTCCGCTTAGTTCATCTGATTTTCTAAATAATGTTTCTTTTAAGAGTGTAAATGCTATTTCTATGTCTTGGGGTTCGGTTTCAATAAATACTTCGCCCGTGGTCGGGCTGACCAATTGTTCTCTTTGATACTGATGATAGTAAGTTACTGCTTCTATGAAGTTGAGCAGTAACCCCATTGTTCTACGAGGTTTGAAGATTTCTTTTGGTAGTTCTATTAGCAGAGCATAAGGGTTAATTATTTTCACTGGCTCTAGTACTCGTTGTGTGTTTTGTAATATTTCTGCTGCTTGCTTTTCTCCTTGTTTATCAATAATCCCTGCTTTGATTTGTTTTTGATATTCGAGTATTTTTTGATCTTGTTCTTTGCTGCCATCTAGGTAAATCAGTATTGAACGGTTGGCATTGTCTTCATAAATTCTTTCTTTGGTGGTACAACCAATTACACTTACTGGTCCTTCTACCGTCAGAGTGACGGTTTTATTAATTCCTTGTTTATCTTTTGTAGTAACTGTTTTACTGATGCGTTTTTTACTTTGTAATTCTCGTATTGGATAGAGTACTGCTGCTGCTCCGTCTAAGTCTTCTATTAAAAAAACCTTCCCTCTTATTTCTTCTCGTTTGTAATAGTAAAAGCTGTTTTCTGTCATTTGGGTATTCTCCAATAAATCTTCTGTAGGAAAACAGGCTGCTACTCTTTCCATTAAATAACTTTTCCCTATTCCACTTTTTGCTAAACAAACAACACTTAATGGGTCTGCACATTTTCTACTACTCATTGCTAATAGCAATATCAAAGCGTTTATTTCTTCTCCAACTATTCCGCTTTTTGCTAAATCTAATTTTGTGACCTCAATGAGGTCTGATTGTTTTAAGTATTCTAATGCCTTTGTTTGCTCGTCCTTGCTAAGGACTTTTATTGCTTCTTCTTCGAGTTCTTGTTCTTTTAATTTATCTAGGCGATACGCCTCTAATTGTGCAGTTAATTCTGATAAACTGGCTGCTATTACACTTGTTCCGATTTCTAAACGTTCTGCTGTTTTCCGAATGAACTTTTCTAGCTGAGTATCATTGTACAAATCTAAGTTGTGTCTGATTGGCGGTTTTGGGCTTTCTGGTAATTCTGCTTTTAATGTTGCTCGCATTCTGTCTAATCCTTCTATTTTGATTCCTCCTAATACTGTGAGCTTGATTAAGCTGTTGTTGTAAATAATTTGCTCGTTGTTGGTGGTGTTTAATTCTGTCATTGTAATTTTATTTTAATAGAACAAAGTAGTTCCAAAAGTAACAACCTTGTTTTATTTTTCAAAACTATTTTCATTTTTATTTAACTACTTTGTTCTGTATTTTTGACAAAACATACATTTTATAGTTTTATTTAGTACAAATGAGTTTCGGAAATAGATTATTAGAAGTAAGAAAAAAAAGAGGACTTTCTCAGGAAATTCTAGCGAAAGAACTAGGTACTCAAGGACCTGCTATTGGAAGATATGAAAGAGGGGTTGCTAAGCCAACTATTGAAGTGGCTGGTAAATTAGCTAAGATTTTAGAGGTTTCTTTAGATTACCTTGTTGGCAATACTGATTTGGAACTTGACAATGAAACGCAAAAAAGAATTCTAGCCGTACAACAGCTTTCTGAGAAGGATAAAAACAACATCTTTTACACCTTAGACAACCTTATTAAAGCTGCTAAACTTAATGCTCTTTAATGAACTCTACATAAAAGTTTTATAAAAAATAAATGGGATTAAATCACGATATAGTAAAAGCTGTAAAACAAGGAAACTTAGAACTTGTCAAAAACTTATTAAATAATGGTGCTGAAATAAATACAACAGTATCAGATTCATCTAAGAAAAGGAAACTCATTCATCATGCTTCTCAGAAGGGATATACAGAGCTTGTTCAATTTTTAATCGACAAAGGAGCTCTAGTTAATGATAAAGATTCTGACGGAAAAACACCCCTTTGGTATGCTGCTGAAGAAAACAATTACGAAGTAGCTAAAATCCTAATTAATAACAATGCAGAAGTTAATATCACTGGAGATTGGAACCCTCTAGATAGAGCTGCTGAATGTAGCTATGATGGTGTTAAAGTAATCAACTTATTAATCAGTAATGGTGCTGATGTCAACCTTATTGTTGGCGGCACTAATCATATTGCTTTAGTAAGTGCTTTACGTCAAGAAAAAATAGAAGCCACAAAAATTCTCATAGAAAAAGGTTCTAATATAAACCATCAAAATGCAAATGGAGAAACTCCAACAATGCAAGTTGCTTATTATGATAGAGAAGAGCATCTACAACTGCTACTTAAAAATGGTGCAACAATAAAAGGAAGGAACCATTTCAGTGGTGATGAGATCCTCCATAATGCAGCTTTTGGAGGATACTCTGGAATGATTAAAATTCTTGTAGAAAAAGGTGCTGGTTTAAATCCCATAAACAAACAAGGGGAGACACCTCTTCATATTGCTGTTATATTAGGAAAGATTAAAGCTGTAAAAACACTTTTAGACTTAGGAGCGAAAAGTGACATTAAGGATAATAATGGAAACACTCCCCTTGATATGGCTCGAGACTTAAATAAAGGAGAAAAAATAATTAAACTATTCGACAACCTCAAAACATCCAATAGCAATACAACCTTCTGGTCTAATTTAAAACGAAATAGAGATTAGCAACTCAAAGAATTTAATTATTTTAAATCAAAGAAATCCTTTGCTTCATTATAATAAACGTCTGCTACTATTTTCTTCTTAGACTTATTTAGGTCTGACTTCTTAAATAGTGTTATTTTATACGGACATTCGTATCCACCTTTATAACCATCAGATACCTTGGGAATATTATTTGTATTAACATTAAACCCTTTGGTGTTGTACCCCTTACATGCGAAATAAATTACGTGTTCGGTATCATATTCAAAATAATGATAAATTAAATCCTTTTGACTAAATGAATTATTTATTTTCCTACTCTTATCATTCTTAAAATATCGAATAGTAATAACCTTAATTTTTTTGTTAAGGTCACTTTCAAAAATAGTATCTCCTTCCTCTGTGATTTCTTCAACTAAAACAACCCTTCCCCAAAATTCCAAATTAGAATCATTAGTCTGAGCAAAAGATTGCAAAAAACTACAACAAACAATGATCATTAAAACTCCTAATCTGATCATATATCTTAGTTTAAGCGTTTATCAAATCTAAGTAACTTAATTACTCGATTCTTGCATTTTAACTTTACTTCATTATCAGAAATACTCTCAATAATTATATTGAATTCTTTTCCATGATGATCTATCTGGACGATACTATCATCTTTTTTAAAATACCAATAACCTGACTTTTTTGAAAACCCTTCACCATTCAACTTTAATTTATACTCACTAAAAATTGAATTATTCTCATATTCCCATATCGTTTCAAACAGTATTTTAGGTAGATCCTTCATCTCTTCATTATCAGGTGTATAAATTTTATCAAATTTCCAACTTCCAACTATTTGTTCCCTCATTTTATTACTTCCTTGTCCTATAGTCTCATTTCCAAATATTATTGCAAACAATATTACCAAATACATTCTCATCATCATATTATTACTTAATTATCAAAAAAAGAATAAAAATTTCAATCAATTACTAATTCCCACTCTTCCTCTACACCGCTTCTTATAAGTTTACCCCCAATAGGTAATTTCATAGTATCCACTAAAGTAGTATCTATTTTCACTATTTGCTCCAAAGAGACAATCATTATATCGGAAGTGGATACAAATTCCTCTTCAAAAAACTGCCAATCGTCTTCATCATCGTGTGCAACATATTTAATTAAAACCCCTTTTTCAATGATTTTTTTTGTTGTAAAAACAGCTTTATTTAAATTCTCTTTCAAATATTCTATTCTCATATTTAATTACTTTCAAACATTAGTGTTGTATAGTTTTCCCCTTCCTTCTAACGGGTTTCGTACTACCATCTGTTCTTTTAGTCGCAGGCGTTGTACTATTTCCATTCTTCTTTTTCTTTTTCTTTTTCTTTTTCTTTTTCCCTCCTTTTTTCAAGTTCTGCTTCTTAGATAAAACTTGGGCATTTCCAAAACTATTATCCCCGTTGTTTGACTTAGGATTAAAATGATCAATCTCAGCTTGATTCATATTTGCAGGCACACCAGATTTACTTTGAACAGGGGCATCCAAAATCGTACCATCCAAATCACTTCGTAAATACCCCCCATTAGCTTTCCTATTAGCAGCCAATATTTCTGATTTCTGTAGTGCAGTGAAATTTTTTCCTTCACCAATTTTAACTCTAGTTTTTGTCGTAGTTACTAAATCTCCATAATTAACAGGTCCTTCCCATTCCGGAATACCTAATGTCTTATTAGATTTACTAGATACACTCTCATTTACATCAACCCCTGTTACTCTTTTAATCATTGTAGGGCTTGCCCCTAGCTTCTTAAGCCCTTTCACCACAGCCTTAACTCCGTATTTCGCCAAAGCATCACCCATTAGAGGTTCCATTAAACCTAGTGCGCCTGCCGTAACAACTCCTTCTACTGTCCAATTATCTTGAGGTGTGTCTAGTAAATAATCTAAAATCTCCCCTCCAGCAGCAAGTGCCATTCTGAGTTTTTTATTATTCAACATATCTAGTCCACTATCCCATAGTGCTGAAGTCAATGAAACATCATCCCACATCTCCCCGACAGTATTTGCATCACCAAATGCGTATGCCATTACCATTTGTGAAGCAATATCTATCCCTACATTTGCACCATATTTTACTAACCATGCAACAGGGAACTCTCCTTCTTCATCCATAAAATAAATAGGATTATTAGCAGCATAAGAATACGGGCTTAATGACGGCAAATACCTGTCTTTAGGATCCATTGAAGTAAATTTTCCTAATCGTGCATCATAAATTCTTTCACCGAAGTCATAACTACTCCCAGATGTATTGTGCATTTCATCATCTTTCTCCATTCCGTTGAATCCAAATCGATATGAACTTGAACTAAAGTTACGCCCGGGCATGAGCGACCCAAATGGATAGTAATCTGAAGCACTAACCACATCAGCTGTGTAGTGGTCTATAATTCCTGTACTTCCGCTTTCTTCTATAGCAAATTTTCTATCTGCTACTACTACTTGTACATTACCTAAATGATTGGTTAACTCGTACATTTTATCACCTAAAATACGTGATGTATGATCTGGGTCTACACTAGCAAAAATTGGTGGACCTAAACTAGTCTGTTGTTCTATAAATTGGTTATCTCCATTATGCCCAGTAATAATAAACTTTCTTTCTGCAATGTTTAAATTACGCTTGGTTAATCCTAAACGGCTACTACCATATATTGGCGATTCGTTATGGGTAAATTCTTCTTTAAGCATAGTACCTGATTGGTTCATTGCTGTGTACTTCTTATTGTAAGTACCCATTAAATTTCCTGATGCATCATAAGAATAATAGGTATAAATCCATGATTCTTGGTAAGTAAGTAATCCATCGGTATTTCGTGGTTTTTCAATTTTTGTAATTCGTTGGCCAGATGGTCCGTAAACAAATTCTAAATCGGATGGTTTACTGGTTGCGGGTGTAATAATAGGATCGGAATTTCTAATTACTCGTTTTACTTTTCCATAAACGGTCCATTCTATATTTTCTATTTGCTCTGCAACATCTTTTTTCAATTCTCCGATATCTGTGTATTCATAATTAAGGGTTGTTTGCCCGTCTTTAATATCATTGTAATTAGAAGTGGTAACGTTATCGAAAACAAAATCTAACCGGTTGGTTCCTGTGGTATAGGTATAATCCATGTTATCCATAGCTAAACCACTTGTTCCGGCTGCAAAAGCATTTCTTGTAAGGTTAGTAATGTTACCGTTATCATCATAGTTCAAATGTACAAAATAATCATCGGTAATTGTGGCATCTAGATAACCGCCTGCTCCAACAATCCCTGTATAAGCATCCATTTGTTTTAAACGATTTAATTGATCGTAGCGGTATGCATAACGCATAGTACTCATATTACTACCATCTGGTTTAGTAATGGTATTGGTTAAACCTGTAATATTACCATTAAACAATTCTTTATAGGTTCTTGTTGCATATGGGTCTGCAACAGCTGTTTCTGCTAAAAAATTAGTTGAAACTGATGGTGGTTTAATAGCCGCATAATCTCCTGAAAAATAATCTAAACTAAAGCCAAATGCATCTCTAGCAATTAAAGCATGTTGATTTGGCTCTGTACTCATATATGGATTAAGGGTGTTATTTTTTATTCCATCTTTACCTATATCTCTATCGGCTACTAAGGTATTAGAGTTTATTCCTTTTAACCATCCTTGTATGGTATAGGCATAATCTGTTCCTTGTACTTGTACATCGCCTGTTTCTAGACGTGCTAAAGGTCCATGCTCATAATATTTATATTTAGCATCTCTATCCCAAATAACATAATCTTTACTTGTATTTACTTCAAACAAACGGTTATCGGCATCATAAAAATATTGATGGAAAAACTGATCTGGTTCTCCTTTTTGATAAGCTACTTCAATAATATTTCCGCTTATTAGCTCGTATTTATAATCGGTACGTTTAAAATTGTTTTGTAAAACAATTAGGTCTTTATTTTCTTGAACTGATGTAATTACATTACCGTGTTCATCATAGCTATAATGTGTTGCATTATCATAAATTAAAGAGTTAGCATTGTAATCTTCTTGATAAGTAACTGATGCAATTCTGTTACGCAAATTTTGTTGCCCATTTGCTCCAAAAGCTCCTGCAGGAACACCACTTAAAGGTTCATCGTAATACGTTTTTGTTACTTGGTAAACTTTTGGATTAGTTAGTAAGCTCAACCAATATGCTGGAAAACCTGGATCATTAACAACAGCAACACTATTGATTAGTGCTGGTCCTGACTCTAATTCTCCCACTTCAACAATTCTACCGTGTTCATCATAACTAGTATAGCTATATCGTTGTGGAGAATAATTGGCTTGTTTTTGGTTTTGTGAGGCTTTTAATCTTCCTATTTTATCATACCAATAATGTGTAGTTCCTCCATCTGGTGTAGTTTGTTCTATTACCTGATTATAAGCATTGTATTTATAAGTTGTTGCTAATGCCGATGTATGGTTTGGATATACTGCTGCATTGGTAGGGTCAGCTCTGTGTGCTTCAACTGCAACATTATCTGCTAATTTAACAACTGCCTTTGGAGGTACTGTTTGGGTTAAATTACCTGCCTGATCGTAATAATACAAAGTATAGTGGTGCTCATTACCTTCGTAATCTACTTTAAATGTTTCTTGTGCCTGCATACATTTACTGTAATAATCGGCTACAAACTTACTTAAGGCATCATTCATATATTGATCATAAAGAACTTGAGCATTGTATGTTGCTTGAGAAATTAACTCTGCAATACATGGATCTTCTGTAGGTGGTTCTGGTGTAATTTCTGGAGTGTAGCATAAAGGTGGTACAGATTCACAAAGGTTAGTACAGGATTCAAGAATTTTAAAATCCACATTACCCATAGATCCATCAGAGTCAACATCAATACTATCACAAGGGTTATAAATAACTATCGGTATATTATATGTTAGTCCAATATCCAAATGAACTCTACATGAAAATCTGCACTCTCCATTAACCTCATCGTGTGTCTGAAAAATAATTACGGAACTAACAGGACTTATATTAATATAAATGGTCACTACAGTAGAGGGTGGATAACTGCATCCAGGAATTTGTAAGGGTGATAAATAGTTAGCAATTGCGGGTTCAGAAAAATCTGTGACTATTTGTTGAGAAAAGGTGCTATTTAAATTAGTAACTATAAAATTTAGTACCGCCTCTAAATTATCTATTGCTGTTTGATTAGGAACAACCCCTCCTGACCCTCCATTTTCACAAAGTGCTGCAAAATCGATATAATCTGGAGCTACCATGCTTATATTAAATGTTTGGTTTAAATAGGTGGCTAAAAGTTCATTGTAATTTGATGTACCCACAAGGCTAGGATAATCATCTGCAAAATCTAACACTCCTTGGTCATAATCTTCACAAGGAATACACGTTTCGCAAGTTAATGCTTGATCTACAGGAAGTGCTTCTGTTGTGAGGTTAGCTATTTGTGTAGTGTTCCAATAATTAGAATTTGTTAAAGATGTATTATAATCCCATACTGGAGTTCCGAAAGCATCATTACAAACGCATTCTAATTTTTCAAAGTTTAATACGGTAATACCATCTTCTTCTGCTAAATAATCAGAAGGGCTATTTATCCAAGCTGGTAAAGTTCCTGCATTAATTTCTATGTCATAATTATATCGTGTTTGTAAAATTTTATCACACCCACAATCATCTAGTGTGGATAAGGTCACTTCATTTGGCTCATTAATTAATAGTGCCGTACATTCATTATTCGTTCCTCCTCCAGTAAAGTAAGTGATTACTTGTTCAATATTTTCAAAAGTTTCTCCATTTGCTAATATGACAGGGTCTCCGTAACAAGTTCTGCTTCCATTAGGGTGTATTAATACTGGTGCTGCTCCGGTATTATCAATACTCCCATTCCTACAAATATCAATAAATACATTTTTTATGTCTTGAGTTGTCGGAGAAGTCCCCGTAGGTAGCCAATTTGATGGAGTAATCCACCCACATTGTTGTAATGCTATTATCCAACTATCGGCATACCCTGTACAAATGCTATTTATATGCGTATTTATAGCTGCTGTAGATTGCGCAGGTGTAAGTGGCACTCCATTTAAAGGCGGGCTATTTCCTGGTAAATTTGGATCATTTAAAACTGAAGAGAGCGGTCTGATTTTTTGAATTTTACTAGAATGTATTGATGGTGTGCATTTATGAGACTCTATAATTCTGCTAAATTCAGCAATAAACAGCGCTCTAAAAATATTCCAAACATCGGCATCATTACATATATTGTTTCCAATAGGAAACCCTGCCGTAGACCCTGTAGCTGCTTCAATAGCAACTTCCCATATCGTTTTTACACCTTGTGGAGGGTTTATATTATTTAAATAATTGTTTATCCCACCTTCTATTGACATTGAAGATCCACCACTAGGAATAATAATAAATGGATTAGGAGATATTGATACTTGGTTACAACTAGCTGATAATACTGATGTAGATAAAGATAACCCTGTTGGGTTTAAATATCCTTTTGTACAGGCTTCTCCAAAGCTATTTGTTTTACGAAAATCTTCAATAAAATCGTAAGCTACTTGGTTGTTCGTACAAAAGGTGTAGTTACAATATTCTGGATGAGTTTGAACCAAATATTCTATCCATGATGGTTGAAAATAAAACACAAATTCTGCTACTGTTAATGCAGAAGGGGAAACTGCTCCATTTGGTGTGTTAGCAGTAATAGTTCCCCAATTGGCAATAAGAGAGTAAGGTCTAGGTAAATTATTTGGAGATATACTTGGGTCCCGAAATATTGACCATTCATCATTTGGATCTGCAGTGTACTCGACATTACCTGTTGTAGCATTCCGCCCAAACTCGGCATACTGCCCTCCAGGAAAAAAGTCTGTTTCTAGAAGTTGTAACATTTGTTTACAAGGATCAATTATATCGTTGTGACAATCAATGATGAAATCAGTTTTCCAAGCAAGATAAATTGGTTCTGCAGCTCCTGTATGGCCATCAGCAATATAAGCATCCCAATCTGCATAAATGAGTAAACTTTCATACTCGCAAGGGTCAATATCACAACCTGAAAGATCTATTGCCGCTATTTGCTGAGCTAAAATATCTTGATAGGTTTGTCCGCAAGTATTATATTCTCTAAATTGTTGTTTATAATACGCTACCGGATTATCACTTACTCTTAAAGACTTATATACCGTATAAGTTCCTACTTTTAGTAAGGGTACAGCAATAGGGTTTGGAGTAATCTCATAATTTATCTGCGGATCGCAATCTATATCAAATATTACATTGCCATTAGCGTCAAGAGGATTAGAGCTATATGGAGTAAGGTTTCCCACCATTTCTGTTATTGGGCCTCCAGGAATCATCTCATTGCCACATTCATCTTTTATGCTTAAAGTTACTTCATAAATACAATCAAAACAGAAACCTAGAGGATTACTGTTGTTTAAAATTTCTATGTTAATGTCATCAAAATATGTTCCAGAATTAGAAGACTGAACTCTTGTATACACTTCTAAATAAATATCATCAGTAGCCGTTAAAAGTGTACCTGTATTATCGTAATATGTAGGCCCAACTGTTAAATTACTAGCAAATTGAATTTTTGTCCAATTATTGATTGTTGTTATTCCTACCGCCTCTTCTAAAACAGGCTGAGCATTTGCATTGTCATAGTATAATATATCTCCATTAACATCAGTCAATGCTCTGAACAAACTTCCGCTTACTCCACTAACAGTAATGTTTGCCCAAACTGAAGTATTGGTAACTTCATCCGTTTCAAGAATTAAGGTTCTAATTGCCGGTCCCAATTCTGTACTAGGGTATTCTTGATAAATGCTTTTAATTCCTGAATGTACTGGATATGGGGCGTTTTTTAACATACCTATAAAACTGTTATCATCAAACAGATAGGTATCATCGTGCTCATAAGAAGAGTTGATGATTGTATTTCCTCCAGGCAAGCAATCAGTATATGTTTCTGTATCAAAGGTATAATCAAAATCATAAGTACCTCCTGTTGATAATAGATTATATCGTACTTCCTTTGCTCTACCGTCAGATGAAGGCGTATTAAATTGCATTAAATTAGCCGACATTGGACCCGGAGCTGCATAGCTATCTAAGTTTATTAAATCAATTGATTTATTTGAAGGAGATTGCCCTGCTAATGCTGTAGCTACAACTCTATCATGCATATCAATATAAGATATAGACAATTGCTTGTTTGCATCCATCACTGCATTCTTTTTATAGTGATTAGCTCCTCCTACTTCATTACCAAACAATACATCTATTTCCTCCTGAAATGGTTGTGAATATAAATATTTTGTTTCGTGCTCATTACCTAATTGATGTGTATTCCCCAACCCTCCTTGTCTTCTCACTCTTCCTGTTTGATCATTTGTGTATTCTGTTCGTACAAAAGGGTACCCAAAAGCATTAGGTAAAAATGCTTGTGCTCCTTCTTTATTAGGGTTTTGATTAGAATAATAATTCGCTGCTCCTTTGGAGGCTGATGCATCCATAGGGGTTAAATTAGTTTCACAATCTGTATTAAGATCTATATCAAAATCATTTTTATTATAATTATTAGTCCAATCTCTTTTATTTAAATTTTCTATATATCCACTTAATTGCCCCCCTGAAGGGTCTGTATTCATAGGGTCTTTATAAATTGGTGTGGGCAGTACATTTACTGCTGGTCTTCCTTGAAAATCGTACAATACAGATCCTGCAATTACTTTGTTTTCAGTATTTAATTTAGCAACTGATTGTCTATTTCTTAAGGTTCCATCGTAATAGCTTACAGCAGAGCTTTGTTTTCCTTTTTCTGCAAAAGTGGCTGAATATTGCCAGTTAATTTGATCATTGTTGTGCTCTGAAACTGGGTATTTATTGTTGGTATAATCAAAAACTTTACCAGAACTAGGTACATTGGTATTTTCTGTACTCCAAACACCTTCTATTAAAATACTAAAATCAGTACCTAAAACTCCGATAGCTCTGTAACGATAAAGAATCCAACCAGATTCATAAACAAGAGGAATACTATATCTTGTATTCGCAGTTCTTACTCTTGTTGCGTTATTTTTAAAATCATAATCTATATTTGTACTAGAAAGAGTTCCTCCAACTCCATTATAATCATTTACCCAAGTCCATTCTAAATCATATTCTTCAGCTCCCTCAATTTTATCCCAAGTAACAGTTAGCTCTCTAGAATTATTGTGAAGCAATTGATGCTGAATATTGTTATAATCAGGAATATCTTGAGAACTAAACGGATAGTAACGCTCAATCTCAATAGTAGAAGACAAGTAAATATCGTCAGGTGCTACTGTTAATGTATTTGTTCCATCAGAAATACTTAACACTTTAGCAGCAACAGAATGTCCTCCAGAAAATATTAAAACATCTTTATCTAGGTAACTGGTTCCATTGTTAGGGTTATAATTAACTGTTAATGTTTTTACTCCAAGATTATGTGAGATAAAATTCTTGTCCATATAACTTACATCAACATCAACAGTGATCGTAAATGCAGTACTATGGAAAATAGAAGATGATGCATCGATACCTAAAGTAATTGTATTAATTACATTTTTGTTAATAATATTAGGATTAAAAGGAAGTATATTATGCTTATCATCTTGAACCTCTAAGGTTGAGGTACTAGATAAATCAACACCTTGTAATCTTGAAGTTAAAACTTCTGTTCCTGCATAAGAAAATAGCGAACTAAAAATAAATAAAATATTTACCAGTACTATCTTTATGTATTTATATTTCTTTATCATACCTTTTTAATTTAGGTGATTG
>NVUQ01000064.1 GCA_002401955.1 Flavobacteriales bacterium | reverse complement strand
GAACGCTAGAGAAAGGAACAGATTAAGAAACAGCAAATGCAGGTGAAGGCCCTGGCCACGACGAAGGAGGATGCCAAGAAGGAGAAGGACAAGGCGGAGCGTAACCCGAAGCGCGGTACCCGCAGCGACATGGCCACTTCTTCGGAGGACCGACGACCAAAGGTGCGGCCCCTAAGCCTCCGAGTCTGCGCAAGGTGAAGCGGAAGGTGAAGATCGCCCAGAGGAAGGAATCGGACCGTCAAACCAAGGCGGAGCACCAGAAGAATGATCCTGATGGCGCTTCAGTGTCGCCTTCCACTAAGTCTAAGAGTAAGAAGAAGCGGTACAGACGCCCCAGATCCGACATGATCATATCAGCAGCTGGAGTGCAGCTGCCGGCGGGTTTCGCGTCGGGTTCTCACTGTCTCCGGAGGACCCCGATGGATCAGGAGACGGCCAGAGCGTTTACTACGGACCCGCTCCTGCAGCAACTGCTAATGCTGGAGATGCTGGTGCTTCCAGAGGACTGCCCGGAGGGGATCAAGGACGAGACCCGGCGCAGCCACCTGTACACGCTCAAGGATCTGCTGGACCAAGTGGTGAAAAAGGGGAAGGGACAGGACCGGATCGACCAAGCGCTCATCAATGCCCTGAACACCATGGCGGCGGACCGAGAGTGGGCGGCACCGACGCTGGGCAGCAAGGCGGCGGACCTCTACGGTTGTCTGCAGCGGCTGGACCAGTACACCAATCTGAAACCCATCGAGCTTCTGAAGGTGGGGAGCTTCTGGAAAGACGCCTCCAAGCACTGGCTGAAGATGATATGTGGCCACACGCCTACGATTGGGGAAGTCACTCCGGAGGCAGTAGCGAAGATTCTGATGGAGGAGAAGCTCTCCCTTCCTACAGCGGTACTTCTGACTCTATGCTGGTGCACAACAGGTCGGCCCTTCAACTGGCTGTACGTGAAGAGGAAGGAGCTCACCATCGTGGAGGAGACCGAGGAGATGATGAAGGCAGACGCGGAGCGGCGGGGCACGGCTCTTCTGGAGCCCGGTTACAAGATCACAGTGACCTGGACAGACCACAAGACGCTGGGCACGAGGCAGGCCTTCACCACACACTCCTGGGTCAACAAGGTGAACGGCGAGAAGATTGTGAGGTGGAAGAAGAACCTAAAGAGCGATTGGATGTTCCCCAAGGTGATGTGGGACGACCTCAAGGCACAGCTGGCCAAGGCCCTCCGGGAGCACGATGCCGAGTGGGGAATGAAGGCGCTGCGACGAGGGAGCCTGAGCACGATGGCCCGGAACGAGACCCCACTCGACGACCTACGGCTGTTCAGCGGCCACCCCAACGAAGGCACGCTCCTACGCTACCTCGGGTGGGGGGTTCACGCGAAGGCCAACGCAGTCAAGGGGGAAGCAGCGGCCCGAGGGCTGGACAAGGCAACCCGAGCGCTGCTGCCCACGGTGGATCAAGCGGAGCTGGAAAAGGTGATGGGGGAGGTGGAGGACATGGCGGAGGAGATGGAGGACGAGCTGGCTCCCCAGCAGGAGTAGGGCCCGCGACCCGCAACCCTTTGTCCCCTGAGCCCATCTCGGGGGAGCTTGAGAAACTAATAACTGAACTGCTGGGTGTGCGCGGGCAGCGACTGCCTCACTCGGTGATTGGTAAGCGTAACTGCGGACTGCCCTCTCATGCCGACTGCATCGGTAAGAAGCGCGGGCAGACTTCCCTCCCTCTGCAGACCAAGCCACTGGGAATGGTTAACAATGCTGGCATGACCAAGCTGTCGAAGGGGACCTCGTTTGAGTTGAGCTGGGAGGAGGCTAGGAGGCTCCTGGAGGATGGCGGCCGGTACGGGGCTGTGCCCGCCCCAGAGCTGCACCAGTCCTCGAGCACGCTCACCGCGGAGCAGACACAGTACACCATCGACATCGGCTTCTGGCAGCTGCTCACCCCGGAGCAGCTGAAGGAAATCAAGGGCGTGTGCAAGGTCTTTACCCGGGACGAGCCCTGGAAGGATCCTCCCAGAGCTCGCGTCATCACCTGGACTTACTCGGTGAATCAGGACATGGGCATGCGCGTCCCCTTTGATCTCTTCAACCAGTCCAAGGTAAGGTTCCTCGTCCACGAGGGGGAGGAGGCCGCCTGTGTCGATGGCAAAGCGGCGTTCAACCAGTTTTGCTACTCCATCGAGGTGGGCATGTACCACTGTGTGAACACTCCGCTGGGATGGTGCATGATCAGGCGCTCTGCCATGGGTGCTAGGCCCACGTGCTTCGTTGCGGACACAGCGCTTGGCGTGTTGGCGTCCCACAGCCGCTGCGTCTGGAAGACCTACGTCGACAACCTGCTGTTCATCGGGCCTAACGAGGATCTGCGTGCCGACTTGATCAGGCTGAAGGAGCGGGCGGAGGAGGCCAACTACACCTTCAACGAGGACCTTGACGATCTGGACGGGCTGATACGCACGGAGCTGGAGTTCCTTGGGGTGAACCTGTTCTTCAAGGATAAGAAGGTCTCCCTCGGGGAGAAGGTGCTGAAGAAGCTGGCGACCGTTTGGTGCCGACAAAGAGAGTGGACCGTGCGGGACTACATCGTCTGCGTCTGCATCCTGGTTTACTCCTCGAACGTGCTGGGGCGCAGCATGTCGCGGTGGCAACTAGCCCTGCAGGTCTGGGCCCAGCTGCAGGGAGACTGCATGTTCGATCGCCAACTGCTGGACGCCTCCCTTGACGAGTTGGACCCTTCGATCCTATCGGTCTTGGAGGAATGGGTAGCGGTAACGTTAACTAACGAACCACTCGACGTCCGCAAGGAGGAGCGGATGCATGATTTCATCGTCGTTACCGATGCCAGCGGGATGGGCTGGGCCGGTATCATCATCAGCTGCAAAACAGGGCAAACGACAGTAGTGCGCGGGGTCTGGCCACCTCAGCACCTGGAACCCCTGAAGCAGTCGACGACTGCGGAACCCCTGGCAGTAGCGCTTGCTCTCACGACCTTCTTCGAGCAGCACGCCAGGGCTAAGGTCCTAGTGATCAGCGACAACACCGGCACGGTGGGTGAGGTCAACAAGGGATACAGCACCAAGGAGGGGCGTTTCCTAGCCACTCACCTGGCCACTAAGTACCCGCTATTGGAGGTGGACGCGGAGTACTACCCGGGAGAGGCGATTCCCACGGACGAGGGATCGAGGGGTGCAGATATGGACAGAAAGAAGCTGGACGACTTCGCGGAGAGCAAGGCGCTGACTGTCACCGAGATTCGGGAGATTTGTGTGTAAGTGGTGACAGCCGAACCTTAACCCAACGTGATATCGTCTTGTCTTTGATAATTGCTCACTCTGCAAGAACTCTACCTCTCCTCTCTTTCATCGGGAATAAAAGGAGGATTAGTAACACAACACCAGCTCATGAGTGCCTGGACTCCGGTTATGGTGTTGTGACCTTTCAAGATAAGTTTTGTGTCTTTGTTAATTACTTCCTTTGGCTTCCTTGCAGGTTTCTTTCATTTGTCAAAGAAAGGTAGGTGGGTGTAAGAACTAGATTTTTATGAGCAAGCAAGATTCGGCCGTGGGAGTGGGGAAGGAGCAACAGCTGGAGGGCCAGGAATCCCAACAGCACCCGACGCCCCAGGCCCAGGTCGTGGAGCAGGTTGGCCAAGTAGAGGAGCCGATGGAGCAGCACGGCGAGCCGGTGCATGGGGAGGGAGTCGAGAACGCAAAGCAGCATGAAGGTGGCCAGACTGGATTACTGAAGAGCACAATCGTGCCCCCCTCGGCCGGGCAGCAAGGCGAGGCCGGCACCGATGAGCGACGCCGTGTCCACTCTGCCGATGGTCGCCACCGCCACCGCACCTCCCCCCACACAGCCACCCACCGTCTCAGGGTCGCCCAAGGTCAACAGCAGCATCATGCCAAGAAGACCGAGGAGGAAGCCGCCGCGGCCAAGAAGGCTGAGGAGGAAACCGCCGCCGCCAAGAAGGCCGAGGAAGCCCCTACGTTGGCTGACGTCCTCGGGGCGGTGAACGTGGGCTTCGATACCACGGGCTCCCAGATCAAGGATGTGAAGGAGGACGTCAAGGAGGTGAAGGTGGAGGTAACTGGGGTCAAGCAGGAGATGGTGGTGGTGCAGGGTGAGTTGGCGACGGTGAAGGACACGCAAGTGGCGCAGCAGAAGCAGCACGAAGAGCTCAAGCTGAAGCAGCAGCAGCAGTACGAAGAGCTCAAGCAGCAACAGCAGCAGCAGCAGCAGCAGCGCGCCTCCGCTGATGGGTCCCTGGTGTCTCCCTCCGCGCCGACAGACTCGGGCCACACCTATGCGAACCACGACTTGAACCCTGGACGCTCTGTCTCGATGGCTGGTGGGACGAACCGTTCCGACGTGTCGACCACGCTGAGTGCTGACAAGGCAGCCATGCAAGCCCGCCTGAAGAAGCACGGCAAGGAGGTGAAGGTGGAGATGGAAATGGACAAGACCATCAAGGACACCTGCCCTTTCGCCCACAAGCTCACCCACCCCAGCAAGAAGCAAACCGCCTTGCACGACGATTTCGATACGCGGGTGCAGACCGAGTTGAGCGCCAGCAAGACCGACCCCAACCGCAAACACCAGCTCCGCCGTGAACTTAAGACGACACTTGACGCCACGCCTCCCGTCGACGGTAAGGAGAACGCCATCGTCAACAGTGTGCGTCCCGATGAGGAGAAGATGTTCCGGCTGTTCCAGTGCCGTTCTGGCCAAGTGGTCGTACCTGCCTTCTGTGGAGCGCTGAAGCACGCCTTGGAGAACGGCTACGACGCTGCTGAGGACTACGAGTCGCTGCGTTTGTACGCTCTGGCAACCTGCGCCAAGATGCACGAGGAGTGTGATCTCGACTTCGACCCCAACTCCCCCATTTCGATGCACAAGGACCTCAAGCAGTTGATGGACCAGTTCACTGAGGGCAAGTTCTTCGGTATCCTCCTGGCGGGAAGTGACCGCAGCGGTCAGCTCACCAAGGAGATCAAGCTCAAGGACACTGAGCTCAAGAAGACGCACCAGAAGCTCAAGGAGGTGGAGGAGTCCAAGGAGAGTGGGGAGCAGCGTCACCAAGAGGAGTTGGCCAAGGTCGAGGAGAAGTACAAGAAGGAGAAGGACGCCAGCGCTGCGGCCAAGAAGGAGCTCGCCACCACCAAGAAGAAGCTAGTGGAGTCTGAGAACCACGCGGCAGCCCTCAAGATCCAGAGTCAATGACTCCCGCCAGTAGGGGTTGGAAGTGTATCGCAAAAGAGTTTAAATACTAAAGGAAAGGATTTGAGTAGTGTGTGTGCGCCAGAGTACGTCTCTCATTTCTCTCCCAATTTTGTGTTCATGCCAACCCAGGCTGCCTCTTCTATCTTCTCCCTTTCTCTTCCCTCGCAAGGGAGCAAAGGACAAACTAACAACAACTATGACTTGGTGTCGACCACTCAGGCCGTGCCGGCCAGCGTGTTGGAGTCGCAGGACTTGGACAACTTCAGTGTGACCGCTTCGTTGGCCGCCATCGGAGCCGGGCCGGTTGTGTTTTGTTGAACACTTGTGTTTGAATGCAACGTTTGTTTCCGCATTCCTAGCTTCCTCCCTGTTCCGCACTCTTACCTGTTCTTTTCATGGTCCAGAGTAGCGAAGGGTGGAAAACTTCCGTTTGAAGAACCACCCACCATCCCCACGCAAACACCATCATAGTGTTGCTATGTCAATTTACTTTCCAATCAATTTTATTTATGCCTATGTCACGATGTGAATGTGAGAGAACTATTTCAGTTTACTTTTTAGTATCCTTTCATGTTGATATGAAGAAAATGTGAGAGAAATATTTTAAATTTTAATTTTCAATCAAGTGTCGTGTGAAGCAGCAGATTGACCCAAACCAAAGGTCAACTTAGGAATGTGCCAGAAGGGAATGACTCGAATTTTCAAGGTCATCAGAAATGTATTGAACAAGCACACTCGGGGAGGTTCTGTCGAGCCGAGTGTAGAAATCTTTATGATCCAGCTGCTTCCACCCAAAAACTTCCCACGATTTTCACGATCTTTCAGAGTTTTTAGGGGTCCATGTGTCAAGCCATAACCAAGAAACAAAGCCTGCTACAGTTGTTCTTTGTGAATGTCTCAGCTTGTCCTGATATCATTTCTGTAGTACTCTTCCTTAGGGTGAAAAGGAGAAGAAAGCTTAACCGCGTATCAGTGATTAAAGCTTAAGCGCTTCTCCCCTGTTGGCGGCTAAGTTGAACGAGGGACCGAGTTTGTTGGGTTGTGTTTTGTTGAACACTTGTGTTTGAATGCAAACGTTTGTTTCCGCATTCCTAGCTTCCTCCCTGTTCCGCACTCTTACCTGTTCTTTTCATGGTCCAGAGTAGCGAAGGGTGGAAAACTTCCGTTTGAAGAAAAAGACAACAAGATGGATTTGTCAATGGAGGACCGGGTTGAAAAGATCAACAAACAGCTGAAGGACAACACCATCTCTCAGCAGCAGCACGACGATCTCTACAAGGCCATCCTGGGAAGTGCTGGCGGCCCCGCCCGCGAGGGTGATGCCATCACAACTGCAATGCTGGACCGGATCGAGAAGGACCAGATGCAGAAGCTCCGGCCTTTCCGCGTCGATGAGGAGAACCGCAAGCTGCAGATCAAGGAGATCCAGCAAACTGCGCCTGGCGAACTGGAGGAGACAACCGCTGAAAAGGCCAAGAGCGGGAAGTTGGATCCCCTGGTTGCCATGGTGATGGGCTACCTTGAGTCCGCCCGCGCCGCTCCCGATAAGAAGACATCCGACGAGATCCTCCTCGGGCTGCAGGCCCTCTTCATCCAGTATGGAGCTGACGCGAACGAATGCAGGGCCATCTACAACTGGATGGTGTGTGAGAGCTACGGAACGAAGCTCTCCCACTTCCCAAACGGTGTCCTCTATGCCAAGTCCAGCAACCCCAAGACCGTGACCAAGTACCAAGACTTGAACGAGGCTACACTGGCTGAATTCATTGACTTCCAAACCACCCTGGAAGGAGCAGGACCCGGGGCCGAACCACGCTTTACCCCTTCAACTTTTGCGAAGAAGAAGGACGGCTTCCGCATGGCAAAGGCACCCAAGATCAGTGGTTTGGCCGGTGGTGGATCCATCCCGATCATTGAGACCCCTCAGGGCTACCGTGCGGACACCACCGAGGTCGAGCAGGCCTTGAACGGGCAGCAGAAGGAGATCAAGCAGCTGAAGCAGGAGATCGCCAACTTCAAGAAGAACGCCAACCGCAACCGCAACCAAGACCACGGCTACGAGGACCGTGGTGGTGGCCGTGGACGTGGCCGAGGTGACCGTGGGCGAGGACGCGGTGCCTGGCGAGCCCGTGGTGGCGGAGAGCAGCAGGAAGAGGACTCAGAGGGACAACCCCACACCCAGCCACGGCAGTATTTTCATTAGGCCCTCCCACAACTCTGGAGGGCAGGAAAAATGTCATCGACATTCCGGAGCAAAACCATTTACTTCCTTTCTCTCTCTTTCTTTCCCTCGAGGAGTAAAGTGGATTTGCTTTTCAGCGCAGACCAAGATGGGAAATC
>NVUQ01000027.1 GCA_002401955.1 Flavobacteriales bacterium | reverse complement strand
TTTGGCTATCTCTAAAAATGAGGCACTATCCATAATCTTTTTTTAAGTACAAAGTTCACACTTTTTAAAGATTACTCCCCAACTTTTTGTCTTGATCCACAATCATTATAAAATACCCTCTCTAGGTATTACCCTACCGTATTAAAAAAGCCTTGCAGTAATTTTACTGCAAGGCTTGGTGTTATTGGTGGAGAATATCGGAGTCGAACCGATGACCTCTTCACTGCCAGCGAAGCGCTCTAGCCAACTGAGCTAATCCCCCAAGTTTGGGTAAAGGTATAATTTTTATACTTTTAAGCAATATGATAGCACTAAACTTTCAAAATGAAATAGCAAAAGCCTTGTCTAAAAATATTGATGAGGAAGTGTCTATTTTAAAAGTAGCTTCAGTTTCTGGTGGTAGTATTAATGATGCCTACTGTTTAACAACAAATCAGGGGATGTATTTTATTAAAACAAACCAAGCTAATCGTTATCCTTTTATGTTTGATAAAGAAGCAACAGGATTGGATTTGTTACGAAATACAGATGCAATTAGAATTCCTAAAGTTGTTTTGAGTAATAAGTTTGAAGATACTTCATTTCTAATTTTAGAATTAATAGAGAACTCAACTCCTCTTCCTGATTTTTGGTCTTTATTCGGAAAACAATTGGCTCAATTACATCAAAACACTAATACTTCTTTCGGATTAGAAGAGTCTAATTATATAGGGTCATTGCCTCAACAAAATAATTTACATAATAATTGGATTGATTTTTTCATCCATGAGCGTTTAAAACCTCAAATAAAGTTAGCTAGAGATAATGGTAAGATTGATTTATCCACCATCACAAAATTTGAAAGGCTTTATACTAAGTTAGATGAGATTTTCCCTGAAGAACCACCCGCATTATTGCATGGAGATTTATGGAGTGGAAATTTTATGGTAGATGAAAAAGGTGGTCCAGTTATTATCGACCCAGCAGTTTATTTTGGACATCGTGAAATGGATATTGCCATGACTAAATTATTTGGCGGTTTTAACCAACAACTTTATCAATCATATAACGAACACTTTCCATTAGAAAAAGGATGGGAACAACGTGTGGATATTTGCAACCTTTATCCATTAATGGTGCATGTTAACCTTTTTGGAGGTGGTTATTTGGAGCAAGTAAAGAGTATTCTTAATAAATTTTAATTATCTTAATTTCATTACTTTTGCCCTACAAAAAAATAACTATGAGCGATAACATCAGTACAGATAAAGCACCAAAACCAATGGGTTTATATCCTCATGCCCGTAGAGTGGGTAATTTATTATTTTTATCGGGTGTTGGACCTAGAGCAGCAGGTTCAGGAAGTGAAGAAGCAAATATACCAGGCTTGAAGTATGATAAAAATGGTAATTACGAAAACTTTGATTTTGAAGCTCAATGTCGTTCGGTGTTAGATAATGTAAAAACGATATTAGAAGAATCGGGTTCTAGTTTAGATAATTTAGTAGATGTAACTACTTTTTTAACGGATATGAAACGTGATTTTAAAACATATAACCGTGTATATGCTGAGTATTTTAAAGATAATCAGCCATGTAGAACTACCGTTGAGGTAAATGCCTTGCCTTCACCGATTTGTATTGAATTAAAATGTATTGCTACTATTTAAATCCCCTTTTGAAAGGGGGAAGAAAATGAAATTCTGAGTATCAGAATTTGTAATTTTCTCGGGGTATATTTATATCTCACATCAAATTAAAACCAAAATAAAAAAACATCCCTCTAAATCTCCCTTCAAAGGGAGACTTTTCATTAAATTCGCAACTCTTAAAAATTGACATGAGCCAATATAAAACATATCCAAAGCTAGATTTACCTAATGTTGCCAAAGAGGTGTTAGATAAATGGGAAGCAAATAAAGTCTTTGAGAAAAGTATCTCAACAAGAGAAGGGAAGGATCCTTTCGTATTTTATGAAGGACCACCTTCTGCAAATGGATTACCTGGTATTCACCATGTAATGGGAAGAGCGATTAAAGATATATTTTGTCGTTATAAAACCTTAAAAGGATTTCAGGTAAAGCGTAAAGCAGGTTGGGATACTCATGGTTTACCAGTAGAGTTAAGTGTAGAGAAAAAATTAGGTATTACTAAAGAGGATATTGGAACTAAAATTTCTGTTGACCAATACAACAAAGAGTGTAGAGAAACAGTAATGCAATACACTGATGTTTGGAATGATTTAACTCAAAAAATGGGTTATTGGGTAGATATGGATGAACCCTATGTTACCTATGAAAATAAATACATGGAAACCGTTTGGTGGTTGTTGGGGCAGCTTTATGCTAAAGGATTGATGTATAAAGGGTATACGATTCAGCCTTATTCTCCAGCAGCAGGAACCGGGTTAAGTTCTCATGAAATTAACCAGCCAGGATGTTATAAAGATGTAAAAGATACAACTGCTGTTGCTCAATTTAAGATTAAACCACAACAGGATTCCCCCTTTGAAGGGGGGCAGGGGGATGTTCACTTTTTGGCTTGGACAACAACTCCTTGGACTTTACCATCAAACACTGCGTTGGCCGTAGGTCCAAAAATTGAATATGTATTGGTAAAATCATTTAATCAATATACACACCAACCAATAAATGTTGTTTTAGCTAAACCATTAATCGGAAAACAATTTTCAGGTAAGTATTTTGAGTCAGAAGAATTGAATTATTCTGAAGGAGATAAAAAGATTCCTTTTAAAGTTGTTAAAGAATTTAAAGGTGCTGATTTAGTTGGGATTCAATATGAGCAACTACTTCCTTACGCACAACCGTGTGAGGAAGCATATGCCTCCCCTTCGGGGAGGTTGGGAGGGGCTCCTTTTCAAGTAATTGCAGGTGATTTTGTAACTACTGAAGATGGAACAGGAATCGTTCACATAGCACCAACTTTTGGTCAAGATGATGCTCAGGTAGCAAAAGATTCGGGAGTACCTGCCATGTTGGTATTAGATGATAATGGAAATAAAGTTCCTTTAGTTGATTTACAAGGTAGGTTTAGACCAGAAATGGGTGAATTTGCTGGGATGTATGTGAAAAATGAATATTATAAAGATGGAGAAGCTCCAGATAAATCTGTTGATGTTCAACTTTGTATCAAATTAAAAGAAGAAAATAAGGCGTTTAACGTTTCTAAATACGAGCACAGTTACCCACATTGTTGGAGAACAGATAAGCCCATATTGTATTATCCGTTAGATTCTTGGTTTATAAAATCTACTGCCGTAAAAGACAGAATGATAGCATTAAACAAAACGATAAACTGGCAACCAGAAAGTACTGGAACAGGTCGTTTTGGTAATTGGTTAGAAAACTTAAACGATTGGAATTTATCTCGTTCACGTTATTGGGGTATTCCAATTCCTATTTGGAGAACTGAAGAAGGTGATGAAGAAATTTGTATTTCGTCAGTAGAGCAATTAAAAGAAGAAGTGGATAAAGCTATTGCTGCTGGTTTAATGACTGAAAATCCATTAGCTGATTTTGTAGTTGGTGATATGTCTGAGGAGAATTATAAAACTTTTGATTTACATAAAAATTATGTAGATGAAATTACCTTGGTTTCTGCTTCAGGTAAGCCAATGAAAAGAGAATCAGACTTAATTGATGTTTGGTTTGATTCTGGTTCTATGCCTTATGCTCAACAACATTATCCTTTTGAAAATAAAGAAGCAATTGACGATAATAAGTTTTTCCCAGCTAATTTTATTGCCGAGGGAGTAGATCAGACAAGAGGTTGGTTTTTTACATTACATGCCATTGCAACTATGGTTTTTGATTCTGTAGCGTATAAAAATGTAATTTCTAACGGATTAGTTTTAGATAAGAGTGGAGTTAAAATGTCTAAGCGATTAGGAAATACTGTTGATCCATTTGATACGCTAGAAAAATACGGTGCAGATGCAACAAGATGGTATATGGTAACCAATGCATCACCTTGGGATAATCTGAAATTTGATTTAGATGGTGTAACAGAAGTTCAACGAAAGTTTTTCGGAACCCTTTATAATACCTATGGGTTTTTCGCATTGTATGCTAATTTAGATGGCTTTACTTATGCCGAAGAAGAAGTTTCAGTAAATGAAAGACCAGAAATTGATAGATGGATTATTTCTAAATTAAATTCTTTAATTACTGTCGTAGATGATTGTTTTGAGAATTTAGAACCGACAAAAGCTGGACGAGCAATTCAAGATTTTGTTAATGATGAGTTAAGTAACTGGTATGTACGTTTGTGTAGAAGACGTTTTTGGAAAGGAGAATATTCTCAAGATAAAATTGCTGCCTATCAGACATTATACAAATGTTTAGAAGTAGTTGCTCAATTATCTTCATCTATTGCTCCATTTTACATGGATCAGTTGTATTCTGATTTGATTGCAGTTAGCGGAAAAGGAAATAAGACTTCAGTTCATTTATCTGATTTTCCAGTTTCAGATAAAACCGTAATCGATACTGATTTAGAAGAAAGAATGTCTATTGCCCAAAAAGTTTCTTCAATGGTGCTAAGCTTGAGAAAGAAAGAGAGTATTAAAGTTAGACAACCATTACAAAAAATAATGGTACCAATATTAGACGATAAATTTAAGCGTCAGCTCCAAGATGTTGAAGATTTAATTCTTTCAGAAACAAATGTAAAAGAGTTAGAATATTTAGTTGATACTACAGGTGTTTTGGTAAAAAGTATAAAACCTAATTTTAAAACCTTAGGACCAAAATATGGTAAAATAATGAAACAAATTGCAGCAGCTGTTAATCAGTTTGGTGCCGATGAAATTGCAGAGTTAGAATCTAAAGACTCTAAAAATTTAACAATTGAAGGACAAGAAGTGCTTTTAGAGTTGGCTGATGTAGAGATATCTACACAAGATATTCCAGGTTGGTTAGTGCAATCTGAAGGAGGAATTACCGTTGCTTTAGATATTATCTTGTCAGATGAATTAAGAGAAGAAGGGATGGCGAGAGAATTTGTAAATCGTATCCAAAACCTAAGGAAAGATAGTGGTTTAGAGGTAACAGATAAGATACATCTTAAAATATTAAAACACGAGCAAATAAATGAAGCAATTAATAAAAATAAAAATTATATTTGCTCGGAAACTTTAGCAGGGAAACTTGATTTAGTGGATGAAATGAAACAAAATAACGGAATAACAGTAGAACTAGAAGACAAGGTAAGGACTAAGATTTCGATAGAAAAATTGAATTAAAATATAAGAAAAATGGCAGATACAAGATATTCAGATAATGATTTAGCAGAGTTTAAAGCAATTATCGATGGTAAAATAGAAATGGCGCAAAAAGATTTAGATGGGCTAAGAGGTTCATTGTCTCATGCAGATGATAACGGAACTGATGATACAGCACATTCATTTAAAATGATGGAAGAGGGTGCAGCAACACTTTCTAGAGAAGAAGTTGCTCAATTGGCAGGAAGACAAGAAAAATTCTTAAAACATTTAGAAAATGCGTTGATTAGAATTTCTAACAAATCTTATGGAGTGTGTAGAATAACAGGAAAATTAATCCAAAAAGAAAGGTTAATGGCTGTACCTCATGCAACATTAAGTATTGAAGCGAAGCAAGCTCAGAACTAAGTTTTTCAGTATAAAATTGATTAGAAATTGGAGATTAAGAATTGATTTAATCTCCAATTTTTAATTTGTAATCATTTCAATGAATAAATTTCTTTCGATAATTTCTAAACCAATAGTTGTAACATTCCTTGTTCTATTGGCCGATCAATGGCTTAAGATTTGGGTAAAAACCAATATGGTATTTTCAAAAGAAGCAGGAATCCCAATTATTGGAGATTGGTTTTTTCTTCATTTTATAGAAAATCCAGGGATGGCTTTTGGATGGCAAATCCCCTTCCTCTCTCCTGAAACGGCAAAAATTATTTTAAGTTTATTTCGTATTGTTGCTATAACAGGAATAGGTTATTACTTGTTTAAAGTGCTTCCTAAAAATGCCCATAAAGGCTTAAAAGTTAGTGTAGCATTAATTTTTGCAGGAGCAATTGGTAATATTTTAGACAGTGCTTTTTATGGAGTAATATTTAATGAAAGTTATAGCCAAATAGCTAGCTTTATGCCTGACGAAGGTGGATATGCACCTTTTCTTCAAGGCAAAGTTGTAGATATGTTGTATTTTAGGGCATATTGGCCAGAATGGGTTCCTTCTATTGGAGGAGGAGAAGTTTTTCCTCCTGTTTTTAACATCGCAGACATGTCTATTTCATTTGGAATAGGAATCGTCTTTTTATTCAATAAAAAGTTTTTCCCTAAAGAGAAAGAGGATCTAACAACTTAATGAAATAGCCTTTTTTGAAACTTTTTTCATTTTTTAACGTATTATTATTTTTAATTAAAAAACAATCAAGTATGAAAAAAACATGTACTGTTATTTTATCATTTTTTATCGGGATGTTATTTGTTAGTGGGCAAGGGAGTTTGTCTCAAAGAGCTTCAATAGCTGTTCCATATAATAATGCTATAAGTAGTTTTAAAACATCAACATGTATTGATACCATTCGTTATCCTGATTCAAAATTAACCAATTTAGTAGAGTTAGATAGTTTAAGTTTTAATGGGATTTCTGCTTATTCTCAAGCATATCATTTTTCTGGAAGCGGAATAATACACGGGTTTAATGCTTATATTTTGTTGGATTTTGATAATACAGCAGGAAATACAAACCCTATACGTTTAATAGCAAGTGTACATCAACTTTTTAATATAAACACAAATTATCCAAATGCTCCTGATTTGCTAATACATACTGATACCGTGGATGTGTTTGATGTTTCTTTTCGGGATCAACCATTAATGTTTTCATCTCCAGTAGCCGTTACAGATTCTTTTGTACTTGTTTTGGAATTGGATACAACAGCATTACCCCCAACTCTTCCCTATTATGGTTATAATGGTTATGCAGATGGTCTTGGAGAAAGCTTGTCTTGGGCAAACTATTTAGGAATTTGGTATAATTGTTATTATGATTGGGGAGGAGCATGGGATTCTGACATGTTGTTGTCACCAATTTTTGAAGAAACTTTTACTACAGCTTATACTGTAGATACAGATACAATTTGTTTGGGTGAGTCTGTAAAATTTACAAATACAACTTTAGCGAGTATTGATACTATGTTTTATACTGCCTCTAATTCTTATTCATTAGATTTAGATAATATGAATATTGTTACTCCTTTCGATACAAATTATACACATACATATTCAACAGAATTTTTGTATAATACCCAAGTAATGGCAACACGTTATGGGTATACGGCTAACTGTGTTGATTCTGCTCAAGAAGTGGTGCTTGTTAACGATACAGCTATTGCAGATTTTTCATTTGTTCATTTAGGTGGAGGTAATTATCAGTTTACTAGTACTTCAACAGCTGCAAATACTTATTCTTGGGATTTTGGAGATACTTCACCTTTAGATATTAATCAAAACCCAACCCACACATATGTGTCATCTAATAATTTTACAGTATGCTTAACCGTTACAGATTCTAATGGGTGTAATGTTGATTCAGTTTGTAAGGTGGTTTCGTTTGTGTTAGATGTGGATGATTTTGATGCAGCTGATTATGTTAAAATTTATCCTATTCCGGCAACTAAATATTTTAATATTACAGTTCCTAATAACTATTACGGAGGAGAAATTGTTATAACAGATGTGGTTGGACAAGAACTAAAATCAGTTGAAGTAGAGCATCAAGATAAAGTAAAAGTATCTACAGAAGAAATGGAGTCAGGTATTTATTTTGTGTCTATAGATTTTAAAGGAGAACGAGTTTTTACCAAAAGAATAGTAGTGAATAAATAACTATATTTAATAATATTAAAAAAGCTTCTTAGAGAAATTTAAGAAGCTTTTTTTTTGGCTTTGAATAAATTACCTTTGCAAACTAATTTAGTGAAATTCTATATCTTGATATAGCAAATTGAACTAATCCCATTGAAAAACGGGATCTAAAGAAATAACATGGAAAGAAAAGTTAGAGTACGATTTGCACCGAGTCCGACAGGACCATTACATATAGGTGGAGTAAGAACAGCATTATATAATTATTTGTTTGCGAAAAAGAATGGAGGTGATTTTTTATTGCGTGTAGAAGATACTGATCAAACAAGATATGTTAAAGGTGCTGAGGAATATATTTTAGAAGCTCTAAAATGGTGTGGAATAACTCCTACAGAAGGTGTTGGAGTTGGTGGTGATTTTGGTCCTTACCGACAATCAGAAAGAAAAGCTGAAGGAACGTATAAAAAGTATGTTGATCAATTATTGGAGGCAGGAAAAGCTTATTACGCTTTCGATACACCAGAAGAGTTGGATGAAATGCGCGAAAGATTAAAAGCTGCTGGAGGTCATTCTCAACAATATGATGCTGCTTCACGTAAATCAATGATAAACTCTTTGACTTTATCAGCAGAAGAAGTTCAGCAAAAAATAGATACTGGAGAACCTTATGTTGTACGTGTTAAGATTCAGGCTAACGAAGAAGTTAAGTTTAAAGATATTATTAGAGGTTGGGTAACTGTAGATTCATCTAATTTAGATGATAAAGTATTGTTTAAATCTGATGGAATGCCAACTTATCATATGGCAAATGTGGTAGATGATTATTTGATGAAAATCACCCATGTAATTAGAGGTGAAGAGTGGTTGCCATCCGGACCTTTACATGTGTTGTTGTATCAATATTTAGGTTGGGAAAATGAAATGCCAGAATTTGCACATTTACCATTAATCTTAAAACCAAACGGAAACGGAAAATTGAGTAAAAGAGATGGCGATGCTGGGGGATTTCCAGTTTTCCCGATTGAATGGAAATCTCCAGAAGGAGAAGTTGCATCAGGATATAGAGAAAGTGATTATTTTTCAGAAGCACATATTAATATGTTAGCTTTTTTGGGGTGGAACCCTGGAACAGAACAAGAACTTTTTTCTTTAGAAGAATTAGTTCAAGAATTCTCTTTAGAACGTGTTGGTAAATCAGGAGCAAAGTTTGATCCTGACAAAACAAAGTGGTTTAACGAGCAATACTTAAGAGCGAAATCAAACGAAGAATTAGCTGGATTAATTAAGCCTTTAGCAGGAGATGTTTCTGATGGTTTATTAGCTGGAGTTTGTGGGTTAATGAAAGAAAGAGTATCATTTACAAATGAAATTTTAGTAAAAGGAAAATACTTTTTTGAAGCACCAACAACTTACGATGCTAAAATGGTAAAGAAAAAATGGAAAGATGATTCTGCTCAAATAGTAGAAGAGTTAATTACTGTTTTTTCGAATACTGAGTTTAAAAGTGAAGCATTAGAAATTGCTTTTAAAACTTTTGTTGAAGAAAAAGAATTAGGTTTCGGAAAACCTATGATTGCAATTCGATTATCAATTACCGGAGAAGGGGGAGGTCCTTCTTTGTTTGATATTATGGAATTGATTGGAAAAGAGGAATCTATTGCAAGATTGAATGCCGGGATAAAAAACATTAAAAAAGAAGAAGTGGTTTAAGAAATCTAACCGCAAAGAATTTCAAGAAATTCGCAAAGAAAAGAAGCTTCCTTTCTTGAATTTTTGAAGAAAATAAGTTTTAGCGTTCTTAGCGTAAACTTTGTTATCTCTGCGGTTAAATTTTTAGTTATAACATTAGGTATAGAAATGGAAAACGTAGAAGAAGAAAAAAAAGCACTCAATTTTATTGAACAAATAGTTGAAGAGGATTTAAAAGAAGGTTATTTATCAGATAGCTTAAAGTTTAGATTTCCCCCAGAACCAAACGGATATTTACATATTGGTCATGCAAAAGCAATTTGTTTAAACTTTGGATTAGGAGAAAGGTATAATGCTCCTGTTAATTTGAGATTTGATGATACCAACCCTTCAAAAGAAGAACAAGAATATGTAGATGCTATTAAGCATGATGTAACTTGGTTGGGTTATAAATGGGATGAGGAATGTTACTCTTCAGATTATTTTCAACAATTGTATAATTGGGCTGTTTTGTTAATTGAAAATGGAAAAGCTTATATCGATTCTCAATCGTCTGAGGATATGGCTACACAAAAAGGAACCCCAACAAAACCAGGAGTAAATAGCCCATTTAGAAATAGAAGTGTAGAAGAAAATTTAGACTTGTTCAATAAAATGAAACAAGGTGAATTTAAAGAAGGGGAGCATATTTTAAGAGCCAAAATTGATATGACTCATACCAATATGCTAATGAGGGATCCTATTATGTATCGTGTTATGCATAAAGCTCATCATAGAACTGGAGATGATTGGTGTGTTTACCCAATGTATGATTGGACACATGGTGAATCGGATTATGTAGAACAAATTTCCCATTCGTTGTGCTCATTAGAGTTTAAACCACATAGAGAATTGTATGATTGGTTTTTAGATCAAGTTCATAGTGAGAATTTGAGACCTAAACAAAGAGAGTTTTCTCGATTAAACCTGAACTATACTGTAATGAGTAAGCGAAAACTTATGCAGTTGGTAGAAGAGAATTTGGTAAATGGTTGGGATGATCCACGAATGCCTACCATTTCTGGATTAAGAAGAAGAGGCTACACTCCTGGAGCCATTAGAAAATTTATAGATACAGTAGGAGTTTCTAAAAGAGAGCAAATGATTGATTTTGCGTTGTTGGAATCTTGTATTCGCACAGATTTAAACAAGACAACTAATCGAATAATGGCTGTTTTAGAACCTTTAAAATTGGTAATTACCAATTATCCAGAAGGAGAAACAGAAGTTGTAATGGCCGATAATAATCCTGAAGATGAAAATGCAGGAAAAAGAGAAATGATTTTTTCAAGAGAAATTTACATCGAAAGAGGAGATTTCTTAGAAGAGTGCCCTAGAAAGGTTTTTAAATTAGGAATAGGAAAAGAAGTTAGATTAAAGCACGGTTATATTATTAATGGTGAAGAAGTTGTAAAAGATGCTGAAGGGAATATTGTTGAGGTAAGATGTACTTATGATAAAAAAAGTAAGAGTGGAAGTGGATCAGAAGAAAGTAAACGAAAAGTAAAAGGAACATTACATTGGGTTTCGGCTTCTCACAATATTTCGGCACAAGTAAATGTTTACGATAGGTTGTTTACAGTTGAAAACCCTGATGGAGATAAAGAAGTAGACTTTAAAGAATTTATTAATAAAGATTCTCTTTCTGTTTTAAAAGATTGTAAAATAGAGATGGTTCTGAAAGATGCAAAACCACAAGAGCGTTATCAATTTCAACGTTTGGGTTATTTTTGTGTAGATGATGATTCTACTTCGGAGAACTTAATTTTTAACAGAACCGCTACTTTAAAAGATTTTTGGGCTAAGAAGAAGTGAGTTAGAAAGTTTGTAAAGTCGAAAGTAAAAAGTAATGCTCTTTATGATTACTTACTCTTTTAACTTTATAAACTTGTTACTTTATAAACTAAGTATTATGGGTAAAATATTTGTAGAAGGAATAAAGATCTATGCTTATCATGGTTGTTTTAAAGAAGAAACAGCCATTGGCACTAATTTTCAAGTAGATGTTGAATTAGATACTGATTTTACAAAGCCATCTTTATCCGATAATATTGAAGATGCAGTAAATTATCAAGCTGTATTTACTGTAATTAATGAGCAGATGGCTATTCCGTCTCATTTGTTAGAGCACGTTTCTAAGCGAATTATGGATGCTTTGTTTGAAGAATTTGACGCAGTAGAAAAAATCAAATTAAAGGTTTCAAAATTAAATGTTCCTCTGGGTGGACATATTGAAAATGTTGCAGTTCAAATAGAACATGAAAGATAAGATTAGAACTATCATTCAAAAAAAATGTTCAAATTGTAAAGAAGAATTTCGTTGTTATAATTCTGGTGAATCTTGTTGGTGTAATAACTATAAGTTGTCAACTGAATTTTTAGATAATTTAAAAGGTAATTATACCGATTGTCTTTGTGAAAAATGCATAAAACAGTTATCAAAATACTCTAAAAACAAGTAAAACGACTTAAGCATTAATTCATAAGTTATACCATATAAAAATCGGTTTTAAAACTCTTTTAACTGGACAAATATTTTTTATTCTTTGTATAACACTTTAAAATGTTGTTTTATGAAAGAAATAAAAGTACTTATTGTTGAAGATCGAGATGTAATTAGAGATAGCATTAGATTAAGTTTATTAAGATCAAAAACAATTAAAATTATAGGAGAGGCCTCTGATGGTTATGAGGCTATAGAAATGGTTAAAAGACATGATTATGACGTAGTGCTTATGGATATTAACATGCCTAATATGAATGGTATTGAAGCTACAAAGAAAATATTAAAGATAAATCCAAAAATTAAAATTTTAGGAAATTCATTTTTCGTAAATGCTGAGTATGTTTTTCAAATACTTAATGCAGGAGCATTCGGATTTATAACGAAAGGAGAAAATGCTTCGAAATATCAAGAAGCGATACTTTCCGTTTCAAATGGTTCTGTATATTTATCTGATGAGATTGATAATGTTGTTTACGATAAAGTATTTTCTTATTTCAGGTGTTCTGACCAACATACTCTTGAGAACTATTTTTGACAATAATAATCTTCCTTTAGATTAATCTGGCTACTTTTAATCTATGGCAATTGTTTTACTATTGATATGTTTGTTAGGATTGATCTTGCTCTTTTTATCTGTAGATAATACGAGATTGTCATTATTAAAATCAGTAGTACTATTCTCAGTTTTAGTATTAGGTGTAACAGAATTTTTAAGCTTTTTTACCTCTTTAAATTATTTTAGCTTGGTATTAAGTTGGGGGGCTATCGATATTGCTATAATCTATCTCATCTATAAAAAAGAATCTTACAAAACACTTTCTGATGTAAGAATTAAGCTTAAAAAAACACTCAAAAGCCTTACGATATTTGAGAAGTTCTTAATTGGGTTTTCTGTTTTAATTATTGCTGGAGTTTTCGTTCAAGGACTAATTTACCCTACCAATAATTGGGATTCTATGTCGTATCACATGGCAAGAATTATTCATTGGATTCAAAATGAAAGTTTAGCACATTTCAGGACAGCTATTTATCCACAGTTAACATCAGCACCATTTTCAGAGCAAATGATTCTTACCGTTAACCTATTGTTTGGTAATGACTTATTTTCAAATGCAGTCCAATTGTTTTATTTAACGGGATTAGGAATAGCGATTACTTTAGTCGCTAAACAATTACGATTGAATAGATTCGGACAAATATTATCTTCTTTCATCTTAATATGTGTTCCAGAAGTTATTCTTTTGAGTTCTTCTACCCATAACGAGATAGTACTTAGCTTTTTTCTGGTTGTTGGAATTTATTTTTTAATAAAAACTTTAAAACAACAGGATTCAATTAATTTTTTGTTTTTAGGATGTTGCTTAGGATTGGCAACAACTACTAAGCATACTGCCTACATTTATATTGCTCCTTTTATTGTTATTTGGATATTGCTACAGTTGCATAAACTGTATTTCAAGAAACAGAAAGTACACTATTTATCTTATTTATTGTTGATAGGAAGTTTTGTTGTAATTAATTCGGGGCATTATAGTCGTAATTATGAATTAACTTCAAGCATTTTTGGTTCGGATGAGGAGACTACAAAATATTATGTGAATGAAACACATTCAGTTAAAATGATGATTTCAAATGTAACTAGGAATTTATCTAGTCAGTTTGGTATTCCAAAGGTTGCTCCTATAGCTTATCGCTTAACTAAAAATGTTCACGAATTAATTGATGTTGATTTAAATGACCCGAAAATCACTTCTCATGAATATACTGTAGATCCTTTAGCCACCCATGAAAATAATGGTGCTAATACACTTCATATGGTTTTAATGTGGTTGAGTATAATATGGCTTTTTATAACTATAAAAAATCAAAAAAAATATGTTGTAATTTATAGTGTAGCTGTTGTTATTTCATTTTTGGTGTTTTGTTTTTACCTCAAGTGGCAGCCATGGGCCAAACTTCATGTCCCGTTTTTTATTTTTTATTCTATTGTTTTATCTCATTTTATAATTACTGTATTTAAGTCTAAAGTTTTTAGGTGTGTTGTAATTTTTGGCTTTATAATAAATGCAAGCTTAATTCTTTTATTTAATTATAGTCGACCCTTTATTACGTTAACTCCATTTACATCAGAAATTAAAATAACTGATGATAGGTATAAAAAGTATTTTAGTCGATTTTATAAATATCATTCAGATTTTAAGGTAGTGAATGACTTAATAGTTTCAGAAAACTTAAAGAACATTGGGTTAATGTATGGAAGTTACGGAATGGAATATCAATTGTTTTTAAATTCATACAGAAATGAGGTGAAACCAATTCATATTAATTCTTACAAATCTTGTTCTTTTATTCCTGTGAGTAGACGAGTTGATTGTATTGTATCAACTAAAAATACTAATCTCATTAGGTATGGGGGCGAGGTGTTTTATAATGTCACTATAAACAATGACGGTTACCTCTATTTATTTCTTAAAAAGTGATTTTAAGTAATTAAAGTATTCTTCTCTCCCTTTTTTAGAAGTAAAAACACTTAACATTATTTTGAATAAAGAGTCTGTAGTTTGAATTTCTGTAGTTTCCAAATCTGTATTTTGTTTGTCAATATCTTCAATCTTCTCTTTATTATCGTTTCTCTTATCAGGATCATATCCAATAATAGAATTTGATTTTTTGTAATTTTTTTGAGCTGCTTTCATTCTGCCAGCATTCTCCTGTAGTAATCCTAAGTTGTTTAATGCAATTTCATCCTTTGGATCTAATTCAACAGCTTTTTCATAATCTAAAATTGCCCCATCAACATCAGATCTTGATCTAATGTAGGCTCTACTAGAATAGCGATAAGGATTGTTTGGATCTAATTCAACAGCCTTATCCATATCTTTCATAGCAGATTCTATGTCCTTATTATGAAAATGAGAAATCCCTCTATCACACAATAAAGTAGGCTCGTTAGGTAAGCGTTTTAGAATAGAAGTGAAATCGTTAATAGAACTTTCGTAATCTTCAATTTTACGATAACAAATAGCTCTAGTGTAAAGTGCATCAGCATTATTTTCATTTTCGTTTAAAAAAGAATTTAATACTTCAATGGCCTTATCAAACTCTTGTTTTTCGAATAATAATTTCCCTTTTTCTAATCCAGTCATTTTGTTAATGATTTTATGATGTAAAAGTATGAAGTAATAATTGAAATATTTAATTTAGAAACCGAATGAAAACAGAAGAAGCTAAATATAAAATAGAGCAAATCTCAGAGCAACTAAGAGTCCATAATCACAGTTATTATGTGCTTTCAGAATCTAATATTTCTGATTATGATTTTGACATGTTATTAGAAGAGCTTCAGAAATTAGAAGAAGATTTTCCAGAATATGCTTTTGAAGATTCACCCACTAAAAGAGTAGGAGGTACTGTTGCTAAAAATTTTGAAACCATAAACCATAAATACAGAATGCTTTCTTTGGGAAACAGTTACAGCAAAGAGGATATTGAAGATTTTGAAAACAGGATTAAAAAACTGGTGGAGAATGAATTAGAATATGTATGTGAATTAAAATACGATGGAGTTGCAATTGGCATTACTTACAAAAATGGTAAATTGTTTCAGGCAGTTACTCGTGGAGATGGTGTTCAAGGAGATGATATAACAGCTAATGTAAAGACGATTAGATCTATTCCTTTGCAATTAAAAGGAAACGATTACCCAGATGAGTTTGAAATAAGAGGCGAAATATTTTACCCAAAAAATGTATTTGAAGCATTGAATATTGCACGAGAAGAAGCTGGTGAAGATTTGTATGCCAATGCAAGAAATACTGCTTCAGGAACCTTAAAAATGCAAGATTCTGGAGTTGTAGCTCAAAGGAGATTAGATTGCTATTTATATTTTGTGTTGGGTGATAATCTGCCTTTTAAAACACATTATGATTCTATAAAAAAGGCAGGAGAATGGGGTTTTAAAATTCCTACGGAAAAATTCAAATCCATTAAAAAATGTAAAAGTATAGACGAAATTTTTGAGTTTATTAATTATTGGGATAAGGAGAGAAGTAACCTAAATTTTGAAATAGATGGTATAGTAATTAAAGTCAATAATTATGCTAGACAAGAAGAAATAGGGTTTACTGCTAAATCGCCAAAATGGGCAATTGCATACAAGTTTAAAGCAGAAAAAGTAGCTACTAAATTATTAGAAATTACTTACCAAGTTGGAAGAACAGGAGCAATAACTCCTGTGGCTAATTTAGCACCTGTTTTATTGGCAGGCACAACTATTAGAAGAGCTTCGTTGCATAACTCCGATCAAATAGAAAAATTAGATGTACGTGTTAACGATACTGTTTTTATAGAAAAAGGAGGAGAAATAATCCCTAAAATTGTTGGGGTAGAAGTAGGGCAAAGAGATATCTTTTCAGTACCAACTCAATATATAAGTGTTTGTCCTGAATGCCAAACAGAGTTGCATAGAAAAGAAGGAGATGCCAAACATTTTTGTTTGAACGAGTGGGGGTGTGCTCCTCAAATAAAAGGTAAAATGCAACATTTTATTTCGCGTAAAGCAATGAATATTGATGGATTAGGAGAGGAGACCATTGATTTGTTGTATGAGCAAAATTTAGCCAAGAACATAGCAGATTTGTACGAACTCAATTTTGACCAATTGTTTGAATTGGAGAGTTTTAAAGAGAAAAAATCTCAGAATATTATTGATGGATTAATTGCTTCTAAACAAATCCCTTTTGAGCGTGTGTTGTATGCGACAGGCATTCGTTTTGTTGGAGAAACTGTAGCTAAGAAACTGGCTAGGCAGTTTAAAAAAATAGACAATATTATTAATGCTTCATTTGAGGAACTCATTGCCGCTGATGAGATTGGTGATAAAATAGCAGAAAGCATTATTCACTTTTTCTCTATAGAATCAAACGTAGAATTGATTAACAGATTAAGAAATCATGGTTTGCAATTTGAACTTTCTGAAGATCAATTGGCAAATGCAACAACCAAACTTGAAGGATTAATATTTGTTGTTTCTGGCGTATTTAGCAAATTTTCTAGAGATGAACTCAAAAACTCCATAGAGCAAAATGGGGGTAAAGTTTCCAGTTCTATTTCTAAAAAAACAAGCTACATTGTTGCAGGAGAAAACATGGGGCCAAGTAAATTGGCTAAAGCCGAAAAATTAGAAGTTGAGATCATTAACGAAGATCGATTTTTAGAGTTGATAGTTTGATTCTATTACAGTCTTTTAAAATCAGTCCCAGTAGGATTTTGAAATATTTCCAGTTCAAATTCAGGGACTGCTGCAATTAGATGGTCGAACATGTCTGACATTATTTCTTCGTATATCACCCATTCCTGTTGATTGCTAAAGGTGTATATTTCTATTGGAAGACCTTTTTCTGTAGGAAGTAATTGCCTTACCATACAGGTCATATTAGGATTAATATCCGGGTTGTTTTTTACATAAGCCTCTGCATATACCCTGAATATACCAATGTTAGTCATGTTTCTTCCGTTGATTAAATTGGATTTATCTATTTTATTTTCTTTGTTATAGACTTCAATTTTATCGCTTTTTTCTTCGATGTATTCCTTTATCAGGTGAAACTTTTTAAATCGTTCCAGCAATTCGGGCGTGCAGAACTTTATGCTACTGATTGTAATGTTTAAAGATCGTTTTATCCTCCTACCTCCAGATTCTGACATTCCCCGCCAGTTCGTGAAAGAATCTGAAATAAATGCATAAGTTGGAATCGTAGTAATGGTTTTATCCCAGTTCTGTATCTTTATGGTTGTTAGGTTCATCTCAACAACATCACCATCTGCACCATATTTCGGCATTGCTACCCAATCACCAATCCGTACCATATCATTTACTGCAAGTTGTATGCTTGCCACAAAACCCATAATAGTATCTTTAAATACCAACAACAAAACAACTGTCATCGCACCCAAAGCACTAAAGAAATATAACGGGGATTTATTGAGGAGAAACGATAGAATAATGATACCACCTATAATGTAAATAGTAATCTTAGCTAACTGGAAATAACTGTCTAAAGGATTGTCTTTAAATAATTTTTTGCTTTCGAAATAATATTGAAGAGTCTTTAAGAAATTGATAATAACAATAATTATAATGGCACTGATATAAGCATTTACCAGCCTTAAAATAAAAGGAATCGCACCAACAAAATCATCAAAAATATAAGGCGTTGCTATATTAATAACAAGAGCTGGCACAATATGAGAAAGGGTAGTGAAAACTTTATTTTCTACCAAAGCATCATCCCAAGCATTTTTAGTTTTTTTGATTATTAGCTCGATAGAATGGAGAATTAATTTTTTTACAATAAGATTAATGATAAAACAAACAATAAAAAGAGTAAAAACTAATAATGCTAATTTCAAATATAAGGCGGAAAACTCTCCAATTCCAAGACCAATTAACCAGTCGGTAAGCCATTTTGTTGATTGAATATTCATGCGTTTTTCTTTAAATAATTTTAATAAGTGTTATCTTGTCTACAAGAAAACATGAACGAAATTAGTACTTTTTAAATTGTAAGTTAATAACAGATTGTTTCGCTTAACCCACTTGTTTATCACGTTTTAATCAAGAGAATTCCTCGAAAGCTCTGCTTCGGGGTTTCCAAATATACCTTTCCTTTCGGAGAGGTCAAAACTTTGTAAAAGTTTTGGGTAAGGCAAAATAAACGAATTTAGTTTTTTCTAAGAAGAAAGTTAAACCGTTAAAAACTAACACTTAACCTAAAGCAGTTAACTAGAACTTGTAGGTCTTCTTTGGTGTTAAAAACATGTGTAGAGACTCTAATGTACTCCCCTCTAATAGAGACATAAACATTGTTAGCCTTAAACTCTTCTTGTAAACGATTTATATCCATGTTGTCTGCCAGTTTAATACCAAATAAATGTTTAGCCCTGTATTTATCTTCTTCAATATAACAATGCATCATTCTTAATTCTTCAATGGCATCTTGGGTAATTTCATTACAATAATTTTGAATATTTTTTGGAGTCCATTCAATGAGTTGCCCTATCGTTTGGGTAAGAATAGGCACCAAATTAAAATTGCTCATTTCTCCCATGTTAAAGCGGTAAGCCCCCTCTTTGTATTCATCTTCATAATTTACTAAGCCAGAAAAATCTTCACTATTTTTTCTATTAATCCAATTTTCTTCTAAAGGAATTCCATTGTTAAAATGTTCTCCAAAATAAGCTAAACCTAGAGAATAAGGCCCCATTAACCATTTGTATCCTGCACAAATTACAGCATCGGGTTTTATTTCATTTACCGAAAAAGGCAATGCTCCAATTGATTGTGTTCCATCAATAATGAGTAAAGCATTATTTGCTGTAGCTTTCTCACGTATTTCTTTTAAATTAAATATGGTTCCATCTGCCCAATGAATATTTGGTATCGTTATTACAGCCGTTTTTTCGGTAATAGCAGCTAAAATGTTTTGGTTCCATTTTTGCCCTCTATTTTCTTCTGTATTTGGAGCTGATACAGTTTTGATGATTGCTTTATATTTATTAGCAACTCTTTTCCAGGCGTAGAAATTACTTGGGAATTGTTCACCAACAATAATAATTTCATCACCTTCTTTTAAGCATACATTTTTAGCAACAATAGAAATACCATAAGATACCGAAGGAATAATAGCAATGTGTTCAGGATTTGGAGCATCTATTAATTCTGAAAAAAGTGATTTTAATTTTTCTGTAGGCTCAAAAAAATCTGCACCAGTACTGTTATAAGGTCTGCTTTTTTCTTTTAATGCAGCTATACCTATTTCTTCTGCTTTTTTTGAGAGTGGAGCAGAGAAGGCTGTGTTTAAATAAGTTATACCTTGTTCTAAATTAAATTTTTCTTTTTGAGGAAACTGATTCATAATTTGAATTATATAAGGATTCCAAATTACTAATTTGTTACATAGCGTTGAATAAAAAGTTAAATTTGCTACTAACTAAAATTTAAAAAGAGATGAAAAAAATATTATTTATAGCATGTACTACATTGCTTTTTGCCTGTGGTAACACCGAAGATCCAGTTGTAGAAGTAGCAGAAACTACAGAAGAAGCTACAGAAGAAGTTACTATTACTGAAACAATGCATGGAGAAGAAATTACTGATGACGGAGCATTAACTACGGTTGAATTTTTAGATAAATTTGATAGCAATGGATCCTCAGAATTGAAGTTAACAGCATACGCTACTGAAGTATGTGCTAAGAAAGGTTGCTGGATGGTACTGGAATTAGACAATGAACAAACGATGAGAGTTACCTTTAAAGATTATGGCTTTTTTGTACCTAAAGATGCTGCTGGAAAATTGGTGACAGTAAAAGGAATTGCAAAAATGGATACAACAGATGTAGCTACTTTACAGCATTATGCAGAGGATGCAAATGCATCTCAAGAAGAAATTGATGCGATTACAGAACCAGAATACAATTATGCATTTGAAGCTACAGGAGTAATTATTAAAGAAGTAAACACACTTGAAGAATAATTTTCTATTTGTAATATTATTAGGGTGTCTTATGACACCCTTTTTTTATTCTTGTTCAGATAATGAACAAGAAGAGGCTTGTACTGATCCGAAGGTTTCTGCTATAAATCCAAATGGCGATAGTGAATTAGCTTTATTAATGCGCCAAATGTATTTGGATGCGGATACAATTAAGCAACACATTTTAAAAAATGAAGGGAATATAACAGATGAATTTATTGCAAAATTAGAACAAGTACATTCGGCTATCCCAACAGATTTAAGTGTAAAAACACCAGAGTTTGAAGCTTTCAATAAGCTTTTAATAACAACGGCAATAGCAGCTCAAGAAGATGGAAATGATAAAATATCAGGGTTTAATGCTTTAGTAGCTCGATGTATCGATTGTCACCAGAGTTTTTGTCCTGGGCCAATTGGCAGAATCAAGAAATTAAAAATTGTTATACCAATTTAATTTCAAAATACCCAACAATGGTTTTTGTATAATGCCGATAGATAATCAAAGCCAAAGAATGAGAGTAACGAAATTATAGGGCATTTTGATTACAAATCGGTATTATTGAATGAGCATTTCAATATGAGGAATATCATCTTCTAAATACATTTTTCCTACTTGTTTAAAACCGTGCTTCGTATAATATTTTAAAAGGTATTCTTGAGCAGAAATTCGTATAGCTTGCTTTCCAAATTCTTGTTCAATAAATTTTAAAGTTTCTAGCATTAAAGTATCAGCAATTCCTTTACCTCTATATGTCTTTTTTAATGCAACTCTTCCAATAGAAACTTCATCGTAAGAAACCCCTTGTGGTAAAATTCTGGTAACAGCTATTACTTCTCCTTTTTCAGCCCTTCCAAATAAATGAAATGATTGCCTATCTTTTTCATCTACTTCTTGGTACGGACAATCTTGCTCCACCACAAAAACGGCTGTTCTTAGATGAAGAATTTCAAAATACTCATCTACACTTAAATCTTTAAATGCTTTTGTTGTCCATGTAATTTTTGTCATAGTTAAATTTGATATTTTTAAAATGGATCCTGAATCAAGTTCAGGATGAAGTTCAAATATTGTTTTTTGAGAACTTCATTTTCTCCATTCTAATAGATTTTCTTCATTACTTATTAATTTGTCATTCTCCATTAACCACTGTATTACTTTAATGATTTTATCATCTCTTACACCACTAATTTTATTAATGATTTGGGTAATTGGTAGCGTTTCTTCCTGTACTATTTTTTTTACCTGATCAGAAACAGAGCTGAATTCAACATCACTTAATTCCAATTTATTTCTTTCTAAGCAAACATCGCAAACGCCACAACGATAAACATCTTTTTCGCCAAAATAATTTAAAAGAATTTCGCTTCTACATTTATGTTTTGCAGTTGCAAAGTAAATAACACTTTCCATTTTTTTAATGGTAATTTCTTTTCTTTCGTGGTAATGTTTGGCAGAAATGGAAATGTCTTTAACATTTAATCTTTCAGTTAAGTAAGTAAGTTGAGGTTCGTTAGTTTGTTCTAAATAACTAATAATCTCTAAATGGCTTAAGTATTGTAACGCTTTAATCACTTTCTCTTTACTGCTTTTTATTCTTTTTGAAATTTCAAATTCGTCAATTTTAGCAAAATTTTCGAATAACCCAGTGTAAGATCTTAAAATGGTTTTGATGAATAAATCGAATTTATTGTTTTTTACCTGAAACTCGTAAAGCTCATCTTTATTTACTTCAATTTTAATACGAGAAGCATTGTAGTTAGATTCTGATAAAATTAAATAACCTTCTTTTTCTAAAAATTTCAAACAATTATAAACAGTGTAAACCTGCAAGTTGTATTGTCTGCTAAATTCCATCATGTTTAATGAGTAACTCTCGTTTAAAGCTGAGCCAATTGGTATTTGAAAAAAATTGGCTAATGATTGATACACCCGTTTAATCACATCAATTTCAGGAAAACTGTTTACGATTCTTTTTTCTAAATCTATTCTATCAGCTTCTTCAAACAATAAAATGGCATAGGCTTTTTCTTCATCTCTTCCTGCCCTTCCTGCTTCTTGAAAATAAGCCTCTAAAGAATCTGGCAAATCAATATGGATAACAGATCGAACATCAGGTTTGTCTATTCCCATTCCAAAAGCATTGGTAGAAACAATAACCCTTGTAATATTGTTTATCCAATTGCTTTGTTTGAGTGTTCGTTCCTCATTACTCAATCCTGCATGGTAAAAATCTGCCGCAATGCCATTTTTTAATAAGAAGAGTGCAATTTCTTTGGTTTTTTTTCTGCTTCTAACATACACAACAGAAGTGCCTGGTACCGATTTTAAAATTTTTAGCAGGCGGTTCTTTTTATCATCCTCGTTTAAAACAGCATAAGCTAAATTTTTACGCTCAAAACTTTTTTGTAAAGCATTTTCTGTTTTAAATTTTAATTGCTTTTGAATGTCGATAACCACTTCTTTTGTTGCCGTTGCTGTTAGTGCTAAAAAAGGCACATCAGGTTTTTCTTCACGCAAGCTTGCAATGTTTAAGTAAGATGGTCTAAAATCATAACCCCATTGAGAAATACAGTGCGATTCATCAATAGCGATTAGGTTCACGTTCATTTTTTTGTAACGTTCCTTAAAAATTTCTGTTTCTATTCTCTCAGGAGAAATATATAAAAATTTGATATTTCCATACACACAATTATCTAGTGTAATGTCAATTTCTCGTTTAGTCATGCCCGAATAAATGGCAACTGCTTTAATATTGCGTTTTACCAAATTCTGCACTTGATCTTTCATTAAAGCGATAAGCGGAGAAACAACAATACAAACCCCTTCTTTTGCTAAAGCAGGTATTTGAAAACAAATAGATTTTCCACCACCGGTAGGCAACAAGGCTAGTGTGTCTTTACCTGCTAGTGTATCATTAATAATATCTTCTTGCAAAGATCGAAAGCTGTTATGCCCCCAATATTTTAATAGTATTTGATGAATGTCCAACTTTAGGTCTGAGTTTAAAGTTTAAAGGTAAAAGTTTTTAATGGAAAAAGTGTCAATTCGAGTGATTCGCTGAGAAGCGAATAGTGTCGAGAATCACTTTTTGAACTGAAATTGGGTTCTCGATATAAAAATCTTTTCAGAATTCTATTCGAACTGACAATTTCAAATACATAAGAGGTCTGATAAAATAATCAATAATCATTAGTCAATTAAAACGATAAATTCTATTTTTACGTGAATTGAGAAAAGGAATGAACCCGATAATCGCATTTATAAAATTAATTCGTTTACCGAATTTACTCATTATTGCTTTAACGCAGTATGCAATACGTTTCGGAGTTATTTACCCTATTATTTATACGTTTTCTGGAGGTCAGGATATTGATGGTGTTGGTTTAAAAATGACCAATTTAGATTTCTTTTTACTGAGCTTATCTACTGTAATGATTGCAGCAGCAGGTTATATTATTAACGATTATTTTGATGTAAAAGTTGACCGTGTAAACCGACCAGATAAAATTATTGTAGGAAAATACATTAAACGAAGAATGGCTATGGGATCTCATGTTGTTATCAATACGATAGCAATATTAATAGGAGGATATCTAGCCTATACCTTGGGTAATTGGAAACTTATTTTTATTCAATTGTTTTGTGCGGGAGCATTGTGGTATTATTCTACCATGTTTAAAAAACAAGTAATTGTAGGAAATGTTGTTGTTGCGTTATTAGCTGCAATGGTTCCTTTTGTTGCCGGTTTATATGAGTTGATTTTACAACATGCTTTTTCTGATGATACTGTAAATACGCTGTTATTTAGGTTGGAACAATACACACCTTTTGAGGAAGTAGAATATTTATTAATTGAAATTCTTAGCAACGTAATGTATTGGGTATTGGGTTTTTCACTTTTTGCTTTTGTTAGCACAATGATAAGGGAAATAATAAAAGACATAGAAGATTATGAAGGAGATAAAAAATATTTTAGCAATACATTAGCTGTTGTTCATGGAAAAGTAAAAGCAAAAATAGCTGCCCAAGGAGTTGCACTTGTGATGCTTGCTTTAGTTGGGTATTTGCAATATTTTCAACTACAAGGAAAAGATATGGCTTCATTTATGTATTTTTTATTTACAATACAACTGCCATTAATTTATGTAATTGTAAAACTACAAGCTGCTCAAGAAAAAGCAGATTATGCTAAATTGAGTATGAATATGAAATTAATTATGTTAATGGGAATCTTATATACTGCATTCTTTTATTATTCTACTATTCATTTTTAATGGCTTTTAACATTATTTCTTGGAACCTTATCTTGGCTTCAAAATCGCCAAGACGACAAAATCTTTTAAAAGAGTTGGGTTTTGATTTTGAAATTAGAACCAAAGAGATAGAAGAAATTTACCCACCTGAACTACAACGCGAGCAAGTAGCTGTTTTTTTAAGCGAGTTAAAAGCAAGTGCTTTTGTAGAAGGTTTAAATACAAAAGATTTAGTAATTACTTCTGATACTATAGTTTGTTTGGGTGATGAAATTATTGGCAAGCCAATCGATAGAGAAGATGCTATTAAAATGTTAGGGAAATTATCTGGAAATAAACATGAAGTAATTACAGCAGTAACTTTACTTTCCAAAGAAAAACAACATACATTTTATGAAGTAACTGAAGTTTATTTTAAGGAGTTAAGTTCAAAAGAAATTGAATATTATATTGATAAATATAAACCATTTGATAAGGCGGGTAGTTATGGAATTCAAGAATGGATTGGTTATGTTGGTATCGAAAAAATAATTGGTTCTTATTTTAATGTGATGGGTTTGCCAGTAAAAAGAGTTTATGATGAGCTAATTCAATTCTAATTTTATGAAACTGTTATTACTACTAATATCAATACTTTTTATTACAATTCTTAAGGCTCAAAATCCAATAGAAAAAGAAGGTTGGGAGTTAACATTTAATGATGAGTTTAATGCTCATGAATTAGATTATACTAAATGGCAAAGCAATTATTATTGGGGAGGTAGGTTTAATGAAGGGGGTTTAAATTATTATGGAACTGATCAATTTCAATTTTCTGATTCTAGTTTAATTATCGTAGCAGAAAAAAAGAAAGCTAAGAATGGGATGGATTATACCTCTGGACTGATTGATTGTAATAAATCTTTTAAGCAGCAATATGGTTACTTTGAAATTCGCTCTAAACTACCGAATAGTATAGGGTTGCTCCCAGCATTTTGGTTGGTTTCTACTGAAATGTGGCCGCCAGAAATTGATATTTATGAAATTTATACCAACGAAAGAAATATTATTAAAACGAACCAACATTGGTTAACTAAGAATAAGAAAAAACGAATGCAACCAAAACGTTACAATACAAAGACTGATGGTGCTGAAGATTTTCATATCTATGCTATAGAGTGGTCTAAAAGAAAAATTAGATGGTTTTACGACAATAAAAAAATTAAGACATCTCGAAAAGGGGTTAAATATTTTACATATAAAATGCACATGATTATCAATAGCCAGCTAAGTGATGATAATGAAATGAATTTAAGTGAAGGTGTTTTTCCTAACTATTATGAGATAGATTACGTTAGGGTTTATAAGAAAAAGCAAACTAATTAAGTTGGTAAATTCGGAAGTCATCATTGTTAAAAGCAATAGGATAATCTAAGGTAATTTCAGTTCCGAACTTTCGTTTTAAAATCACGATAAATTTCAACCCTTTTTCTTTAAGTGTTTGAATTTGATTTTTGTCAGTAATTTTTTCATTACCTAAAACCCATCCTTTATGATGAGAAAAATACATAGGGGTAGGACACTCATCACTATTAATAAGAATCAAATCTTTTCGCTCCGATATTTTATCTAAAGCATTTTCTAATTCTGTTAAAGCCATTGCTTTATCATGTACTATAAAATCATGTTGTTGATTTAAGACTCCTTCTGTACCAATTAGAATTATGAGGGCTAAAGCAATTTTTTTTTGTTTGATTTGTGAGAGTCCATAACTTGCTACTAATGCCATAACAGGAACAAAAGGAATGATGTAATAGTTGTGGTTTGTAAAAATGTATCCTGCTTTTAGAATGATAATAGCATAAGCAAAAAAGCCCAAGCCAAGAATAGAGATTAAGACCTTTTCCTTGTTTTTAATACTATATAATAATCCAATAATAAAGATGATAAAGCCAATATATTTTATGGCATTATTGTAGAAACGGTTTAATGCTAACGGAAAATATTTAATAATTTCACTAGCCCCTTGGCTTAAACTTCGTCCCATAGAAAAATGCCAAAACTCATAAGAGTTAACTAAAAAAGGAAACCAATAAAAATACCACACAACAGAAGGGGTAAGAGCTATGATTGATGCTAGTGAGAAAAATATTTTACGTTTAAAATCGATTTCTTTGTGTATAAAAAAGATAACAAACACGATTAAAATGTAGGCTGAGGGGAGTTTTGATAATGTTCCTATAGTTAACAATAGTACATAGAGAAATATAGAAAAGTATTGATTTAAGGGTCCTTTTTTCTCTAAATAATTACTACCAAAATAGATACTGGCAATTATAAAAGACATCGAAAAAGTATCTGGCATTATTTTTCTTGAAAAAGAAAACCAAATAGAGAATAATAAAATGAGAGTAGCATTAAAAGCTATTTTGGGTTTAAAATATTTTTTGATTAGTTTAAAAAAGAACCATAAACCAAAGCTAGAAAAGAATAAGTTGATGAGTCTTCCATACCAGTGTGCGTAGCCAAAAACTTTAGAGAGTAGATAAATGAAATAGTTAAAAATAGGGAATTCCATTCCTGTAATCCCTGTTTTTTCTCCAGCAAAATCTACTCTTGGATAAAGAATGTTATTATCAATTTCTAAAAAGTTACGAGCAACCATTGTTACCGTAGTTTGCCGCCAGTTATGTGAAACTTCTAGTGGAGGATTAGTAATGCCAATCAATCTAATCGCAAAGAATAAAATAATCCAAAAACGAATGTCACTTAAATTATGGTTTAGAATTTTAATCACTTTTATTTTATTGTTATTTGACAAATTAATTCATTTCATATATACCCTAAAAGTTTATAAGTAATAAAACCTGTCCATTCTTTGATTAGGTGATTCCAAGATTTAAAACTTTCAACGTTTGGTACGAATAGATGTTCAGGATCATATTTTCTAGGTCCAGATTGTTGATCAACACTAAAAGGAGTAACAGTTAGCCCTGCTTTTTGATAGCACCTTTTAGCTCTTGGCATGTGGGTAGCAGAAGTGACTAAAAGAAACTTCCCCTTAGGATGTGATTCATTTAATATTTCTGTAGTATTTATAGCATTTTCTCGAGTATTTTTAGATTCAGATTCTATAATCAGGTCTTCTGAGGGAATACCAATCTCTAATAAGTATTTTTCAATAAATAAAGCTTCTTTTTCATCCGGTTTTAGAATGCTGCCAGAACCGCTAACAATCATTATTTTTTTTGCTTTCCCGATTTTGTAAAGCTTTATTCCTGCCATTAATCTGTCTGTAGCGGTATGAAATGAAACCATTTCTTGTTGAGTGTCATAGCTAGAAAATCCACCCAGAACTATGGCAACATCATAGCTGTTTGTTAATTCGGAGTAGGTTTGGTTTCGTTCCTCATAAAGTCTTACAAATTCATCAACAATAAAAGGATTAGAAAAAAAGTAAAAAACAACAACTGTAATCCATAATAATCTTTTTTTACGGAGAGGTTTTTTTGCGAGTATTCCCCAAACCAATAGTGTTAAAATCCAAACTAGTGGGTTAATTATAAAAAGTAGGATTTTAGAAAGAATAAAAAACATTATTCATTGGTTAAGATGATTTCTTTTAATGTTGCAATCCATTTAGGATGGCTATTTAAACTTGGAACTAATTGTAATTTATCACCACCATTTTCGGTAAATATTTCTTGGTATTCGTCACTAATTTCTATGGTAGTCTCTAAACAATCGGCAACAAAAGCAGGACTAAAAACGATAAGGTTTTTCTTTCCTTCCTTTCCAAATTGTTCTACCAATTGATCTGAATAAGGCTTTACCCATTTATCATCTAACCGAGATTGAAAACCAACAGAATAATCAGTCTCTTGTAAATTTAGCTTTTTTGCAATTAAACGAGTAGTTTCATAGCATTGAGCTTGATAACAATATTGGTTGTGTTCGTTAATTTCAGTTTTACAATTTAGTTCCTCGCAAGTTTTTCCAGGGTGGATTTTATGCAGTTGTCTAATAGGTAAACCATGATAGCTAAACAATATTTGATCGTAATCCGTTAAGGTAAATTGATTGGCTTGTTCCGAAATTGTATCAATAAATAAGGGGGAGTTATAAAAATATTCTATAAATTTTAAATCAGGAGTTTTATTCCATTTATTAAATAAACTTTTCGCTTTTTCAATACATGTTTTTGTGCTCGAAGTAGCGTATTGAGGATATAAAGGAATAACAGTTATTTCATCATAATTTTCTTTTTTCATTTCAGCAATTACTTTGCCCATGCTAGGGTTTTGGTAGCGCATTGCCAAATGTATTTTGTGTGATTCTTTAAGTGTTGCTTGTAGTTTTTTTTGTACTTCTTTACTGTAGTAAAGTAACGGAGAGCCTTTTTCTGTCCAAAGTTTTTTATAAAGAGCTGTTGAATTAGTAGTTCGGAATGGAATAATGATAAGGTTAACCAATAATGTTCTGGCCAACCAGTTTATATCAATAACATACTTATCGTTTAAAAATTCAGTTAGGTATTTTCTAACATCCTTTTTAGAAGGACTATCTGGCGTACCTAAATTAATTAATAAAACTCCTTTTTTTAACATGCTTGCAAAGGTAATAATAATCTTAGTTGTATCTATTTGGGACTGTTCTAAAAGTCTAATATCTTTTTTCTTTAAGCGTGGTGGTCTTTTTTCTATTTCGGATAACAAATGATTACTTTAGCATTATGGAATTTGGTTACATAAAAGCGTTGCACATCATTTTTGTAGTGACTTGGTTTGCAGGTTTGTTTTATATTGTTCGGCTCTTTATTTATTTTGTAGAAGCAGCAAAAGAAGAGGAGAATGCTAAAGCCATTTTGCAAAAGCAGTACAAGCTAATGAGTAAGCGATTGTGGTATGGAATTACATGGCCTTCGGCAATTTTAACAGCAGTATTTGCAACTTGGCTGTTATCTACAAATTTTACTTATTATTTGAGCCAACCTTGGATGCACATTAAATTAACTTTTGTTGCCGCTTTGTACGGGTATCACTTCATGTGTCATAGAATGTTTGTTCAGTTAATAAATGATAAGCTTACTTTTTCATCATTTAAATTGAGAGTTTTTAATGAAATAGCAACAGTATTATTGTTTTCCATTGTGTTTTTGGTGGTTTTAAAAAACACTATCAGTTGGGTTTGGGGAGCTGTTGGAATTGTTCTTTTTGGAGTTTTATTAATGTTGGCGATAAAAACTTACAAAAAGATTAGAGAGAAAAACAATACTCCGAAATAAGTACACAAAGATAAAGTACAATAATTAACCCTTCAATTATTGCCGCAAAAAATAGTTCTTCACGTTCTTTTTTAGTGAATGATATTACTATCATGGCTATGATGTGGCCAGTTAATAATCCGTAAAAGTGATGGTTTTTTATGTCTGAAATGTACAATAGTATGATGGAACTTATTAAAAGAAATTCAGAAAGGATGATGGTGTTTTTAACTCCTAAAAGCTGAGGAATAGTTTTAAGATTATTGGCTTTATCATACTCAATATCTCTAATATCAAAAGGTAAGGTAATGGCAATTGTAAACAAGAATACTTGGAGTAAAGCTATTGGATAATCAATATTAAAATAAGGAAAATGCGAAGTGTTTAGTGTTGGCAAACCAATAATAATCAAACTCCAAACGAATCCGATTATAAAAATCTTAAAGTAAGGTATTTCTCTTAGTGTTAGACTTTTTTTATAAAAAGGGAGGATAGGAACAACATAAAAGAAAGATAAAACCCCCATGGGAATTAACACAGCAAAAGAAAGAAAATGAACATAAAATGAACATCCTATACCTATAATTCCGAAAATTATAGAAAGTATGGTGAGAAGGTTTTTCTGTTTGCTAATCCATTGTAATCGTTTTCCTAGTTTAGATGAGTCTTTATTTGTTGACTTAAACTTGATAAATCGTTGTACGTTGTAGGTGAAAAACGAAAAACAAAAAATCATACTAAGCACTATTAGCAGATTGTTTTTAGGGAAATTATAAATGATGTAAATGGTGTGAGTAAAAGCAACAACACAAATAGAAACAAAGAGATTAGAGAAGGTGATGAGCTTAATAAATGCGATAAAGCCTTTCAAAGCTTTAGTCTTTATTTCCGTTTACAATTACACCAATAAGAAAACCGGCAGCCATACCAATAACACTTGTTTTTAAAGCACCTTGCGTTCTTTTGCTTCGGGCTATTCTTTCATAACCCCTTAAATATTCATCTTCTTTTAAATATTTGGTGTCGGTTAGTTTCTTTTGGTTAACTTTTGTTGGAAATAATAAAGTGAATGCCGTATAAACTAAAGGTGCAGGTATGTATAAGAAACTTTGGTCTCGTTGCATTATAAAACCGACAGCTCCTCCAAATACAAGGCCTCCTATGTTAGTGGCTCGAGGCTTAAATGTTTGGTATGCATCTCTTTCTCCATAAACAAACATTTGCATGTCTTTTACTTTTAAGAAATTACCAGAAAGTGTATCGAATTCATAAACAATACTTTCTTTATTATTTTGGATATAAGAGAATATACGATATTTATCGATAATAAATTGATGATCTTTTTTATCTTTAAATGTAAATTCGTAATCCGTTTTTTCAATCAAACTACCTTCTAGCACTTTCCCATTTAAAAATAGGATTTTATCTTGTGCGTTTGCACTAAAAGCAATCAAGCAAATAGTAAGTAAAATTAATATGTTAAACTTCTTAATCATTTAAGCTTTATAAACGTACAACCCGATTAAATGGTTTGCTAACATCAAAATTAAAAATATAAGTGTAGTTAGCAATTAGATATTCAGAAAAGATTTACAATCTAAGCGTTAAAAAGCACAATTACACGATTTAGAAAACCTGATTTTTGTATTAGGAAGCAAATCTTTTATTTTTTGATGTTCTGCCTTGCTCATTAATATAACACGCATATCAATTTCTTTCAAATTATCTTTTAGCTCTTTTATTTCATACGGTAAAGATCCAATATCATTACCCCAGATATCAATAAACTCTAATTTCTTTAAGTTTTTTATTTCTTTCGGAAGAGTAACAATTTTATTTGAATTAGCAATAAACCTTTTTAAATGGATAAGTGTTCCTAGCTCTTTGGTAATGATTTCTATTTTGTTAACAGAAATATCTAACTCTTGTAAATAGATAAAATTGCTTAGTTCTTTGGGGAAGGTTTTAAACTTATTTTTTTTAAGATCCAGCACCTGTAAGTTCTTAAACTGAAGTACTTCTGGAGGGATTTCAGAAAGCTTCATTTTTTTTAATGATAGTTTGTATACCTTAAGGGGGTCTTGTTTTAACGCTTTTTGTAGTGTGTAAGTAGGAACTGTATCAATAGCAATTGAATCTAATAATTGAGCATTTACATGATTGGAAAATACAATCAGTAAAAGACTAATTAAGCACTTGTATAGCTTTCTTTTTATCAATTTCTAGTTGTTTTTTTAAGCTTTCGAGATTTTCAAATTTTTGTTCATCCCTAATTCTATCGTAAAACTCAATTTGAATTTCTTTAGTATAAATGTCTTCATCAAAGTTAAAAATATTTACTTCAATCGTTTCATTATTGTTTTCATTTATGGTTGGTCGGTTGCCAATGTTTAGCATTCCATCAAATACATTTCCATTTACTATTGTTTTTACAGCATAAACACCTTTTGTGGGAATCAACTTGTACCATTCATCAACTTTTATGTTGGCTGTAGGAAAATTAATTGTTTTACCTATTTTATTTCCATCAATAACTGTACCCTTAATAAAATAGTGGTAACCCAAAAATTGATTGGCAGCATTTATTTCTCCACTTAATAAAGATAGCCTTACTTTGGTTGAGCTAATGTTAACCTGTTGTATTTCTTGAGCCGCAATTTCTTCTACTTTAAAACCGTAAAGAGGAGCTAGTTCTTGAAGATGTTCAAAAGAACCCTCTCTATTTCTTCCAAAATGGTGATCATAGCCAATTACTAAGGTAGTTACATTTAATTTATTAACTAAGATATCTCTAACAAATTCGGTAGAGTTTAAACGCGAAAATTCTTTAGAAAAAGGGTGGATAATTAAATGGTCAACACCAGATTTTTCTAGCATGAGAATTCGTTCGTTAATGGTGTTTAGTAATCGTAAATCATTATTGTCAGGATATAGTACCATACGTGGGTGAGGAAAAAAGGTAAGAATAACACTTTCTCCATCAATGGTTTTTGCAGCATTTTTAAGCTGTTCAATAATTACTTTATGACCATTATGAACGCCATCAAAAGTGCCTATAGTAACCGCAGTTTTACTGGTGGTTTTGAAATCTTCAATACAATTATAAATTTTCACTAGAGTTGCTTTATTTCTGTGCTAAATGTATTTGTTTTTGATTTGCAAATATCAGTAATAAAATTTTAAGAAAAGTAATCTAAAATATGTTAAAATGATTTGATTTTTAATAGTACTTTTGCAACCTTAAATATAGACAGATAAGTTTAATCTAAAAAAGCAAAAAAATGTCAGGTAATACTGGAAAAATAACACAAATAATTGGGCCCGTAATTGATGTAAGTTTTAATACAGATAATGGAGTTCTTCCAAATATTCTAGATTCTTTAGAAATTACAAGAGCTAATGGCGATAAAGTAATTTTAGAGGTTCAGCAGCATATTGGTGAAGATACTGTGAGAACAATAGCAATGGATGCTAGTGATGGATTGAGTAGAGGAGTAGAAGTTGTAGCTACAGGTTCTCCGATTATGATGCCAATTGGTGAAAATATTAGAGGTAGATTATTTAACGTTGTTGGTGATCCAATTGATGGTTTACCTGCTTTACCAAAAGAAAATGGTTCTCCAATTCACAGAGACCCTCCACGATTTGAAGATTTATCAACTTCTGCTGAAGTACTTTTTACAGGTATTAAAGTAATTGATTTAATTGAGCCTTATTCTAAAGGTGGTAAAATTGGTTTGTTTGGTGGTGCTGGTGTTGGTAAAACAGTATTGATTATGGAATTGATCAACAACATTGCAAAAGGACACGCAGGTTTATCTGTATTTGCTGGTGTTGGTGAAAGAACAAGAGAAGGGAATGATTTATTGAGAGAGATGATCGAATCTGGCGTAATTAAATACGGAGAGGAATTCGAAAAATCTATGGAAGAAGGTGGATGGGATTTATCTAAAGTAGATAAAGAAGGTTTATCAGGTTCTATGGCAACATTAGTTTTCGGACAAATGAATGAGCCTCCAGGATCTAGAGCAAGAGTTGCTTTATCTGGATTAACATTAGCAGAATATTTTAGGGATGGTGATGGTGAAGGTGAAGGTGGTGGTAGAGATATTTTATTCTTTATTGATAATATCTTTAGATTTACACAGGCAGGTTCTGAAGTATCTGCATTATTAGGTCGTATGCCTTCAGCAGTAGGATACCAACCAACATTAGCTTCTGAAATGGGAGCGATGCAAGAAAGAATTACTTCTACTAAGTCTGGTTCTATTACATCTGTACAAGCGGTTTACGTACCTGCAGATGATTTAACAGATCCAGCTCCAGCAACAACGTTTGCTCACTTAGATGCTACAACAGTACTTTCTCGTAAAATTGCTGAATTAGGAATTTATCCTGCAGTAGATCCATTGGATTCTACTTCAAGAATTTTAACAGCAGAAATCGTTGGTGATGAGCATTACGATACTGCACAAAGAGTAAAAGAAACTTTACAACGTTATAAAGAATTGCAAGATATTATTGCAATTTTAGGTATGGATGAATTATCTGAAGAAGATAAGCAAATTGTACACAGAGCAAGAAGAGTACAACGTTTCTTATCTCAACCTTTCCATGTTGCTGAGCAATTTACTGGTTTAGAAGGTGTTTTAGTATCTATTGAAGATACGATTAAAGGATTCAACATGATTATGGATGGTGAGGTTGATGAATATCCTGAAGCAGCTTTCAACTTAGTTGGAAACATAGATGAAGCGATAGAAAAAGGTAAGAAAATGTTAGCTGAAGTAAAATAGGTTATGAGATAAGGTTTAGGATTTAGAGTTGATGTTTAGACAGAAATTTTGAATCCAACACCCATTACTCAAAACTCAAAACTTAAAAATTATGCAATTAGAAATAATTACACCAGAAGAAGACATTTACCAAGGAGAAGTTGAGATGATCAATTTACCTGGTTCTGATGGTTTCTTTGGTTTGTTAAACGATCACGCACCATTAGTATCTACGCTTAAGGCTGGAGATATTAAAATTATTGAAAATGGTTCTGAAAAGACTTTTGCAGTTAAAGGCGGTGTAGTGGAAGTAAACAATAATAAAGTTATTGTTTTAGCAGAATAACATTAAATTTTATAAAATTGAAAAAGGCTATTAGTTAACCAACTAATAGCCTTTTTTTTGTAGTTGTGATTTTAGAATAGTTTTATAGTTTATTGATTCTTCCATTAAATATGGTGCCAATAATTTTTATATCCTTTATTTTTTTTGGAGAAATGGTGATTGGATTTTCTTCTAATATTGTGAAGTTAGCCTGTTTCCCTACTTTTATACTGCCTATTTTTTCCTCTAAGTCTAATGTGCGTGCAGCATTAATTGTTATACATTTCATGGCATCGTAAGCCTTAATTCTTTCCTTTTGAGAGTGTTTAACTCCATTGGCACTAATCCTGTTTACAGCTGTCCATACTAGCTTTAAGGGTTCTAAAGGGGCCATTGAGAAATCCGAATGAAATGATACAGGAATATCTTTCGAGATTAAGGTGTTTATTGCCACTAAATTTTCACTTCTTTCAGGTCCTAGTCCATGCTCGCTGTATTTGTCTGATAATGCCCAAAGGTAATAAGGGTTTACTGACGCTTCAACTCCAAGATTTTTACATTCTTGAGCTATTGCTTCATCAAAATAACCCATATGATGAATTGTTAGTCTGTGATTTTTTCTTGGAATTTCATTTTGAACTTTTTCCAACAAATCTAGAACTCTTTGAATACCTAAATCTCCATTGGCATGTATATGAATTTTATAGTTGTTTTTCCAATAAAGTTGAAGTTGTTCATTGAATAAGTTAAGGGGAGTCATCCATTCCCCATGATGACCATCAGTATAACCATCTTTCATTTGCATGAGCTGAGAGTATATTGCACCATCAGAGAAAAGTTTAACCTGTTTAGGGAGAAAATGAAGATTTTTGTTTGAGAATTCTTCGTTTTTGGTCAACTCATTAATGAAGTTTAATGCGTTTTCATTTCCGTTTTTCATTCCATTTAACTGAGTGCCATTTGCAATAAGGTAGGTGTCGTAGAAAGGCATTTTATCCATTTCATCTTTTAACGTATAATACTCTAAATTAAAGTCTGTACTTGGAAATCCAGGTTCGGCTATTGTGGTTATACCATTCGATTGAATAAGTTTGGTCATTTCTGCAAGCCCAAAAGCATATTTTTTTTGATCAAAAAGTATTTGTGCCATGTGAGGAACTAGCTCAAGCCACCCTCCTTCATAAAAGTGACCTTTGTTCCACGATACTTGTGGGTTGCTTGAAAAATCAGCCTCTTTAATGCCAATTAAATCTATAGCAGCATCGTTAAGAAAAATTTCATGAAATGAACGATGAAGAATTGCGACAGGTTGATTTCCTGCAACCTTATTTAATAGTTCTCTTGAAATTTCTCCATGCCATAACTGATGATACCCCCAAATAAAAAATAGTTCATTCTCTTTAGATCGATTTTTAATCGATAAACCAACTTGCTTAATAAATTCATCTTGGTTTTTTACACCCTTTTTTTTACCTGAAGGTAGATCCCAATCAAATGGAGCAATTATTTCGTAGTTCATCATCGCAGAACCTAAAGATGGATGGAGATGGGGCTCGATAAAACCAGGGGTAAGTGTAGTGCCTTTTAAATCGTATAGTTTCGCTTTTTGGAATTCCTTTTTTGCAGTTTCTTTATTACCAATAAATACAATTTCGTCATTTAAAACAACTACCGCTTCAATATAAGCGGGTTCTTTCCCTTCCATGGTTAAAATTGTACCATTGTAATACATGGTGCAATTTTCTTGATTATTTTTTTCAGTTTCGTATGAACATGAGTAAAAGATGGAAGTGATTAATATTAACAGGATGTTTTTCATTTCGTTAATTATTGTGTAAGATTCTTGTAAAATTAAGTTAAACGAAATTACTCCTTTTATAACAAAAGTTTAACTTAATAAACTGCCTTAACCAAACCCCTTAAATTGTATTGAGAGGAGTAATTTAATCCAATAATAATACTTACTAACTTTCATACACTTACACATCTTCACAACTGGATACTTATCTCCATTAGTTAAAATGTAGTTATATCTTATTTGTCGCTCTTAGAGAAGATGCTCACTGCCTTTTTAATATATCACGTTCTAACCGAACTTCTCTAAGTTCTTTCTTTAAGGCTTTTAACTCTAATTCTTCTGAAGATATTGCTCTCTTTTTTGAAAAATCACCAGATTTAGCTACGTATTCGCGCCTCCAACGCCTTATTATCCCATCATTGATGTCGTATTCAGTACTTAGCTCTTTGGCTGTTCTCCCCTTATCGAGTATGGGAGAGCAGGTCGGGTTAAAGAAGAGTATTTTACTCATTAATCGAATAAAAAATGCAGTTGTATTGCATTAATTCTATAAAAGAGCATTTTTTAATTATCGAACTTTTTAAAAGATATAAAATAAATGGCCGTCATTTCGGACAGCCATTTACCTACCTATTAAGCTCAGTCATTTAAAACTTAAAAGATATTTTAATCTATTTATACTTATATATCCATCAAAAATAAAGTTATAATTGAGCAAATAAAAGCTATTGTTATAATTGAAACAATTATTTGTTCTCTTGAACTTATATCCGTTGTTTTTTGATAAAGTGCTTTGTATATTATTATAATTATTTTTTCCATTCACTTAATAGTAGTAAGTACATCACTTTTTTGGCTTTTTAATTAATTCTTAATCAGATAATTAGTTTACATCAACTTCTTGATTTCAGGAGGATTGATGCGACAAATAATACTATTATGACAGCAGCTGTAATGATTATTCCCAGAGCTTGTTCCATTCCTTGAGCTTCTTCCATATTACTTCATTTTAGTTATTCGTTCTATCACCTGAGTTTTTTCATTAAACACTTTTACAAAATATGTCCCCGTTGACAGTTCATCTATGTCTATTACTGTAAGATTAGTTGCTATTGTTTTGTTATAAATAGTTCTACCTAAATAATCATACACTTCTATTGTAAAAGGATAACTTGAGCTCTCTGATAACTGAACAGTAAAGCTGTTTTTAAAAGGGTTAGGGTAAATAGAAATGTTATCATCTTGATTACATTTTACAGCTATTACCTCATGATATTCATACGCTCCATTAAAGTCGGTTTGTTTTAATCGGTAGTAACTTTTTCCTTTTACTGGGTTATTATCTCTAAAACTATAATTAACTATTATATCACTGTTCCCACTACCATTAACTGTTCCAATCGTTTCAAAATTAATAGCATCAGTACTTCGTTCTATTGTAAAATAACTGTTGTTAATTTCGGTGGTTGTAGCCCAATCTAAAATAACTCTATTATCCATACAAACTGCATCAAACGATAACATCTCTATAGGTAATACAGAACATATAATTACATTAACTGTATCATAAGCATCACATACGCCACCTGTAGCTGTAACCACATAAGTCATTGGTCCTAATGGAGTAATAGTTGGGTTTTGGACTGTTGTACTTGATAAGTATGTTCCTGGAGACCATGTATAACCAGAACCAACTGCAGGACAGTCAATTTCTAATCTTAATGTTAATAAATCTGCTCCAACGGCACATAGAGTTGCATTAACTTGTCCATCTACATCAACACCAGCAAAGTCTATTGATCCATTAGCAGACCAAGCATTTAATTGTACAGCAGTTAATGGCCATGAAATAGTGTGAGTAGTACCACATTGCGTAAGAGAACCTCCAACTGTACCAAGAGTAACGGCACCTTCATCCTGTATTGTCCATCGCTCAAGAGCACCATCCATATCGCCATAAGCTGTAGCGGTAAGTGTCCCTCCGGTAGCCACTGCTGGTGTCCCTGCAAAATTGTAATTATTTACTCCATTTAGTAGGGCAGGATTTACATAAGATATTGTTTGGTCGTAACAACCTATTCCTTGCCCTGCTAAAGTAGGAATACCGTTAAGCATGAACTGAGCACCTAAGTTGAATGACGGATCACCTAAACAATAAGTAGTGTCATCAGATGCAACTACAGTGTTTGTTGTATCAACGGAAACATTAACTGTACCTGATGTTGGACATGCAGGGTTTGCAGGATCAGTAACTGTTACAGTATAAGTAATATCACTATTAATTGTAGCACTAGGATTTGAAATACTAGGATTTGTTACACTTGCTGGAGACCAACTGTAAGTTGATCCAGCACCGAAACTACTACTACAAAACGTAAACCTCATATTTGGTCGGTTATAGTTTCTAGTACCTGTAGCATTATTACATGCCCCAGCAAGAGAAGTATTATAATAAAGCATTTTGTAAACAGGAGTAGTGGATGTATATCGCACATTTTCTGATCCAGTTTGATCTGGATTACTTGAACAAAACTGTATAGCAATATTAGATGCTCCATCCCAATTATAACCTGTTATGTTAAATGCATTCCATCCAGTTGTAGTAGTGTATTTAGCATTACTATAGACTTGTGTTAAAGAAGCTGCAGGTATAAAGGTTGTAGTTGGGTAATCCTCTTCAGATGTACATCCAATCCATATATTCATATTGTCATAAGATCGACTGGTAGATGTTGAAACATCAAGTTCTAATTTAGTAATCATTCCAGCAGAAAAGCCCATAGCCGTAAGTTCTGCAGCAGTAAATATGTACTGTTTTTTATTAGTGTAAACTAATGTAGTAGATGTTGAACCATAAAAGGGACCATAAGTTGAAGTAGCTGCAGTTCCTATTGCGCTAACTGCACTTACATTAGCTCCTGTACAATTTGAATAATTTATTCCACAGGTTGCTGATGCTGAAATGGTGTTAAGGTCTACTGAAGTTCCTTGACAAACAGTCTGTTGAGAGACTTGAGCACCAACAGGCGTGCCTGCAACATTAATGGTTATACTATCTAGTTTATTACAGAAACCGTTAGATGTGTTAATGTAATAGGTTGTTGGTCCAGTAGGTGTAACAGTAGGATTGGTTGATGTAGGATTAGCAAAAGCACCAGTCGGAGACCAATCAGTAGATGATACAGCTCCACTAGGGTTTCCTAAAAGAGAAACCGATGCACCATAACAAATGGATAAGTTGGAAGCTGTTGGGCTTAGTGTATAATCTGGACTCACATTTATTTGAGCAATAGTAGACCCAGTACAACCTGCTGAGGTTACATCTAAAACATAAGAAGTTGTTGTGCCTGGTGTAGCAGTAGGATTCGCTATAGAAGCGTTATTTAAACCAGTAGTAGTTGTCCAACTGTAWGTAGGAGAMGGKGCAGCAKCAGAGCATATTCTWAAACGAAKRTTTGGTCTGAGCGTTGTTCTTGATCCAGTTAGTTCATTACAAGAGGCAACARYGSTAGAGTAATCATAAATACAACGATAAGCAGGGCTTGTAGAATGRTATTGTACAGAGTTAGATCCAGTATCACCAGGACCATCTTCCTYTAGGCAAATTTGAATAACTATATTAGAKGWTCCATCCCAATCCCAATCTGTTGTATTTATAATAGTCCAACCATTGTCMGTTGGGTTTAAATTATTTTGATTGTTCTTAACTTTCGTAAGYGAAGCTGTAGGAATAAAASTTGTATTGGGAAARTCAGMTTGTGATGTACARCCAAACCAAACGTTTACTTTATCATATCKGTAKGTGTTGGTTAATGTTGTAAATAGTCCTAAATTCTTTATGGTTCCACCAAAATAACCCAATGCATTTAATTCTGCAGCAGTATAAATATATTGCACTTTT
>NVUQ01000063.1 GCA_002401955.1 Flavobacteriales bacterium | reverse complement strand
AGAACTTGCTAAATCCCTAGAGTGATAAGCATATCTGTCTCTCTCCTTCCGACTAAACTCCCAAACAATTTTTAAAACATTGCTCTGGATTCAATAATTCTTTTGGCCAAATAACGCTAGAAGATACCCATCGAACCATTCCTTGAGTAAAATAGAGGTTATTAAATAGTTGTGTTGGCATGGAACAGTTCTTAGAAAAAGCGGCAGAGATGCTGGACCGAAAACCGCCCAAGCCTATGAAACAGTTGCTGGATGGTTTAGGTTATCTCGACGATATTGATCATCAGCTGATCAAGAAGGCTTATGTCTACGCCAGTATCGCCCATGGCCATCAATCCAGAAGAACTGGGGAACCCTACATTCACCATCCTGTGGCAGTCGCCAGAACACTTGCGGAGCTTAATTTAGACAAAGAATCCATTGCCGCTGGGTTGCTTCACGATGTATTGGAAGACACAGCATTAAGCACCGACTTCATAGCCAAAGAGTTTGGAAAAGAAATATTAACTTTGGTTGATGGGGTAAGTAAATTGGATCAAATAGAGTATGAAGAAAGCAACCAGGCACAAGCAGAAAATTTCAGAAAAATGATGCTGGCAATGGTTAAAGACATACGCGTGATTTTMATTAAGCTTGCAGACAGGCTGCACAATATTCAAACTCTGCATGCACTTGAGCGAAAAAAACAATTCAAAATCGCCAAAGAAACACTGCAGATTTACGCTCCAATTGCAAATCGGCTTGGCATTTATCAAATGAAAACTGTCCTGGAGCGTGAGGCTTTCCGCTACGCCTACCCTTGGCGATATAAAATCCTGCAGAAATCATTAAAACGTAAACTTGGAAATCAAAAACGAACGCTTGGAACAATTGTTAGAAGAATTAGTAGAAACCTTAAAAAATCAGGTCTTGATGTAGAAATTCAGAGCAGAGAAAAAGCATTGTTCAGTATTTACAATAAAATGAAAAACAGAAAGCTGTCCTTTGACCAAGTCATTGACGTATAYGGGCTCAGGGTCATTGTTGATCAGGYGGARGARTGYTACCARGTTTTAGGTGTGGTGCACCAAATCTACAAACCCATTGCAGGAAAAGTCAAAGACTATATCGCCATTCCACGAATCAATGGCTATCAATCGTTACACACAAGCTTGCTCGGACCCAATGGCACTCCAATTGAAGTTCAAGTGCGAACAAAAGCTATGGACAAGGTAGCAAAGACTGGAATTGCATGTATCTGGAAGAATTCCATAAACATCTTCCACTTTTTGTTTTGGAGCTTTTGATTTAGTTCGATTAAAACCAGCTTTTACAGATTCACCAATCTTACCCATCATTCTTTTAATTCTGTCTAAACAATCATGATCATCTTTGCACTTATAATCGGTAACTCCAGAAATCTCACAATGGGTTGTTGCTCCGCCTAAAGTTTCATTATCAATAGATTCTCCAATAGCAGCCTTAACTAAATAGGATCCCGCTAAAAATATAGATCCAGTTTTGTCAACAATTAAAGATTCATCACTCATAATCGGAAGATATGCTCCTCCAGCAACACAGCTTCCCATAATGGCTGCTATTTGCGTAATTCCCATAGAAGACATGATGGCATTGTTTCTGAAAATACGACCAAAGTGTTCTTTGTCAGGGAAAATTTCATCTTGCATAGGCAAGTAAACTCCTGCACTATCTACTAAGTAAATAATAGGGAGTTTGTTTTCCATTGCAATTTCTTGAATTCTCAAATTCTTTTTACCTGTAATTGGAAACCAGGCACCAGCTTTTACAGTTGCATCATTGGCAACAACAATACATTGTTTATCACTAACATATCCAATAACTCCAACAACACCTCCAGAAGGACAACCACCATGTTCAGCATACATTCCATCACCAACGAGTGCTCCAATTTCTATACTGTCGGTATTTTTATCTAGCAAATAAGCTATTCTTTCTCTGGCTGTTAGTTTGCCTTTGCTGTGATGTTTTTCAATTTTTTTTTCTCCTCCACCTAAGTAAACGTTATCTAGTTTTTTATTTAAATCTGTAACTAGTAATTTATTTACATCTTCGTTTTTATTGAAATTTAATTCTTCTTTTTTTGTCATGCATTTCTTTTTTCGGATGCCAAAGATAATTAAAACATCTATATTTATGGAATTGAATAATTTTTACATCTAGACTAAGAATTTGACTTGCATCTTATGATTAAACAACTTACAATAGTATTGATTTTTTCAGTGGTTTTTACAACTCTAAAAGCCCAAGAGAATATTGTTATTATAGGTAAAATTATAGATTCAGAAACTGCTAAAGGAGTTGAAGATGTTCATGTAAAAGTTAATCAAAGAAATATTATAATTAAATCTGATAAACAAGGTAAGTATCAAATAGTTCTTCAAAAAAGAAAAAGAATAACCTTGGTTTTTTCTCATATTACTTATAAAACGAATTATGAACCAATTGTTACGAATAAGGATACAGTATTTTTAAATGTTTCGATACAAAAGAAAATAGAAAATTTACCCGTTTTTAATGTAGGTGAAGATGGAAAACCAAAAATCGTATTTAAAAGTGCAAAAATTAACATTGCTGATTACGAGTTTTATGAAGATAAATATTTGTTTTTGGTTTATGGAAAACGATTAAACAAAGACAGTCAAATTTATTTGGTTGATGAGCGTGAAAACATTATTTCAAAACATTTTGTTCCTGGAGAACCTGTAGAATTGTATACTGATTATTTAGGAAATATTAATTTGATATGTAAAAGAGAAATTTACAGGATAGGAGTTCAAAATGATAAAGTATCTATTTATGAATTGCCTATGGATGAGTTTAATCAATTAATAAAGCCAATAGTTGATACTTTAGAAAGCAGTATATTATTTTCTGATTTTTTAAAACAATTTCCAAGGTTTAAATACTATGCTTTTATCCCTGAAGATACATCAGTTACTGTTATAAAAGAGGTGGTACATAAGGATATGGATTGGAAATACAATTTTGAATATGAGTTTTTAAGCAATGCCGAAAAGCAATTTGCTAAACGAATGGCTAAACGCTTAAAAGGTTATGATAGATATGATGTTGCAGCATCAATGACTGGTTTTTCTAATGGTTTTTTATACGAAACGGTTTATGCTCCTTTGTTTGTAATTAACGATACCATTAACATCTTTGATCATTCAGAAAGTAAGATTTGGAAGTTTATAGAAGATACGGTTGAAGTTGGTGAAATTGAGTTTACATATCATAAACCAAAAAAGAAAAGCTCTTGGAAACGAAAGTTAATAATGGATGAGGTGAATGGAAAGATTTATGGAATGTTTTTAAAAAATGGTTATTACTATTTAAAAGAAATTAATTCGAGCTCTGGTAAAATTGTTGGAGAAAAGAAATTGACTTATCAGTTTGTATCTAAGCTAAAGATAAAAGATGGATTTGTTTATTATACATACAAACCAAAACAAACTTTACAGAAGAAATTTTTATATAAAGAAGGAATTTAAACGAGTGTTTCTGGCGAAATAGAATAAACTTCGGTTCCCATTCCTTGAACAACTTCATTCCAATTATCAATTTCTAATTCAATTTTTATGATACTGCATGGAGTCATATTATTCATATAACTATCTGTTAAATAATCAGAGAATAGTGAAATGCTTGGGTTGTGACCAATAAGAGCTATTTCTTGATATTCATTTGGTAAAACGTTAACTAATTGAATTAAATCATCCAGAGAAGCTTCATAAATAGAGGATTCAAAAAGATAAGAAGCAGATTTTAAAAGAAGTTCTGCTGTAGTTGTAGTTCGCAGAGCAGGACTACATACAATTAATTCCGGATTAAAACCTAATTCAGCCAATTTGTTGGCCATAATAGGAATATCTTTAAATCCTTTCTCACTTAAAGGAAGATCAAAATCAGAATAATCTGGGTTATTCCAGTTTGAATCTGCATGTCGTATTAGATAAATAGACTTCATTATTCGATAAAACTACAAAAAACTCCGATTAAAGTTGGTCTGTTTCGATAAAAGGTGTATATTTGTAGACGAAAAGGATAATACAATAGATTATGGTCGTTTTAATAGTAATGATAGTTCTAATGTTAATCGCTGTTATATTTTTGAAAGGAGAGGGAGATAGATACGGTAAAAACGTTAGAAAAAATGAAAAAAGAAGAGTTGGATTTTCCGACAAAAATTTCTTTTTATAATTAAGGGTATTCGTTTAATACTATAGATAGGTTTTATTTAAGAAAGCCCGCTGAATAATCGTATCAGCGGGCTTTTTCATTCTCTAACACCAACTATTTACTTTCACTAAAATTAAATTCATTTGCTCAATTTCAGTTAATACTTTTAAGTAAGCTTTCATTTTTCCTGCTAACATTAACTGAGTTGCTTTTTCTTTTAATAGGAGATATCTTTTTCTAAGTTCTAACATCGTTTATCGTTTTATAAGTTGTGTTTTAAAATTCTTTGTTTTCGATACAATTTTTGTTTTGTCAGTTCGAGTGTCCGTTAGTTGACGGATGTATCGAGAACAAAATAAAAAAATACTCAAACTGACAGAATACATTAATTATTTATAGGGATTATCTTTTCAATTTACGTGCCATTTTTCTTTAAATTGTAACTTGTTTGTTAAAAAAAGTTAAAAGGTAGTTGCTTAGTAGCAAATGGTTTAGATTTAGTATTTTTACAACTAGTTATGATTAAAAGGATTTTTTATATTATTCTGTTTTCAGTTTTTTCGTTTGTTGCTACGGCACAAACAGATACTACTGAGGTTGATGATTATGTAATTGAAAATCCTGATTATGTTATTCCTTTTGATTCCTTATCGACTAAGGATAAAATGCATTATAGTTTTGGTATGGGAGTAGGCTTTGGTAAAGGTACTTATGGCGATTATTTTAGTACTTATTATAAGCCTATGATAAGCTATGATGTTTCCCCTAAACTAAAAGTAAATGGAGGTTTAATGTACATTAATAGTACGGTTAATAATGTTCCTGTTATTGCAGACTATCAATATCAGTTATTTTCGGGTAACATTTCTCAATACAATGCTTTTGTTGGTGCTGAATATAAATTATCGCATAGATTGTCAGTTGGAGGTTCTGTTTTTTATGATTTTACGGCTTATGACGCTCTTAATGGAACATCGTTAGATGTTGGTAATGGTTTAGAGAATTTAGGTTGTTCGGGTTATGTAAAATATAAAGTGAGTGAAACTTTATCTATTCAGGCAGAAGTTAGAATAAATGACAGGAACCCTTACATGAACAGACAGAATAGTCCTTTTTCTACAGGTTTTATGGGGATGGGAACTGATTTCTTTGGGAGGTAGATTATTATTTATCTTCAAAATCCAAACTAATAGAATTTACACAATATCTTAACCCTGTGTTTGTTGGTCCATCATTGAAAACATGGCCTAAGTGAGTATCACAATTAGCACAAACAATTTCAGTACGCACCATTCCATGTGTTTTATCTGAAATCTCTTTGATTTTTCCTTTTTCAATTTCTTCATCAAAGCTTGGCCACCCACATCCAGCATCAAATTTAGATGAAGAAGAAAAAAGTTCTTGATTACAACCTTTACATTTATAAATTCCATTATCATTATGGATGTAATATTCTCCAGTAAAAGGTCTTTCCGTTCCTTTTTCTCTCATTACTCTATATTCCTCAGGAGTTAGAATACTCGACCAATCTTTGTTAGAATTACTCATAAATTCGGGTTATTTTTGTAAGCTAAAATTACGGAATATGTTAGTACTACTTTCTCCAGCAAAAAAATTAAATGAAGAGCAACAATTGTTAGATAATTGTACTGCTCCAATTTTTGTTGAAGATTCGGAGAAACTAATCAAATCGCTAAGAAAATATTCTTCTAAAAAATTAAGCGAATTAATGAAGCTTAGTCCTGCTTTATCTGATTTAAATGTTAGTAGATATAACAGTTGGCATACTGATCACACGAAAAATGTAAACCCTGCTGTACTAACATTTAACGGAGAAGTTTATGCCGGTTTAGATGCAAAATCGTTTTCGAAACAAGAAAAGGAATATGCTCAAGGTAATTTAAGAATCCTTTCTGGGTTATATGGAATTCTAAAGCCTTATGATTTGGTTCACCCTTACCGACTAGAAATGGGAACAAAGCTAAAAGTTGGTAGAAATAATAATTTGTATGAATTTTGGGGAGACAAAATAGTTAATGATATTAATGGTGTTTTAGCCAATCAGAAAGAAAATGTTATAGTAAATTTAGCTTCTAACGAATATTTTAAATCCGTTAACAAGAAAAAGCTAGATACAACGGTTGTAACTCCAGTTTTTAAAGATTTTAATAACGGACAGTATAAAACGGTTATGGTTTATGCTAAGAAAGCTAGAGGAATGATGGCTTCATACATCATTAAAAACAAAATAGAAAGAAAAGAAGATTTAATTGGTTTTGATTCTGCTGGTTATTGTTACAATAAAGATGCATCATCAGAAAATGAAATAGTATTTTACAGAGGGTAAATTGGTGAATTGTATTTAGTTTTTGGTGTATGGATACATTTAATCACTAAAAACCAAACACTAGACACTAAACACAAATTGAAATGAAAGAAGTAGGTCAAATATTAGAATTAGAAGCATTAAAGGATACTCCACAAGGTGTTTATTTAATTACCGATGATGGTAAAGAGATTTTATTACCCAATAAATATGTTCCAACAGATATTGCTATGGGAGATATGGTTGAGGTATTTATTTATACTGATTCTGAAGATAGACCAATAGCAACAACTTTAGAACCAAAAATAAAATTGAACCAATGTGCTTTTTTAAAATGTATTGATGTGAATCAGTACGGAGCATTTTTTGATTGGGGGATGGAAAAAGATTTAATGGTTCCATTTTCTGAGCAATTTTTAAGAATGACCTCTGGTAAGCGTTACTTAATCTATTTATATAAAGATGAGATGACTAACCGTATGGTTGGTACTACCAAAATGGGGCGTTTTATCCGAGAGAATAAATTAGAAATTAAAACTGGCGATCAAGTAAATTTATTGGTGAGTGGAGAAACCGAAATAGGGTATAAGGTTATTGTAAACCAGAAACACTACGGAATGGTGTTTAAGAATGAAGTTTTTAAGCCAATAGAAATAGGCGAAAAGATGAAAGGTTATTTACAACGTGTTCGTAAAGATGATAAGCTTGATATTACATTAAACAGTTCTACTTTATCTGAAGTTGAAGTTTTAGCAAATAAAATTTACGAAAGGTTATTAAAAGAAGATGGTAAACTCAATTTTTCTGATAAGAGTACACCTGAAGTTATTTACAAAGAGTTTCAGGTAAGTAAAAAAGCCTTTAGGCGTGCTGCGGGCATGCTTTATAAAGAGCGTAAAATTGTTATTACTCCTGAGGATATTACGTTGGTGAAGTAAAGTGACTACGTCATTGCGAGGCACGAAGCAATCTCACTTTAAATGATAAGATTGCTTCGTGCCTCGCAATGACGTATTAGACTTACGAATTCTTCTCTTCAAATCCAGCAACAATTTCATCTAAAGATTTCCCTTGTAATTCTATAGAAGCTTTGGCACTTTCTACAAAAGGATGCTCAGGGTAAGTATCTATAAACTCTTGGTAAGTTGCTTTTGCTAATTCATCTTCATGCAACATATCTCCAATAATCATTGCTTTATAAAATAAGGCTAATCCAGCTTTTTCATGATCTGGTTTTCTTTCTATTAAATCGTTAAAATGTTTAATAGCAACGTGTGGTTTGTTTAACGATTTAGCTAATTCGCCAGCTTTAAATTGATAATCTAAAGAGTTAGCCTGAAAGCTGTGATGCTTAATATATTCCTCATAAGCAGCCAGTAAATCATTAGCTGATTTTGAGTTAAAGTTTAAACTGTCAGAAAATAAAATACTACTGTGTTTATCAATTTCTGCAACACGCTCTTCAAAAGTATCAATAGGGTCTGCAATAACTTCAGCTTCTTCAATTTTAATTTCAGGCTCACTAGAACAGCTTGCTAAGATTATACTTGGTATGATGATGTATAGTATTTTTTTCATTTTAAGTTATTTTAAAAGTTTATTAAGTTGAAAGTTCATAAAGTTAGAAAGTTTATCAAGTCTTTAAAGTTAACAAGTTCATAAAGTTAGAAAGTTCATAAAGTTTAAAAGTTTTTTTGTTAGTAGGTTTAGTTAAA
>NVUQ01000062.1 GCA_002401955.1 Flavobacteriales bacterium | reverse complement strand
AATAGAGACTAGTCCGTTATGATTAATCACCCCTAAAGAGTCGTTTAATATTGAGCCTTCAATTTTTACTATTGCGTTATCTCCAGTATAAATTGTTTGACCAAGGTTGGCTAACAATTGAGCTTCAACACTATTAATTCCAATTATAGATAATAATAAAATGATTAATAAAGGTTTCATAATTATTTGTTTGTTTTAATGTAATTAGATATTTCTATATAATTTTGTTTTGCTTGTTTGTTGTTTGGAAACTTATTTAGGAAGTTTTCATAGTGCGGTAATGATTGTTTGTATTTCTCTTGAACAGTATACACGAGTGCAATTGATAATTGTAATTCTTGGTGATTTGGATCTATTTCTTGAACTAATAAAAAATCCTTTAACGCTTTATCATAATTCTTTATTTTGTAATTTAATAGAGCTTTGTTATATAATGCAGATGCTTTTGAGTTACTATCTTTTGAAGCCTTTAAAAGTTCATTATATATAGCTATTGATTTATTCGGATTATTTAATTTTTCATAGGATAATGCTAATAATAATTGATCTTCATTGGTAAAGTTGTTCGCTTCGTTTATGATTGTTATAGTTTTATCATAGTTGTTTAAAATAAAATTTGAGAGGGCAACAACATAATAATCCTTCAAAAGAATAGGGTTGTCTTTTACTTGTTTTAATAATTGATTAGCTGCCACATTTAATTTTTTACTTCTATCTGATTTATTTAGTTCTTTATTGTTAAACAACTCGATTATATAACTCCTTTTAATGTATAAGGAGTTGTTATTATCTATACTAGATGAAATTAATTTGTACATATTTTCCCAATCTTTTACTCTTTGAAAAGAAAGTAATGAAAATGTTAGAACAATAATAAAGCAACAAGAAACTATAGTTTTATTATTTTTAAAAGTAAAGCTTGATAAGTCTATTTTTAAAAGGTTCATTATTGAAATAAAAATAAATATTATCAGACCTAATTTTGGTATTAAAGTAAGTCTTTCTGCCATAGGTGTTCCAATTAAAAATAAAATATTACTAACTGGTATGATCATTATTAAATAAAACAAGAAAAATAATTGAAAATGTTTTTTCTCCTTTTTTATGATTTTATATAAAATAGAAATTAACATAATTACATATGCAAGTGCATATATAATTATGTTGGAATAGCTTTTTGTTTCTAAATAACCAAACCTATAATCACATGATAAATTAATTGGAATGAAAAGCAATTTTACATACTCAAATTGTATATAAATAGCATATATCATTCTTTTAAAAAAAGGATATAATATCAAGTTATTATTCAGAAAAAAATAACTTGGTTTTTCGTATAATAATCCATCGTTGACTTTATATTTTAATAATATCCAGATTAATATAACGCCTGAAAAACTTATAATAAGAGGTAAGTATGTTTTTATTTTATGATCATAATAATAATGGCTAATAAAAGGAATTATAATGATCAACATTAATGTGTTTTCCTTTGAAAACAATGCTAGTAGGAAAAATAAAGTAGAGTATATTAGGGTTTTCGATTCTTTCTTTTGAAGGTATTTAAATATATTTATGAAGGATGCAATAAAAAATAATAAAGATAATACATCATCTAAACCTTTAATGTTGGCAACTGATTCAACAGTTAAAGGATGTGATACAAATATTAGTGTTATAATAAATGATAATAATATATTATAGTTTTTAAATATTATATCTTTTAATAATTTAAACAACAACAAGCCTGTAGTTGCGAAGGCTGCTATATTTATAATATGAAATATACGAGCATCTAGACCAAAATAATGATATATAGTAGCGAATATTATATGTGAAATAGGTCTATATGAATATATGGTGGTTTGACCTTCTTCCATTATAATTTCAGGAGCTTTAAAAATTATATCACTAATTCCGAATAAACCTTTTTTTACGTATAGATTATTAACTATAAAATAGTTATCATCTAAAATAAAACCAAAATTTACAGATACAATGTAAATGGCTATAATTAGTATTACGATAATTAATGAGTAGTAATTTTTCATTTACAATCTAAATTTTCAATTATTTCTTCTAATTTCTCTATCTTTTCTAGTAATGCTTTTATTGCAGCAGTATTAATCCCTGCAACATCTAAAACAGATATAGTTGTTTCTTGTTCTCCCAACCCAAATTCTTTATAAAAATCTTGCGCCATAACTCCCACATGATATATGTCCTTTTCATATAGATTTGTTAATGGAATCTCAATCGTTCTACCTTCAGGATTTGTAGTAGTTATGTATTTGTCTTGTCCTGATACTGTTTGTCCTATGTAAGACCATTTTTTTATTTTTAATGATTTTATTTTGGCAAGTATATTATTATAATTTAATTCGGTAATATTCGTTTTTTGGGTAACATCTGAAACTGATGCCCATGTACCTGAACCTGGAGCTAAAGTTACTCCTGAAGTTATTGCATTATTTGAATAAAATTTATAACCACCATAAAATTTACAAACGAACTCATAATCAGCAGTTGATATTCCTCCTGTACCAAAAACAAATGAGCCTCTGTGTGTTATAGTGTTTGCAGCTCCTAAACCAATCGAGCTCCTACCTGAAACATCATTTTGTTGTCCCATTGCTGATGAAGCTGCTCCTGCAACTTTATTTCCTATACCTAAACCAACAGAGCCTTGACCTCTATGTATTAGGTCAAATTCTGCTCCTACGGTTGTTCTTCCAACCCTAAATGCGTTTCTAATATTATCGTACATGATCCACTGACCTTCTCCAAGAGCAGGTATATGAGTACCTGTACCATCCCACGAAACTAATAATCCATTACCAGTTACTTCTAGACTTGCTCTTGGATTAGTTATACCCATTCCTATGCCAACATATCCATTAGCTCCTTTAGCTATAATTCTTTGTATCGTGTTTGTTTTAACTATGAAATCTACATTATCATTTGTTCCTATATAGTTAATTCCTGCTGTTGTTCCACTATTTCCTGTTAAATGCCAATCATTAGTAAGGAAAGGAGTTAAAATTGAATTAGTTGATGGGTCTTGCCACGTTCCTACTCCATTAATATCAGTTGTTAGCAAATAATCCAATGTCGCACCATTTCTTAATCTTAATGCGTTGGAATTGATGTCTAATAATTCTGTTGGGGCATTAGTTCCAATCCCAAATTCTCCACTTGTTAGAAGCCTTGTTTTTTCTGTGTTGTTAGTCCTAAACACTAAATCTTCACTATCAGTAGTTCCGAGAAAATTAACAGTTGCACTAGTTCCTGTATTACCTAAAATATGCCAATCATTAGTAAGAAAAGGGGTTAGTGTTGTGTTGGTGGTAATGTCTTGCCATGTTCCTACTCCATTTACATCTGTTGTTAAAACATAATCTAAAATTGCACCATTTCTTAATCTTAATGCATTTGAATTAATGTCTAATAACTCTGTCGGTGCATTAGTTCCAATACCAAATTCGCCACTTGTTAAAAGCCTTGCTTTTTCAATATTGTTTGTTCTAAATACCAAGTCAACATTATCGGTAGTACCTAAAAAGTTAAAATTTGGATCAGTTCCCGTATTTCCATTTAAATCCCATTTTTCAAGTAAGGTTGAATCTATTATACCGATATTATTATTTATTACGCTTATTGAATCAAATAAATTAAAAATGTTATTGTTGTGGACAATTAATGAATCATAAACCCAACCTAAGGAATCAGATAAGTTTTGAATATTAGTTGTGTTATTATAGATATTAGTATTGTGTACCGCTAAAGAATCATAGATATAACCAATAGTATCTCCTAACAATGTAATATTACTTGTGTTGTTAGAAATGTTAGTATTGTGAACAGCTAAAGAATCATAAATATAACCAATAGTATCTCCTAAGTTATTAATTAAAGTTATTAGGCTATCTGTATTACAGATTCTTTTCCAAGAATTATTTTCTTGAAACCAATAACATTTATCGTCTAAATTATAGACAATTACACCTTCGGAAGGGGCTGTTATTGAGTTTATTTGACTAGTATTTAATCTTGTCATTAAAAATCCCTGGCTTACACTTTCCAATTCAAGTATTGCTGAATTATCAGGGGTTAATGTTCCAATTCCAACAGAGTTATTTTGGCAAAAAAGGCTTGTGCTTCCAGTTAGCATTATTAATAATGCTGCACTTTTTAATATTTTTTTCATAATTTTTGGTTAAGGGTGTTTATTTATAATTTAATAACTTTTGAAGTTCCTAGATAGCCGTTATTACCTATTATTTTTAAAATATAAGTGCCTTTAGGAACGTTTAGATTGTTTATTCTTAAACTTAATTCAGTTGTATATTTATCAAATATTAATTGCCCTGTTAAGCTGTATAATATTAATCTATACTCATTTTCTAAATCAAATTCAATGTTAAGGTGGTCCGTAAATAAAGTTGGATAAACATTAGCACCTGATATTTTGTTTGATTTATTGCAGAAACAAGGGGTAACTTTCATATAGTTATCAAAAACCTTTTTATTAATACAACCAACACTATCTGTTAAGGTTAATGTTACATCATTATATCCTTGTTGATAGAAGTAATGAAAAGTGCTTGAATCATGATTAACCAAACCATCTTCAAAATCCCACTGATAGCTTGTTATTCCATATTTTGAACTACTTGTATTAATAAATTCTTGGTACGAACCTTCAATAATTACTGTATCTGTTGTTGTAAAAGAAGGGTACAATTCGTTTGTATTCATAATAATGGCAAGAGGAATAGATGGACACCCATTACTGTTGTAACCAACAGCATATATTGTGTCTGTCTCAATTATATTATAGGAGTAACTTGTTCCATCGTAAATACTATCTATGTAGTTTATGTCATCAAACCACTTATAGTTTAAAAGGTTTGCATCAAATGTTGTTGTAAATAAAAAGGAATCTGTAACACAATTAACAGGAGGGGGCGTGTTTATCGTTGGTTGATTAACCATTTCGGTAAACACTTTAATAACATTAGTTGCTGTTTCACAATATATTTTTTGAAAACATGAACCCATGCCACCAGGAAGAATACATGTTGAATCATAAGTGTTTAACCATATATAATTAGTGTCATTATATAAGGGCAATGAATATGTATTATTTGCATTAGAAAAAGGATTGTTATAATCATATTGATACCAATTAAATACATTATTATTATAAAAACTCACGTCTGCCACCAATTGAACAGTATTATTTTTACACGACAAAGGTAATGGGGCATTAAATAAATTAGGCGCAGCTAAATATTTAGCATAAACAATTTTTATATCTCTAACACCTCCTTTACATAATGTTAATCTATCTATAGCATATACTTGAACTGTTTCTTGTAATATTCCAGCATATGGGCTTGTTGGATGGTTTAATAAAAAAGTATTGCCTGTGTCTATTACGGCTCCACTAATATCTGTCCATTCATAATAATAATCAGGGTTTGGATTATCAATTGTAAACTGAAGATCATCAGTTCCACAAGCTTCTACTTTGTAATTATTTAAAAATGGATTTAACTGTTGCCCTAACAATAATGGTGTATTTATATTACACAGTTCAGTTTTAACAATCCATCCATCATATGAGGTATTAAATAAATTTATTTGAGGGATGGTTTTATCAGGTAATGATATGTTGGAAAAAGATTTACCGACAAAGTATAAGTAATCATTACTTAAATATAAATTAGTAACCAATTCTTCATCATTAGCGCCATAGCTTTTATCATTATTAACAAGCATTGTTGTTAGATCAATATCTAATAGCCAATAGTCTGAACCTCCATTTGTTGATGCCGTTTTGTCAAGTCCAACCCCACTAGCACCACCACCATAAGCAGATGATAATATTAAAAGAGAATTGTTTATTATTTGAGATTTTATGACTGAGTTTGTATTTATACCCTTATTAGTACCATAAGCCCACTCATTAATAATTGAGAAATTACCGTCTAATTCACAAACCCATATATCTGTATTCTCGGTCGAACCCGGACTTATTCTTCCAGGAATATTCCTATCACCAGATATTGCAGCCCTACTTGTTGATATAGCTAGTATATTGCCATTAGGCAATTCTTCAACACTATGAATCATATATGATTTATGGTAATAAGTAACTAAACGTCTATAATTAATAGTTAATAAACTAGAGCTGTTCAGTTTAGCTATGTTATTGATTCCAGTAGTCATATCACAATTATCCATAGAGTATGTGCCATACACTATTATTTCTCCATTAGTAAGTTGCTTTATGCTTAACTTCGTAGATCGAGTATTTATACCATTACCACAACCACTACTTTTAGCAACCTGGAATATCGGTTGGCTAAATAATGTTGTAACACCCTGATAATTTACTTGGAGTAAATTAGAATAACCATCCCCTTGCCCTTGCCAATTTAAAGCCCAACAACATGCAATTATTATATCATTTGTTAAATGATTTAATATTGCCTTTACATCTGTTATCGTTACACCCTGTACTGTTGCTGATGGAACATATAAAGGGCTATTCATTGGGTGATAAACATATTGACCAGTTATTGATAAGTTCACATCTAATTTAATATGCCATATTTCATGATCCATAAGTGTGTTTGGAAAAGATGATAAGGGATATGATTCTATTGATTTATTGCCTGATATTCGGGAGTTTGAACGAGCTAATAAATGATACCCTCCCGAATTATCTTTAACAACACTTCCTAATATATCATTACCTCCCCCCCCTATTGTTTGGCTATAAACTATATTTCTACTTGAATCTAATATTGCAATAAAAACATCATAACCTCCATAATGTGTACTAACATGTGTACCGCTAGAGTTAACGCTGCCGATCAATAATAAACTGTCTCCTTTCTCTTCTGTGTATATAATCTCAGTATTCTTATCATTGCCGAGAGAAAAATCATCTACTTTATTAAAAGTTCCAAGGGTTTGTGCGTTTACATTAACATTAGATAAGATACTTACCAGTAATATTTTTATATATAGTTTCATAATTTTTTATTTTAGGGTTTTTAGATTACAATAAATGTTTTAGAAATAAATGGAGACCAAGCCCCATCATTATCTTGACAACGAACACGAACTACATATGATCCTGGCCACGGAAATATGTATTTAATAATATTAAATTCTGTTTCAACATTATAATTAGCATCAACTTGCCAGTTATACTTAACCACCTTTCCTCCATATTTAGCGTCTCTATCATAACAAGCACTTGCATTAAATTTATGTTCGTATATGTTTAATAATGGATCAGGCGTAATTATTAAAGATGGACTAACTGGAGGTAAATTATTAAACACCTCTATTTTAGCGGTAGCCTCTGATTCAATATTAAATTTATCAACCACTTTAACATTGTATATATATGTACCTATAACAGTAGGGGTAAATAATATTTGTGCTGCTATTTCTTCATTTTCTCCATTAATAATTGGCGGTGATTGATTCAATATATAAGGCCCTGTTGGATTTATATAGGCTGACAGTTTGCTGCCTGTTGATTCATCTGTTGAAAGTATATTTAATATATATGTTCCATTTGATAATTTAAAAGAATCGAGAACCTCTGTTGTGTATGCAGCATGGTTTGATCCTACATTATCTCTTGAATTTAATAATACAACAGGAGCTTCGTTTAATTCTTCGAAAAAGTCTTTTCGCTTATCGCAAGAAAGCAGCATAATAATGATTGTAAATAATATAATTGTTTTAGTGGATTTCATGATTTTTATTTTATAAAGATTCTWAGACCAAAACCGATCTGATAACGTAGGTTTCCAAAYTTTGAACTAAARCTTATTAGCTCATTGATATTTGTRATKATTGCAATATTATTATGTATGAAGAYTTCGGTTTCAATGCCCAWRTTTAAACCGTATAAAAACGTAGAYTCTGTTTGAACAAACTCTGRATTACTTCCCATTTCTAAGCCCACAAACATTCCWCCTTCGAGATTAAAGTAKAGCAAAGATTTATACTTTAAAGGGCTATAAGCTACRGARGGCATTAAAAAAAATGTTGWATAATTAGTTAGACCAATTACCCCTGACTCATAATTTATTTTACYCTTAAAGATTAAATYTTCTTTTATATAYTTACTATAGGCAATACTGTAKGCTGGTGAAAACTTTGTCAAGTGTATTGTRGCATCTATACCCGAAGCCCCTTTATAATGYCTCATACTTTGTGAATAAACCCCTAAAGAGCATAAAAAAAGAAGGSTAATTAAAAMTGATTTTTTCATAKAATTTAATTTAAWTTTTTGATGTTTAATATATCTTTTGCATCRAAAGAGAACTCCAACTTTCTGTCCCCCCCTTTCTCCCACATATCCACATTAAACACCTTGTGAGTTTCAATTGTGAATTTTTTAAAGACAAATATTTTA